>JAYOEC010000004.1:0-49773 GCA_038106525.1 Minisyncoccota bacterium | reverse complement strand
GTGACCCCACCGGGAATCGAACCCGGATTTGCGCCTTGAGAGGGCGCTGTCCTAACCGTTAGACGATGAGGCCGCGTGCAGACTATACCACAGACAAGCTACCGAAGCATCCACTCTGGATCCTGGCGACACAGAAGTTTTGCTGCTTCAGACGGATCTGCCATGAGCGCCCGTACCACCCGCTCCATCCGCATCCCTTGCGAGCCCTTTATAAACAACACATCTCTCTCTTCAGCAAGTGCGGCGAGATGTGTGGCTGCGTCAGATCCGCGTTCAAATTGAGCAATACTCTCTCCTGACATCCCAGCCTCAAGCGCCCCTGCTGCGATGCCGCGCGCCCGCACGCCAACAGTTATGAGGACATCAGCTGCCTCGGCTGCAGCCTTGCCGATTCGTACATGTTCCTGAATCGAGTACGCTCCGAGCTCGAGCATGTCACCAAGAACTGCAATCCGCTTCCCCGCTCCACTGATTGATCGCAGCGCCTCAAGACCTTGCAATACGGCTGCCGGAGACGCGTTGTAGCTGTCATCAATGAGCGTTATCCCTGCAGTGCCTGTAATAATGCGCATACGGCCCGGCGGTGCTTCATAGGCGCTGGCTCCGCTCACCGCATCCTCCAAGCTCATACCAGTTCCTACTGCTGCCGCAATTCCTGCGGCGACAGCAGTGGCGTGCGCAGCGCCTAAAACCCCGCTTAGCGACACATGCGCCCTCTCTGACCCCCACGAGACATCAAAACTGATTCCGGTAGGCTTCCCTTTCGCTACGAGTGTTCGTAGGCGGGTGATCCGCACTGCTGCAGTGTTTGAAAATCCGTAGGTAATGCGCTCGACACCCTCCGGTAGCTCAAATGAGGATGCTGCACCATCGTCGCCATTGATCACCGCAACGCCTCCTGGCGAGAGCCAGGTAAGCGGGGCAAGCTCCTCTGCCACCACTGCCCTCGGTGAGTCGTAAAACTCAACATGGACTGGCACTGCGGGGAAATGTGTTGCGATAACCACCTCAGGTTTCAGCCATGTAAGAGAGCGGGTGATGTCGCCAGGACGATCCGCCCCAACCTCAACGATCAGCCACTCAGGATATGGAGTGTGTGCAAGCACAAGCAACGCCCCGTCAATAATGTTCCGGACCCACTGAAGCGGACTATTCCACCCATTTGGCAACCCTAGAACTGCAAGCGGAGCACCGATGTCAGAATTGTAGCTCTTCTCACTCCGTCGCACGAACCGCGTTTTAGTAAAGGCAGCAAAGGTTGCATCCTTGGTCGAGGTCTTGCCCACCGATCCAGTAACCATGACTACGCGCGGACGGTGCCGCCGTAACAAAAAAAGCGCCTCGAGAGTGAGTATCCGAACAACGAGAGATCGTACGATTTCTTTCATGGGGCAGTAGTAATCGGTGCCCGATCAGGCGGCACCTGATAGTAAGTAGTAAGGAATGACACGGTCCGCTTGAATGGCAGCGTCCAGGTATCGGATGCATACTGCGCGCCAACCGGCTCGACTGCAAAGAAGAAAATCAGAAATCGCGCGTCGTATGCAGGAAAGTACCCAAAAAACGAGTGTAGGTACCTGTCTGCATAGTACCCTCCATGCACGGGATCCGCAATTTGAGCAGTGCCCGTTTTTGCGGCGATGCTCATTTCAGGGACTTTTGCCTTTCCGTTTTTGAGTGCGGTGTCAACCACCTCAACGAGCATCCGCGTGGTAACCTCCGCAGCAGCTGGTTGAACTGCAGCGCGGGGCGGTGCCCATCCAATACTACGGGTAGCACCGCCAGGATACTTGAGTTCAATACCAAGGTGCGGTGCTACCAGTTGACCACCGTTTGCAAGCGCTGCAAGTGCGCGCGCCATAGCAATGGGAGTTACTGCAATCCCCTGCCCGAATCCTGCAGTTACAAACTCAAGAGTTCGCGGACTTTCGAGGTTGGATACAAGCGGCGATGCCTCTCCCGGAAGGTCGACACCAGTCTCCTCGGTAAGTCCAAACGCGGAAAGGTACTCTTTGGCAGTATCAGCACCCATTTTTTGAACAAGATGCGCGATACCCACATTGAGCGACTGCGAAAGAATTTCCTGCATCGGTACAACTCCGCGCGCCCGTTTGTCGAAATTGGAGATCGTCTTGCCGTCGATTTGCACTGAGCCAGTGTCAGTGTAAGTAGACGACTGCACCACCACGCCCGCGTCGAGCGCCGCTGCCATGGTCAGTGGTTTTGCAATCGATCCAAATTCATACACCCGTTCAACCATTGGGTTAGCGAGAACATCTGGCCGAGCGTTTTTAATATCATTTGGATTAAATGTGGGTCGCGAGGCCATGGCAAGCACCTCGCCGGTCTTTGGATCAAGAACAATGGCACCAACTGTTTTTGCATTCCACTCGCGCTGATACAGCAAAAGTTCATCCTCTATAAATGCCTGAACGCTTGGCTCGATAGAGGTAATTAGATCCGCCCCGGGTCCATCATCGGAACCAAACAGGCTTCCTCCGACATTCGTAAAAAGATCTGCAAAAAAGTTTATTTTAAGTCCTGATGTCGGCTTTGTAAGTTGCGCGTCATAGGCGCGTTCGAGGCCGTATTGCCCGGTGAGTTCGGTCCCGTTGCCGAACCCAAGAAATCCCACTTCATGTGCTGCAAGCTCGTCGCCGGGATATGAGCGCCATCGTTCACGGTACGCCTCGAGTCCAGGCACTGCTGCAGCAAGGATTGCCGAGCCAATGTCCTCAGAATACTGGCGGCCGATCTCCTCGTACGGATCATCTGCTTTAGCGGCTTTTGCAAGGAATGTTTCGCGGTCAATGTCAGGAATGAGGTCGGAGGCAACCGAAAGTGCCAGTGCAGAATCTTTGACAGCGCGGGGAACCAGCGCCACAGTGTATCCATTTGTCAGAGTCGCTGCAGAAATCAAAGAGCCGTCGCGTTCTGAAAAGTAGATAGTTCCCCGATCAAGTACATGCGCGCTCGGGGTGATGTGTTGATTCTCTGCCTGCTCGCGGTACTCGCCCCCATGCACAATTTGTACCAGGTAGAGTTTCGCAAGCATGCCTGCAGTGCAGAGCACCAGCAGGATTGCAATAATCCTGATGCGAAATATGAACTTAGCGCGCATGAGCTGAAGCGAGCGCCGAACCCTCCTTCAGATAGACGCGCCGCTCTGGCGCACCAAATCCAAGAGAGATGGCGTACGATTCAGTAATACCACGGGTTTCAGCAAGGTAGGTGTGCTCGAGCGCCGCCGCAGCGGCAGAGAGCGCGCGGGTATCCTCGACCAAAGCTGCGCGGGCAGCTACATGCGCAATTGACACTCCAACACAGACTCCATATGCCACCGCAACAATGCCGAGTACGCTTCCTAGCGCAGCGAACGCGCGATACTCATACTTGAACGGCGATACCAATGCTCGCGCAGTGCCCGAAAACGGGAGTTGCTTCTGCGCATATGAAATACGATTTTTCTTACGCATATTTTTCAAATATTCTTAATTTTGCACTTCGAGATCTCGGATTAGCTCGCTGCTCTGTTCGGGTGGCCTGAATTGGTTTTTTTGTTATTCGAACACCAAGCCCCTCGTCCTCTGCAGCTTTGAAGGCTTCTTTAACAATCCGATCCTCGAGCGAATGAAAGCTGATAATCGCAAGCCTCCCCTCAGGTGCGAGGAGCTGCAACGCACTACGAATTCCGTCTCGAAGCGCGCCGAGCTCATCGTTGACTGCAATGCGGAGTGCCTGAAACACGCGTGTCGCTGGGTGGATACGCCCCCTCCGCGCTGCAGCAGGCACTGCACTCACCACCACATCGGCAAGCTGCCGCGCATGGGTGATTGGCGTCGTGCGACGAGTTTCAACAATGACACGGGCAATGCGGCCGGCAAATCGCTCCTCTCCAAAATCACGGAACAACCGCTCGAGCTCACCCTGATCCCACCCTGCAATAATATCCGCAGCGGTCATCTGATACGGTTCCGGATCTGTGGCGAGCGTCATCATGAGCGGGGCATCCTCGGCAAACGAGAATCCACGGCCCGAGGTCAGCTGCCCAGAATGCCAGCCAAGATCAAACAGAACTCCATCTGCGCTGGTAATCCCGGCTCGTGCTGCGTGTTCGCCTATATTCCTGAAGTTGCCGTGCACAAAGATGAGGTGTGCAGCACTACCCCGTAGCCTTTCTTGTGCCATCTTGAGCGAGGATTCGTCAGCGTCGAGCATGAGAACGGTTCCGTTCTGCCCAACCTGCTCTGCCATGAGTGCAGCGTGGCCACCTTGGCCGACGGTCCCATCTACGGCGATATCTCGCGGCTCAAGCTGAAGCCCGTCAACTGATTCTCGCAACAGTACGGTGGTATGTGTGTGCATGGGTTAGAGGACTCCAATCGAACCAAGTTTCTCTGCCATAGTGTCCGCTTCAGACTCAATTCTGGTCGTGTACATTGCCCATCGCTTTTGATCCCACAGCTCTGCGCGATCACCCACGCCAGCAAACACCACCTTGCTTTTGAGCCCCGCAAAGTCCTTGAGAAAGTCAGGAATGAGAATCCTGCCCGCCGAATCTATCTCAGCCTCTACGGCGCCAGCAAGCATGAATCGGTTAAACCCCCGTGACTCACCCGCCCCCATTGAAAGTGCTTCCATCTTCTCGGTAATTCGCTTCCACGCCGGAGCGGAAAACATGAATAAACACCGATCAAGGCCGCGGGTAATGATGATCCCCCTCCCAAGTTCTTTGCGAAATTTAGCAGGCAGCGAAAGACGCTTTTTGTCGTCGAGCGTATGTGTATACTCGCCGATCAGCATAATGACACTATATCCCACTTCAACCCACTGCAATACACTTATCCCCAATACAGCCAAACAAAAAACCACCCGGGTGGGCGGTTATCTCTCTTGTGCCTGCCTGATCCTTTGATCTAAAAATGGCCTTGGTAAAACGCTCAAGAACCAGCCCATTTTGGGTCCGTAATCCTTACCGAGGAGCGCGACATAGATGGGACCAAAAAAATCCTTTGGCTCCAAACCGCTCTTCTTCCTCATCTCATGGAGATCAGTATGCAATTCCTGTCCGTCCAGCTGATCATGCGAATTAAGATACTGTAGTAAAGTTTTGAGCGCATCGCACTGTGCATCAGTAACAGAGTAGTTTGCTGGCAGTTCGGCTTGGAGAAAAAACTTGAATTCCTCGCCTGCTGCGCGGTCAAGCCAGACCCGCGCATACTCAGCCCGTGACGCAAGCTCCTTCTTATCGAGATCTGTAAGCGGCGCCCCTTTCATTCTTTCGACCTCTTCATGCAGGCTGAGGTGAGGCATTTGAACAAGAAATGCAACCTGTGAGAAACGGGGCAGAAAGCGCTTTTCATTCAACCACGGTTCGGTGTTTATGTATTTGAAAAGTCGTGCGTCATCCCCCCGCTCTCCTTCCCAGACCCTCTCAGCAATACGGTCGTATGTATCATGCAAAACTGGAATAGTGTCGCCCTCTGGAGAAAAGTTAATCTGCTGATTAATATCCTTACCGTAGAGCGCAAGACGGAAAATGTGTGCTGGCATAAGTGATACGACCTCTGCTGCGGCAGATCCCGCCCCTTTTGACGAAGACATCTTTTTGCCTCCAACTAAGAAGAATTCGTTTGGCACGCCAAATGGCTCTGGATAGTTAAACACCTCCCTTGAAAGTCTGCGCCCGTAATCGCGCGTTCCACCTCTCGAGTAATGATCCTTACCTCCGCCCTCTATGTCGACGCCGTACACCTTCCACTTTGCAGGCCAGTCAAGCTTAAATAGCAGTTTTGCGTTTCCGTCGAATGGTGAGATCGTTCCTTGATGCCCACAGCCTTGCGTCCACTCAACGGCGGTCGGGTAGCATGTATATGTCACTTCTTTGCCATTAAACGCAGTCACCTTTGTGGTACTCAATTTTTTGCAATTTTCGCATACGACATTGATCGGGTACCAATTTTCTGGTCTATCCTGACCGGTGAGATCTTTGTATATCGCTTTAACAGTTGTTACCTTCTCTAACGCCTCACGAATAACACCATTCATTTGGCCACTTCGGTACAGCTTTGATGCTCGAGTAAACTCAGGGCTGAAACCGGCAGCGCGAATAGCCGTTATGTATTCTGCCGCATAAAACTCAGCAAAGTTTTCCGCCTTTCCATCAGGAGCAGGGATGTTACAAAGCGGCATTCCAAGGTATTGCCTGTATACTTCTGCATCCAAGTACACAGGCAACCCATCCATCGGATCGAAGTCGTTGATTTCGTATACAAACCTGTTTTGTATGTTCGCTTCTGTAAGCCGTTCAGAAAGCGCAGCGTGGAGCGCCAAGGCACGCATCGAACCCACATGTACGCGACCTGACGCGGTCTTCTCGTCCCGTATTAATAGTGTCTTGCCAGCCGCAATTTTGGCCGCTAGCTGCTTTTCTGCTTCGCCAAAGATACGGTCTAGCCAAAACATGCACCTATTCTATATCAACGATCGTGTACTCTTGACGGCCAGCGGGAGTCTGAAAGGTAAACGACTCACCTTTCTTCTTATTCATGAGTGCCTCGCCCATTGGTGAGAGGTGGCTTATTTTCTTTTCACGCATGTCTGCTTCTTCGGACCCAACTATGGTATAGACATGCTCAGCTTTGTCACCTTTCTTTTTGATAGTGACTTTTGAACCAAATCCAACTACTCCTTTTTTCTTTTCAGAAATGATAACCGCTGACTTAATAATCCCCTCAAGTCTACGGATGCGCTCCTCCGTTGCAGCCTGAAGCTCGCGCGCAGCATGGTATTCAGCATTTTCTGAAAGGTCGCCAAGCGAACGAGCATACTCAAGACTTTCTGCAATCTCTTTCCGTGCTGCAGTTATCAGATACTCGAGTTCTTTTTTGAGCTCGTCAAATTTTTCTTGACTGAGGAGATTTTCCTCACCAGGTCGCTTCTTTGTGCTCATTTGCAGCATTATAGCTGCCCTTCTTCCTCAGTCAAACCTGTGGAATACATTTCAGGTCGATGTTTGATAATCCACTCAAAAACCGTGCGCATAGCGGCTGGTGCACCCACCACTGTTCCTGCCTTTGACCGTTCAAGCACGATGACAAACGCGTACCGAGGTTCCTCGTAGGGGAAAAAGCCGATAACCAAAGAATTGGTATATTCTTTACGAACGCCAGTTTCTGCAGTACCAGTTTTTGCAGCAACATGCAGCTCAGGAAACGAAAGCGCTTGTGCAGTTCCTCCTGTTACCGCCTGCCGCATCCCCTGCCGAACCACCGAAAGATGTGATTCTGAAATCGGAATTATCCGTGCACTGCCAACAGCACCGAGTTCAATAATTGGCTGTCTCACTACACCGCCATTTGCAAGCGCCGCGGTTGCCTGAAGCGCTTGGAGTGCGGTCACCTGCCATCCATACTGACCGATTGCGGTGTTGTAAGTATCGCCGACTCTCCATATATCACCGTCAAATTCATCCGCTTTCCACTCTGGATTCGGAATGGTACCACTCGGCTCGTCGTCGAGCACAAAGCCAGTTGGCGATCCAAACCCGAAGAGTCGCGCGTAGCGGTCGAGTGCGGTAATTCCGATACCTCGCGCAGATTCGAATCCACCGCCGATAATATAGAAGTAAACATCAGACGAAACTGCAATTGCGTCGCGGAGGTCAACGGCGCCATGAGCTTTCCAGTCACGAAAAATGGTTGGCTTTGAAGGATCATATGGGTTAGGAATTACCAACTTTCCCGTCGAAACATAGGTGGTCTCCGGCCTGGCAACCCCCTCCTCGAGTGCGGCAGCTGCAACAAAAGGCTTAACGATTGACCCGGGTGTATACAGACCGATGGCTGCGCGATCAACAAATGGTGCGCGCGGATCCTCGGCATACTCCCGCACCGTTGCAGCAGGAATTCCGGACGACATAACGATCGGGTCAAACGACGGGCTGCTGACCAGCGCCAAAATCTCTCCATTTGAGATGTCCATGATTGCGCCAGCACCACCGATGAACGAAGCATCGACCCGCTCCTGGATTGCTGAAAAGAGAGCAAGCTGGAGTCCGCTATCAATACTAAGCGACACTGCGTCGCCCTGCTTTGGAGTACGCACCACTGAACCAGAAACAATAGTGCCCCGCGCATCAGTCTCGGTGATCTCAATACCGTTTTCACCTTTCAGGCGGTCGTCAAAATAGGCTTCGGCTCCAACAATACCCGTAGTATGCTCCTGATACCAATATCCGTTCGCATCCCGTTTAGGATACGAAATGTATCCAACAAGTTGTGCTGCGGCGGTGCCGAGCGGGTACACCCGCTCGGCAAAGGTGCTCGTAGTGGTTGCAGTTTTGTTTTCCGCAAGCGGCTCGCCTCGGCGATCCACAATACTGCCCCGCTCGGCAATGATGGTTGAGTGCTGAAGTCGATTCTGTTCAGCCCATGAAGAGAAGTATTCATGTTCAACCAACATCAGATACACGCTCTGCGCAATAACAAGAGTGCCGAGTACTGCTGCGCTCGCTAAGAATCCGAAAAATGTTTTGTTCGCAATCGGCCGCTCAATACTCCCCTCAAGCCGCGCGCGATCAAACGCCGGCAGATTTTTTGAATCGAGGAATATCTCGTCTGGCTCTAGTGCTTGGTACCCTCTCATACATCGCTGAGCATCCTCCTTCTCATTAAAAATGCGCTGAATGCCATGCATCCAAAAAGTGAAGTATAAAGGTACTGGAATCCGTACAGCAGCGCAATCGGGACGCCGAACCATGTGTCGTACAGTAGACCAACCGGAATCAGAACGAATGCAGAAAAACGATACGGAGCGGCAATGATTGCGAGCGCGACGGCCACCCACCACGGAGCCCAAAGCGGCGAGATCAAAAGGAGAAAAAAAGTAATTATCATCATAGCTAGTTGATCGTATGCATGAGCCCGAGGACTGTCAGTGACGAAACCGACATCGGGTGTGCTGCATAGATGCGCGCAGTTGCGTCCCCCTCCCGCTGTATACGATCATACACAATGGCGAGCGGGAGCTGGGTGAACTCGTCATAGATAAAATCTCCACTCGCAGTTTGCACACCCTCTGGCAGCAGCGCCTCATATGAACCGCCACCAACACCACGAATCGTAACGATTGCCTGCGGCTCTCCGACACTCACGCTTCGCTCGCTCCCCGGTGACGAATAGAGTTGCACCACAGCGGTCGCGTCGGAAACCGAAGTTACTTCACCAAAGAGCACTCCATCGCTGGTTGCCCAATCTCCCGCACGGACACCGTCGTTTGAACCACGGTCAATGAGGACCGAATCATAATGTGTCCGTGGCGGTCGCGCGATAATCCGTGCCATTCCGTACGAATCTTTCGGTAGCAGCCCGACTTTGGACTGAAGATCAGTAAGGTCGTCGAGGACTGCTTGATACAGTGCTGCTTGGTATGCGCTCCGCGCGCGCTCGTTCTCAAGCGCTTCAATTGTGCCGATCAGTGCGGCTCGGGAGAGCAGCGCGTAGCTCGTCTGCTGCTCACTCCCAAGTATCACCTCTCCGAAAAGGTCTCTGAGGTAGGGAGCGATATACAATGTTGCTGCTGCAAGCGCCACGAGCACAAGAACGCGCCCAGAGCGCATACACGACCTTCTAACGAGCGATCGGCCCATCATGCTCATCCACTAGCATAGCGCGACAACCTTCAATATCCTCAAGAATGAGCCCTGTCCCGCGCACCACCGTCGTCAATGGATCATCAACCAGGTGGATCGGAACCTTCAATTCATCTTCAAGCATTTCAATCAATCCACGGAGCAGTGCACCACCACCGGTTACAAATATGCCGACGCGCATGACATCAGCCACTACCTCGGGCGGTGCGGTCTCGAGCACTTCCTTAATTGCCTCAACGATGCTTGCAACAGATCCCTGGATAGCCTCGCGGACATCTGCGTCAGTGACTACAATCTCACGCGGAAGTCCGGTCACCAAGTCGCGGCCGCGGATCGTGGTCTGAAGCGGAGCTGCAGGTTTTCGAACGGCACCAACCGCCAACTTCACATCTTCAGCAGTCCGCTCGCCAATCAAAATTTTAAACTCGCTCCGAATGTACGCAGCAATATCTTGATTTAATGTATCGCCTGCAATGCGCAAGTTTTTAGACCGCACAATGCCGCCGAGCGATAGAAGCGCAATATCAGTGGTTCCGCCACCGATGTCGACAATCATGGTCCCCACTGGCTCCTTGACCGGGAGTCGTGCGCCGAGCGCTGCTGCCATCGGCTCTTCGACAATGTACACCTCGCGGGCGCCAGCGTTCCTCGCAGCGTCCCGTACCGCACGAATTTCGACCGAGGTAATGCCGCTCGGCACCCCAATGACCACACGGGGGCCGAGCGGAGTCTTTTCACCCTGCGCCTTTTGAATGAGGTACGACAACATTTCTTCAGTTACTTCAAAGTCAGAGACGACGCCTTCATGGAGTGGCCGCACTGCGGCAATGTGCGCTGGTGTCCGACCGAGCATGTCCCGCGCATCCTTGCCAACCGCAACCACCTGGCCAGTCTTTTGGTTGACGGCAACCACCGATGGTTCACTAATGATGACTCCTTTGTCCTTTAAGTAGACGAGTGTGTTTGCGGTGCCAAGGTCAATACCAATGTCACGCGAAAACCGCGCTGTAATGGATGCAGGCAGCTTAAGCAGCATAGGTTGCCTGGTCGAGCAGCTGCGATCGATTGAATATCATGGTGCCTCCATCTGTTCGACGCACCACTTCAACTTGTTCAGGTATGGTCTGCTTGCCCACAATAATCCTGAACGGGATGCCAATAAGATCAGAATCCGCAAACTTTTCTCCCGCACGAGCATCACGATCGTCATACAATACTTCGATTCCTGCCTGCGTAAGATCCGTGTAGAGCGCATCAGCAAAGCTTTTCTTTTCAAGAGCACCACCCGAGACATCAACCAGGTGCACCATAAACGGCGCTACCGCAACAGGCCACACTAACCCCTTTTCGTCTCCAAAGACTTCAGCCAGGACACCAAGCATGCGTGTGGAGCCGAATCCATATGAGCCCATAATTACTGGATGAGAGGCTCCGTCCTCGGCAGTATATGAAAGCCCAAGCGGCTCAGAAAAACGAGTTCCGAGGCTAAAGATATTGCCCACCTCGATTGCCGCATGCTCCTCGAGTTCAGACCGTTCGACTCCAAGATCCGCAAGCACCTCTGGTACCAGAACCTCCCTGTTGATGGCAATCTTCTTACCTGGATGTACAAAAATCGTATCCTCACCAACATCGGCGAGACATTGATACTCGTGGCTATATTTGGAAAATACTCCACCAGAAGCAAAGGTCTTAAAGGTACGATTGCCGATTCCAAGACGGTTAAAAATTCTCTCGTATGCATCTGCAACAGACTGGTACAGTTGCTGATGCTCAGCATCCGTCCGCGCAAATGAGTACAAATCTTTCATGAGGAATTCCCTTCCGCGCAACATCCCGCTTTTTGCTCGCTCCTCATTTCGATACTTCCACTGAATGTGATACAAAAGCCGTGGCAAATCAACATATGAGCTGACCTGTCCTTGAACTATCCGCGTCATCGGCTCCTCCTGCGTAAATCCAAGACCAACCTCACCGCCAGCTTTCAATTTTGTTTTAAACCAGTTATCAACTACAGCATCATCCCAACGGTTTGTCTTTTCCCATAATTCCTTGCTCTGCATCACAGACATGAGCAACTCCACTGCGCCGATTGCTGTCATCTCCCCGCGCACAATGGCATTGATGCGATTAAGCGTCCGCAACCCAAGCGGGAGCATCGAGTATACACCCGCCATCTCCTTATAGATGAATCCAGCGCGGGTGAGGAGGCGTGCGTTCTTGGCTACCTCGTCAGCTGGTGCTTCCTTACGCGTTTTAGTGAAGAGTTGCGATTGCCTCATCCGGTAAGTATACCTGAGAGAAAAATAAAGTGTTAAGCGACTAGGCGAAGAATATCGTTCCAGGTAATTACTACCATAAGGAGAATGAGGGCGGCGAACCCTGCTCCATTTATCAGCTGAACCGTTGAATCCTTGACTGACCGACCACGGACAATCTCGAGGAAAAGCAAGGCAAGCCGCCCACCATCAAGCGCAGGAAACGGGAGTAGGTTAATAACAGCAAGATTAAGTGAGATAATCGCAGCAAGTGCGAGCACCTGTCCAACACCGAATGCACTCGCCTCTCCCACAAGGCCAGCAATACCAACTGGACCGGTAATATCGCTCAAAGAACCAGACCAGGTAACTGCCCCCACAATCAAGGTGCCGATCCCGACAACAATTGCTACGAGCGAACGAGCGGTCTCAGCTGCAGCTCGCTGCAGTGCAGCAAAGAACGGCATGCCATCAGTGCTCACTACAACCGTTGAGATACCAATCCCGGCCCGAGACGGATCGTCAGGCAGCAGTCCTGCCACCGGAAGCAGCACAAACGAAAATTGCTCGGAGTCGCGCGCAACAACAATAGTTATTGGTTCAGTACTTTCGCCAATGTGTGCAGAGATGTCTCCACTTCCGCGAACCGCCTCGAGCACATCATTCCTCCCGAGTTGTAGCACCCGATCGCCGGGCAAAATACCAGCGACAGCGGCAGGACTGTCCACGAGTACGGACGCAACTACTACCTCTGCGCCATCATGTGCAGTACCATCGACCACGGTCGGGATACCGATCATGAACGCCGCGAAAAGTGCACAAAATCCGATGGCAATATTTGCTGCTGGTCCTGCAGCCAATACTGCCGCTTGCGACGATTTTGAAAACCGAACAAACGAACGATCGGTAAAACGATCTTCCTGATCTTCACCATGGATCTTTACAAATCCGCCGAACGGAATGAGATTTACCGAATACACAGTCTCCCCGCGCTGAATGCCGAGGAGACGCGGCGGAAATCCGACTCCAAATTCGGTCACCTTCATGCCAACCCATTTTGCAATGCTAAAGTGGCCGAGCTCATGGCCAACAATAAGGACCAATAGTATGAGTATGAAAAGTCCGATCTCCATGTTTACCCAAGAAGTTCGTCTTCTTTCTTTTTCGCAGTTGCCTCGAGAGCCGCATTTGCTGCGTCAATAAGCTTTTGGGCCTCTTCCTTCGCCCGTACCGCATCGTCCTCACCCATACCACCCTCCTGCTCTGCCGACTCGATAGCTGACATTGCCTTTGTCCGTTCGCCGCGGACCGATATGCGCGCTTCCTCGAGCTTGGCACGAAGCAGCTTAACCAATTGCTGACGGCGTTCGGTGGTCAGCTCGGGGAATGTAACACGGACCCCTTTATCGTCTGCCCCGACACCAACACCAAGGTCCGCAAGCATGATTGCTTTCTCTATCGGCTTTAACTGCCCCGTATCCCACGGTGAGACATACAGCGATCGTGCATCCTCGACAGTAATCGACGCAACTTGCGAAACTTTCATGCGCGATCCATAGACCTCTACCGATACCGCGTCCAAGAGCGTCGGGCTCGCACGGCCAGTGCGGAGTGCTCCAAGTTCGGTTTTAAGCCACCCATCAACATTTTGGAGCCCCGCCTTCAACTTTGAGAAATCGAATGCCATACTGCTGCAGTATACCGCACCGGTATGGTGAAAATCTATGCGAGTGGCAGCACTACAGCAAGATGGGAGAGAATAAGTTTAGGACTTGCACCTGATTGCTGCAGCATTTGATCGGCATCAAGAAGTGTACGAAGCGCTGCCGCAGAAAACTGATGATCTGAGCCGAAACGAGTAAGGTCACGCACAAATTGTCTGAGTTCGGTGCGGTCGTCCTGTTTTTGCGCCGCAGCGATCATCCGCTCAACCTGTTTGAGCCGCTCTGGGTAGGGCGCATCAAGAAACTCTCTGATCTCGCTTGATTCGGAGGTAGGCATCTCATCGACAGCCTCGACGAGGATGCAACGCGAGCGGAGCGTCGGGAGCAGTGCACCAGGCCGTGGGGTGCAAAGGAAAAAGACTGTGCTGCCCGGCGCCTCTTCGAGAGTCTTCAGGAGTGCATTTTGTGCTGCATCGGTTGCCCGCGCAAATGTGATAGTACAAAACTTGTGCGCTCCGAGCGGCTGTATCGATGCAAATGCGCCAATGCTACGCGCCCCATCAACTTCAAGGTCAGTGTATGTGTACTGCACCACATCAGGGTTTCCGGCAACCGTAATGCCACGCGCAAGAAGAAGCTGCCGCACTGCTTCCTCGCCCCCCCGTACCAGATACGCGTGATGCAGCGATCCGACCGCGACCAGATCCTTAAGCTGCATAGCTGCGCTTGGTAGTCATTGATCGCTTGTAGGTGTCAAGGTGCTCGAGTGCAACACCGGTCCCCTTTGCAACACAAAACTGCGCTTCATTTGCAAGCGTTGCAGGTACGCCGGTACGACGAAATACTAACTCAGGAAAGTGCCGAAGTTGTGAAGTTCCGCCAGTCATAATAATGCCGCGGTCAATAATATCTGCTGCGAGCTCAGGGGGGGTCTCCTGGAGCACATTGCGGATTGCCTTGATCATCTCCCGAAGTTCGCGGCTGATTGCCCGCACCACTTCGTTTGTGCCGATGGTCACCGTCCGCGGCAGGCCAGAGAGAAGGTCGCGCCCCTTAATGAGCATACTGAGCTCTTCCTCGACCGGAACGGCAGAGCCGATTTCAATCTTTATATCCTCAGCCGTCTTGTCGCCGATTGCAAGGTTGTAAGTCTTTTTTATAAAATCAGCAATTGCCTGATCGATCCTATTGCCGGCACATTTGACCGAGGTTGATGCAACAATGCCACCAAGACTAATCACCGCAACATCAATGGTTCCACCGCCGATGTCGGCAATCATGTGCCCCCGCGGCTCATGAATAGGGATGCCCGCACCTATTGCGGCAAGGATTGGTTCTTTGATCACATATGCATTCCGCGCGCCGGCCTTAAGCGCCGCCTCAACAACAGCGCGGCGTTCAGTCGAAGTCACGCCTGCGGGAACAGAGACGATCACATCAGGTTTGAAAAGATTCCAACTCCCCAGTGCCTTTCGGATGTAGTAGCGGAGCATCGCCTCGGTAACACGATAGTCTGCAATGACGCCGTCCTTCATGGGGCGGTACGCAACAATCGATTCAGGCGTCCGGCCGATCATCTCTTTTGCGTCCGTGCCGATGGCAAGAATCTTCCGTCCCGCTTCTGAAACTGCAACCACCGATGGCTCGTTGAGCACGATACCCTTCCCGGGTAGGTAAACCAATGTGGTGGTGGTGCCAAGATCAATACCAAGCTTTGGGGAAAAAAACGACATACCGATAGTGTAGCAGGGCTACTACAAATAGTGCATTTGTACAAACACATGGACTTGCGTATATGTCAACTGAATGATATAATGAAATTATGTTGGTATTGCGAAATCGCCGAGAGGGAGCGGCCGGGAACATAGAGCTCGGAAGAAAGGTTCCGGCACCGCGCCTAGCGGCTGGAGGAGGATTTGATGGAAGTGATGGTGGAGCAGAGATCATCCCGTTTCCGAGACAACTCTCAACTGAGGGATTTATGATGAAGATTGCACGAAAGCATGGACGGTGGTTCGGGCTTGCTGCCATACTGGTGTTCGGGCTTGCATGCGTGGCAGCGCCGAGCGTACTTATCCCACGCTAAGGCTCTCTTCGAATACTAAGCCCGAGTGCGCTCAACCGCTCTTCAATGCGCTGATAGCCTCGATCAACGAGATGCGCGTTCCCGACCCGAGACTCGCCGTCCGCAATTGCTGCTGCAAGCACAAACGCAAGGCCTGCACGAATATCAGGGCCGTCGATATCTCGCGCCTTGAGCGCCGTCCTTCCCCGCACTGTTACCTTATGTGGATTCCAGAGCTGGATTGCAGCACCCATGCGAACCAGCTCCTGTGTGTAGTTCAGCCGTCCGTCAAAAATGGTTTCGGTTACTGAACTCTCGCCGTCTGCTTGTGTGAGGAGCACGGTCATCGGTGCCTGCGCATCAGTCGGGAAACCCGGGTACTCGTGTGTCCGAATATCGTACGGCAGCAACCGCTCGGGGGCCCGAACTTTAATCCCTGAACTTGAGATAGTAAGCGGTACGCCCATAGCACGAAGCGCCTCGATAACTGCACTGAGGTGTGCTGGTTCGGCACCCACGATACGCACATCGTCGCCAAGCGCGGCGCCGAGGATCAAGAAAGACGCTGCCTCGATCCGATCAGGAATGATTGCGAACGGCTGATCCTCAGACGGCGCGTGAAGCGAAGAAGGGTACACCGTGACCGTTGTAGTCCCCACGCCATCAATCCGCGCGCCACACAAACGCAAAAAGTCTGCCGTAGCAACCACCTCGGGCTCCATGGCAGCGTTCACGAGTGTGACCGGTCCGTTTGCTGCAACTGCGGCCATCATGAATGTCTCAGTTCCGGTCACTGACGGCACGCGAAAAAAAATTTCCCCACCATGCAATCCGCGCGGAGCAGTTAGGCGGTAGGTCTCGCCATCTTCCGCATACTGCGCCCCCAGCTGCTCAAACCCAGAAACAAAAATATCAATTGGCCGCGAACCAAGAACACACCCACCCGGATGCGGAAATGAAACGGATCCGTGTCGCGCAAGTAAAGGGCCAGTGAGCAGTACCGATGCACGCATCGATTTTGATATCGGACCGTCAAGCACGGTTCCTGCGAGCTGCTTGGTATCTACCTCTGTGTCGCCGGCGCTCACAATGACCCGAGCACCAAGCCCCTCGAGCAGCCGTGCCATTGCGTGTACATCAGCAATGTCGGGCATATTAGTAAGCCGGGTGGTTCCCTCAATAAGCGCTGATGCCGCCATAATCGGCAGAGCGGCGTTCTTCATCCCAAAGACCGGCACCTCGCCACGGAGCTGCGGCGCACCAGCAAGACCCTTAATGCGGAAGGTTGGCATACGGATAGCTTACACCCCATTTGCTATTCTGAACGCATGTACGCCGTGCGAGTTCTCCCTATTGTCCGAGGACCACAGAGAGTCGAACTCTCATTTTTCAGCCGATGCTCCATCGAGCCGGGATCCATTGTCTCTGCACCAGTGCGCGGCCGTATGCTCACCGCATTGGTTACTGCGTGCGCGGATGTGCGTGAGGAAAAACTCGAACTGAAAGCGTCTGACTTTGCGCTCAAGAAACTTGGTCGTGCGCAACCTCGGCAGGTACTCTCTGACGCCTTTATGCGTGCAGCCGAGCGGACCGCGGCGTACCATGTCGCGCCGCTCGGCGCGGCAATCGCGGCGCTGACCTTTTCATCCATCCTATCGGCCCGTCGCTCAACAGTACCTGAGCAGACCAAAGAGCGCGCCTCAACTGCGCCAGAATTTTTGGTGCTGCAGGCTGAACCGGCGGAGCGCATCCGAACCTACCGCAATATTGTGCGCGAATGCTTTGCACAGAACGGATCGCTCATTATTATGACCCCATCCATTGTGGAGGCCGAGCATCTTGGCGAGCAACTTGCCCGCGGAATTGAGGAACAGGTGGTAGTGCTCACCAGTGCGCACACGAGAGCCGCGCTTCAAAGTGCCTGGGAGCGCTCGAGCAATGCGGAGGGCCCAGTGGTCGTTATTGGTACACCAGCCGCACTCTCAGCACCGCTAAAGCGGCTGCACACCATCGTTGTTGAACGCGAGTCGGCACGAGCATACCGCGGGCGCGAGTGGCCGCACCTTGACGCGCGCCGTGCAGCCCAGTTTCTCGCATACGAATCCGGAGCCCGCCTCATCCTTGCCGATTTTCCGCTGAGTGTTGACGCACTCTATCGGGCAGAACGCGGAGAGGCTGAGCATCTTGCTCGTCCACAGCTGCGGCTTACCACTACGGCACAAACAACCATCCTCGATACAAGAGCCAAGGACACCGTACAGAAGAGTAAACGACATTTTACTCCGCTCGCCGAGACCAGCCTTGATGCACTCAGAGACGCGTTGGGACGAAAAGCTCGCGCGGTTGTGTTTGCTGCTCGCCGCGGGATTGCACCGCTTACCGTATGCAATGATTGCGGCACCCCTGTCACCGATCCGTCGACCGGCGCGCCAATGGCGCTGCATAAGTCTCCGTCTGGAAATATCTTTGTGTCGCACCGCTCAGGAGCGGTACTCCCAGCTTCAACGGTATGCCGCACCTGTGGCGGATGGAACCTGGTGTCGCTCGGCATCGGTGTTGACCGAGTTACGGATTTTGTTGCTAATCAGATTTCTGATGCGCAGCTGTACACACTTACAAAAGACAGTGCCGAAACGCATGCCCGAGCACGGAAAATAGCATCAGCATTTTATACATCTGAAGGCGGGGTTCTGGTCGGAACCGAGCGGATGCTCCCCTATCTCACTGAGCAAGTTGATCTTGTGGTGGTTGCGTCGATTGATAGTATTCTTTCATCAAGCGCGTGGCGCGCGAACGAGCATGCACACAGCATATTGTGGTACCTAAAGGCGCGCGCAGAGCGAAGTTGTATTATTGAGACGCGCATGCCTGAGCATGGAGCCATTGCGGCTTTCGCAGGCGGGAATCCGATGGATTTGTATCGCGCCGAGAGCGAACTGCGACAGGAATTTGGCTATCCCCCACACACCGTATTTATCAGCCTGCTTTGGACTGGAACCGAGGCGACCAACGCGCGCCTTAGGTTGCACATCACTGAGTCATTCAGCGATCAAGATCTTGTGGGCCCCTTGCCGCCAATTGCAACTGACCGCGGCCGCTGCATCGAACGGGTGGTGCTCCGTATCCCCGCTGCACATTGGCCCGAGAGCGGTCTTGCAGAGCGATTGCGGGCGCTGCCGCCTGAGGTAGCGGTCGAGATCGACCCCGATACCATCGCGTAGCCCAGAATGATACAGTAACAGCATGAAGCGGCCCACGAGCCCAGAGATCTGCACCGAGGGGGACCCGGTGCTGCGGGCTCCTGCAGGCCCAGTCCCTAAAAACCTTTTTGGTAGCGAGGAGCTCGGCGCAATTATTGAACGGATGGTGAGGGCTGTCCGTGCCGAGCCATATGGTGTTGCCATTGCTGCGCCGCAGATCGGAGTCCCCTATCGTATCTTTGTGGTCCGTGGGTATGTGCTCAAACACCATGAGCGGAACGACGATGATGCAGATGTTGCATTCATTAACCCGACGATAATTAGAAAATCTAAAAAGACAGGTGAGATGAGTGAGGGATGTTTGTCGGTCCCCGGCGTATTCGGCACCACCACCCGGTCAGTCCGCGCCACCATCCGCGCGCAAACTCCTGACGGAGTGGAGTTCGAACGCGGCGGTTCTGGACTTATCGCGCAGATATTCCAGCACGAGTGTGACCATCTTGATGGCGTCCTTTTTATTGATCATGCCCACAGCATCGGCTCTCATGAATCAGAGCAATAAGCGCATTGCATTTTTTGGAACGCCAGAGTTTGCACTTGGGGTGCTTGAGGCGCTTTCTGAGGCGGGGGTGGTACCGGCACTCATCGTGACAGGTACCGACAAACCAGCGGGCCGTGGCCTAAAGCTCTCCCCACCGCCAGTCAAAGACTGGGCGCTCATGCATGATATTCCGTTTATCCAACCAAAAAACCTAACGGATGACCCGGACCTCGATAGCGTAATGAACAGCGAGTGGGATGCATATATTGTGGCAGCATACGGTCGGCTTTTACCACCGGCGCTACTCGAGGTTCCGGCTCACGGCATACTCAATGTTCATCCATCGCTCCTGCCTCGCTTTCGTGGGCCGTCACCAATTGAATCTCAACTGCTGCTCGACGAGCGCACGGTGGGGGTAAGCATCATGCAGCTCGACTCGGAGATGGACCATGGGCCAGTGCTCGCAGCGGCAGCAATCACTCCGGATCCGTGGCCGCTCTCAGCGCGTGAACTTGAACGCCTGCTGGCACATGAAGGAGGAATATTGCTTGCTGAAGTGTTACCACCCTACCTCTCAGGTTCATTAAAACCAGTGCCGCAGGACCACGCAGCTGCAACCTACACAAGAAAAATAACAAAGCAGGATGGGGAGATCGATCTTACTGCTGACCCATACCAAAACTATCTGAAGTTCTGCGCATATGACGGCTGGCCGGGTACCTACTTTTTTGCAGACCGCCGGGGAGCACGAACTCGAGTCAAAATTGTTGAAGCAACATACGAACGCGGGAGCTTTATGCCGCTTCGGGTGTTGCCCGAGGGTAAGCGAGAGATGAACTATCAGGATTTCTTGCGTGGTTAGCCGCGGAATGAGCGGAAGAAATCTTTGACTTTCGCCGCACCGCGTCGCACTAAGTCGCGGTGTCTGGTGCGGCGCTTTCGGACCTCGCGTCGTGCCTCATCTATACACTCGTCAATTGCGGCGTGTAGCTGCTCGCGGGTCGCCTCGGCGCGGATAAACCCGCCGGTCATTGAAATATTAATCTCTGCACGATACTGCTCACCTGTTCGTGCGCCACCGGTCGTGGCAAGCTCAATTTCGGCCCGTACTGTTGGGTCGCCCGCATCCACTACCTTTTCCAACCGCGCAAGTTTCGCCTCAAGGTAGTGCCGGACCTCATCGGTAAGAAGAACGGAGCCTGAACACTTGATAGAGTGCTGAATCATACTCTGTATACTACCCTATGTTGCGCTTGGTTCCGCATTAGAAGAAGAACGGAAATAGTGGACAATTGCCTCAGACTCGTCAATGACGAGGCCAGAGCCAGTATCCACTAGGTAGGGAACCTCGCCGCTCCCCTGCAGCTGCTGCAGTTCCTCTTCGAATGCGGGGTTCTCGGTTTTGTTGCAGATACGCACCTCAAGGCCGCTTGCGAGCGCAGCATCGAGCGCCCGCTTCGAGTACGCACAGTTGTCGCGGACGAAAAGTTTAAGCATCAGCCAAGTATAACAACTCCGAAATCAGCGCGGTACCTTTCCAATCTTTAATGTCTGCATAAGGGCAGATAAGTCGATAAGTCGCTTCCGAATTTCGACTACCTCTTGCGTGTCGAGCGGAAGAGCGGTAACTCCACGCTCTGCGTACGAGCTCTCACTCCGATGGTACAGTCTCAGAAAAAAATTGTAATGCTCCTTAATCTTACTAATCGATTCGTTGGAAAGATTGAGCATCCGATCGTCGGAGAGCTGCGACAATCTTCGGGTTATGTTTGAACGAAGCGTACTCAAAAAATCTTGATTCGATTCGCGACGCATATGCTTAACGGACTCAGCAAGGAGCGTACTTTGAACCAAACGCAACGGACCAATTTTGAACGAAAGCTGGTATGCATTTGGATTAAAAAAGACAACACCTTGACCATTAGGACCGTCGAGATCAAAGTGGACTGCGTCAGTCCCTGCAATCCGGTTCACTCCGCTCATTGCCTTGCGGGCATCTGCCTCAAGATTGTCAACGCGTTTTTTAATATGTGCTCCTGACTCCCCAAGTATTTCAGCCCCGATTCGTTTGCGAGCAGCCAGTAACATTGACTCGTCTCCGAGCAGTGGACGAGCATCGGTACCAAGGCGCGCTGGTTGAATTCTATTTCTATCACCATTAAACGACGAGAGAAGCGAGTCATGGTTCTTCCACTCAATATGGGCAATCTTGTGAGGAGAAACTTTAGTCAAAACCCCTTTAATCTTCTCCCGTATTACATCCATCTTTCCGGATGCTGTTTCATCAAGCAATGCGATCAATTCGACAGCGGAAACGCGCGAACCTTTTTCAAATCTCCCGTCACTTCCCGGAATGGCGAGCACCGAAACTCCGCTGCTCTTAAAGAAGTCTGCCTGAGCTGAAAATGAAGCAGCGAGCTCGCTATGAATAAGTTTGTTGAAGTCGTAAATCAGCTCGGAATACTTTTCCTCAGAGATTTCGAGATCGCTGACCCTTCCGAACATGTCGAGACAGGGTTCAGCATGTTCATCATGTCGGTGAGATTCGGACACAGCTTTATTATACATTAAACACTAACAAAAAGCAAACGCCTATCGAATATTCTGTATCGCGTTTTTGATGGTGTCGTGTTTTGACATCAAAGCCTCTACGACCCGTGCGCCGAGCGACTCACCATCCTTACCAGTGGCAAACACTGCCCACCATGGAAAGCGAACCAGGGTCTCGCCCTTTGCATCAACTTCGACAGATGCAAGCGAACTGAGCGGGATAAAGCCGAGCAGGAACAACTCGCTTCGGACCCCTGCAGTAATTTTGTCAAAGTGTAACGAGATGCTCTCAATCGCCGCATCGGCCTCGCGCAGACTTTCGAGGAGTATCTCACCCTTGTGCCCCTTATCTTCCTCGGTATCATCGCCCCCGCCAAGCAAAATGCTGAAATCAGGGGTAAGCGGTTGAGGATCGTCGCTCATGACTCCTATCTCCTCTCGCTCAACACCCGCTGACTGTGTACTGCTCTCACCTTTTTCAACCTTCCGCTCCATTTCAACTTCCCCCTTCGCACTTGACTCTCCTTCTACGCCCTCGATCTTAAGGTATCCACCACTTGATGCGCCAGTTGGATCAGTGGTAGTCGGCGCAGCAACCGACGCACGCGATGATGCGGCGCTCTTGGTACTCTCTCCTTCAACACCGTCGAGTTTGAGGTAATAGTCTGCTGACGCCGCCGCTGCAAACGACGGAACGATGATGAGGGTGCACAAAACACCGATACGAATGGTATGCATATACTTCAGCATACCATGCGGACACTACTTCGCATCTCGACGATTGATCTGTACCTGGCTGACACACATACCATCGATCAGGCTCCGTTTATAATCACGCTTCCATGCTCCATACTCCTCAGCTGATATGTTCCACCGCGTTGCTGCCTCGTCGAAAGTTATGAGTCCTCCTTCAACTGCAACAACAATTTGTGCCTTGCGATATG
Organism: Minisyncoccota bacterium; assembly: GCA_038106525.1. Taxonomy (GTDB): domain Bacteria; phylum Patescibacteriota; class Minisyncoccia; order Phycocordibacterales; family Phycocordibacteraceae; genus Phycocordibacter. Next base: position 26,899 of record JAYOEC010000004.1, on the reverse strand, counting down.
GGGTCCAGCGACGACAAGTAGGCTTCGGTAAATCATGCACATCCATTAACTCTCCTCTTGGTCCGGTGATGCGTTTAAGTGGGCTTAATTTTTCATTCATATTGTTGCAGAGTTAGATTTATCATACAATTTAATAAAATTCTCCTTCCATTCCACGAACTGAGGAGGAGTGATTCCGTAGCGGCCCAAAATATCATTAAGAGATATAATCTCCTTTTCAACACCCATGACTATAAGATTCCGCTTCAGCTCATTTTGAGTGAAGCCTGATCCGAGATTGAGGAGGTCAAGCCTATCATACTCCCTTCCTCCCCACTGAACCGTGCCGTTATGGCGCAATTGCTCGTGAGACATTGTGTCAGTATAGACACCAGGAACTTCAGAGTCAAAGTCTTGGCAGTAACAAAAAAATCAGCTACACTACAGGCGTATTCCGCGGTAAGTCTGGCTAACACCAGCCTTCCTCCCGGCCGCTTCCTCGGTCATACAAAAGCAAGCTTTTGTGCGACTCTCGGAAGCTCCGGTAGTAGCTACGCTCCCGCGGAATTTCAGTTCCTTCCATTAGGAAGATATTCCGCGGTAGCTCAATGGTAGAGCAGCTCGCTGTTAACGAGTTGGTTGTAGGTTCGAGTCCTACCCGCGGAGCCCAGGGTTTTGATATAGTTTCAATTATGGAAATAGGAATTTGGGGAGACAGCATCGGATGCGAGAGAGCAAGCTGTTTGTGTAGATAACAAAGATCAGAAAAGGTAATCCTACTTTAGTGCATGCGAACAATGTGTGTTGACTCTATGGTTGTAACAAACTACGATGTCTATATGTCATCTGAATCGCTCAAGGATGCTTGGGTTTCACATCCCCGTCGCAGGGCAACCCCGCTCGAGAGAACACATTTTGAGAGTGTTGCGGCAGGACTTTTGGGTACCGCACTTAAGCTTGTGGCTGATCGCAAATATGTGACCTTTACCGCAGATGACCATAAAGAACATAGAAAACTTAACGCCATTCTTGGGCATATTGCCAGTTACCCGAACACATCAGGAAATCTTTATCAAATTATAGATGTAGATTCTGATTATTTTGTGACCATAGCACCAGCAGAATGTAATGGCACTCCGCGCTCTGGAACAGTGATAATGGGAATAGATCCGCGGAAGTTAGGATCAAGTGGCAACTAGCCAGGTAATGAAGGGATTAAGAGATCTCCTTAGATGTGGGGCTTAAAGTGGCCTCCAGAGCGGGCATCTAACTCCTGCTGGCCTACTCAGCTATAATGACCGCAGGATTTTATGACACCAAAGCAAGTTATTTTGGCTCAGCATGGGAAGCATTACCGTAAGAGATTAGGATTTAACTCGAAATCGGCTGCCAAAGACTTTTTTGGGGCCAAGGATATCAGTCCCGCCATCGACCTTGTGTATCTCAATCATTTGAATATGCGTCTTCGTGAGATAGTCGACCGGCTCGATGCTAGTGTCACTCCGAAGGTACGCCCCCGCGATAGTGAAGCGTTTAAGAAGCGGCATATTGATCGTGTGTTCGAGCAGATGCAAAAAAATGGAATTGTAGGGGCACTTAATAACCTTGGGAGGAGGCGCGAGCAGGTCTACTTTTCATGGATGCGAGGATACCTTATCTCAAGATACTTTTTACCGTCTGTCGGTCATATTTTTGACCTAGATCAGGCAAAAATCCGATTTATCGGGGACGACGACTTTACCAAACTGGAGACTTTCAAAAAAACACCTAAGGCAGACCTCGAGGTACATTTGGACGGAGCGAAAAGGCTTCGCATTGAGGTACAATCCGGCTTCACTGGTGTGAACGATATTAAAAGGCACAAAGTGCTCGAGGCAAAGCATGCATTCAGCAAAGAGCACATCGAATCTTTGGTCATCCACTTCGACCTACACAACGGACGAGCTGCGTTTGTCCGACTAGACACCATGAGCGAAACCGGCGTACATTGGGTGCATCGGCAGCAAATGGAGGGGCAGCTTGTGTTTGAAATCCCACAGAAAGACTTTGTCTGGGATATTGCGAAAGATCCACCCCGCTACTACGCGCTCAACCTCGCCAATAACCATGGCTAAAAAATTAAAAGTTATTGACCTCTTCTGTGGCGCAGGGGGGCTCAGCTTCGGCTTTGCAAACCACAAGGCGTTTGAAATTGTTGCTGCAAACGAGATACTCCCGAGCATGGCAGCTGCCTACCTACTAAACCATCCGACAATACGGATGTATGTTGAAGACATCAAACACTTTAGTGCACAGAGAGTCGAGCGTGACCTTGGCACACTGGGCCACAATGTCGACATTGTTGTTGGAAGCCCACCCTGCCAGGCATACTCGACCGTGGGTAAACGAATGATCGACGACCCCCGAGGCAAGCTCTTTGTTGAATACTATCGAATGCTCAAGGAGTTTAAGCCCAAATTTTTTCTTTTTGAGAATGTAAAGGGGTTGTTATCTATGCAGGGCGGTGAGTTGCATGCAGAAATTATTTCCCTCTTCGAATCTCTTGGCTATCGTGTACAATCGAGGCTTCTCAATGCGGCTGACTATGGAGCGCCACAGATCCGCGAGCGAGTCATTATTACCGGCTCAAAGCTCGCACATGAATTTAAATACCCAGCCCCAACACACTACGATCCGATGCGCACCGCACGACCATTGAAGGCACATCTGCAACCGTACCTCACCATCGCTGACGCCATGAGCGACCTCCCCCTCATTCAGTCTGGTGAGGAGAGCACCGTATACGCCACACCCCCACGAACCAAGTTTCAGTCGCTTATGCGCACCGGAGCTCCAAGCAAATTAATGGACCACAATGCACCTACTCATAATCAGAAATTGGTGCGCCTCATGCAGCTCCTGCCAGACGGAGGAACACCCGACGACCTACCAAAGAGGTTTCGGCCCTCCTCGGGGTTCAAGAATACCTATTGCAGGTTGTGGTGGAACCGACCTTCAACCACAATTACCCGCAACCTAGGGACCCCTTCATCCTCACGATGCATACACCCGAAGGCACCGCGCGCCCTCACCACGCGCGAGGGCGCGCGACTGCAATGCTTTCCTGATTGGTATCAATTTTATGGCACTCGCAGCGAGCGGAACCTGCAGATCGGAAACGCAGTCCCGACCGTGCTGTCATCAGCTCTTGCCAAAGCGATCTATGCTCATTTCTCGGAAACAAAACATCGTTGATATACTGCAGAGATGGATCAGAATCGCCGTGCGCTGTACCTCCGAGTCCTGTGGACTATCATTGGTCTCTTTCTTATCTTTTTTGCTGCGTTCATCTTACTGCGCCCCGAAGGCGGACCCCGACATCCTGCACCAAGCCAGATCCAGCGCCCTCTATCGCCTGCCCTGCCCTAAGGCCACACTGCTGTGTACCAATCAATCATTAACGAATTCTGGGTGCCTGCGGCTGCGTTGACGCTCTTCTTTCTTTTTCAATCGGTTGGAACCTTGTCCGAACTTGCGCTCACTCTGTTCGCACTTGGGGTTTCGTCCTTGCTTTTCTTGTGGAACCGGAGGATCGGTGAGCGCTACCTCTACCTCATCGGTATTCTGTGCGGCACCCTCATCGAAGTCGGATTCCGTTTTCTCGGATACCAGCAGGAATGGGCTGATGCGTCATTTTTTGGCGTCCCCTACTGGCTTCCGATCGCCTGGGGGGCTGGGTTCGTGCTCATCACCAGGCTCGGCATCTATATCCGTGGCATCAAAAGTACTGAGTACGCATAGTGCTACACTACCCCTATGCGACTGAATACACGGTTGAGAAACCTCGGATACGCATCGAGGCGCGAGGCTGACGCACTCATCAAAGCCGGTAAGGTGTTTGTGAACGGGGTGCGCGCCGTGATTGGTCTTCAAGTTGAGGATAGTGACACTGTAGAGGTTCGAGGTAATGATAAAGTTTACCGCTACTTTGCCTACTATAAGCCGCGCGGTCTTGCCACCCAGGGAGAGACGGGGGAGCCGAGCGTAATCCGCGAAGAGCGCGGACGCGGCCTCTTCCCTATCGGACGGCTGGACAAGGAATCAGAAGGGTTACTCATCCTCACCAACGATGGTAGAGCGACCACTGCTAGTGTCGGTGATAACCGTATGGAAAAGGAGTACCTTATTACCGTCCAGGAACCGCTCAAAAAAAATATTATTCTGGTATTTGAGCGCGGGATGCTCTCGAGCGCGCTCGGGCAATTGCTGCCGGCACGGATTCATATTGCCGGCCCCCGCTCAGCCCGCGTTATCCTGCGCGAGGGCAAGCGACACCAGCTCCGGGTCATGTTTTCCGAACTTGGGTATACCGTAACCGCGCTGAAACGCACAAAATTCGGTCCGGTGACGCTCAGCGGCCTCCAGCCAGGTGAAAGAAAAGCGCTTACCCCTGCAGAGGTAAGCGCCTTTCAGGGCACACAACCTACGAGAGGTGTGCCGAGACGAGCTTCGTCATCTCAAACATCGTCACCTCGCCCTTACCGCCGAACAGCTTCTTAAGCTTGTCGTCCGCAATAATATTGCGCTTGTTCTTCGGGTTCTGAAGATCGTGCTTTTTGATGTACTCCCAGATCTTTTTGACCGTTTCGCCACGAGTCATCGGACCCTTGCCCACCACCGCTTCGAGGTCTGCCGACAATGTCATCGGCTTCAAAAGCGCGGGATTTGCTTTTCGTACCATACCTAAATGCTGTTTGTATTAGTTACTGTCTAAATAATCGTCGACCCTTACAGTATAGCCTGCATTCCCTACGGTGGAAAGGCGCTAGACTGGAGGGGTGGATACCCTCTATGGACTCTCAAAGGATGAGGTGCGGCTCCTGCAGAAGCTCTCCACCCCAAAAAAGATACAAGACTACCTTGATGCCCTGCCGATTAACTTTGAGCAACATGGAGAGACCCACTACTCTCCTCGGATGGTGGTGCAGAAAGGTACAGCACATTGCATCGAGGCAGCCTGCTTCGCCGCTGCGGCGCTTTGGTTCCATGGCGAGCGGCCGCTCATTATGGACCTCCACTCGGCGCGGGGAGATGATGACCATGTTGTTGCCTTGTACCGATTCAACAAACATTGGGGCGCAATATCAAAATCAAACCACGCCACCATCCGCTGGCGCGACCCGGTATACCGGTCACTGCGCGAGCTTGCACTCTCCTACTTCCACGAGTGGTTCCCTGAGAGGACCGGCATACGGACCCTCCGTGCATACTCAGACGCTCTCGACCTTCGAAGGTTCGGTACCGACTGGATAACCAGCAGACGGCACCTCTGGTGGCTTGATCGCGAGCTCAACAACGCTCGTCACCACCAAGTGGCACCGGCGGCAAACCTGCGACAAGTACGACGCGCTGATCCGATGGAGATTATGGCTGGTTCGCTGGTTGAGTTTCAACCCCCCTCGCAATAATACCCAAAGGCAAGACTGACCAAAGCTTTGCCGACCTTATTCTTTTTTCTGCAATCTTTCGTGCATAAAAGCCAAGCTGTTTCCACAATGTATGAAGTTTCATGAGGTCAGCATCAAGGATTTCTGAGTACTGAGGAGAGTCAGAAAGTTTAGGGTCAGTAGCATGAGATCTGAGGACTTTTTCAATTTCCCCTACACAATTCTCATCTTCCTTACTGAGCGCTTCTACCATATGTTTTATTATACCATGCTTAATGCTACTTTGTCTAGTACACCTCCCCAAGCATGGGGAGAGAAAAAATCCGTGGTCGCAGCTGGTGTGCGGCTGGTGCCGCCGCAGCACAATGTACGATTCCATCTCCAAAACGCCTCCCGAGAGCATCGACAACACCATACACAGCCTCGAGTCTCTGTTCATATAAATCAGGACCAAAAAGCCCTGCTTGAGAAAATGATCGGTCCTTTAGATCCGAAAGAGTTATGCCTGTTGCTCGATACTTAATGCCTGGAGCAAATAACTGATCAAACCGACCCAAGACCACCTCCAGTATGCGGCTGGTTGCGTTGGTCGGTGCGCCAAAAGAAACTTCGAACCGAAGGTACTGAAAATCTTGTGACTTTAAAAAGCAATGTGCCCGCCCGGCGGAGAGGCCGTGCTGGCGGGCGCGGGCGCACGCCTCCTCAACATTCAAAGCAAGCTCAGCACGAACCGTGCTCTTGTCTGTGGTTGGCGGTCGGAAGGTCCGCGTCGCGGCAAGCGACTGTTGCACTGTATGGAGGTTAGAAACCTGAAATACTGAAATCCCACGGAGTTCTGCCCAAATATCACGAAGTGGGCGTGCATACGATCCACGAATCTCTCCAACCCCAAGCGCCGCAAACTGTGCAGCGCGCTCGATGCCGCGATTCCTCAGAAGCGCGGCGCTCTGAGGACCGATCCCCCACACTTTGCTCACCGACACACCAGTAAGAAACGCATTAATTCCGTCCGGAGGAATGAGCACCAATCCGCCCGGCTTTCGGTACTTGGATGCAACCTTGGCAAGCACCTTCGAGGGTGCAAGCCCAACGGAAAAAGAGATGCCGAGATCGCGATGCAGTTCATTCTGAATGGTGCTCGCCATCTGCCAATAGCCCTCGAGATCGTCAGCACATTGAGAGACATCGGCAAAACACTCGTCAATGGAATACCGCTCGACCACTGGCGCATGCCGCTCGACTATACGATACATCCTCTGTGCAAAAAGCTTGTACAGACCATACTCGCCAGGCAGCACCACGAGCTCGGGGACCATCTGCCGGGCCACATGTGTTGGCATTCCGCGTACGATCCCACGCGCCTTTGCCTCGTAGGTCAACGCAAGTACAATGCCCCGCGCGCCGCCAACCGCCACTGGTTTGCCGTGCAGGCGCGGATTTCTTGCCACCTCGCATGAGGCAAAGAACGCGTCTCCGTCAACATGCACAATTGCCCGCAAGAACGGGTCTGACATGCGCTGGCTAGTACTTCCGGACGACGCCGCGGACCACTGCAGCAATTGTAAGCTCGCCTTCAGGATGAATATCTGGGTAGCGGTCGTTTGCCGCCTCAAGATAGTAGGCGCTGCCTTTTTTGCGCAGAAACTTCATAGTCCACTCGCCATCAACTTCTGCAATGACGATCTCGCCAACCTTCGGATTATTTGTCCGCTCGACCACTACCATATCTCCCTCAACAATCCCCGCGTCCTTCATCGATTCCCCTTTCACTTTAAGGAGGTATGTGGCATCGCGGTTTTGTATCAGGTACTCATCAAGCGACATGGTACCAAGCTCAGCCTCCTCTGCCTGTGCGGGGAATCCGGCTTCTACGAGACCAAGAAGACGGATCTCACCAAGTACCGTACGGGGTATTAATCTGCCACGACGATCCTTGCTGAGCGTGCCTTGCCGACGAAGTCGTTCGACCAGCTTAAAAACCGAGTCCTTAGAACGGAGGCCAGTGATCTCCATAATTTCAGCGTACGAGGGCATGCGCCAGTGCGAACGATAAAACTGATTGATCTTCCGTGCATGAGCTGTATCAGTGCTTGTATATAACATATCCGAAGCATAGCGAACGGTCGTTCGCTATGCAACCAAGTTATCCACTCCTCTACGACTGACCAAAAGGTTGATCTTTGGGCTCTAGACGGATGATCCACTGATCTACACTCTCGCTCCGCGGGCGAACCATTTTTGCAAGGTTTTGGATGGTCTGAAGCGCAATCGGCATACACGCCTCGACCTCATCTTTAGATGCTGACACTGATACGGCACCACGAGAACGATTCACAATATATGCATCGAGCGCATGATTCGGTTTCCATGAGCGACCCAGACGAGGGGCCCCTGACCGAGCGACGCGCTGGTAGGCTGCAACAAACACTGGCCGAATGGTCCTATCTTTATAGTATGCAAAATCAATGAGCAGCCTGAGCGAGGCTGGCCTCCTACTAAACGACTTCGACGCAGCATCGGCTCCAGCAGGAACAATGAACTCTGAGATATCCCACGCATCGATTAGTGAACCTTTGGGTTCAATAAAGTCTTTATAAATCCGTGTCCAGTGATGTATTTCAATATGCTCCCCGCACGAGCCAGAGATCGGTTTACAAATCCAGTAACCTGATTGGGGTGGCTGGTTCGAACCCTCAAGCTCGTACGACCGCGGAATATAATCAGCAGGAATAAGTGCGCGGTGCATATTTTTTCTTCGAGAGATCTCTTCGATTACATCAGGGTTTGAAAATGCAAGTTGAGGATGCGGCACTCGCAACAATATATCGTCAATCAAACGATTTTTTTCCTTCTCCAGTTCTTTTTGGCGAGCGCCTCCAGCACGACGGATATAAGGAGCAAACACCTGGCGGGCCGCCTCTATCATCCTCTCGGCCTCGCGGGTACTGGACATGGCGCGAAGCTGAATAATTGACCTTCGTAACGGATCTTTCTCAACCGCAACCGCACCTTCAATACCGGAATTATGCCCGTTGAACTCAACGCAGTACGGCTTTTTGCTGCCATCGGGCTGACGCTCAAATACAAAATCAAAACCAATAGTGCCCGTAAAGACTGGCCGCTCTGACTCGTACACCGGTTTAGCAGAATACCCCTCTCGCATGGTGAGAGGAACTATAACCGATGCCGACACCTGCATGCAACCGCCTCTTACAGGTAGCGCTTGAGGTAGTGCCCCGTGTGCGATCCTTTGACCCGTGCCACTTCTTCGGGGGTACCTGCAGCAACTACTTTGCCGCCACCTACCCCGCCCTCGGGGCCAATATCAATAAGATAATCTGCACACTTAATCAGGTCCATGTTGTGCTCGATAATCACCACTGTATTGCCCTTGTCAACCAGCGACTGCAAAATCTCGATCAGCTTTTTAACATCCTCGTAGTGGAGACCGATGGTCGGCTCGTCGAGAAGGTAGATGGTCTTTTCAGTGTGACGGCGATACAGTTCGGAAGATATTTTAACGCGCTGAGCTTCGCCACCAGACAATGTGGTTGCCGATTGCCCAAGCTCGAGATACCCGAGCCCTACTGCAGACAAGGTGCTCAATCGGTCATGAATCGCTGGAATATCGGCAAAAAATGCAAGACCTTCCTCGATGGTCATATGGAGTACCTCGTTGATATTCTTACCCTTGTACTTGATATCCAGAGTCTCCTGCATAAAACGCGTGCCGTTGCATACATCGCAGGTGGCAAATACGGTCGGCAAAAAGTGCATTTCAACTGCAATAGTGCCGTTGCCTTGACATGCCTCGCATCTTCCGCCTTTCACATTGAAACTAAAGCGGTTTGATTTCCACCCGCGCGCCCGCGCCTCGGCAGTAGCGGCAAACATTTCGCGGATGTGAGTAAAGGCGCCGGTATAGGTGACCGGATTCGAACGCGGCGTGCGGCCAATCGGCGACTGGTCGATCAGAATGACGCGAGAGAGATATTCGGATCCGCTAAAGCTTGTACAGTTAAATGTTTTTGGTGAGCGGTACTTGTACTCGAGACGCGCGCGGAGGTTCCGGTGCAGGATGTCGTACATAAATGTCGACTTCCCCGATCCTGAGACGCCAGTAATGACCGTAAGCCTGCCGAGCGGAACATCGACATCCATGTTTGTAATGTTATGTACCACCCCCTTGCGAATCTTCAGCGCTCCTTTTTGCTCGGTGCGTCGCTCGGCAGGGACTTCGATCTTTCGTTCTCCGCGGAGGTACGCGAGCGTCGCGGAACCACTGGTATTCTTTTTTGCCGTCAGCAGCTCCTCGAGCCAGCCCGACACCACCACAGTGCCGCCGTGGACACCCGCGCCGGGACCAATATCAACAAGGTAGTCTGATGCAAAGATGGTGTCTTCATCATGCTCAACCACAATAATAGTGTTCCCGATATCACGGAGCCGGACCAGTGTCTTGATAAGCTGATCGTTGTCTTTTTGATGGAGACCAATGGTTGGTTCATCGAGCACATAGAGTGCACCCACCAAGCCAGAACCGAGCTGCGACGCGAGCCTGATGCGTTGCGCCTCACCGCCCGAAAGAGTGTTTGCAGTGCGATCCAGTGTTAGGTACCCGATGCCAACATTAATCATGAAGTCGAGTCGGGCAGTGATCTCTTTTAAAACCGAGGTTGATATCTCTTCTTGTTTCTTGGTGAGTGCAAGCTCTGTGATAAAAGACTTGGCATCAACGATTGAAAGCCGCGTGAGCTCGACGATATTCCTGCCGACATTCGGGCCACCGCCAAGAAATACGCGGAGTGCCTCGGGCCGAAGCCGCGCCCCAGAACACTTTGGGCACTGGTCTAGACTGAAAAAGCCAACTGTTCCAAGCCCATTGCATTCAGGACACGCACCATACGGCGAGTTGAAGGAAAAAAGGCGTGGTTCAACTTCAGGGAACGATGATCCGTCGCTCGGGCAGATAAATTTGGCCGAGAGCAGCCGCTCTTCGCCTGCGGGATTCTTGATTCTTACCAGACCGTTCGATTCTTTCAGCGCAAGCTCTACCGCCTCGGAAAGTCGCTCACGCGCGCTCTCTGATGCGCTCTCAAATTCAGAAAGGAATATCTCGTCTACTACAACATCAATGTCGTGGACTTTGGTCTTTTCAAGCGTAATTCGCTCGCGGAGCCGATGCCCGACGCCGTCGACCACCACCTTCTCATATCCTTTGCCGAGGAGATCGTACAGAAGTTGATAGTACTCGCCCTTCCGGCCAACCACTACTGGCGCAAGGATGCGCACCGCAGCGCCGGACACCGGCACACCGAGCACTTTTTTTGAACTCTTTTGTATATCCTCGGCTTCAACGGTGCGAAGGATAATTTTTAAGATTTCCTCCTTTGAGAGCCTTTCGATTGGCACATCGTCGGTAAGACAGTATGGCTGACCGACACGCGCATACAGGATGCGGAGGTAGTCGTAAATTTCCGTAATGGTCGCCACCGTTGAACGAGGATTGTTAGATCGTGACTTTTGATCGATTGATATTGCGGGCGAGAGTCCGGTGATTTCCTCGACATCAGGCTTTGACATCTGATTTAAAAACTGGCGCGCATAGGCTGAGAGCGACTCGACATACCGGCGTTGACCTTCGGCAAAGATGGTATCAAACGCAAGCGACGACTTGCCCGATCCGGAAAGGCCGGTAAAGACTACCATCTTGTTTCGTGGCAATTCGACCGAAATATTCTTCAGATTGTGCGTCTTTGCGCCGCGCACGCGGATGGTATCGAGTTGCCCGTGCTCCTCTTTCTTTTTTGCACTCATAGCCGAAGAACCGCCCAAAGCGGCGGCACCCCCACCATAGCACGGCACAGATTAGTTTGCTTGGCGAACAAGATTTTGTGCAGTCACAATCTCAAAATGAGTCACTCCGTCTCGAGTGCGCTCAAGCGGTGCGCATGCGAGCAGCTGTTTTGCAAAATCCAGCGCCGTTGCTAGCTCTCTGTTTTGCGCCGCCGGGTCTCTACCGACAGCTTGCTGTGCTTTTTCGCGTGCACGGTTCATCGAGTTTGCAAGAGATTTAGGATTGCCCGCGGTCCCCTCGCCAACCCATGCACCACTTTCGAACCCTGGTCCACTAATCATATGACAAAGAGTATCGCCTCCTCCATTACTCGTCAAGGAATATCCGAGCATCACGAGCTCCGAAGGGTTTCTTGCGCCGTTTTTGAGGAGCCGGCAAGCGCTCCTCAAGCTTGTATACTTCGTCGCGGATGAGCGCGGCCGTCTCAAAATCAAGCATCTGCACTGCCTCCTCCATTGCGCTCCGTCGCTCAGCGATCAGCTGTTGTAGTGCTTTTGGGTCGGTGGTGCGATCGCTATCCAGACTGAGGAGCAGCCCCACAGCTTTCTCGCGTTCCGCTTGCAGAGTCTCGGTGATGTCTTTAATGCTTTTTTTGATGCTGGTAGGCGTGATTCCATGCTCGCGATTGTACGCAATCTGCCTCTCGCGGCGGCGGTTGGTCTCGCGGATTGCGCGCTCAAGCGCGCCGGTCATCTGGTCCGCATACACAATGACGCGCCCCTTTACATTCCGCGCTGCGCGGCCGATGGTCTGAATGAGCGAGGTCTCGGAGCGGAGGAATCCCTCCTTGTCGGCGTCGAGGATACCAACCAGCTCGACTTCGGGGAGGTCGAGCCCCTCCCGCAGAAGGTTGACACCGACCAAACAGTCAAACTCTCCTTTGCGAAACTTGGTCAGAATGGTGATACGATCGATGGTCTTAATATCAGAGTGGATATACTCGGCCTTCACCTGCTTTTGCTTCAGGAACTCTGCAAGATCTTCAGCCATTTTTTTGGTGAGCGTGGTAACCAGAACCCGGCCGCCACCCGACACCACTGCTGCTGCCTCGCGGATAAAGTCGTGCACCTGCCCTTCGGCCTCAATACCAGCAATTGGTCGAACCAAAATCTCCGGGTCCACCAGACCCGTGGGACGGATTACCTGCTCAACAACTTGGGACGCCTGCTCGAGTTCATACGGACCGGGTGTTGCAGAGGTATAGATCACCTGCCCCACCCGTTCAGTGAACTCCGAAAAAGTGAGCGGGCGATTATCAGACGCTGAGGGGAGCCGAAAACCAAAATCAATAAGCGTCTTCTTTCTCGACTGGTCACCGGCATACATCGCCTGAAGCTGCGGGACCGTAACATGCGATTCGTCGATAACGGTTAAAAAATCGGGCGTGCCATCCGCGCGATGCGGAAAGTATGAGAGCAATGTGAATGGTGGTTCGCCAGAGGTGCGGCCGTCAAAATGCCGTGAGTAGTTCTCGATACCGTTGCAATATCCGATCTCGCGGATGAGCGCAAGGTCGTAGCGAGTCCGGCGCTTAAGCCGATCCGCCTCTAATACCTTTCCCTCTGACTCAAATTTACTCAGTTGGGACGCGAGTTCGCCTTCAATGTCGGCAATCGCGCGCTCGCGCTCAGACTCAGGAGTCACATAATGCTTTGCAGGAAACAAGAAAAATTCTTTTGGTTCGTCAACTAATGCTCGACTCACCGCATCAAGCCGCGCAATATTCATGATTGCGCCGCCCTCTGGGGCCACACGATACAGCGCTGTTTCATTGACTGGCATAACCTCGACGACGGGGCCAACGGCACGAAAGGTGCCCGGCCGAAGATCTCCTTGTACTCGCTCAAATTGAAGTGAGATAAGAAATCGAACGAATTCGGCACGGTCGAATGGTTGCCCTACCGCAATGCGACGGTGTACCTTTTCATACTCGTCCGGAGAGCCAAGGCCGTAGATACACGACACCGACGCAACAATAATGACATCACTCCTCGTCAGCAGTGCTTGGGTGGATGCGTGACGGAGCCGATCAATTTCTGCATTTATCTGCGCCTCTTTCTCGATGTAGGTGTCCGAATGCGGGACATAGGCCTCGGGCTGATAATGATCATAGTATGAAACAAAGTAGTGAACCGCATTTTCAGGGAAAAATTCACGGTACTCTTGGGTCAGCTGTGCGGCAAGTGTCTTATTGTGCGCAATAACCAAAGTTGGTTTTTGAACTGCCGCAATGACATTTGCCGCAGTAAAAGTCTTGCCTGATCCGGTAACGCCAAGAAGCACCTGGTGCCGGTCGCCGCGCCGGACACCCTCCTCAAGCGCGCGGATTGCCGCAGGCTGATCGCCCGCCGGCTGATGCGAAGTTTTGAGTACGAACTGACTCACCCCAGCACTATAGCAAAGGAGGTTAGTACCCGTACCGTTCGTGTTCCCAATAGTGCGGCTCGTCGTTCTCGACAGTATGCGGATGAATAGCCGCCCCTACTGCAAGAGCCCCTGCCACTATAAGTATAAATGTTTCTGCCGGAGTCATGGACCCTTTATACACCACGACTTGCTACTTGTCAAATTATACGGATCCCTACTTCTTCAGCGCATACTGAGAAAGAAATTTGTTCTTAAACATATCAAATTCACCCTCAACAAGGGAGGTGCGGATGTCTCGCATCAGCCCCACAATAAACGCAAGATTATGCATGGAGGCGAGGAGGGGGCCGAGCATCTCTCCCGCACGAAACAGGTGGTTGAGGTACGCGTATGAGAACCCGGCGAGGTCTGGCACCGTACTGAATGGCTGATGCACTGACGCAAACTCACTCTTCCGAATATCAACCTTTCCTGAAGAAGTATAGAGAGTGCCAGTGCGGCCAAGCCGTGTCGGGAGCACGCAGTCAAACATATCAATCCCCTGCGCCACTCCTTCAAAAAGATCCTCCGGTTCGCCAATGCCAAGGAGGTGCCGTGGCTTATCTGGCGGCAGCTCGTGAACGGCAGCAGCAAGTGCCTCTCCCAGATCGCGCTTGCTAAACGAACCGCCGATACCAAAACCATCAAACCCCATGCTGCCGATTTCGCGAGCGCTCTCGGCGCGCAATTCAGGATACCGACCACCCTGGACAATACCAAAGATTGCCTGCGTTGAGCGAGCCTCCAGGTTCGCACGATGTGTGGCGAGAGACCGCGCAGCCCACCGATGCGTGCGGCGCATCGCCTCGACCTGATACTCGCGCGGTGCTTCCGGACTGGTACACTCGTCAAATGCAAAAAAGATATCTGCCCCGAGCTGATGCTGAATCTCGACAGAGCGCTCGGGGGTAAAACGGTGGAGCGAACCATCGATGTGGGAAGTAAAAGTCACCCCCTCATCATCGACAATCGCGAGCCGCCCATGCTGTGACGCCACATCCTGATCCCACACTGCCGGTGCCGCCCCGTCAGATGATGCCTCAGGTACCTCAAATTTTGAGACCTTCTTCCCAAACCCCGCTCCGAGCGAGAAGACTTGAAACCCTCCCGAATCAGTAACCGTTGGGCCACTCCACTGCATAAATGCTCCAAGTCCGCCCGCGGCCGCAACAGTATCACTCCCCGGCTGAAGAAAAAGATGATAAGTATTTGCGAGTGCTACCTCTGCACCAACAACCCTTGCAAGATCTCGCGGCAAAACTCCTTTCACTGACGCCTTGGTCCCGACACAGCAGAATGCTGGAGTCTCGAATGAACCGTGTGGCGTATGAATAACGCCGACACGCCCCAAAGGGGCGTGCGACTCAAACTCAAATCGGATTGGAGAGCCCATCCGCTACTCGCCGATCTTCACAAGCTCGACATCAAAGATGAGCGTCGCATGTGGCGGGATGCTCCCCTGCCCACGATCCCCATAGCCAAGTTCAGGCGGTATCGCAAGCAGTCTCCTTCCGCCGACCTGCAGGCCCTGGAGCCCCTGTTCCCATCCCTGAATGACATACCCTGATCCGAGGGTAAAGGTGATCGGCTCGCCTCGTTCCCGTGAGGAATCAAACACTGTTCCGTCTGGCAATACCCCAGTGTAATGGACAGACACAACATCGCCTGGCTGTGCACCTGCCCCAGTCCCCGGCGCAGTATCAACAACACGAAGCTCTGACACGGTTCCGGTTCTACTAATTTCGTCGAGGAGCGCCTGCACCTCGGTTGATCCTTGATCTTCTGATGGCTGCATACCGGTGATATCAAAAAAACCTAAAAAAAGGAATATAACAACCACGGCAGTTCCGAGGGCAACTGCAATGTAACTATGTGTTCGATTCATGAATACGGTGCTAATGGCTAACTAGTCCAGTGTAGCATGAATTGGCCGGACGACAGGCCCCTCATCAGTATCAAGAACCTCATACCCGTGCGAGCGAATCTGTTCGCGAGTGGCGTCAGCAGCAGTAAAGTTTTTTATCGCGCGGAATCGCTCGCGATCCGCGACCAGCGCAGACACTACTGCTGGTGGCGCGGACTCTCCCTCTAAAGCCCGCCGTTCTCCATCAGTAAGAGAAAATCCGATTGCGAGCACTTGGTCCATGGCAAGGATAGTGGCGCGTTTGTCCCTGGGTTGCAACAGCGCATCTTTGAGCACCTCCCAAAGAATCGCGATAGCCTGCGGCGTTCCCAGGTCGTCAAAGATCGCGTCCTCGAATCGTGCAAGGTACTCCTGATTCGCCGTTCCGTCCCCGCGAAGATCAGTAAACAATTTGAGGGCGCGAAATAGTGCAGTCTGCGCCGCCGAAACCGCCTCCCAAGAAAAATTCATGCTCTGTCGATAGTGGCCAGTCAGCAACCAGTATCGGTACGCAAGCGGACTGATGCCCCGCTCGCGGAGCTGGCGCAGGGTAATCTCGTTTCCGAGCGATTTTGAGAGCTTCGTGCCGTCGATCGTAATGAATTCATTATGAAGCCAGTACCGTGCGTATGGCTTTTGATTTGCTGCCTCTGCCTGTGCCAACTCGTTATTGTGATGTACTGCAATGTGGTCGACACCGCCAGTATGAATGTCAAAGCTTTTGCCAAGGTATCGAGTCGCCATTGCGGTGCACTCGGTATGCCACCCCGGAAAGCCCCTCCCCCACGGCGCCTCCCACCCCATGTTCGGATCACTGCTGAACTTCCAGAGCGCAAAGTCCCGCGGATCGCGCTTATCGCCCGAAACACCCGTGCGTGAGTGCTCTAACGAGGCGGACCCGCCGAGCATACCGTATTTTGGAAACCGCGCAGTATCAAAGTAAATGCCATCTGAAAGACGGTACGCATATCCCTTGTGCAACAACACATCGACATACGCAATCATCCCCTGCACATGTTCGGAAGCACGCGGTAACACATGCGGTGTAAGGATATTCATTGACCTCAGATCTTCACGAAAGGCATCAACAAATTTCGATGCAAGTAAAAACATGTTGTGCATCGTTGGCTCGAGCCCCTCGCGACGGAGTCCGGTCATCATTTTGTCCTCACCCGCATCAGCGTCTGAGGCAAGATGGCCGAAATCGGTAATATTCATAACCTGGAGCACGCGATACTCGGCATACTCAAACACCCGTCGCAACACATCAGAAAGAAGAAACGCGCGGAGGTTGCCAATATGAATGTAGTTATAGACTGTTGGGCCGCACGAATACACTTTGACCATCCCGCACGCAAGCGGCTCAAATAGCTCTTTCTTTTTCGACGCGGTATTGTAGAGGTGTATACGCCTCCGTGGTGCGCGCCGAAACCAACCAATCATAAGAGCAGTATAGCAAAACTTACTACTGACCTTGCCTCCAAGCGAGCGAGGAAAAAGAAAGCTGGCTTTCTTTTTCAAACGAGCGCCGAGAGCGAGAAATCGCGCAGCGACCTTCCTACCAATTGAGCGCCCCGCCAGTCTTGTACTCGGTAACCCGAGTTTCAAAAAAGTTTTTCTTCTTCGCAAGATCGATAGCCTCTGACATCCAGGGAAACGGATTTTCTGTATTGAACTGCGCTGGAAGCCCCACCCGCTCAAGCCGTCGATCCGCAATGTACTTTATGTACTGCTCAAAGCCATCAGCGTTAAGGCCAAAGATGCCGGTTGGAAACACCTCCTTGGCATAAGTGTACTCGAGCACAGCGGCCTTTTTCACCAACTCAATGATCCGCGACTGAAACTCAGGACTCCAGAGTCCAGGATTTTCCTGTTTGATGGCATTGATGATCTCAATACCAAAGTTAAGGTGCATCGATTCATCACGCATGATGTACTCGATCTGCTCAGCGCTACCAGTGAGCTTGTTCTGCCGCTTAAAGCCGAGCACCACTGCAAATGACGAGTAAAAAAAGATACCTTCGAGGATGAGCGAAAATACACACCAATTTTCAAGAAACTTCTGATCAGCATCAAAGGTTCCGGTTTTGAAGCTGCCGTCAAAAATCCCCTCATTGAACCCAAGGATGAACTCTTCTTTATTGTAAATGGCGTCGACATTTCGATACATGTTAAATATCTTCGCTTCATCCATACCAAGCGATTCAACGATGTACTGGTACGCATGCGTGTGGATGGCCTCTTCGTATGCCTGACGCAGCAAATACATGCGGATTTCAGGCGAGGTCACATGCTTGTAGAAAGCCATGACAATATTATTTGCTGCAATCGAGTCCGCAGTGGTAAAAAATCCGAGAACGGTCTCAAACGCACTGCGCTCGTCGCGGGTCAGTGCAGTTGGGCTCTTCCATTGCTCGATGTCCAGCTGCATTGAAATCTCGGTTGGGAGCCAGTGGTTTGCATTCGCAGCATTGTAATACTCCCACGCAAACTTGTGTCGCATCGGGTAGAGCTGAATCACATCGGCCTCAAAGCCATTAATGACTCGGCGTTGGTTGATATCGACTGGCTTTGCGTTTTTTTGAATGGACATAGTTGGATGTGATGTGCTGAGCAGTTACTGGCAACTTTCGCAGGTTACCTCTGGGGCTCGATGCAGCACAAACTTTTGCTGCACCGGCGAAGCGCTGACCGATTTAAAGGCTTGAAACGCCTGCTGTTCTGGCTGTGCAGGTTGTATCTCAACACCAACACCTGACGATGCCATTTTGCTATCTCGCACATGTGTCGATCCATACTCTTGCGTCTTCACCGTCGACTTTTCAACCTGCGTTGCAGCAAGCGTCCGCAAGTAGTAGGTGGTCTTCAGACCCATCTTCCACGCGTAGAAGTACACTTCGGAAAGCTCGCGCCCACTTGAACCGCGGAAGAATATGTTGAGCGACTGCGACTGATCGATCCACTTTGCACGATACGCAGCGGCGCGAACAATCCAGCGCATATCGATCTCAAATACCTCTTTGTACTTGTTCTTTATCGTCTCCGGAATGCCGGCAATGCGGGCAATCGAGCCGTCGTTATACTTGAGCTCGTTCAGCATCGCTTCGTTCCAAAGCCCATGGCGCTTCAGGTCCTGGACCAAAAACGGATTCACCACCGTAAAGTCACCGCTGATATTAGACTCGACATAGATATTCTTGTAGATAGGCTCGACCGACGGTACTGCAGCAACGATATTCGAGGTCGACGCAGTCGGCGCAACTGCCATGCAATTCGAATTACGCATCCCGAACTGCTTGATCGCCTGGCGCACCACGGTCCAATCAAGTGCCGCGTCCCTTGAAACCTCAACCGCCTCTCCTCGCTCCTCCTCAAGCAACTTGATAGTGTCGATAGGCAAAAGTCCGCGATCCCATTTTGAACCTTTGAAGGTGGCATACGCACCGCGTTCTTTTGCGAGCGCAACTGACGCCAAAATCGCATAGTATGAGATCAGCTCCATCGACTCGTCAGCGAACTGCACACAGCGCTCGGATGCAAAATCAATATCAAGTTGATACAACGCGTCTTGAAAACCGCCGACTCCAAGCCCAACCGGCCGATGCTGCATGTTCGAGCGCTCTGCCTCCACTGTCGGATAAAAGTTAATGTCGATCACATTGTCGAGCATACGCATGCCGACCGAGACCGTTTCCTTGATCGTATCGGTGTCAAATGCACCGTTCGTAATGTGTCGCGCATAGTTCACCCACCCCAAGTTGCACACGGCGGTTTCTGATGCGGAGGTATTAAGCGTAATCTCGGTACACAGGTTCGAGTTATGGACAACACCCACATGATCTTGCGGTGAGCGCACATTGGAGGGGTCCTTAAAAGTAATCCAAGGGTGGCCCGTCTCAAAGAGCATCCCGAGCATCTTCTTCCACAAATCGGCGGCCTTCATCCTCTTCCAAAGTTTGATCTTACCCTCGTCTGCACGCTGCTCGTACCGTACATAGGCCTCTTCAAATTTTCGCCCATACAGGTGATGAAGATCAGGACATTCATCGGTTGAAAAGAGTGTCCACTGTCCATCCTCGCGGACCCGCTTCATGAATAGGTCTGGAATCCAGTTTGCAGTATTAATGTCATGCGTCCGGCGGCGTTCGTCGCCAGTATTTTTGCGAAGCTCAAGAAAATCTTCTATATCGTAGTGCCAAGTCTCAAGGTATACCGCCGTCGCGCCGCGGCGGCGGCCGGAGCGATTGATAGCGACGGTTACATCGTTTGCAATTTTTAAAAACGGGATTACACCCTGGCTCGTCATGCCGGAACTCTTGAGCAACGAGCCGGTGCCGCGGATATTTGACCAGTCAGTGCCGATGCCGCCAGCCCATTTTGAGAGCTGTGCATTATCACCAAACACTTTGAAAATATTTGTGAGATCATCTTCAACAGTATTGAGGTAGCACGATGAGAGTTGCGGCTTTGGGGTGCCTGCATGGAACAATGTGGGCGTCGATGGCACAAAGCGCATCTCCGAAATGACTCCATAAAATTGGATAGCCCAAGATTCGTGTGCATCCTTTTCAGCAATAGCAATGCCGAGCGCGATGCGCATCCAAAAATGCTGCGGCGCCTCGAGATACCGCTTTCCTTCTGTGCGACTGCGGACCAAGTAACGGTCAGCAATCGTTGCGATGCCGAGGTAATTGAATAGTTGATCACGAGACGGCTCGATGGCTGCGGCAACCTTTTCAAGATCAAAGGCAAGCAGCCGTTCATCATAGGCCTTCTCAGCAACACCACGGCGGATATTTTCAACAAACGACGCACGGTATCGGTCAATGAACGCCGGAGAGGTGGAGGATATCGTCTTATCGCCAAGCGCCTCGGCATAAATACTCGCAAGCGAGAGCTGTGCCGCAAGATGCGAGTATGCTGGATCGCGCTCAATCATCGAGCGGACAACCATCACCATCAGCCGCTCAAGTTCCGCAACGGTAATACCGTCGTAAATCTCTCGCTGCACCTGCTCAATAATTGATTCGACATCAACTGAACCGCGATGTTCGGGCAAAACCGATTGCTCGATCGTACGGCGGACCCGATCGACAGAAAAAATCTCTTTTGACCCATCATGTGTGGTAATTAAGAGTCCGCGTTCCTCAATTTTCTTTACTACTGCCTCTTGTGCCTCGGCGCGGAGCTTGGCGTGCTCGTACCGATAAATTATGTAGGCCTTTGCAACCTCAAAATAGCCTCGCGCCATGAGCGCGCGCTCGACCAGATCCTGGATCTCCTCAACATTCGGAAAATTTGCGCCGCCGCCATATCGCGCGACCACCATATCGGTCACCTGTCCTGCAATTGCAAGCGCTTCATCAGTCTTTGTGTCCCCCACTACCTCGGTAAACGCCTTTTCGATCGCGTGCGCTATTTTAGTAGTGTCAAAATCAACAATTGCTCCATTCCGCTTCTTGATTTTGAGACTGTCGGCCATAGGTCCCCGTATTGTACCCCCTCTGCCACGCGCACTGTCCGAAGAAAAAATGCACCAGCGTGTGGATAAGCTGTGTATTGGAATAAAAATTTGGATTGTCAAACGACACCAGAATACACGGCTCTATACCAAGTCCTAAAGAGAGCTTTCTTCCTGTTGCGGCGAATATCCAGCAGCATCTGCGGCAGCTGTAAGCGACAGTCGTTCAAGAAAAACGGACTGCGCTTCGGCGCGACGAGCGTCATCGCCCTTCCAAACCTGGAGCGCAGGTGCCTGAAGCGCGCGTGCGAATGAAAATGTAATGGGCCACGGCAACGGCTCGATGCGAGCAATGGCGTTGAGATTCATTGTTGCTTCTTCAGGACTCTGACCACCCGAGAGGAACACGACACCGCCGATTTCTTCAGGAAGTGCGCCCACTAACGCGCGCGCCGTGCGCTCGGCAACCTCTAAGGGCGCCGCTCGCTCGGGCGCCATGTCGCCCGACACGGCCATTGCGGTCTTTATAATCACCTGTTTGAGGTCAATGTCTCGTGCATGAAGCGCGTCAACCGTGAGCGAGAGTACTTCTTGGATGGCCCGCTCAGCATCCTCAGCACTGTGCACCCCTTGCATCAGCACCTCCGGCTCTACAATAGGAACTAGACCCTCTGAAAGCGCATCTGCGGCATATGCCGCCATACGCGAAGCATTCTCCCGAACTGCAGGAGAACTATGTTCTCTTGCAACAGCATGCACTGCGCGCCATTTGGTAAACTGTGCACCGAGTGAGACATACTCGCGCATGCGCTCGCGTAGCCCTTCAAGGCCCTTGGTCACCTCTCCTCCCTCAAACTGGGGGTCGCGCACTACTCCCTCATCAACTTTTATTCCGACAAGAATGCTACGAGCTGAAAGAAAGTCAACAAAGGGCGTCCCGTCTGACAGCGCCTGCCGAATGGTCTCGTCAAATAGAATGACGCCGCTTAAGTAGCGCTCAACGCCCGGGGTGGCGAGCAGCAACTCGCGGTACTGACGGCGCGTATCCTCGTTCGAAGGAATGCCAAGTTCTGAGAATCGCTCAGTAATGGTACGAGTTGACTCGTCGGCGGCAAGAATGCCTTTGCCCTGCTTCATGAGCGCGCGTACCGCGTCATGGATCTTCATACTCGGGTAGTATAGCAAACTAGAGCACAATGCGGATACCCCCTTCGTACCTGCGATGTACCTCCTTGAGCGCACGAACAGTTGCGGTAAAAACCCTTGCTTCGGCATCTTTCGCATCTACAGAAACGGTGAGTGCGTTTTGTATTGCAAGCTCGATCGAGCCTCTTAATTCTGCCCGCGGCACCGTGAGCCACATGAACCACCGATACCACGGATATGAAAAATCCGTGCGCAACCCCTCAGGGGCAGCACCATCGACTACAATGCCGAGGATAAAAGAGATGGGAATCAGAGCAGCGATCCTGCCCGAGGTTCGGTACTGCATGGTTATCCGCGGTCCTGAGATATCTACAGATTCGATGCGAGAATCCTCGAGTACCGCAGCAGCGGCAATAAGGCTGGTTTCGCGCTCAGAAAGGCTTGTGACCTGCGTTGGCTCAACGCCAGGAACAAATGTTTCGCTGACGGGATCCCAAGTTTGAAACCGGATCTCCTCGATACCCTCTCCGGCAAAAAAACCTCTCACTGCGTCCCCAAAAATACTTACCCCGCCACTGCCACTGCTGCCACCACTGGAAATACTGATTGCTCCCGACTCCTCAAGCAGCGATGTGAGGAACCCTGCCTCAGACCCCGAACCGTCCGCTTCGACACCCGACGAGCTGCTTGGGGCACCAAGAGAAAGAGTGAGCACCGCTTCCGTGTTGCTGGTGCCGCTTCCAGAATCTGAAGATCCGTCATCCGTTTGACTAGCTCCCGAAGATCCGCCAAGCGGCTGTACATCGAGGAGGGATCCGCCTGAGGATGCCGGGGGGCTATCAGGATCGTCCGGCGGAACAAATGCCGGCAAGTCGATCGCGTTTGAATCGTTCTCATGCGTTGCGCCTGGAGCAACTGCCAACGCAGGCAGTGACGGGATTACCACTGTATACAAAAAACCAAGGACGATAAGTCCAAGCGCGACTATCAGTACCTGCCGGAGCATACCTGTACACTATATCGCGCTCTGCGCGCCAACCGTCAGCACTAGTATTCAACAATAATGTCGAACGAGAGCGATGCGTCATTCTCGGGTTCACCCGACGGATTATCCCTCTTGAGGACAAGTACTGCTGGACCAATGAACGATTGATCAGAGACGATAATATCCGCCCTGAACGGAACAAAGTCGGCAGTCATCCACTCCGCATCGGTGGTAACAGGGCCCTGCCAAAGCACCGTGCCGTCAGCCGTCTTCAGTTCGGCTGGAAATGAAGCCTCAAAGAACCAGTACCCACGCGCCTCGCCAATTACAGAAAAAGTTTTTCCGGTTACCGCGCCTGGATATGGCAGCGAAACCATAATGTCGTCCGCACTTGCGTTCACATACCGGTATGGTTCAGTAATTTCTTTCGATGGGGCTGCTGCAGGCGTTGCAAACAGCAGATACACAACTGTGATACTGATAATTCCGACCCCGACGATTGCCCACGCATGCGTTGCCTTCATAGAGTATCAGTGTAGCCTATCCGAACGAGAATGCGAAGGCGCGGACACCAGGCTGCATAAACTCCACCTCCAGGATTCCCTCACGGTACTCTGGAAGCGAGACAAGGTCATACAACTGGTACTGCGCAATAATAAACTCGGACACCAATGTTCCATCAATACGGACGCGAACCTGGACCGGTTTTTCAGCTCCCGCTACCAAGTGCACCTTTCGAGCTGAAAACGAAATGCGGATTGCACCGGATTCCGACTCAAGCATTGCGTGCTCTGCATCCATGGACCACGCCCCATTCAGCTCATATCCGCGAAAAGTGCGATCAGAAAACGAGTAGGTGCACGAACCCGAGAGACACGAAACATTCGGCGCATTGACCAGATACTGCGTCCGCGCGGCTCCAAGATATGTCTCAGGAGTTCTTACCGCTGAAAAATCAACCACCGGTGCGTCTTTTGGCGACATTGCAACCAACTTGACGATCCCTTCCTCGCCAAGCACCCGTTTTCGCTCATTTAATAGCTCGACAATCTTTGCCTCCGTCTCATCATACTGCCCCTCTCCGATATGATCGTAGACAATAGTGCCATGAATATCGATGAGGTACTTACGCGGCCAAAAGCGGTTCCCGTATGCGTTCCAAGTTGCATACTCGTTATCAAGTACCAACGGAAATTCGAGCCCAAACTCTGTTGCGGCCGCACGGACATTCTCAATGCGTTGCTCAAAAGCAAACTCAGGCGTATGAATGCCGACAATCTCGAGTCCCTGATCGCGGTACTCGGTATACCATTGATTGAGGTAAGGGAAAGTCCGTTGGCAGTTAATACAGCTGTAGGTCATGAAGTCCACCAAAATTACCTTCTTCCCTACCAAATCGCCCAGAGTAAAAGGATCAGTGTTTATAAACCCAGCTGGCTCTCTGATCTCGCGATACGGACTTTTGCTGGACGATAGATCCTCTTTTGGTTGCACAAGATCAAGGATTTGCTGCTCGAACTTGGTGATATCAAGGTAGCCAGCATCAAGAATTGCGGTCTCAATCTGCTTTATAATCCCGCTACTCACCAGAAACCCGAGCATAATGAACAGTATGCCAAGTCCGCGCTTGAACCAGCCGTTCGGATCCGCAAAGCCGGAAAGCCGGTGCGCAAGCCGATCGCCCAAGAGTGCGAGCGGAAGGAGTACTGCAGCAAGGCCAAGCACATATGCTGCAATGTACACAAAGCCGAGGAGGTAACTTGCGGGCAACACCGAGGCAAGGATGAGAAAGTAAGTCGGCGAGCAGGTAGAAAAGATTGGACCCAGCGCGGCACCAACGATCGCATCACCAAGCAACGACTTTTTCTGGAATCCGGCACCAAGAAGCTGGTTACTCGCCTGAGAGGCGCGCAGAAGTCCTGGAACCGACTCCCATATTCGGGGAAACACCAGTGTGAGACCAAAGAGCACAAAGACGCCGCCCGCAAAGTAGGTCCAAAAGGTCTCTGGGATTGCAATGAGCACCGTTGACGCTTTTAGGAGGAAGGTAAACGCAATCACCGATACCCCAAGCGACCCTACAACCACGAACGGGGTCCACTTACTTTTCCCCGTTGCCGAGGATCCGATCACCACGGGGAGGACCGGCAAGATGCACGGGGCGAGAACGGTTAGAACGCCGGCTACAAACGAGACAATGAAAAGGATCATTACTTCTTGATGCGAGCGAGTACTTCTGCAAGTGTGCCAGATCCGCTCCACTTCGTGATCATCGAGCCGTCAGCATTCACCTGGACCAAGGTATGCTGCGCAGTGACCCCGTACTGCTTTTTCAGTGCGGAAGAGTCGTCATAATTAACATCGAGGATGGTCACACCTTCAGGGATAGAAGCGCTATTCTTCTTGATATCCGCATCAAGCGCGCGGCAAGTGGGGCACCATGACGCACGGAAAAACAGAACTACTGGCCCATCAGCTGCGCGGGCAAGCTTTTCCGCGGCATACGACTCATAGGTGCCGCCCTTTGAAGTCCAAGTTGCTCCGTCAGCGCTTCCTTCATATACAGTGCCGTCCTCCGCTGTAAACTGCATCTTCTTCCCCTCCTCCATCATCGCCTCGCCTTTTTCCATCATGGCATCACCCTTTTCCATCATGGCATCACCTTTTTCGATCATTGCCTCACCCTTTTCCATCATGACCTCTCCCTCTGGGTAGCCGTAGTTGTAGTACAATCCGCCGCCGATAATAAGCACGAGTGCGACCAATGCCGCGATAGTTGGTGTTTGCATATGCTGCTAGTATAGCGACTGAGAGATGGATGTAAAGTATCCTTTACATTGCCCTGTGGATTATTCTGCGCGATGCCGCGCAAGTAAACGGGCAATGATCATGGCGACCAGTGCCCCGAGTGCCCAACGAGATACTTCGTCATTGGTGAGTAGCGGCACCACCACCGCAGCACCAAGGACTGCAATGCCAGCCAGATAGCCGATACGCGCCGCCTCGGCGCGGAGTACGAGCTCTCGTTCGTCCTTGGCACCATCGCGGTATACCATGCCTGCAAAAACAGCAAGAATGAATGCCACTGCGCCTGCGGCGATGCTTTGAAATGTTGTCGGCATCCACCACCCGAACGGATTGGCGACTACCAGAAGTGCAAGCGAAAGAATAATAGATAGTGCAAATGCGTGCATAGGCTCAGGATACCTTAAACAAATCTTCGACCCTACATTTAAATATGCGTGCAAGCTTCAGCGCAAGCGCCACTGACGGTGCGTAGTCTCCTTTTTCAATCGCAATAATGGTCTGTCGGGTGACGCCGACCCGTTCAGCGAGTACCGCTTGAGTCATACCGGCTTTTTGACGCCACGATTCAATATTGTTCTTGATAGTATCCCTCACCACTGCACTATAACAAAGACCCCATCCGGGGTCTTTGTAGTGAAGGCCGTTTTCTAGACTACTCGGCTGAGTCGCCCATTCCTTCACCCTCCTCCTTTTTCTCCATCTCCCCGCCCATCTCGGCAGGCATATCGCCTGCTGGCATGTCGGCGTTCGGATTCATTTGTGTATCGTCGATCATACGATGTATGAACTGAAAACTACCAATTACCTCGTAAAGGTCGACCTACTGGTACCATAGACGGCACTTGAAAGCATGTCAACCCGTCTCAACCTCGCTTTTCCACACTCTGCCAGCGGTTAGTACCTCGGAATTGCAGGCGTTGCCCCACCC
>JAYOEC010000015.1:0-9671 GCA_038106525.1 Minisyncoccota bacterium | reverse complement strand
TGGAAAGGCGGCAATCGGGAAACCGGTTCGAGAGTTCGAATCTCTCCGCCTCCGCAGGGTGTACACTGGTTGTGTTACAAAATATCAAATTCTATATGGAAGCAGTCGTCATTAATTATTGGGCTGTGTTTCTCGCTGCAATCGCGTACATGGCGGTTGGGATGCTCTGGTACGGTCCAGTGTTTGGTAAGCAATGGCAGGCGTTTGTGGGGCTGACACCCGAATCAATGAAGTCAATGCCGCTCGCACCTTGGCAGGCGATGCTCGGCGGTTTTGTTACCGCACTCGTCATGGCATATGTGCTCGCACATGTCATTAAGATGTCCGTAGCAACCTTTGGCGACCTTGGACTCATGACCGGACTCATGACCGGATTTTGGTCATGGCTTGGCTTTGTCCTCACCACTCAGGCAGGTTCATTCCTCTGGGAAGGGAAGAAGTTTGGTCTGCTTGTCCTGAACGGGGCTGCGTCGCTGGTGTCGCTCCTTATTATGGGGGCACTCCTCGCACTGTGGGTTTGATTATTTAGGTAGAGAAAAACCCCGATCAAAATCGGGGTTTTTCATATGGTGGTGGCGGTGCGTCGATAAGCCGAATTCTGTCTGCACCCGCCGAGGCGAGCAGAGGCAGTCATGTATCTTGCAGCGCTGTTGCCAGCGCCGTCGTTTGCGGTTCTCCCCGACAAAAGTCGGGGCACGACCTTGCACTCAGGTAAGGATTTAGCCGTTTCAATCCTGCATTACTACAGGCATCATCCCGATTGCTCGGGAGCAGGCAGGCTTTCGCCGCCAGCGTCTCTGCTCGCACCTCTCTTTGCGCCACCGCAAAGGACGGGTATTACCCGCTACCGGACTCCCAACCTACTCCTGCAAGCAAATTGGGGAGTGTTCGGACTTTCCTCTCTCAAAGAGCGACTGCCTGACGCACCTCTACTATAGCATGATGTATACTGAAATGCATACTAGCTTAGAAGTGTTCGTATGACACCAAACCTTTTTTCGAACTGGTCTGCGCGAGTGTTTGCAATCGGTCTATTCCTTCTTCCGATCGCCATTATTTTTTTACCGTCGATACCGCCAGTTTCCCTTAAGGTGCTCGTTGGTGCGTGCGCTATTAGTGGAGCTTTCTTTCTTGCACTGGTCGGATTTTTGAAGGGAGGCATGTTGAGGATTCCTCGCTCCTGGACTTTGCTCGCATTGTGGCTGGTTCCGCTTGCATACGCGGTTTCAGCACTTTTTTCTCCATCGTGGCAGCTCTCTCTTGCTGGCTACTCGCTTGATACCGACACCGTGTTTTTTATGGCGTTGCTTGCGCTCAGCGCTACTGTTCCAGCACTTGCGTTTGAGCATCGCTCGGATTTTGTTCGTGCGTTTTTTGCGGTCCTCCTTGCATCGTGGGCAGTTATGCTGTTTCACCTCGTGCGATTGTTTGGCGGAGGAGATATGCTCTCGTTCGGACTCTTTACCAGCCCACTCTTTTCGCTAGTAGGGAAATGGAATGATCTCGCGATTTTCTTCGGTTTTATCGCGACACTGGTGATTATCGCGCTTGAGATGCTCCCGCTGTCGCGGACGAACAAGAGTATCCTTGGCGCAACCCTTGCGGTCTCGCTGTTCTTTGTGGCGCTCGTCAATTTCTCTCCGGTATGGATACTTCTCGGCATTCTCGCGCTCGGATTGGTTTTGTACCGCGCTATTCTTGCTCCGGCAGGGAAGAGTCGATTTGCAGGAGTCGGACTTTTGATTCTTGGACTCTCGATTATTGGATACCTATTCTCGGGTTCGTTGGGTGCCGTTCTCGGCAACTACTTTGGCATCGCGCAGATTGAGGCTCGGCCATCACTCCAAAGCACCATTGAGGTCGGTTCGGCAATTCTTTCCGATCGGCCGCTCTTAGGTTCCGGGCCGAATACCTTTATGTACGGATGGGATCGGTACCGACCGATTGACCTTAATCAGAGCGTATTTTGGAATGCTGACTTTACTTCAGGCGTTGGCTTTATCCCCACAGCAGCAGTAACTGCTGGCATGGTGGGTGCGGCCGCGTGGGTACTGTTTATTGTCTTCTATCTCCTTGCAGGAATCCGCTCGCTTCTTATTCGGCCGACAGAGGATCAGTACACCTACTACCTTACGCTTTCCTCGTTTGCAGCCGGTTTGTACCTCCTCAGCATCGCGTGCGTGTATCTCCCGAGTCCGGTCTTACTGATGATTGGTTTTGCAGCAATTGGTATGTATATCGCGCTGACTGAGCGCGAGAGCGGCAACCAGCCATTTGTTGTGGTATTTCGAGAGCGGCCGCGAGTCGGCTTTGTTAGTGTTCTTGGAGTTACCTTGCTGATGATTACGACCGCAGTATATCTCTATGGTTCGGCAACCGTGTTTGCAGCGAATGTCTACTTCGAACGGGCAGTTCGCAGCGCAAACGAGGCAGGCGATTACATTCGTGCTTCAGGGCTGGTTGATACTGCGCTCGTATTTTCTCAGCAGGATCGGCTGTACCGCTTGAAGAGTATTGTAAATGTTGCTGAACTCCAGCAGATTGTCGCAAGTGCAGACGGTGCGCCGTCTCCGGAGCTCCAGCAGCGATTCGAGGAGCGGCTTGGTATTGCGGTCGAGTCTGCGCTCTCAGCGGTCAGGACGGGTCCCGCAGATTACCGAAACTGGCAAGCACTTGGGGGCGCATACCAGAGTGTTGTTCCGCTTTCAGTCGAGGGTGCGTACGAGTCTGCACTTGCGGCTTTTGACCGAGCTGCGGAACTAAATCCTGTGCAACCCGCGGTGCCGTTTGCTCGCGCACAGCTTGAGATTGCACGCGGTGACCGGGACGCTGCGCGGCCGTTTATCGACGAAGCGCTTCAGAAAAAGCAGGATTTCGTCCCCGCACTTCTTTTGCTTGCGGAGATTGAACTTCAAGACGGCAATATCTCTAAGGCAATCGAGCGGGCAGAGGCTGCCTCGTTGTTTGAACCTTCGAATCCGGTTACTAAGTTCCAAGTCGGCGTGCTCAAGTTTGAGCGGCGCGACTACGCGGGAGCCAGAGAGGCATTTGCTGCAGCTCTCGCGCTTGCTCCTGACTATGCAAACGCCCGATTCTTCCTTGGCAGGGTGTTCTTTGTCGAGGGAGATATTGGCAGTTCTATTCGTGAGTTCACCGAGGTAATACGCCTCAATCCGGACAACAATGAGGTGTTGAGGATCCTCCGCGAGCTTGAGGCTGGTAACGACCCGTTTACCCAAGCGAGCGACTCTGACGAGTAAATGGTCCGCTGGCTCTTCTCATTCCTAGAGCGCGAGATTCGCGGTCTCCACGAGGCCGCGTATCTGCTTGCCTTCTTTGCGTTGCTCTCCCAAGTGCTTGCACTTGTCCGTGACCGCTCGTTTGCGCACACATTCGGTGCGGGCGAGGTTCTTGATGTCTACTTTGCCGCCTTTAGAATTCCTGATCTTACCTTTGCATTTCTGACTCTTTTTGTTTCGTCGTTCGCGCTTGTCCCGCTACTTTCGTCGCGCAGCAAGACTGAGCAATCGCAGGCTCTTGGTGCTTTGCTCATCGTGTTCGGTATTGGGTCTGCGACGGCCGCTGGTGCCCTTTACCTCACGCTCCCATGGTTGGTGCCGCTCGTTGCTCCAGGATTTTCTCCCGAGCTGCGGGCCGATGTGCTGACGCTTTCTTCCATCATGCTGCTCCAGCCGATTATCCTCGGATTTTCCTCTATTGCGGCATCACTTGCACAGGCTACTCGGCAGTTTGTCTTGTTTGCACTTGCACCGATTGCCTATAATCTTGGCATTATTGCCGGGATTGTATTTCTGTACCCCGAGTTCGGTGTCGCGGGTCTTGCGTGGGGGGTGGTGTGTGGTGCGCTGTTGCACCTTTTAGTTCAAGCTGCACCACTGATCCGCACCATGCGGGTTCGGATATCTGTAGGGGTACGCGAGCTCCGTGAGATATGCGAGCAGATCGTTGGCCCATCACTACCGCGCTCGCTTTCACTCGCGGCAAATCAGGGATTACTGGTCCTTTTTGCAGCGCTTGCTTCATTGGTCGGGGTTGGGGCAGTATCAGCCCTGTCGCTCGGATTCAACCTTGCGGCAGTACCGGTAACCGTCATTGGGGTTTCGTATGCGGCAGCGCTTTTTCCAGCACTCTCAAAGATGGTAGGAGGGCAGGACCTTGATTCTTACGCTCGCGAGTTGTGGGCAGCGGTTCGGCATGCCGCGTTCTGGCTGTTGCCGGCAAGTATGCTTTTTATTGTTTTGCGAGCCCATGGTGTGCGCGTGGTGCTCGGATCCGGAGCGTTTTCGTGGGATGATACTCGCCTTACTGCAGCAATTGTAGGAATCCTTGCGCTTTCGCTTCTGCCACAAGCGCTCATCCTCATGTTCTCCCGTGCGTACTACGCGCTCAATGAATCGGTGCGCCCGATACTACTCAATGTTTCCGGCGCGGCACTTGCGGCTGCACTTGCGGCAGGCCTGCTGAGCTTTGTTACAGCGCACCCGGCAGTACTGTATTTTGTCGAGGCCATCCTCAGGGTTTCTGATGTTCATGGTACCGCAGCGCTGATGCTTCCGCTTGCCTACACGGCCACCATGTTTCTGGTTGCGGCGGTATTCTGGATCATGCTGGCGAAGCGATTTCAAGGCGGCGCGGAAGCATTTGCTTCAGTAAGTATTTCTGCTGCTGCGTCAGTGATCGGCGCAGGGGCTGCATACCTTGCCCTTCGATTTTTCGGACCCCTGTTGCCAACTGAGACATTCGTCGGTATCTTTCTTCAGGCAGCTGGCGCTGCGTGCGCAGGGGGTATGTCGTGGATTCTCGTGCTCTTCATACTGCGGAGCCGCGAGCTTGCGGATGTACTTACTCTCCTTCGTGGTCGCGTGCTAGCCGTGCTTGGCCGTTCATGAACCCCGCATTCATTAGAAACTTTTCAATCATTGCGCACATCGACCATGGCAAGTCGACTCTTGCCGACCGGATGCTCGAGGTAACAAAAACTATCGAGGCGCGAAAGATGCGCGACCAGGTGCTCGATGCTATGGATCTTGAGCGCGAGCGGGGGATTACCATAAAAATGCAGCCGGTCAGGATGCATTGGGATGTTGGCGGCACGGATTATGTACTGAACCTTATTGATACGCCTGGGCATATCGACTTCGGGTACGAGGTCTCGCGTGCACTTACGGCAGTCGAGGGGGTACTCCTCCTCGTTGATGCAACGCAGGGCGTACAGGCTCAGACGCTTGCCGTGCTCCAAATGGCGCGTGACGCAGGATGTCACATTGTGCCCGTGATAACGAAAATAGATTCGCCACTTTCGCGACGCGACGATATCGCAGTCGAGATGGTTGAGCTCCTGGGGGTTGAGCTTGATGACATTATCGATGTCTCGGGACGTACTGGGCAGGGAGTCTCTGAGCTCCTCAATGCCATTGTTGCGCGTGTTCCGGCCCCGAGTCTGCGTGGCGGCTCTGGCACGCGTGCCTTGGTCTTTGACTACTCATTTTCAGAACATCGCGGCATTGTTGCGTTCGTGCGCGTCATGGATGGCATTCTGAAACCAAAGGAAAAGGCACAGCTCATCGGTGCCCGTGCAAGTTGCACCATCCTCGAGCTTGGGCATGTGGTTCCTGCAGAGCAAAAGGCAGATGCATTGACGGCAGGAGATATTGGCTTTGTGGTAACCGGCCTTCGCGAGGCGTCGCAGGGGATCGTGGGCGACACGCTTGCGCAGGGTTCGCTTGAAGCGCTTCCAGGCTACCAGAGTCCGAAACCGGTGGTGTGGGCGTCTCTGTATCCGGAGTCGCAGGACGAGTTTACAGTGCTCAAGCACGCACTTCATAGGCTTAAACTTTCTGATTCAGCCCTATCGTTTGAGGAGGAGGGTTCGTTGACGCTTGGCAAGGGTTTTCGGTGCGGATTTTTGGGCATGCTCCACATGGAGATTGTTACCGAACGGCTCAAGCGCGAGCATAATGTATTGCCGGTCATTACTGCGCCGTCGATTACCTATGAGGTGGCAACGAAGAAGGGGACCGTCACTGCGCATTCGGCGTCGCAGTTTCCGAATGATGGGAGCATTGTATCGGTGCGCGAGCAGTGGGTAGTGCTCACCATCATGACGCCGGTTGAATACTTTTCTCCTCTCACACAGCTTCTCTATGATCATGAGGGGACGATCAGTACAAGCGACATGTACCATGCGCGCATGCGGCTCACGGTTCACATGCCGCTCCGCGAACTAATGAGCGGATTCTTTGACAAGCTAAAAAGTGTTTCGAGCGGTTATGCATCGCTCTCATACGATTTTCTTGACTGGCGCGACGCGGATGTCGTCCGGCTCGATGTGCTGGTTGCTGAGGAGGAGGTTCCGGCGCTCTCTCGCATACTTTCGCGCCGTCGGCTTGAGACCGAGAGTCGGGCGCTTGTTGAGCGGCTTAAAAACGAGCTCCCGCGGCAGATGTTTGTGGTCAAGATACAGGCACGGGCAGATGGCAGAATCGTGGCGTCCGAGTCAATCAGCGCGTTTAAGAAAGATGTTACTGGGTATCTGTATGGCGGAGATGTCACAAGAAAGATGAAGCTGCTTGAGAAGCAGAAGAAGGGCAAGGAGCGCCGCGGAGAGCTCGGAAGCAACAAGATGCACATCCCGCAGGAGGTGTTTTTAAAGATGATTAGACCGGGAGACTAGAATCCAATCGGCAGGTAGAGGACAACCATTGAAAAGATTACGAGGATTGCTACAACGCCCCAAATAATGCGGATGACCTTTTTTGTTTTTGAATGAAAGAGCATATCGGGCATTGTACACTAAGGGTACTATGGTGTCTCGTCGTACTGAGCGCATGGTTACCAAGACTGCCCTGTGGGCCGGCATTGTTCTTCTCGGGGTTCTCCTCCTCCTTCTCCTTAAGGGGACCTGGAGTGTGTACGGAAAGATGCAGGAGGCGGCTGCGCTTCGCAGCGAGGCCGCGCAGACATATGAGGAACTAAGCATCAGGAAGGCGCAGCTCGAGGCAGTCCTGGGTGATCTCGGAACTCCCCGCGGCGTTGAGCGCGAGATTCGTTCTAAATTTCCACTCGTCAAGCCAGGGGAGGAGGAGTATGTCTTTTTAGAGGATGAACAGATCCCTCATGTGTCCCAAGATCAAAAGTCCGCGTGGGGCTGGTTCTCATCGATTTTTAGATAGTTTCTTCTATTGCGCCGCTGCGCAGCGCTCATCCAGTGCAGGATGGGGGAATCTCCTTCGACTCAAAGCCTCACCATTGTTCGGCTTTGGTCTAGGCACCACCTCGCGGCTCGCTGAGGCAGCTCGCAACGCTCCGGCGTTCGATTCCCCGCGCGCCGCTGCGCAGCGCTCATCCAGTGCAGGATGGGGGAATCGAACCCCCGCCTACTGCTTGGGAAGCAGTCATTCTGCCACTAAACTAATCCTGCAATTGTGCTACACTGGTAAGACTAACATCAAAACCATGGATACAGCAAAACCACAAGTCACTGTCTACTCGACCCCAACCTGCCACTTTTGTGCGCTTGCAAAAACCTACTTTGCCGAACATAATATCCCCTTCGTCAACTACGATGTCGCAACCGACTTTGAAAAGCGGCAAGAGATGATCGAGATGACGGGCCAAATGGGCGTTCCGGTTATCCGCATCGGCAACGATGTAATCATTGGCTTTGATAAGCCAAAGATTGCTGAACTTCTCGGGATTCCTGCGTAAAAGCTAGGTGCCCCCAGCAAGAATCGAACTCACATCTTCCCCTTAGGACGGGGCTGCTCTATCCATTGAGCTATGGGGGCTATGTGGTGGAGTATACTGTACTCTATGGATGAAAAAAAGTTTGAAGATCTGTATCGGATGGTACAGGATAATAATCGTATGCTCCACAGTATGCGGCGTTCTGCTTTTGTTGGCGGGATTATAAAGATGGTTTGGTGGGTGGTGTTGCTTGTGGTGCTTCCGTATCTAACCTGGCTCTACATTCAGCCATATCTTACGAGTGTGCTTGAACAGTATCAAAATATCCAGGGGCAGGGGGCTGCGCTCCAGGGTCAGGCTGTAGAGCTGCAAAAGCAGCTTGATTCGCTCGGCGGAGCAAATCGTATCTCCGAATTCCTAAAGGGCCTTGGTGTTGGTGGCGAGTAGATGGTATAGTCTGAAAATCATCTGTGCTCCTGCACGGATGGTATGCCGGGATAGCTCAGTTAGTTAGAGCATTCGCCTGAAGAGCGAAGGGTCGTCAGTGCAAGTCTGACTCCCGGCACAAGCGAGGGTTGCGCGAAAACTTGTTTTCGCATCATTTACCCTCTAACTTTAAGTTTCGTCTGGCGGTCCTTATTGATTTTGGGAAGGCGGATGGTAAGGAGGCCGTGCTTTTGTTCCGCCTCGGCGAGGTCAACATCAATCTCAGCAGGAAGCACGACCGTGCGGCTAAATGCTCCCCAAAAAAGCTCCCGGTACACATACTCGTCTCCCTCAGCACTCTTTTGCTCGACTCGTCGTCCGTGGATGGTCACCATGTCGCGTGTTATCGAAATATCCATATCCTCTGGTCGCACTCCGGCAACAAGTGCGCGGATTACAATCTCGTCGGGCGTCTGGAACACATCAACAGTGAGCTGTGCCTCGCCCTCTGGTTCTGGCTGGTCTTGCATCGGCGCCGCGTTACTGGCCTGCGTGATTGGGAGAGATTTTCCACGGGGCGTCTCCTCCTCAAACGAATTAAAGTCGCTGTCAAAGTGAGCGCCAGTAAGTCTGTCAAAAAATGATGGTTTTTTTGCCATAGTATTAATTTTTTGGAGGGATAACCAACTTTTCCCACCACGCAGGCGGGCGGAGCATCTTGATTCGTTCAAGTGAGATAAGAATAAATATAATTCCTACCCACACACCCAAGAATACCATGAGGATCTGATCGGCACCGGTCAGCACTATGAACATATTGAAAAGTGCGTGGAGTGCGACCGCAAGTATGACTCCGCACACAAAGTACAAAATTTTTTCTGTTGTACTGCGAAAGAACGAAAATGCGAGTGCGGTGCCAATAACCGCAGATCCAAGCACATGGATGAGTGTCGCGCCAATAAACCTGAGGTTTCCGGTAATAGCAGATTCAACAAAGAGTCCTTGGAGGAGTGGGTTGAATAGGAAAAGCGAGTTTTCGACTGCAGCAAAGCCGAGTGCGGCGGTGATTAGGTACACTGGATAGTCAATCGGTTCATCGACAGCGCGGTTGCGCAGTGCCACAATCCATGCAGCGCCGAATTTCGCAGACTCCTCAATCAGTGCCCAGATGAGGAGCAGCCATCCGCCAAGGGGGAAAAATCCGGCAAAAAATCGCTGGATTGGTATCACCATAAGTACACTGCAGGCACCAGCAATGAATGCGAAAATGATGAGTCTCCTGGGTTCAGGGTGGCGGAAATCCTCAAACAGCCAAAAAATCAACCACACTAATACGGGTATAAAACCTAAGAACGCGGCGCCGGTTACAGCGCTGGTCCCAGTCAAAAAGTCAATCACCAAAATACTATACCATGGTTAGTGTGGTGTAATGTGTGGCCACGGCGCAATCATCAGTAAGT
Organism: Minisyncoccota bacterium; assembly: GCA_038106525.1. Lineage (GTDB taxonomy): Bacteria > Patescibacteriota > Minisyncoccia > Phycocordibacterales > Phycocordibacteraceae > Phycocordibacter. Next base: position 78 of record JAYOEC010000015.1, on the reverse strand, counting down.
CAGAATTCTTTTTTGGGAGCGATTGCCAAATCTCTTCCGTCACGAACGGCATGAATGGGTGAAGAAAGGTAAGCGAGG
>JAYOEC010000014.1:9070-11516 GCA_038106525.1 Minisyncoccota bacterium | reverse complement strand
GATACCGCTCTACCGGAAACATTTGCTACTTCCTCCACTGCGAAACTCACTATTAACGCAAGCGGCCTGATTGGTATTGGAACCACTTCGCCGTGGGGTTTGGTGTCAATAAACCCGAACGGACTTTCGGGCCCGTCGTTCGTTATCGGTTCCTCGAGCGCAACATCGTTTGTCGTCGACAATGGCGGTAAGATTGGTATCGGCACCACTACGCCATGGAAGCGGCTCTCGATCACTGGCACGGTCTCTGATTCTCAGGTGGCGATTGCGTATGACAGCACCAGATGGGCCACCATGCAGGTAGATTCCGTCGGCGACCTATTTATTGATGCACAAGGAGCGGATATCCGCATGAATGAAGATAATTTGTGGGTGTGCGCGGGTGGGTCGTGTCCAAGCGGAACACCAAGTGGCAACGGCAACATCATTGCGGAGACCGCAATTGGTGTTGCTTCTTCGTCGCCGTGGGCCAACTTGTCAGTCAATGCCACAGCCGGAGTGCCAGCGTTTGCAGTCGGTTCATCGACTACACTCTTTACCATTGCAGCAAATCAGAACATTGGTATCGGGTCGACCACGCCGTGGGGCAAACTTTCAGTTTCTACGGGCGGATCGATCGTGGTGTCTGAAAATACCTTGGCGACCTCGACTTCGATGACAGTTGACTGGCGAAATGGTAATGCGCAGCTGATCCGTATCGGTACTGCAGCGGTTACCATTTCATTTGCTGGGTACATTGAGGGACAGCGACTTCTCCTTACCATTTGCAACCCTGCGGCGGGTACCCCGGGTTCTATAACCTGGGGCACCAGTATTTTGTGGGCGGGCGGCAGCACGCCGAGTAAAACTGCGACGGTGGATAAGTGCGACGCGTGGAGCTTTTATGCAACGATGGCAACCACGACACTCCGCATCTTTGGTGCACAAACAGCAAACTTCTAGCAGTATGCGTTCATTCCTCGTCGTCCTCACCTTACTTGCACTCACTGGAGCGTTGTTAATCTTTGGGAATGAAGATGCGTATTTGTTTCAAAATTCTTCGTCGGTTACCCATCCACTTGCTTCAAAAATAATCGTAGAGCACGCTATTGATTCCGACGGCACTGTGTCGTATGCATACCTCGGCGACATTCTCCCAAATAAGTTGAATCCGGACGAAGTTCTGCGCATGCGCACACCAACCTCGTACACTACCCAGCTTGCGGTTGCGGGCGAGGGGAGAGATATCGAGTACACTATGCAGACGGTTTCGTATCCGCAACCTGTCTTTATGAAGGATCCGCAGGGGGTGTGGCGATACATCGAGCATGCAACCACCACAAGAAAGGTTTGGGAATCTCGACCAATTTCGTTAGTGTCCACTTTGTGGTCGTTACTGGTCAGTACTGCGCATGCGGACTCTATTTCTCCATTCACGAGTGCAGGGGATGGGTTTGCGCTCGGGCTCTCAACCGATTTTTCTCCGCCGTTAAGCTGTTCATGGAGTACTGCGCGTCTCGCAGTTTCGGGAAGTGTAAACTACACAAGCACATCTGTGAGTACCTATTCATACTACCAGGATGACGGATCGTTTTCCTGTTCAGTGAATATCTACCGTTCCTTTCTGCCGTTTGACACATCTTCTATTCCTTCAGCAGCCACAGTAACCGCTGCTTCTTTGAGTGTATATGTAACTACAGTCTTCGATGATGATAATGATGCGCAAGCATACATAACCATTTCTACTTCAACTCAGGCAACGCATACTTCTCTTGCTACTACCGACTATGACAACGCGGGCCCGGTAAGCATGAATGCCGCAAGCGAGGTTATAGACTCTGGAGAGAGGAAAGACCTGTCCTCGGTTAGTGCTTCTGCCTACCTCACCTTTACTCTCAATGCAAACGGAATCAATGCGATAAAAAGGTCTGGTGAGTCGAGCACTTGCAGCGCAACTGCGGGCATTTCATGTTTTGCGATGCGGGAAGGACATGATGCTGCGGGTAGTACACTCGCCTCCTCGGGAGAGGGGGTGTACAGCGGTATCCAGTACTCTTCTTCAGAGGCAACCGGCACCTCGCAAGATCCGTATTTGTCGGTAACCTATACTGTAAGTAGCTCATTTGTGCCGTGGATGTTTTCTGATTTTTGATCATGAAAAAAGTTATTGAGTTCATTAGCTACCACAATGCCATCCCGATTGCGCTCGGCGTTGTGTTTCTTGGCGCAGGCGGGGCGCTTGCCGCATCGCCCGAGGTGCGGCAGGCGGTCTATTATGAATCAACATCCGTGATATCTGTTGACAACACATTCTTGCGCACTGTGGACATGAACACATTCCCATTTTCGCTCACCGTTACAGCGGTGACTGAAGATACAGACGCATACTATGTTGCTTACTCATTGAGCACTATTGCGCTCGTTGACGGTGCATGGCGCGAGTGGGTGCGCACTGACGAGCTTCGAA
>JAYOEC010000014.1:6726-8970 GCA_038106525.1 Minisyncoccota bacterium | reverse complement strand
ATTGCGCTCGTTGACGGTGCATGGCGCGAGTGGGTGCGCACTGACGAGCTTCGAATATCGAGAGATGCGCTTCGTGGCGAGGACTTGGGAGCGTATGCTTCGAGGCAGCTTCTTGAACTGCGGACCGCAGAGCGGGCGCGGCTTATTGAAACCCAGTCCATTGAGCGCGAGGTAGGTTCGACCGTAAAGACTGTTGCGACTGAATATGGAGGATTGGTTGGTGCTGTGTTTGATGCTTTGGTAGAAGTGGAGCAGCCGTATGTAACTGAACAACCCACTGCCGCTGGACCATCGCCTCAGGTGTCTGACAATGTTGATCAATCGGCCGTGCTTGGTACCGCAATCGATATCTACGGCAACCAGATTATCGATACCGAACCGCCAAGGATTCAGGTGCTTGGCAATAATCCGGCACGGATACCAAAAAAGAGCATCTATGCAGACCTTGGTGTTATTGTGACTGATGACAAAATGCTTACCATCGGATATACCGTTGCGGTTGATGGGGTACTGTCCGGACCCTCACCAACCATTGACACTAGCGAGGTGGGAGTTTATGAAATTTCCTATACAGCAGTCGATGCGGTGGGTAACCAAACAGTTGCGGTCCGCATGGTTGAGGTATACGATCCATACGCACTCGAGTAGTTGAGTCGTTGGTGGCCGAATGCTACAGTACAAAAACGCCGGGGGTAGATAGGATCTTCCTCGGTATCTCTCGGACGGCATGAAAATAAATTTTCGCGTCGATCCTCGTTTGTCGGGGTAGCTCAGTTGGTTAGAGCGGAGGACTCATAAGCCTCAGGTCGACGGTTCGATCCCGTCCCCCGATACTCTTTTGTGTAGTACACTTATAGTATGGAGATGAAGAGGAGTCGTGTGGCGACGCTGGTAGTGCTGATTGGTGCTGCTGGAGTCGCAGTGTATTTTGGCGTGCAGGCATTTTTCTTTGCATCGTCATCTGATGTTGCTGGAGAGGTGTACGCAGCGGTGCAGTATGCCGATGACGGTACTACCGGAGTCGAGCGCATAGATCTTGCTACAGGATTGCGGACGCGTATTGCCGATGAAGCGTCGTTAGTGGATCCTTCAGTTGTAGTTTCGAATGGCGGGACGGTGTACCGGGTTACCAGGGACGGCGTGGTTCGAATAGAACCGAATGGGGTGCCGCCAACCGTCCTCATCCGCTCCAGTGCCCCACCAGTTCCAACTACTCCTCTTGCGGTGTTTGGCGAGGGCGAGCAGATTGCATGGGTGTCGCCTGCAAGCCGGTCGCTTGAAGTGTATGAGCGCGTTGGTCGGGACAAGTATGCACCGATCACGCTCACCAGTGACTTATTTGTGCAATCAATCTCGTTTTTTTCACCCGACATGCTTGTTGCAACACGGCTCGGCCCTGACGGGACTGAGCTTATAGTTCTTGCGAGTTCAAGTCCTTCTATACAAAGGATTTTTACGACTGACGACTTTATACTGCTTATACCGCACCATGAGTAGCAAGTTCAGATATGCATTTGTGGCTGTCTTTGTGATTATTTTTGCTGTACCGATAGGCTTGAGTGCGAGCGAGGTATACCTCCAAAACAATATGCGTTGCACCGGAGCACAGACATCCACCTCATTTTTTGGTTCAAGTTACATGTATAGCAATTTTGATCCGTTTGCGTACGCTGAGTCAATGTGTTCTGCGCTTACTCAGGCCGGGCGGTGTTGTTATGTCGCTACTCGGGACCAGTATGTCGGAAATGCGCATGAAGGCTCGCTCCAAGACGAGTCTGGAATATCGGCAACTACCGTGACTGGAAGAATTTATTCTGGCGAGGGACTTCAGTACCGGGCACCGACCGGAACTACACGGTACACTGAATGGTACGCAGCAGGGATTGTTAAGCAAACGCCGGTGGTGACTGCAGGCCTTGATCTGAACCCAAGTACTGTGGTGCGCGGGGGCGATGCAGCGTTGTCATGGTGGTCTGGTAATGCAACCACTTGCACCGGCACCAACTTTTCGACTGGCGGAGCACTGTCTGGGTCTGTTGCGGTGTCTCCCGATACCACAACCACCTACTCGATTACTTGCACGAATGGGAGAGGTTCCGCATCAGATTCTGAAACGCTCACCGTACAAGTATCTGAGCTTGCGGCATCGTGCACACTCAGCTCGCCGACTGCAGCGCTTCAAGATGAGGTTGTCTGGAGTGTTTCTGCATCCGGCGGCACCATCCCGTATTCATACTCTTGGAG
>JAYOEC010000014.1:0-6716 GCA_038106525.1 Minisyncoccota bacterium | reverse complement strand
CACAGATGGACTGAGCAGTGTGGCGGACTCAGTACAAAAAGCATACGCGAGCGTTGGCACCAAGTCTGCCTCAGTCACCGTATTTTCTGCCGATGAGGGGACTGGTGGAGGCTCGTCTAACTACGAATGGGTGTATGCGCAGTTCTTTAATGGCAACTGCTTCGTCGACGATGTGCAGAGTGCGTATGCTCCAGTGTGCGATGTACACACCTTTTGTAGCGCCGACACCGAGGGTGAGTACTGCAACGATGTAACCAGTGGCGAGCTTTGCAATGTTGCAACGCTTGGACCTGGGTACTCGGCGTTCACTGTGTACCGCTATCAGTGTCAGCAAGTATCAGGTGGTGGAGGATCGGGGAGTGCTGAGTGGACGACGGCGCAATGCCCACTGCTTACGGTGTACGATCCTGATGCTGTAGCGGATTGCGATGATGGGGTCGATAATGACGGCGATTCGTTTACTGACTACCCTGCAGACGGTCAATGCTCCTCAGCTTTTGATGTTTCTGAGCTCGCAGAGTGTTCCGATGGAGCAGACAATGATGGAAATGGATTTTACGATTATCCCGATGATCCGGGGTGCGACAGCAATTCTGACAATGGTGAGTTTACCGAGCTCACTGGTTCACTGATCGCACAGCCGCCGTTGGTCCGCAAAAACGGTGCTGCAGTTTTGAGCTGGAACATCGAGGGGTCGCTTGAGGATGGCGCATGCTCGCTCCAAGGATCGAATGGCGATTCATGGAGCGGTCTCGATGTTGCTGGGTCACGAACCTCAAGTGCACTTACGACACTGACTACTTTCGTTCTGACCTGCACACCCGAAGCTGGCGACCTGCTCACCGCTTCGGCGACTGTGCGCATCGCGCCTACCTTTGAGGAAATTTAGGACGGATTGAAAACGCGTCAACTTCACTATATAGTAGGTAAGCCGCATGGCATGCGCAGGTAAGGAAGCCTTTCCTGCGCATCGCTCGGACGGCATGAAAGCGGTGCTTTCGCACCGCTCCTCAATTGCGCAGGTGGCGAAATTGGTAGACGCACTACCTTGAGGTGGTAGCACCCGCAAGGGTATGCTGGTTCGAGTCCAGTCCTGCGCACTAGGAGGGAGGATCCCCATCATTCCTCCGCATGGCGACCATGGTGTAACGGTTAACACTGGAGATTGTGGTCCTCCCAATTCGGGTTCAATTCCCGATGGTCGCCCAGACGAATCTAGACATCTGATTGGTGTTGAAACACTCGGTGAATCAGGGTATTATCTTTGAGTTCTTGTATAAAGAATACTCGCCGAGATAGCTCAGTTGGTAGAGCACGTCCATGGTAAGGACGGGGTCGCCGGTTCAATCCCGGCTCTCGGCTCCGAAGATCATTGATCTTCGTGCATGTTCGCGCCTGCCGAAGTAGCTCAGTTGGTAGAGCAACGGTATCGTAAACCGTAGGTCGCGAGTTCGAATCTCGCCTTCGGCTCACATGAATCAGGATGCTCTAGAGGAACAGGTTGCGGCGATCGACGCCGCTATGGCTACTCCTGATTTTTGGTCAGATAAAGACCGTGCACAGTCACTCATCAAAGAGCGCGCAACACTGATTGCACTTCTTCAGGGCGGTACTGCCCATGAGAGTGGCCCAGCCATTATTTCGGTACTTGCAGGCGCTGGCGGCGACGATGCGGAAGACTTTGCAGCGATACTCCTCAGTATGTATCGCTCGTATGCAGAAAGGAAGGGATGGAGCACCATTCTTCTTGATGAAAGCGAGAATGATCATGGAGGATATCGCAGTGCAACCATGGAAATTTCTGGGAAAGGGGCGTATGGGCGACTGCGGCACGAAGCTGGGGTGCATCGACTGGTGCGCATCTCTCCGTTTAATGCGCAGGGCAAGCGACAGACCTCTTTTGTCCTTGTTGAAGTGCTTCCGGCTCTTGCGCCGAGCGATGTTATAGAACTTAAACCAGAGGATCTTGAGATCTCGTTTGCCCGCTCTGGGGGCGCAGGCGGACAAAATGTTAACAAGCGCGAGACGGCAGTGCGTATCGTGCACAAGCCGACAGGCCTCTCAGTGCATGTGTCAAACGAGCGGAGTCAGGCGGCAAACCGCGACCGAGCCATGTCGCTCATCAAAGCAAAGCTGCTTCAGCGCGAACGCGCTGCGCATGAGGCAGAGCAGCGGGGTCGTGCGCTTGCGCCTACTACCGCGATCGAATGGGGGAGCCAAATCCGCTCGTATACCATTCATCCGTACAAGCTGGTCAAGGATCATCGAACCGATACTGAGCACCATGATCCCGAGAAGGTTTTTGGGGGAGACCTTGATATCTTTATAGACGCGCAGAAAAAAGCCGAGGTAGAATAAGCAGGTGATCTACTTTGACCATGTCACGAAGCTCTACAATGCCACCTCGATGGCGCTTGACGATGTCACGCTGACCATCGAGCCGAAAGAATTTGTCTCTATTGTGGGACATGCGGGCGCAGGCAAAACCACACTTCTCAAAATGATCCTTGCCGAGGAGGTGCCAACATCGGGGCATGTCTATTTTGAATCGATGGATGTGCACCTCATTCCGCGTGCGGCATTGCATACGCTTCGACGAAAAATCGGGACAGTGTTTCAGGATTTCCGCCTCATACAGAACCGTACCGCATATGAAAACATTGCCTTTGCTATGGAGGCGTCGGGCAGAACCGACGATGAGATCGCTGCTGATGTTCCGCATGTTCTCGAGCTCGTCGACCTTACCGAAAAGGCATGGAATTTTCCTCGCGAGCTTTCGGGAGGCGAGCGGCAGCGCGTTGCAATTGGCCGCGCCATTGTGAACCAGCCTGATGTGCTTTTGGCTGATGAGCCAACGGGGAATCTTGACCCGATAAACACTTACCAGGTGGTTGAAATCCTAAAACGCATTAATGAGCTGGGGACCACCGTAATACTTACTTCTCATAACAAAGGGGTGGTCGACTCGCTTGGGAAGCGCGTCATTACCATGGACAACGGCCGTGTAGTGCGCGACGATAAGGAGGGCAGGTATGTCCTGTAATCACTATGCTGTGGCTTAACATTCGACGAATATTCCGCTCCGGACTCACCAATGTGCTCCGGAACACTTTTGTATCGCTCGCATCACTCTTTGTTATGACCATGACAGTGGTGATTATAGGATCGCTCATGTTTCTTTCCGGTCTCATTGGTCAATTCGTCGAGTATGTGCGCGACAAAGTCGATGTAAATGTCTATTTTGTAACCTCCGCAGACGAGGCTGCCATCCTTGATCTTAAGGTTGAGCTTGAACAGCTTCCTGAAGTCAAGTTTGTCGAGTACACAGACCGTGAGACAGCATTGAACAATTTTCGGGCGCGGCATCAGGATGACCAGCTTACGGTACAGGCACTCGACGAACTTGGTGAAAATCCATTCGGAGCATCGCTGTCAATCAAGGCTAAGGAACCAAGCCAGTACGAAGGTGTTGCGCGCTACCTAAACGAACGCGTTGATCAAAGCGGTCTTCCACTCATTGACACGGTCAACTATGCAAAGAACAAGGCAGTCATTGATCAGTTGAATACGGTTACCGTATCGGTCCAGCGCGTCGGGTATGTTATATCGCTCATCTTTGCGCTTGCGTCTGTTCTGATTACTTTCAACACCATACGGCTTGCGATCTACACAGCGCGGGAGGAGATATCGGTGATGCGCCTCGTCGGCGCCTCAAATTGGTACATTCGTGGTCCGTTTGTGGTTGAGGGTACCGTGTACGGTGCACTCTCTGGCCTTATTGCAATACTGGCATTTTTCCCAATCACCTTTTTCTTGCGGGATGCGACGCTTGCTACTTTTGCGACGAATATCTTCTCGTACTACCTTTCGAATTTCGTGTTGTTTTTTGGAGTTTTGGTTCTTGCAGGCGCTCTTTTGGGGGCGCTCTCAGCGCTGCTTGCGGTCCGCAAGTACCTGTCGGTATAATGCGCTGATATGAAGCGACGCCGATCAGCAACGCAGCGATCGGCCCCCCGTTCTCGCCGCCCACACAAGTACATTTTTGTGTTTGGCGGTGTGATGAGCGGCGTTGGCAAGGGCATCGCCGTGTCGTCAATCGGCACCATCCTCGAGGCACGCGGTATCCGGGTAAATTTAGTAAAGGTCGACCCCTACCTTAATGTCGACGCGGGGACCATGAATCCGACTGAGCATGGCGAGGTGTTTGTCCTCGAGTCTGGACTTGAGACTGATCAGGACATGGGCAACTATGAGCGATTCTTGAACCGTAGCTTAACTCGCGCAGACTATATTACCTCTGGCATGGTGTATCAAGCGGTGCTCGAGCGCGAACGCGCGCTCGGGTACGGCGGCAAGTGTGTTGAGGCAATCCCGCATGTCCGTGATGAGATTATCCGTCGATTTGAGGAAGCAGCTGCTCATAATAAGAGCACGGTCTCGGTGATTGAGATTGGCGGGACTGTGGGGGACTTCCAAAATGCTTTGTTTATTGAGGCGGCGCGCGTCATGAAGATGCAGCATCCGCGCGATGTTGCGTTCGTGATGGTGTCGTACCTTCCGGTGCCGTCGACACTCGGCGAGATGAAGACTAAGCCGACGCAAAATGCGGTGCGACAGCTCAACTCATACGGCGTGCAACCCGACATCATCATTGCGCGCTCGACGCACCCCATTGATAAGCGACGCAAAGAAAAACTTGCTATTTGGTGCAATGTGCGCCCCGAGGCAGTTATCTCTGCGCCTGACATTACCTCAGTGTATGATGTGCCACTCAATTTTGAACGGGACCAGCTTGACTCGTTGCTCCTCAAGTCTCTCGATTTGCCGAAGCGCGCAGCAAAGCTTGATAAGTGGAAGCATTTTGTCCGCTCGAGCAAGAATCAGGATCGCGAGGTCAACATTGCTATGGTCGGTAAGTATTTTGATACAGGATCGTTCGTACTTTCTGATGCGTACCTCTCGGTTATTGAGGCAGTTAAGCTTTCTGCGTACGCGCTTCATGCCCGGCCGATTCTTACTTGGGTGAATTCAAAAGATGTTGAGCAGGGGTCGTACCCGCTCTCACGACTTAAGGACTTTGATGGCATTATTGTTCCTGGCGGATTTGGTGAAACCGGTATTGAAGGGAAGATCCAGGTTATCGAATTTGCTCGGACGCACAAGATCCCATATTTTGGATTGTGCTATGGCATGCAGCTTATGCTGGTTGAATTCGCCCGATCAGTTTTGGGTCTCCGCGGAGCGCATACGACGGAGATCAATCCTCACACGCCGCACCCGGTGGTCGCCGTGATGCAGGATCAAGTGAAAAAACTTGCCGAAGGCAAGTTTGGCGGCACCATGCGACTTGGCGCATATCCTGCGCAGATCAGGAAGGGGACACTCGCTTTTGCGGCGTACAAAAAGGATATGGTCAAAGAACGGCACCGCCACCGTTTTGAAGTCAATCCTGTGTTTGTCGAGCAGTTCAAAAAGGCAGGGGTGATTTTTTCAGGCGTTTCGCCTTCGGGTGTTTTGATGGAGATTGCAGAACTGCCAAAAAGTCAGCATCCTTTTATGCTTGGAACCCAATTTCACCCTGAACTGCAGGCTCGCCCTCTTGAGCCGCACCCGCTTTTTACTGCATTTCTGAGGGCAGCGCTCGATAGGAAATAAGTATCCCCACCGGTAAGCGAAAAAAGCGTTTTTTCTTTTATTTCCGCTATAAAATGTAAGTTGGCGCTGTAAGCACAGAGCCGCCTTTTATGCGTACCGGAATCTGGAAGACCAAAGCGACCATCCTCATTTTTTTTGTTGCACTTTTTATACCTCATACCAGCCTCCTCGCCGCTTCAGGTGCGCCGACAATCATGGGGTACCAGGGCCGACTTGCTGACTCGAGCGGCAACCTCTTAGGTGGTTCAGGAACAACCTACTATTTTAAATTTTCTATCTGGGACGATTCGACGGTTGGTTCGGGTACGCGGCTATGGCCAAGTGCTGCGCCGACATCAGTCGGACTTACGGTCAGGCAGGGCGTATTTACCGCACAGATCGGTGACACGGATAATGGATTTCCTGATGCACTTGATTTTGATTTCAACACTGATCGCGATGTGTATCTTCAGGTTGAGGTGTCGAGCGACAATAGCACCTTTCAGACACTGTCGCCGCGTCAACGCATGAGCGCGAACGCGTTTGCACGACTCGCTGGCTCGGTGTCGGGTGCTGGGTCGTCGCAGTTTGGGACGACCACTGCACTTGATAATTCGGTGGTAAGTATTGCAGCGAGTTCAACAAGTGCGGTTGGACTCACTATTCGAGCAATCGCCTCCCAAGTAGCCAACCTTCTTCAGGTACAGAACTCGGCTGGAACGAATCTTATTTCAATCAGTGCATCTGGCGGATTTTTCCAAAACGGTTTTACGAACTGTTCATCCGAGTCTGACACCGTTTTGTATAACGCAACTACTGGACAATTTTCATGCGGCACTGATGGGGGCGGCGGGGCCGGTGCCGAGTTGAACTGGACTTACTTTAACAACTCTGGGATTCGTGTCTCGACCACTACCAATCAGGTACTCATTGGTGCGACCTCGACCTCAACCTTAGCAAAACTTGAAGTAGTGGGGGATGCAAATATTTCAACGAACCTCGTCGTTCAGGGGACTGCGGTGCTCCAGAACGCCTCCACCACCAACCTCACCGCTGCATACGCCTCATCAACTCAGGCACTC
>JAYOEC010000003.1:0-61701 GCA_038106525.1 Minisyncoccota bacterium | reverse complement strand
CTGCCGAGAGCACAAAGCCCTTACGATGCACTTACGATTCCTGCCGAGAGCACAAAGCCCTTACGATGCACCTACGATTTTGTTGGGAGTACAGTGTTCAGGTTGTATCGTGGTACTATTTTCGTACTCCTCCCGGTTTGGGCCCTTAGCTCATCTGGTAGAGCGCATCCATGGCATGGATGAGGCGGCGGGTTCGATCCCCGCAGGGTCCACATATGAGTCGTCATCAACACATTATTGAACAATTACTCGAGCGACTTACTTCATGGATCGGTTCTCTCTGGTCGCTCGGGATCCACACCGCTTTATTTTTTTGCTCTTTTGTGATCGCGTTCTTTGGCTATGCGCCATGGGATATGGTGTTGCTTGTCGTAACCACGATCGTATCGCTTGAGGCGATATATCTTGCCATATTTATTCAAATGACCGTCAATCGCCAAGCACGCGAGCTCAAAGAGGTGTCGGAGGATGTCGAGGAGATCCAGGAGGATGTCGAGGAAATTCAAGAGGATGTCGGCGAGATCCAGGAGGATGTTGAGGATATTCAGGAGGAGGTTGAAGAGCTTGGTGAGGACGAAGAGCGCGACGCAGCACGCAAGCAGCGGCAGGCGGTAACCCTCGAGCAGCTCACCAGCGATGTCCGGAAGGTCCTTGCTGACCTCGAAAGGCTAAAGTAGGTGATTTGCAGAAAAACTTGACAATCCTCAAATCGAGGAGTACTTTTTGACCATCTTAAAAAGTAACAAAGGGCGGTATGGCTGGGGCAATCACAGGAGAGAGAATGAGATTACAGGATTCACTAAGCCAAAAGGCCTGGGAGTACTACTGCTCCAGTGGGGTCAATAAGGCTAACGCGGCAGCAGAGTTCAGAAAGCTGAAAAAGGAGATTGAGGTAGTGTTTGAAGCAGCAAAGTACAAATTGGATTCAGAACTAGAAGAAAGTGCTGATGAAAACAAAGCTGCAGTTCGATCAAAGATTGGAAGGCTTATCTCGCAGCAAATGGTGATACGCAGAGAGTTTGCGTCGCTCAAAAATGCATCACTTTGGAGGTTTAAGCAGCTCCCTGCAGGGGTAAAGTATGGTGCGTTGGGCGCTGGCTTTGGAGTGCTTGGCGGATTATTTGCGGTTCGCGCATCTACCTTTGGGTGGGGGACTGCCGTGGCCTCAACTGCTGCGGGCATTCTTGCGTCGCTTGGTATCCGCCGATTCATGCCGGATTTCTTTGGAGTTGCAGCTGCGGAGTCGCGGCTTACAAACGCTGAAAACGAGTATCACGAAGGCAACATCCAGAAATCTCAGAATGAAATCCTTGCCGCACATCGTGGCTTGAGGGTTGCAAGGCGCGCCCGGTCGATCTTTACTACCGTTGCCGGAGGTGTTGCAGGGTTTGGCGCCGGATACGGAACCGCACGCTTTGGTGCGGATCTGCTCGCGGGTACTGGCGATGCGCTCTCGTATGTTCTGAGTGGCCCTGCAGCAATTGCTGAGAGTTCTTTCGAATCGGCACCTGCCTTTTCAATAGATTACACGGGCTCCCTCATCCAGCACATTGAGACACGGGGCAATGGATGGTTTGCGGTGTATGATGTAAAATCTTCATCTGGAGGTCCGAAAGTGTATTTCTTGAACGGCGCTGAGCAACAGATTAGTGAGGTTGCAATTCAGACTGACGGTGTCCGCCCGGTAGACATTGTCGCTCACTATCCGACACTAACTCCTGAAACATTTCAGGAGATGCTTGGTCGCGGTTTTGCTCTTGAATCCGGGTATGCAAATCCATCAGATCTACCGCCAAAGCCTCGCGTACTGTCAGGATTTAGGGCATTTGGTCCTGGAAGCGAGTTTTCAGACCGTCTCATTGCGCGTACACCGTCCTATCAGTATGTACAGTCTCCTGGGATATGCCTTGACGATAATGTACGGACAAAGGCGGGGCCACTAATCATTTATCCGTATATGTCGGCAGAAGAGTTTTTGGCCAATGACAAGCCGGGTATTGAGCCCGATCGCAGAATTGATTTTCACAACTTGGTCAGCAATTCGAACGCGCAGGAGCTCGTTAGCAACTTGTATGATTACACAAGAGTCATTGATGATCCGTCAGGAGTTGCCGAGTGTAATGCACACCCGCGGATAGAAGAGCGGGGAGTCTATGTTGAGGATAATATGCTAAACGCTGCAGGAGACGCACTTGTGGGCGGCGTTGGGCCTGGGCCGGTACCGGGTACTGTTGGTGCCGACATCAAGCTTACCGCGGCGGTGTGTCCAAAGTTTACCCTTGCGCCAGACCCATCACTTTCAGCCGAGAAGATGAGTGACGAGATTGGCTGGAGGAACGATTGGTTTTCCAGTGATCTTGGATTCGTTAACGGAGGCATCATTGCCCGGATTGGAGGATTTGAGATCGCGCTGAATGGTATTGAAGACGAGTCGTTTAAGGGACAGATTATGAGTGAACTGTCCTCGATCGAGGAGAGGATGTATGGCCGCGGTGTCGATAACTATGCCGATGTGGTGCTCGGAAAGTCAGGATTTCTTGCGGGCGGCGATCAGAGAGTCGCGAATGCGCTTGCGATTGCAGTCGGTTCATTCATGATGAGTGAGGAGAAATTTGTTGCAAAGCTACCGGCTACGGCCGCATTTATTTCGGAAATGACGAGGACGAATCCGACTCTTTCGCAAGTTATTGAATTTCGACCAACACCGGACGGTAGTCCAAACGATGTGCTTGCAGGATTACTTCGAGTTGCAGAAGAGAAGGTCGCAGCCGCTCAGGATTCAGCGATCGCTCTGGATCCGAGCATCACTGCAGCTGAACCGGAGGTTGCGTTGCCTCCGCTCCCGGACGAAATTATAAATCCGGATTATTCATCGAGTGCGGAGGAGGTATTTGAGATCTCTACGCGGTCTGCAGAGGCGCCGATTGAAATCCCAGTCGAAAGGCCGTCAGAGTCAGTCACGGCAGTTGAGAGTGTACTTGCACCTGCTTCAACACGAGAGGCAAGCGCAGTTTTAGAGTCGCTTCGAACGAAAGGTGTTGTGTTGTATAGCGCAGAGTGGTGCGGGCCATGCAAAATGCAGAAGGAAATATTTGGAGCCTCACTCTACTCTGAAGGCAAACCGGCATTCAGCATAATTGAGTGCGGATCTCCAGACGGAAGTAAAACCATCAGCGGAGAGTGTCGCGAGAAGGGAGTAAGGGCAATTCCAACCTGGAAGTTCCCAGATGGCAGCACTCATGAAGGCGTTCTCTCGCTTGAGCAGTTGAAGCGACGACTTGCGACGCTGAAAGGATAGCTAGCCCTTTTTCCTATCCAACTTCTCAAGGCCGAGCGCCTTGAACCCGTAGTACACGACTGCAGCGATGATAATAAAGTTTATGAGCACGGTGGTAAAGGACCCCCATGCAACCGTTGCGCCTAAAAAACTGAATGAAGCAGTCTTTAGTCCCGCGACCTGACCGAGGACTAATCCAAGGAGAGGGTTAATGATGTCGTTGATGAGCGACTTTACCAGCTCGGATACGGCGCCTCCCAAAATGAATCCAATGGCGAGGCCTACCACCCCTTGTTCGCGAATAAAATTAAGGAAATTGGCCATATATGCTACAGTGTAGCACGCATGGCAGTCGAGGAGGCAGGGATACATATTGCACTCTCACCCTATGTGCTCGGGGAGATTGCAGGACTACCTATCACTGCAACTTTGCTCACGAGCTGGGTCGTAGTAGTACTCCTCGTTCTTTGGGCTTTTATATTCAACCGATCGCTCAAGCGGCGCCCGGGGCGCGGACAGATTTTCGTTGAGTCTGTCATCAGCTTTGCGTATGGATATGTGCTCGAGGTGCTTGAGGACGAGCGACTTGCACGGCGCTACTTCCCGCTCATTATGACGATATTCGTCTTTATTGCAGCTGCAAACCTGTTTGGGTTGCTGCCGTTTGTTGGAGGTTCAGTTGGTCTGATTGAGGCAGGAGCACATGGACTCGTCCCACTGTTCTACCCAGTCAATACTGACCTTAATATGACGCTTGCTATCGCAATTATTGCGTTTCTTGCCATTGAGTTTGCCGGGATCACTGCCTTAGGTGCCTTGAAATATGGGTCAAAATTTGTTAACTTTCACTCGGTCATCGGCTTCATTGTCGGGATCATCGAACTTGTATCCGAGCTTGCTCGCCTGATTACATTTTCGTTCCGCCTTTTCGGGAATATCTTCGCCGGAAAGGTGCTCATACTGGTCGCGCTGTATTTTGTTCCGTTCGTGCTCCCTGTGCCGCTTCTGGTGTACGAGGTGTTCGTCGGTGTTATACAGGGCGCAGTGTTTGCACTGCTGACTTTGTTCTTTATTAAAATCGCGGTTGCAGAGCCGCACTAATCATTACTTACGGTATGGAAGAGGAAGCAATGAAAGCTCTCGCAATGGCGCTGGTCGTTGGTATCGGCGTTCTTGGTCCCGGACTGGGTATCGGAATTTTGGTCAGTCGCGCGCTTGAGGCGATTGGCAGAAATCCCGATGCCTCGGGCAAGATTACTACCACCATGTTTATCGGTATTGTCTTTACCGAGGCGCTTGCAATCTTTGCGCTCGTCGTCGGGTTCATCATCAAGTTTACTTAGTCGCGTGCCCTCAGAGTAGTATGGAAGATCTTATCCACGCCTTTGGCATTGATTGGAAATTGATGCTCGCGCAGAGCATTAATTTTCTTATCGTGCTTGTGGCGCTTGGGTATCTTGTGTATACACCGGTTTTCAAACTGCTTAGAGAACGGGCGGATGTGGTGGCAAAAGGTCTGGATGACGCGGAAAAAGCTGCGGCTGAACGGGCGACTGCTGCCGAGGAGCGAAGTGGGATCCTTGCCGAAGCACATCGAGAGAGCGAGCGGGTGATGCAGCGCGCAATAGAGGAGGCAGCTGCTGCACGCGCTGCGGAGCTCCGTACGGCGGCTGCTCGGGCAGAACAGTTGGTCCGCGATGCAGAGGCCGCCGCGAGCGAGCGAGCCCGTGCCATTCTTGAAGAGGGTGAAAAGGAGATTGCGCGCACTGCAGTTCTTGCAGCAGAGAAGATACTGAGCAAAGTATGAACGCCACTCGCGCATATGTTGTTGCATTCCAAACACTTGATCCCGAGCGGGTGCTTGCGTACATGCGTTTGCGGGGGCATCTCTCGCTGTTGCCGCGGGTTGTCCGCATGCTGGAGGCAGCAAAGTCAGGCGGCCCGACGCTTACTGTTGCTCGACAAGAGGATGGAGCTACAGCCCCAGCTGCATATGCACGCGCCCGAATGATTATCGATCCGCGCATTGTCGGTGGATATCTGTACCAGGACGGGTCGCGTGTGCACGACGGCACCTTCAGGACTGCACTGGTTACTCTTTACAAAAAAATAATTGCACATGCATGACTGCACCAATTATTGATCGCCTGAAGAAAGAAATTGCAGCGCTTGGTGTTGAGGCTCCGCGGGAGAATGCTGGCGCTGTCCGCTCGGTGGGCGATGGCATCGTTGAAATAGATGGGCTGCAGCAGGCAGCCATGTCTGAGATGGTGGTGTTCGACGAGTCAAGTCAGCTCAGCGTTGCAGAGGCAATCAAGCGCGACGGTGCGCTCTTTGGTGTCATTTTGAATCTTGAAGAAGATACGGTAAAAGCGATCATTCTCGGAGACGCTTCGCGCATAAAGGAAGGGATGCTAGTGTACGGCACTGGCAAGTTGCTCTCGGTTCCGGTTGGCGACGCTGTTATTGGCCGAATTGTCGATACGCTCGGAGTGCCGGTTGATGGTAAGGGACCGATTGCTGCAAGCGGCTCCTACCCGGTGGAGCGCGAGGCGTACGGCGTCATTGACCGCTCGTCGGTGAACGAACCGCTGCATACTGGTATTAAGGCGATCGATGTATTGATCCCAATCGGCCGCGGGCAACGCGAACTCATTATTGGAGATCGTGGTACCGGCAAGACGGCGGTTGCGGTCGACGCAATCTTGAATCAGCTTAACGAGCCGAAGGAGCGACGGCCGCTGTGCATCTATGTCGCGATCGGCCAAAAGGAGTCAAAAACCGCTCGTGTCGCCGGGTTACTTGCAGAGCGAGGGGCGCTTGCGTACACCACTATTGTTACTGCACCCGCATCAGCGCCGGCTGCGTACCAGTTTCTTGCGCCATATGCCGGAGTTGCAATGGCCGAGTATTTTATGGACCAGGGCCGCGATGTGTTGATTATTTACGACGATTTGTCTAAGCAGGCCGTCGCGTATCGCCAGCTCTCGCTCCTCCTCCGTCGTCCGCCAGGTCGCGAGGCGTACCCAGGAGACATCTTCTATCTCCACTCACGCCTTCTTGAACGCGCTGCTAAACTCTCGAAGGAAAAGGGTGGTGGCTCGATCACCGCGCTTCCAATCATCGAAACGCAGGACGGTGATGTGTCAGCATACATTCCTACAAATGTGATTTCGATTACTGATGGACAGATGTTCCTGGAGGCCGACCTCTTTAATAAGGGTACGCGGCCAGCCATTAATGTAGGTATCTCGGTTTCTCGCGTAGGCGGAGCGGCACAGACCAAGGCGATGAAGAAAGTTGCGGGCAGGATTAAGCTGGACCTTGCGCAGTTTCGCGAGCTTGAGGCATTTATGCAGTTTTCTCAGGATCTCGATCCGGAGACCAAAAAACGCATTGACACTGGTCGCAGACTTGCCGCAGTGCTCAACCAGAACAAGTACTCGCCGATCCCGTTTGAGCGGCAAGTGGTGGTGTTGTATGCGGCAACACGCGGGTACTTCGATGCCTTTGAGCCCGATCGCATGCATGAGGTCGAGCAGCACTTTGTTTCGTTCATGGAGCGAGAGGGCAAAGATGTGCTTCAGTCGATCCGTACCGAACGGGATATTTCGGACGATACTGAGGCAGCGCTCAAGTCACACATCGAGGCATTTGTCGCAACACGCAAGTAGCATTTACTCATGTCACTCAGGGACATCAAGACGAAGATAAAGTCGGTCGATCGCACACGCAAGGTGACCAAGGCGATGGAGACCGTGAGCGCTGCAAAAATGCGTAAGACACAGCAGCGGGCACTGTCAGGAAGATCCTATGCTCGCGCGGCGCTCTCCATTGTCGAGCGGTTGCAGCCCTCGCTCACCACTGCCATGCACCCGCTTACCGTCGTGCGGCCAGTGTCGCGGGTTGCGTTTATTGTAGTAACCAGCGACAAAGGACTCTGCGGTGTTCTTAATGCAGCAGTGCTCAAGACTGCCGAGCGGACTATCGCCCAGTATTCCGAGCTCACACCGCAAGATTTTGCCGTATTTGCATTTGGTAAAAAGGCAGTCGAGTATTTTGAGCGCCGCGGATACCATATCGCGCAGCGGTATGAGAATATTTCAGACGAGATCCAACTTGACGCGCTCTCTGGAGTCGCGGAAGCCGTGACACTCTCATTTGTAAGCGGGGAGGTTGATAGGGTTGAGGTTGTCTTCACCAATTTTTATTCAACCTTTGAGCAGCAGGCAGTATCACGGACTGTGCTTCCCTTTCAAAAGGATGCGCTCCGCCTTGTGGTTGACGGCATTCAGCCGACCAAGGGCGCGCTTGATGCACCGGAGCCAGCGCGTCCTGTTCCATACTACACAGTTGAACCGTCTCCGGACGAAGTGCTCAGGGCGCTCTTGCCGAAGCTCATTTCAGTGCTGGTGTACCACATGCTCCTTGAGTCGAAGGCGTCTGAACACTCGGCGCGGATGGTCGCCATGAAAAATGCGAGCGACAAGAGCCGCGACCTTTCAAAGGCACTGACGCGCGTGTACAACAAGTCGCGTCAAGCAGTCATTACCCGAGAGGTTTCCGAGATTGTCGGCGGTATCGAGGCGATGGCAGTTTAATAAATTGTAGTGTAAGGTACATGGGTACTATGCAAGGAACCATCACGCAGATTATCGGCCCCGTGGTTGATGTTCAGTTCGAGGCTCAGGTGCCGGCGATCCGGAGTGCGCTCAACTACGCCGGCGAGCGGGGGACCATCGTGCTCGAAGTTGCATCGCATCTCGGAATGAATCGTGTACGGACTATTGCAATGGCAGATACGAGCGGTATGAAGCGCGGAGAGTTGGTAGCTGATAGTGGGGCGCCGATCTCCGTGCCGGTAGGCGAGCAGGTGCTCGGCAGACTGTTCAATGTCGTTGGCGCACCGATTGATGGGAAGGCGCCAGTCGTTGGGGCAGAGACATCGCCGATACATCGCGCAGCGCCGCACTTTACTGAACAAAAGACGAAGGCCGAGATATTTGAAACCGGTTTGAAAGTGATCGATCTTCTTTGTCCGTTCATTAAGGGAGGGAAGGTGGGTCTCTTTGGCGGCGCCGGAGTGGGCAAGACCGTACTTATGCAAGAGCTCATCCACAATGTGGCGAGCGAGCACAGCGGCTACTCTGTGTTTGCCGGTGTTGGCGAGCGCGTGCGCGAGGGCAATGACTTGCTGCACGAGATGACCGAGTCCGGCGTTATTGACAAGCTTGCGATGGTGTTCGGCCAGATGAACGAGGTGCCGGGCGCACGGGCGCGCATTGCACTCACTGGTCTTACCATGGCTGAGTATTTCCGCGACCGCATGGGTAAGGATGTGCTCTTTTTTATGGACAATGTATTCCGCTTCGTGCAGGCCGGGTCAGAGCTTTCATCGCTTCTCGGTCGCGTACCCTCGGCGGTCGGATACCAGCCGACCTTGGGCGAGGAGATGGGTGCGCTTCAGGAGCGGATCACCTCGACGACCAAAGGATCGATTACCTCGATACAGGCGATCTATGTGCCTGCTGACGACCTCACAGATCCTGCGCCTGCTACCACCTTTACCCACCTTGATTCGACTATTGTTCTGCAGCGCTCACTAGCATCGCTCGGCATATTTCCGGCAGTTGATCCGCTCGACTCATCTTCCTCAGCGCTTGACCCGGACATTGTTGGCGAGGAACATTACCGCGTTGCTCAGGAGGTAAAACGCATCCTGCAGCGCTACAAAGATCTTCAGGACATTATCGCGATTCTTGGCATTGAGGAGTTATCTGAAGAGGATAAGAAGCTGGTGTATCGCGCCCGCAAGGTTCAAAAATTCCTTTCGCAGCCGATGCATGTCTCCAAAGTCTTTTCAGGCATTGACGGCGAGTATGTCCCGCGCGAGGATACGGTGAAGAGCTTTAAGGAAATTATTGAGGGCAAGTATGATGCGCTTGATGAATCGGCATTCTACATGAAGGGTTCTATTGCGCAGGTCATCGGATCATAAGTATGCGGGTTGCGATTGCAAAGGTGCATGAATCAGTCTATGCTGGCGATGCGGATTCAGTTACCGCGCCGACAGCAGCAGGAACGATTACGGTACTCGGCAACCATGAGCCATTGGTCGCGCCGCTTCTTTCTGGCGTTGTTACCGTTTCGGCATCAGGGTCGGTGCGTGAGTTTCCGGTTGAGAGCGGCGTTATTGAGGTTTCGAATAATCAGGTAACAGTGCTTCTATAAACAGTATGCGTAATGAAAAGTCGCCACAGTGGAGAAATAGTGAAGTTTTTCATCCCTGCGAATTGTGCGGCAAGCAGACGACAAACGCATGTGATGGACTCCATCTGTGTAACGAATGTCTCTCCGATCACGACAATGGTCGCGATATTCCTGCATACGGGTATGCGCGCATTCAAAATCCGCTCGGACAGGAAATTCGAGTGCCAATACACGATTCTGAAGACTAGTATGTTCGGTAATTTTTTCATGAAGATGATGCTGCAGCGGCAGCTCAAAAATTTGCCCAAAGATGTTCAGGATAAGATGATGCGCGCTATCGAGCAAAATCCAGATTTTTTCAAGCGGATTCTTGACGAGATACAGACAAAGGTAAAGAGTGGTCAATCGCAAGGCGCAGCCATCCAGCAGGTTATGATGGCGCATAGGGCAGAGCTGCAGAAGCTGCTCGGCCAGTAGCATGTTGAAAAAAATCTTTATACTGGTCGGTCATCCCGACCCTGTGGGTTCGCTTTCGTCAAAAGTTGCCGAAACATACGAGGCTGGTGCTCTTGCTGCCGGCCATGAGGTGCGACTGATGCATGCGGGTGCGATGCGTTTTGATCCTATTTTGCATCGCGGGTACAAGGTTATCCAAGAGTTAGAGCCGGATCTTCAGACTTTTCAGCAGAATGTGGTGTGGTCGGACCATTTTGTCGTGGTGTATCCAAACTGGTGGTGTACCATGCCCGCAATATTGAAGGGCATTTTTGACCGAGCGTGGTTGCCTGGGTTTGCGTTCAGGTTCCGCAAGAGTGGCATGGGGTGGGAGAAACTCCTAAAAGGGAGGACTGCCCGCATTATCATCCTCGCAAACACCAACCCATGGCTCACCAGGGTTCTTTTTGGCGAGTTTACGAACGAGCTTGCCCGCGCAACCCTTGCGTTCGCTGGCATTGCACCAGTGCGGATCTCCGTGCTCAATCCGTCAGAGCGGGCAAGTGAATCGTGCAAGACGCGTTGGTTTCAAAAGATGCGTCAGCTCGGGTCGCGTGCAAAATAGGTGCGCGCAGTGTAGGCTACCGGCATGGGACTCTCAATAGGCATCGTAGGACTTCCGAATGTTGGGAAATCCACTCTATTCAAAGCGCTGACGCGGAAGGATATTTTGATTGCCAACTACCCGTTTGCAACTATTGATCCGTCCGTTGGCGTGGTTGCAGTTCCTGATCCGAGACTTCAGGTGCTGACAGATATCTCCGGCTCGGCCAGGACCGTTCCGGCTATCGTCGAGTTTGTTGATATTGCGGGGCTGGTAAAGGGCGCGTCTGAGGGGGCAGGGCTCGGCAATCAGTTTCTGCAGAATATCAGGGAGACCGACGCGATCGCCGAGGTGGTGCGCATCTTCGAAGATTCAGATATCACGCATGTCGACGGAGATCTCGACCCAGTGCGCGACATCGAGGTTATCAACCTCGAACTGGTACTTGCAGACATGCAAACCGTCTCAAAGCGGCTCCAGTCAGTCGAGCGCGATGCAAAGCGTGGCGACAAAGCTGCGCTCCTTGAGCAAGCAGTACTCCAAAAAATCTTTCTTGTCCTTGAGGCAGGGAAGCTCGCGCGCACAGCCCCGCTTACCACTGAGGAGCGCGCTTCGGTGTTCGGACTTCAGCTGCTTACTCTGAAACCAATCATGTATGTGCTTAACAAAAAGGCAGGTGGACACAATCTTGATGAAATGAATGATGCACGGTATGCCGCGCTGCTCGAGTTTCTTCGTACAATCGATGCAACATATGTAGTTGTCGACGCTGCAATTGAGGGAGAGTTGAACGAGGTATCGTCGGAGGACAAGCAGACTTTCAGACAAGAGTACGGTGTCCTGAATGACGGCATTGATGATCTTATTCGCGGCGCGTACAAGCTCCTCGGGCTTCAGAGCTACTTTACTACCGGACCAGATGAAACTCGTGCGTGGACAACCACAGTTGGAGCGACAGCGCCCGAAGCAGGTCAGGCAATTCATACTGACTTTAAAGAAAAGTTTATTCGCGCAGAAGTGGTGGCATACGATGACTTGGTTGCTGCGGGCGGGTTTGCAAAGGCCCGCGAGGCAGGCAAGTTACGTACTGAGGGTAAAGAGTATGTGGTTAAGGACGGTGATGTTATTGAGTTTAAAATTTGATACACTGTGGTCATGGACAACATAGCTAAACCAAAAGTGGGACCAAGAGACTTTTTTCTCTGGCTTGGCGCAATGGCAGCGCTCTATGCGTCTGCAGTATCGATCCTTGCACTCTATTTCGAGTATATTGATAGGCTCTTTCCAGACCCGCTGGTATCATGGGTAGATCCGTACTCTGGCGCCATCCGATTTGCAATTGCAACTTTGGTCGTGGTGACACCGCTCTACATATATGTAACGCGGGTTTTGAATGCCGAGATCCGCTCAAATCCTGAAAAAAAGGAACTCTGGGTCCGCAAGTGGCTCATCTTTATCACGCTTTTTGTTGCTGGTGTCACGATTGCGGTTGATTTGGTGCTGCTCATTAACGAGTTTCTTGGCGGTGAGCTGACCACCCGATTTTTGCTTAAGTCGCTTGCGGTGTTTGTTGTGGTTGCGGGTTTTTTTTGGTACTACCTTTCTGACCTGCGAGGAAAGTGGGAGACTAGGGTACAGATGGCACACGCGCTCGGCTATGGCGTTGGTGCAATCGTGCTTGCCTCAATCATTGCAGGGTTTTTGATTATTGGCTCTCCGCAGGATCAGCGCTTATACCGTTTTGATGAACAAAAGGTCACTGATCTTCAGTCGATTCAGTGGCAGCTTGTGCAGTATTGGCAAGCTAAAGGGGCGCTTCCGGATGTTATTGAACTCCTCAACGATCCACTCACTGGTTTCGTCGTTCCGACTGATCCGCAGTCGGGTGATCCGTACCGCTACGAGCGCACATCTGACTCGTCCTTCAAACTTTGTGCAACCTTTAATAAAGAGTCGTTGTCGGGCCAGTACGGCACTTCGAGGCCAGTTGCTGAGCCGGAATTTCCCAAAGGCGGAGATTCGCTGCAAGGCCCATTTTCTCACGAGGCGGGAGAGGCTTGCTTTGATCGCACCATAGATCCTGAGCGCTATCCGCTCTTCAGTAAATAAGTTAGGATGGTCAAATGTCGCGCGACTACGACCACAAAGCGATAGAGAAAAAGTGGCAAAAAATCTGGGCGGAGGAGAGTGTATACAAAGTAGAAGATACTGTACCTGGAAAGGATAATGTTTGCGTCCTGGTTGAGTTGCCATACCCGTCAGGGAATCTCCATGTCGGCCACTGGTATGCGTTTGCGGTGCCTGATATTTTTGTTCGTTTCAAACGCATGACTGGCCATAATGCGCTGTATCCGATCGGCTTTGACGCGTTCGGACTTCCGGCTGAAAATGCAGCGATCAAGCATGCAGTGAACCCGCGCGAGTGGACTGAAGAGAATATTAAGACCATGCGCGCACAGCTCGAGGCAATGGGAAATTCATTTGATTGGTCGCGATCATTTGCAACCTGTACGCCAGAATACTATCGCTGGAACCAATGGATTTTTAATCGGTTCTTTGAAAGGGGGCTCGTGTATAGGAAAAAGGTCCCAGTGAACTGGGACCCGATTGACCAAACAGTGCTCGCCAACGAGCAGGTGCTTCCTGACGGCACCGCGGAGCGGAGCGGCGCGAAGGTTGAAAAAAAGGATCTGGACCAGTGGATGTTTAGAATCACTAAGTATGCGGAACGACTGCTCAAGAATCTTGATGCGCTTTCGTGGCCCGAATCAATAAAAGAACTGCAACGCACTTGGATCGGAAAGAGTGAGGGAGCGGAGATTGAATTCGCTGTTGTAGGTACTGAACATAAAATAAATGTGTTCACCACTCGTCCTGACACATTGTTTGGTGTGACCTACATGGTCCTAGCGCCGGAGCACCCGTTAGTTGCAAGACTCTCATACGAGAACAAAGACGAAGTAAGCGCTTATGTTGCAGCAGCCAGACTCAAGTCTGAAATCGATCGTACGGCTGCAGGGAAGGAGAAAACCGGCGTGCGGCTTCAGGGAGTGATGGCACTCAATCCAGCAAATAATCAGGAGGTTCCTGTGTTTATTGCGGATTATGTGCTCGCGAGTTATGGCACTGGCGCTAGTATGGCCGTCCCGGCACATGACGAGCGCGATTTTGCATTTGCAAAAAAGTTTAATGTACCAATTGTGCAGGTTATTGTGCCGTGTTCAGATGATCCCATAAATCCCCCCAAAAATGGACTTGAGGAAATTGAGCGAGAGACGATTATTGTATTTCTAAAAAATAAAGCAACCGGCTTGTACGCATTACTTGATTGGCATGGGTCTCTCGAGGGCATCACTACAGGCATTATGGGCGGTGTCGAAGACGGTCAAACTCCGGAAGAAGCTGTCCTTGCTGAGATTCAGGAAGAGGCCGCAATACCGGACGCAGTGGTTACGAGAAAGCTTAAGTGGGTTACTGCTGCGCGTTACTGTGCGTCGCATAAAAATCAGAACAGAAAAGCAATCGCACACGCATTTCTCGCCGAAATTGAGGACTTATCACAGCAAGGGACAATTCCCGAATCAGAAGCCAAGACACATACGCTCACATGGGTCGATGAATCGAAGGTGAGGGACTGCCTCGTTCCTATTCATCAAAAAATGATTTGGGATCAGTTCAAAGAGGAGAAGGTGCTTACTGAGGGTGGGTTTCTGATGAACTCAGGTAAATTTAATGGAGCAAGTAGTGAAGATGCGAAAAGCAGGATCACTGAATTTGTTGGAGGGAGGATGGCGACCACCTACAAGATGCGCGATTGGAGCATCTCGAGACAGCGGTACTGGGGGACCCCAATACCTATTGTGTATGACCCAGAAGGAACCGCGCATCCTATTCCTGATGAACACCTGCCGTGGCTTTTGCCGACTGATGTTGACTACAACCCAAAGGGAACCTCGCCTCTTGGTTCATCAAAAGAACTTTTTGAGCGAACGGAGAGAATTTTTGGCAAGGGCTGGAAGCCAGAGGTTGAGACGATGGATACTTTTATGGATTCGTCATGGTATTTTTTGCGCTATCTTGATTCGAGGAACGAAAAGGAGTTCTCTTCAAGGGATAAGCAGGAGCAGTGGATGCCAATTCATACCTACTTTGGTGGTGCGGAGCATACGACCGTTCACCTCCTATACTCGCGCTTTTTTCAGATGGCACTGTACGACCTTGGTTTAGTGACCGTTGAAGAGCCGTATACAAGACGCTTTAATCGCGGGCTTATTGTGAACGAGGACGGGAGTAAGATGAGCAAGCGCACTGGCGCGGTGAACCCGGATGAGCAGGTGGCAATTGTTGGCGCTGATGCAGTCAAGATGTACCTTGCATTCATGGGCCCGTATGGCGTTACCGGCAACTATCCATGGAACCCTGGAGGAGTCGTTGGTGTTCGTCGATTTTTGGAGAGGGTGTGGGGTCTTGCTGAAAAAGTGGTTGAAGATGCCCGCGAGATGATTGAGGCGCCGCTCCATCAGACAATCAAGAAGGTGGGTGAAGATATAGAAGCGTTTAAGTTCAATACGGCAATCTCACAGATGATGATCTTTGTAAATGCTGTCGAAAAGGAAGGGGATCTCGGGCGAGCACAGTATGAAGTCTTGCTTAGACTTCTTGCGCCGTTTGCGCCGCACATAACTGAGGAGCTTTGGCACAGGCTTGGTCATACTGGTTCAATACATCTCGAAGCATGGCCAGTCTATAATCCAGATAGGCTGACATCAGAGACGGTCACAATGGCAGTTCAGATAGATGGCAAGACAAAGGGTACCCTAACCGTTTCGCGTGGACTTACGGAGGAAGCGGTGCTGGCAGCTGTTCGTGAAGACGCAAAATTGGCTCAGTATATAGCTAAATTTCCATCCCGGGTGGTTTTTATCCCTGATAAAGTTATCAACATTGTTCCGTAGGAGACCTAATTTGACGCTATTTTAAAAGTGTGCTATAAGATTATTGCAAGAGTATCAGTAACTCAAATGCCTAAACTCCCATTCAAACCACAGCAGGTTACCAAGCGATTGGTACAGGCCCTTCCTGAGCGGGCTCGCGATGTCTTAGTGAGCCGTTTTGGACTTACTGCTGGCGGCGCCGAAACATTAGATGCGATCGGAAAGCGGTACAATATCACCCGCGAGCGGGTCCGCCAGATTGAAAACTCAGCGATACAGTCGATCCAGGACTCTGGTGCGCTCTCTAAGGAGTCGCAGGCATTTGCAGCACTCGAATCAGCTATTCGTGACCTCGGGGCAATTCTTCCTGAACGCAGCATTCTCTCCGAGTTTGCAACCGATCCTTCCTCAAAAAATCACTTGTACTTCCTTATGGTAGTAGGAAAGCCGTTTATGGCTCGAAAAGAGGACTCGCAGTTCAAGACCCGCTGGTTGGTTGACGAGCAGCTGGGCAAGGCGGTTGAAGATGCGCTAAAGACGGTGCACTCGACCATCAAGCAGAATGATGTAGTGCAAGAGGATGCCCTGGTTGATCATGTGCTCTCCTGCATGACAAAGGTGAATGCGAAGTATAAGAATAAAGAGACGGTCAAGCGGTGGCTCGAGTTGTCGAACTGCCTCATGCGCAACCCGCTCGGTGAGTGGGGGCGCGTCACTGCACCAGGTATCCGCCTCAAGAATATTCGTGATCATGCCTATCTGGTGCTGAAGCGGAACGGCTCGCCGATGCACTTCCGCGAGGTTGCAAAGGCAATTGAGAAGACTTTTGGCAAGAAGGCGCACCAGGCAACCACGCACAATGAACTCATTAAGGATAAGCGCTTTGTACTGGTAGGGCGCGGCATTTATGCGCTTACCGAATGGGGGTATCGTCCCGGGCCCGTCATTGATATCATTAAGCACATCCTCAAGGAGCGCGGCCCAATGACACGAGATGAACTCATTAAGGCGGTGTCGCAGGAGCGGCATGTAAAGCTGAATACGATTTTGGTCAACTTGCAGAGCAACGCGCTCACGAAGACTAAGGACGGCAAGTACGCACTCGCGAAATAAGCACCGGTCTACTACCGAAGCTTTGGTATGATGCACACATGACGCGTGGCGTTTTGCTTCGTACCATTCTCGGGATCGGCGCGCTCGGTGTAGTTTTACTAATATATTTTGCGCCACAGACAGCCGCATTTATTTTTTCTATTGTGGCTGCGCTGCTCCCGCTTTGGCTCCCGGTGCTTCTCGCACTTGCAGCGTGGCCACTCTGGCTTCATGCAGTGCGTTCACTGTATACCTCGTCGATTTCGTATACCACACTTGAACTGAAACCTGGCCCTAATACTCCAAAGACTGCAAAACCGATGGAACTTGCCCTGTACTCGCTGTACTATCGAACTGAGATCTCGCTAAAAAATTCACTTCTTATCGGCATGGTGCGGCTGCCGTGGTCGTTCGAGGTGCGTGCAGGCTCGCATACTATCCGCTACTACCTGCATGTCCCAACTCACCACCGGGCCATGATCGAGTCGCGGCTTCGTGCAGAGTACCGTGATATCGACTTCGATGAAGTCGCCGACTATACGCACGAACAGACATATAACCCATTCACTGAGCGCATCTCAATGTTCGAGTTTGCGCTCGAAAAACCGGACCCGTACCCGCTTGTTGGGTACACAGCACTTGAGCACAGCAAAGATCGCCGAGATATTTTTGCCGAACTGGTTGAGGACCTTGCCTCGGTTGGCAACGGTGAGGAGGTATGGATGTCGCTCATGCTCCGGCCGCATCAGCGCGACTGGGGCACCAGCTTGCGTTCGTACCTTAAGCCGCCGGTTGACTCTCTTCATGAAGATGCAGCGAGCGAAATTCAACGCATTATTGGCGCGGCAGGAGATGTTCGCGGACTCCCGGCGCAGAAGCAGCGGTTGGTTACTGCAATCGAGCATGGATTGCAGAAACCGTCGTTCGACTGCGGACTCAGAGTGTTGTACCGTGCAGAGCGCGATCTGTGGAGTGATGAGCGAGTGGTGCAGATAAAAAAACTGTTTGATCGTTTTGGCGACCGTGAGTTAAATTCCTTCATCTGCTACGATCCATTTTCACGCATCGGATGGCCGCGAAAGGATCTATTGCTGGCAGCTCCGTTTCTTGCGATGAACTTTTTTCTGCGGGTATTCAGCAGACGAGCCTTCTTTTCGCCACCGTACTATGGGAAGTCATTTATCCTGAATACTGAGGAGCTCGCAACCCTCTGGCACCTGATAAAACCAAGTCGCGCAACGCTCTCCGGTGCAGCGCAGACACGGCGGCTTGAGCCGCCAGACTCGTTACCAATATGAATCAACGAAACTCAGCGTTTCTTGTTGGCGTCCTCCTTATTGCATCGCTTGCCTATGCACTTGCTGTTGCGCCCCCACTGTACTACCCCGAGGGAGAGAGTATCCACATCAGCAGCGGATCAACGGTAGAGAATGCTGCTGTCGTATTGCAGCAACGCGGCGCATTGCACTCAATCCTTGCGTTTAAGATCGCCGTTCTTGTGTCTGGGAATCATGGCGTTCAAGCGGGGACTTATGCGCTGCAATCGCCGGAAAATGTATTTCAGCTTGCGTATCGTTTGCAATTCGGGGTGACCGGACTGCAGCCAATTCGCGTGACCATACCTGAGGGGTCAACTTCTTGGGATATTGCAGAGCTGCTTTCGTCAGCAGTTGGCGACTTTGAGGTTGAACATTTTTTAGAAATGGCAAAGGAGCGAGAAGGGTATCTGTTTCCGGACACTTACTATTTCCTCCCCGGAACGCCGCCAGATGTGGTCATCGCGACCATGGAGGCTGCGTACGAAAAGAATGTTGCGCCGCTTCGTGTTCGATTTGCTGCAGCAGGAAAGAGTGAGCACGAAATACTCACTATGGCCTCGCTCCTTCAGAAAGAAGCGCGACAATTTGAGACCATGCAGTTGGTAAGTGGGATACTCTGGGCGCGCATTGAACGGGGGATGCCACTTCAAGTCGATGCGGTATTCGGCTACATTTACCAGCGAGATACCTTCAGTCCGCTTTTCAGCGATTTGGAGGTTGATTCGCCATACAATACCTATAAGTACAAGGGGCTTCCCCCAGGTCCGATTGCAAATCCGGGAATTGATGCTATCCAAGCGGCACTCGAGCCAACCAGATCGCCGTACCTGTTTTATCTTACTGGTGCAGACGGAACCATGCACTATGCGCGAACTTTTGAGGAGCATAAGGCAAATCGAGTATTTTTAAGGTAAGCTCGGAACATGCGAAGGGTGTTTGTTGGTATCTCCGGAGGGGTGGATAGTGCAGTCGCGGCGCTCCTCCTGCAGCGTGCAGGATTCGAGGTTGTTGGTGTCTTTATCAAGGGGTGGGAGCCAGACTTTTTGCCGTGCACTGGCGCGGCTGACCGACTTTCGGCCATGCGCGTTGCGGCGCATCTCAAGATACCGTTTATTACTTACGATTTTTCTGCCGAGTATGAAGCCGCCGTCGTGCAACCGTTTGTCGCTGAGTATCGCGCTGGAAGGACACCGAATCCCGATGTTCTGTGCAATCGCGCGATAAAGTTTGGTGCATTTTGGTCGCGCACGCAGGCAGATGGCGCTTCGTATCTCGCGACGGGGCACTACGCGCGCGTGGTTCCAATAGGAGGCTCTTACGCGCTCGGAACTGCCCGTGATCGGGAGAAGGACCAAACCTACTTTTTATGGACACTTGGGCAGGAAGACCTCTCGCACACGCTGTTTCCTGTCGGAGAGCATCAAAAATCACAGATACGAAGGATTGCAGCCGATGCTGGTCTGCCAAATGCAACCCGCCCTGATTCGCAGGGACTCTGCTTTCTTGGTCATGTTGATATGCAGTCGTTTCTGAAACGGTACATCTCGCCAGCTCGCGGGGCAGTCATGTCGCGAGACGGCGAGCAGGTCGGAGAGCATGATGGAGTCTGGTTTTATACCATCGGGCAGCGAGTGCCGGTGCAACGAGGTGAAAAGATGTATGTCATCGAAAAGCGGATTGCAGCAAATCAGCTTGTGGTATCAACCGACCCGGCTGCACATGGTGGAGTATCCGAGTATGCGCTTGACGCGATAAATTGGGTGTCGGGGCATCAGCCGACGGAAAACCTATATGCGCGAGTTCGATACCGTGGCGAGCTACACCATGCAGTTTTCGAGCATAATTCAGTTCGATTTGGCCAGCCGGTGCTTGCCGCAAGCGGCCAATCTGTGGTGTTCTATGCTCCTGATCGTTCGCAGTGCCTCGGTGGTGGTATCATTCGATAATGCCGGAAATTGTTAAAGGCGACGGAACTCGAGAGCTCTTTAATGTGCTTAAGCTTGCTGACTCGTTGGCCCGTTCAGGTGCAGATGCTGACTTAGCGAACCGGGTTGCAGAGCGGGTTGCTGCTGTTGTGGCGGACGGGATGTCCACCAGCGAAATATATAAAAACGCATTCAAGATTCTTCACAGAGAGGAGCGAGCCGCAGCGGCTCGTTACTCAATGCGTCGCGCTATCCTTGAGCTCGGCCCCACCGGGTTTCCATTTGAGGACTACATGGCTGAACTTATGCGCGCAAAGGGATACGCAGTAAGGACGCGCGTAATGGTACAGGGCAAGTGTGCACCCCATGAGGTGGATTTAGTAATGGAGAAGGACGAACGGACTATTGGCGCTGAACTCAAATTTCATAATCAGCCGGGGTACAAAACGGATATTAAGATTGCACTGTATGTTCGAGCGCGCTTTTCTGATATTGAAGCCGCTCACCAGCAGGGTACAAACTCGCACATTGGCGAAGGGTGGCTGGTCACTAACACCAAGTTTACTGAGCATGCCATCGAGTATGCTTCGTGTGCGGGCATCGGCCTTCTTGGGTGGGACTACCCCGCGCAGGGTTCGCTCTCTGACCTTATCCGCGAGACCCGCGTCTATCCGATAACAGTGCTTACATCGCTGACGCGGGCTGAGAAAAGCCGACTTCTCTCATCTCAAGTCTCCCTGTGCAGTGCGGTCGTGACTGACCCCGCATCGCTCGAGCGGGCAGGGGTGCCAAAGCGCCGTGTTGCACATGTTGTTTCAGAGAGTACTGCGCTTTGCAGTGCATAATCGACTATGGCGTGGGCACCAAAGACCTTTGATCCTTCTTCGAGCGAGCCGTTTACCATCAGCCGTTCAAAGCTCGACCTGTTTACCGACTGTCCGCGGTGCGCGTATCTTGACTTGCGACTTGGTGTCAAACGAGTTTCTGGTCCGTCGTTTACGCTTAACAACGCAGTTGACGAACTGCTGAAGCGCGAGTTTGATGCGCATCGAGTCCAAGGTACCCAGCACCCGCTCACACGCCAGTACGGAGTCAATGCGACGCCGCTCAATGATCCTCGGATGGATGAGTGGAGAGATGCGTTGCGGCGGGGCATTAAGCACCACCACCAGAGATCAAATATAATTTTGCGTGGCGGCGTCGACGATGTCTGGGTTGATCAGGATGGCCAGCTTATGATTGTCGACTACAAAGCGACTTCAAAAAAGGAGGGGCCATCAACGACTGATGATCTTTATGATTCATACAAGAAGCAAATTGAGATTTACCAGTGGCTTTTTAGGCAAAATGGATTCTCTGTTTCGAATACCGGGTACTTTGTGTATGTAAACGGTAAATCTGATGCCGTAGCGTTTGATGGCAAGCTCGAATTCGATGTGAACTTGATTGCGTATACCGGAAATAGTGATTGGGTTGATCAGACGCTTGTGGATCTTAAAGACATGCTGATGTCCGAGTCTATACCAAAGATTGGCAAGGCGTTCAATGGGGGGCCATGCGACTTTTGTACATACCGCGAGGCGGCGGGCAAGGCGCTTGCCACTCAGCATGCAAAAATTACAAAACAAAAACCATCCAGTTCAAAAAAGGAGTCGGGGACATCTCCCACCCCTTCACTCTTCTGACCGCTACAAAAGGTTGACACGCAATTTTTGTGGACGCATACTGGCGGTATGCATACGGGCATCTCATTGATGCTCAACTCGCGAGAACATTTCGCGGCGGCCTTGATGGTCGCCGTTTTTTGTATCCCGGCAGGAGTGCAGGCGGCAGACCTCGGAACACTGACGAGCATTGAGCACGGAGGAGCGGTTATAAACTCTGGGAATATACTAGTTCGATCCGACATATCATCCATTACCGACTTTTGGCGATTCAATTTTTCATGGCCAAATTCGGTGCCGAACAATCGAGCGTACCTTGCGGTGTTCCGCGGGACCTTTGGATCTGTTCATGGTGGCTCGCTCCAAAATGGAGTGAATTATGCTGCCACAGTCCAAGCATGGGGTTCCGGGCAACAATCGATCCAAAAGCAGTTTGTATTGCCACCGCTTGGCAATCTTGATACTGAGTCAGGGACATACACCGTTCTTGTTGCAGAGCTGCCGTTCAGCGGGTACACGGGCAACGATCTCTTACAGTGGTTTGCAGCTGGTGGTGCGGCGGGGACTCGCGAGCCGTACCAATATGCAATGTTCAGTTTCGAATACCGAGCAGAGGATCATGTTGTTGAGTTGCCAAACGCCATAGCGGAGATTCAGTATGCCGATAGAATTATTAAAAAAAATGAAGCAGTGTACCGAACAGAGGTCAACCCCTCACTAAACAATCCCTCAAAATACTGGCGTTTCAGATTTACCTGGCCGAATGCAGTGCCGAATCAGCAGGCGCTCTTTATGATTTTTAAAGGAACCTTCGGGTCAATTGATGGGGGTACGCCGAGCGCAGGAGTCAATTATTTCTCGAATCTACAGGCCTGGGGGAGTGGTGCTCAGGAAATCGGAAAATTCCTCAATCTTCAACTTGAGGAAGCAGTTACCGGAAAAGGCATATACACGGTGCTTATTGCTGAGCGCGATCCAAAGTATGTCTCAGCAGGAGTATCTCAAGAGGCAGAATGGTTTGCAACTGGGGGAAGTGGTGGTGTCGCTCCGCGCAAGTTTACTACCTTAACATTTGAGTATCGGGCAGATGATCCGTATCCGGTTATTATTGTGCCGGGTATTCTTGGCTCGGCACAGAATCTCGACGGCGAGTGGGTGCTTGACCCAATAACGCATGTGTATGACAACTTGTACGAGACCCTCGACGCCAACTGGTATACCTCGGGGGAGACGCTCTTTGCGTTTCCGTACGATTGGCGTCGCTCAAATGTGGATACCGCGTCGCTGTTGAGGGACAAGATTAATA
The DNA here is from genome assembly GCA_038106525.1 of Minisyncoccota bacterium. Lineage (GTDB taxonomy): Bacteria > Patescibacteriota > Minisyncoccia > Phycocordibacterales > Phycocordibacteraceae > Phycocordibacter. Next base: position 38,935 of record JAYOEC010000003.1, on the reverse strand, counting down.
CAATCCAATCTATCTGTAACTGTATGAAGGTCGATATTGTTGCGCACTCGATGGGTGGACTGGTTGCGCGGCAGTACGCGCAGTCAAGTGCGTACGAAGGCGATATTAACAAACTCATATTTCTTGGAACTCCGCACCTCGGTGCACCAAAGGCCTACTTGATGTGGGAGGCAGGTGTATTTGATTCCGATATCCTTGGGTTGGTGCTCAAATCAATTTTAACATTGGAGGCGTATGAGCGAGGGTATCAAAATCTTTTTGAATATATCCGTGGCTACCCGATCACATCAGTCCGCGAGCTGCTGCCAGTCTATAGCTACCTGTTTAACGAAGGTAACTCGCTCAAGGTGTATCCTGCAGAGTACCCAACAAACCCGTTTCTTGAATCCCTGCGAGGCTCTGTCGACAATCTCGTCGCGCGAGGGATTGAGGTGCATAATTTTGTTGGCGAGACCCCTCAGGATGACACCATTGTTTCATTGCAGATTAAAGAATCAACTATCCCACCATTCTGGCCAGACGGCATGCCAGTCGGACTTTTTAATCCGTTAGGTTATTCGGGGGTCGATAGGGGAGACGGAGATAATACCGTACCTTTAGTGAGTGCAATATGGAATTTAAATAGTAATAATGTCGCATCTTCTCACTCAGTATTACCTAGTGCGGTTCAGGGCGTTTTATTTTCGTTACTCACCTCAAAAGATCCAGACCAAATAATTTCAAAAGGCTTAGTTCAGAGAATCTTGGTTATTAGAATTTTTTCACCAGCTGATCTCATCGTTACTGACTCGCTTGGTCGAAGAATCGGTAATGGAATAAGTAACGAGATCCCAGGTGCATACTATACCGGAGCGCAGACTGACTCCGAGTTTATAACCATCCCTAACCCGATTGACGGCGAGTATCATATCGGGCTTCAAGGAGCAGACAGCGGGGGCAAGGTGACCGTTGCCGCCAGTTTACTTTCTGACAGTTCAGAAAGAGAATCAACTTATACTCTAGAAATTGCTCCAAACCAGACAATGGAACTGGTTGCAAAACTTGAGGAAAGTTCTGCAGATCCAATCAACATTGGCGGGTTAGATTTTGACCCTCCGACAATTGAAATTCTTGAACCGAAGGCAAAGGAGTATGTGCGTTCGGATACGATTAGTAGCAATGTTCTTGCTACTGATGACGGTTCCGGCATTAAAGAAGTAAAGTACGAGTACGATAGAGTGGCCACAAGCAGCACCTCATTTCAGATGTTGTTTGAAAAACTAGGAGAGCATACTTTTTCAGCTACCGCTTCAGATACTGCTGGCAACATTGCAAGTGCTGAAGAAATATTCAGTCTTGGTGTTACTCCTGAAAGTCTGATCTGGACTATTGGGAGATTGTATGAACTCGGCCATATTAGTTCGTTTCGCAGTTCTGCCCAGCTTCAGGGGTTGGTCAAGACGGCTACTAAGTCGGAAAACATTGTTGGTTGGCCAGTAAGCTTATCACCAAGAGGTCCGCGCCTTCGACCAAATGCTGAGTATCGCATTGACAGGGCAATCATGCGCACTCTTACCAAGGAGCTTGAGAAGTTGCTAAAGAACGGCACCATCACCCGCTCTGCCTACGAGATCATAAAATCGGATGTAGAATGGTTATTGAATCATGAAAAATTGAATTACTGATATTTATACTTATGATTCCAAGACATAAAGTCCTAAATTTTGAAATCATTTTTATAGCACTCTTTTTTTCTTTTTTTTCTGGATATCTCTTTGGGAGACTTTACGAGTTTTTAGACCCAGGCAGCCTAGATACAAGCATAATTGGCACAGCAGATTTCTGGGGTCCGATTGTTGGTTTCCCACTTGCTCTCATATTTTTTTTTCCGCTTCTGTTTGCAGCATTCGGGACTGGCAACTGGAGGAAATGGATGTGGTGGGCTCTTGCCCTGCCGGTTGCGTTTGAGGTGATTTTTGACTTTTCTCACTTGTTCCTCCCAATTGCACTTGGGCTTGGTGGATACTGGCTGGGGATCTTGGTTCGAAAGATATCAAATAAAAATTAATTCAAAGGTTTCTGTCGATACCGCCTTTTGGCTTTTGGTGCAGGGAAGAGTAAAAAGTGCAAAGGATACTTCCGCTTGAGCGCTGCAAAAGAAAAGGAATCCTTGATCGATTCTTTGTGCATTGCACGCTTATCCAGCTCCTTCTCCAAGCCGGCAATGGCATTTTCATATCCTGGGAGTAGATCAGAAAGCCATTGCTGAATTTTTTGAATGGTGTTCGGACTTACTTTTAGTCGCCCTCCGATTTCGCGCTGCGAGTAACCAGCCATGAGGAGCCGTGCAATCCAAATGCGCCTCCCAAGCATTATCTTCTCTGACGGCGTGAGTAAATCCTTTAGGAACGACTTAACTGCACTGCGCCCATGAATGCTGGATGCCGCAGTGTAAAGGTAATCAAGGGTCTTGATAAAATCCTTTTCACTTAGTTCATCCCGTTTTCGCTTCATAATACAGTGCTACCATATATGATAGCACTCTTATATTTCATTCAAAATATAGACTCATAATGTGAAATATGTGGATGGAACATACATAGGTGGATGGGTGGTTGAAATATGTGCCAAGGTCGGAATGATAGGATTGAAAGATGATAAGGCGGAACATGTTTCGGGAGCGGGTGCTTGGGGTGGTGCGGAAGATTCCGAAAGGAAAAACGCTTTCGTATAAGGAAGTTGCGACTCGGGCGGGGCATCCAGGGGCCGCACGGGCAGTTGGAGCGATTATGCGTGCTAACAAGGATTGCTCAATTCCGTGCCACCGGGTTATCCGTTCAGATGGTACTCCTGGTGGATACAATGGACTTCGGGGCAACAAAAGTGAGATTTTAAGAGAAGAGGAGTAGTTGACAAGCTACATTCGTGGTGATATAATATAAGAATGGCATACAATAAGAGAGAGCATCCAGCAGATCCAAAAGCATATGTGGAGTTTGGGATTCTCTGTCAAAGGATTGCCCGTTCTCTTGTTAGTGGACCTGGGGCTAGTTCTGATTCAGTAAGCTTTTGCTTGCGTAATAATAGAGAATCCATAGATGGAAATAATAAAATAAAAAAATTGTTGAAGATAAAACTCATTGGGCTTGCTGGAATTTTGAAAGGTAATGAAGAAAATGCACACCTTGTTCGAGGAAAACATAATAAAATTCTTTTTGTAAAAAAGGGTTTTGCAAATGAAATACTTGCAAAGCTAGATATTGCTGAGCACTTTAAGTGATTTGCCCTTAGCTCCAATTAATGGGAGTGCGGCCGTAGGTGGTCAGGTACTCGTTCGCAAGCTTGAAGTGGTTGTTACCAAAGAATCCGTTATGCGCTGAGAGTGGTGAGGGGTGCGCTGACTCAAGTACTAAGTGTTTCGATGCATCAATGAGCGCAGATTTTTTTCTAGCAAACGCTCCCCAGAGCATAAAGACAATGTGGTGCTCTTTTTCTGACAGTGCACTGATTATGGCATCGGTAAAGTAATGCCAGCCGTACTCAGCGTGCGAGTTTGCCATATTCTCGCGGACAGAAAGGCTTGCGTTTAAGAGCAGAACCCCCTGCTCGGCCCATCGCTCAAGGTGTGGATCCTTTTTGCACACAATGCCGAGCTCCGCCTCAATTTCCTTAAATATGTTTTGCAGCGATGGCGGAACCCTGCTGCCAGGCATGCTTGAAAACGCAAGACCATCCGCAACCCCAGGTGTATGGTATGGGTCCTGACCGAGGATGACCACACGAACCTCGCCGGGCTGTACCAAGTCGAGTGCGCGGAATAGCCTTGTTGGATGCGGATACACCCTGGCGCTCAGATACTCGTCTCGGATGCGAGAGGTGAGTTCCGCAAAATATGGCTTCGAAAATTCGTGCGAGAGTAATGAACGCCACGCAGCAGTAAGACGGACCTCTTGCTCCATAGCTCTACGATACATGAATTGCTATAGTATGCCTATGCGAAAGAGGGCAGTCACACCGCTGAAGAAGAGGGCAGTGATGTCGGGGCAGACTGCCTCAAAGGCGCCGACCTGGGATCTCTCGGTGCTCTACACCGGCCTTGACGATCCGCGGATTGAAGAAGATCAGCAGGAAGCTGACGACGCAGTTCTTGCCTTTGAGAGCAAATATCAGCAGTCTCAGGCTTGGCTCGAGCAGCCCTCAGAGCTTGCTGAGGCGCTGCGCGAGTATGAAGCGCTGAGTACGCTCAGGGCAGCACATGCAAGTTACTATGCCTTTTACCGCAAGGATCTTGCTATTTCAGACAAAGGCGCGGAAGCACTGCAGGCTCTGCTCACCGAGCGAGCGACTCGCCGCTCGAACAAGCTTCTTTTTTTTGCTCTGCGCATCGGAAAGATCTCCGAGGACCGCCAAGACATTGTATTAAAGTCCGCCGAACTCGCACCATATCGATACTTCCTGATCCAACTTTTCGAAAACGCAAAATATGATTTGTCAGAGCCCGAGGAGCGGATTCTCTCACTGAAGGCGGATGTTTCGTACGGCAGGTGGATTCAGGCAACAGAGAACATTTTGAACAGTAAAATCGTTCGTTGGCGCGGCGAAGAGCTGCCGCTTCCAAAGGCAGAGGCGACATATGCGCATCTCCCGACCAAGGCGCGCCGCGCGCTGTATGCGTCGGTCCGCGAAGTGTACGGTAGTGTCGCTGATGTTGCAGAAAGCGAACTGAACGCAATATATACGAACAAGAAAATTGACGACGAACTCCGCGGCTATCAGGCTCCGTACGAGGCAACGGTCCGCAGTTACCAAAATGACCTTGCGGCAGTCCGCACGCTCGTTGAGACCGTATCCAAACATCAGGACATCGCGCATCGTTTTTATAAGATCAAAACCCGACTGCTCAAGGAACGGAAGTTAACCTATGCAGACCGTGCGGCAGAAGTCGGCTCGGTAGGTGCCACATTCAGTTTTGAGCAGGCGGCATCGGTGGCTCGAGGAGTCTTTTATGGTCTCAAGCCTCTGTACGGCGAAATATTTGATCAGCTAATACAAAATCGACAGGTTGATGTTCTGCCGCGGCGCGGTAAGACAGGCGGTGCGTACTGTTCGTCAGGGATTACCACGCCGACTTTCGTTCTTTTGAATCACACCAACTCGTTTGAATCGCTTAAGACTCTTGGGCACGAGATGGGCCATGCTGTCCACGCCGAGCGAGCCAAGCTCCAGCCGCCCTTGTACCAAGGTCACAGCACTTCGACTGCAGAAACTGCAAGCACCTTTTTTGAGTACGCGACCATGCGGAGGGTTATTGAGCAACTTCCGGTATCAAAAAGAGTTATTGCACTCCACAATATACTTCAGGACGACATTGCTACTATTTTTAGGCAAATTGCATTCTTCCGTTTTGAGGAACGGCTACATGCAGCAGTCCGTCGTGATGGATATGTCCCGAAGCAGAGGATTGCTGAATTGATGAACGAGGAGATGGCTGCATACCTCGGCCCGTCCGTGACATTGGTTCCGGAGGACGGAAACTTTTTTGTTACGATTTCGCACATTCGGCGATTCTTTTATGTCTACAGTTACGCGTATGGCCAATTGGTGTCAAAGGCACTCCATCGATCGCTTGAGCGCGACCCGAATTTTATTGAGTCAGTGGATCAATTTCTCACTGCAGGGGAGAGCAAGAGTCCAGAGGACATCTTTGGAGAAATCGGCATCGACACGCGCTCTCCGCGAGTATTTGAAGAGGGTCTTGCGTCAATTGCAGCTGATGTTGATAGGCTGGAGCAGTTGACTTAGACGATACATAGGATATTGACAGGTGTAAATATATGTGATATCCTGTGTCATATGAGCGCAGAGATTATACGCATTGGAACCAGAGCCACAGGTGCATCGCAAGCTGAGCACTATGGCTGCGAGACTTGGGAGTGTACAGCATGCGGAACCAACGGCATTAGCTTTATTTCAGAGAAACTCCACCAGATGACCTGCAGGTGCAAAAACGACTTTGAAGTTGCGAAGCAAAAGCGCGAGGCAAGGGTAAATGGCGTACTCCGGTAGTGCTTGGAGGTAGTGTAGCATCATGGCATCAGAAAAAATATTTTTTAGGGAAAAATTTTATCCTGCGCATCGCGGGCTGAGGGGTACTGCGGAGTATCTCTTCCACTGGCTTTTTGCTGATGTGTATGAAGTGCTCAATAAGGAAAATACTTTCGAGTATACTGAGGCAGACTTCCTTCGTAGGGCAATGGAGACACTGGGACTCCCGACTGATCGTGTCGGATCAGTAGTAAAGCTCAAGTGGCGCCGCCCGCTCGGCAGACTTGTTCAGGGAATACTGCGCAGACTTTATGGTGGAGACGAACATAGTCGCGGGGTTGTTTGGGCCGACCTTCATCCGTACAAATTTGGAGCCGGAATGTACAACTACTACGAAAACTCCAACGAGAAGGGGTCAATAGTCCTAAATACAAGGGAATATCGCGAGCCGACAATTCATGCAGTTATAAGGAACCTTCCGCTTTTTAACCTCATACTCGGCATACGGCCAACTGATCGCATTCCTGTGGCATTCACGCAGGGCGATGGAAGGATGCAAGCTGAAATCCTTGCACACGAGATGATGCATGCAAATTTCCGTGGTATCAGCGATACAAATCGTGCCTATGCAAAGAAAATCGCACAGCAGTGCATTGACACCGGAATATATCTAGGGAGGTCGCACGCTTCCCACTTTCGAAAATCAACGCTCAGAAAAAATGTCATTAAAGAAGGTTCCTCAATTGGGGTAACGCAAGTAGATGAGACATTCGCATACTTGGGCGGAATAGCCCTCACCAACAGAAAGCTTTTGGAGCGGATCCAAAAGACTACTTTGGCTCGAATTCGAAAAAAGATACGGTTGAGTCTTATGCAAGGTCGCGAGACGGTCAAAGAAAAGCATGTTGGTACGCCACTGCAGCGGGCAATTGGAGCGGTGCGCGCTTGGAAATCAAGGCAGCCATGGTCAAAGGAAGCAAAAGATGCAATTGAAACCAAGCTTCAAGAGCAGTTTACTCCTCTCACTTCCGATGCGGCAGCTGGGGGTCGACATTTGAGAGGTCTCCAATATGGTGCGCAATCAGCGCGTGAACCAAAAGGAATGGACAAGATACTCATTGAGCTCATCGGCCAGCAGCATGGAGAGGGCAGCCTCAATTCACTCATTGAGCGAAGCAATGAGTACTTGCGGTTATTCACTGAGCAACCAAGCGGCTTTAACCCATTTCTCAACTATCGATTTAGGTATGGACTGCTCCGATCCCTTCGGATTCGTCGTGCTAAGGAAGTCGGCTCAATGTAGTACGGTTTCCTACTGCGCGGTTTTTTGTTACCATTGACGCGCAGTATGACGGTTAATGAGATACGCAAGAGGTACCTTGATTTTTTCCGCGCACGCGGGCATGTCATTATTCCTGCTGCGCCGTTGGTGCCGGAAAACGACCCAACAACATTGTTTGTTTCTTCGGGGATGCAGCCCCTCCTCCCGTACTTTCTTGGCCAGCCGCACCCAGAGGGAACCAGGGTGGCGAATAGTCAATTATCATTTCGCGCCGGAGATATTGAGGAGATCGGTGACAATCGTCACACCACCACCTTTGAAATGCTTGGCAATTGGTCATTTGGTGACTACTTTAAAAAAGAACAGATCTCATGGTTTTACGAGTTTCTCACTGCTGAGCTTCAGATCCCTCGGGAGCGGCTTTGGGTAACCTGTTTTGAAGGGGATGCGTCAATGGGACTGAAACGGGATACCGAGTCTGCCGAATTGTGGAAGTCACTTGGCATTCCTGAGCAGCATATTCATTTTTACCCCGCGAAAAAAAATTGGTGGAGCCGTTCGGGGACGCCGGACCAGATGCCTGCTGGTGAGCCAGGCGGTACCGACACGGAAGTGTTTTATGATTTTGGGACCGCGCATGACCCGACATTTGGTCCGGAATGTCACCCGAACTGTGATTGCGGGAGATTCATGGAGATCGGAAACTCGGTGTTCATGGAGTTTCAGAAGCAGACGGATGGTACTTTCAAGCCGTTACCAAAACAGAATGTCGATTTTGGTGGCGGACTCGAGCGGCTCGCCGCTGCGACCCTCCACACCCCGGATGTATTTAGGATTGATACGCTGTGGCGTACGATTGCGGCGCTTGAACAACGCACGGGAGCGCCGTATGACGATGCGCAACTTACTCGCTCGTTCCGAATCGTGGCGGATCATATCCGCGGTGCGGTATTTATGATCAGCGATCGTGTTACTCCATCAAATACCGAGCAAGGGTATATTTTACGGCGACTCATTCGCCGTGCCATCGCACACATTGACCGCATCTCAGCACAAACGGTGACCTTGTCGGATTTAGTGGACACAGTTGTAGACCCGTATCGCGACTCCTTTCCGAAGCTGGTGGAGCAGCGCGCGCATATGGTAGCAGTGCTGACCGAGGAGGAAGATCGCTTCCGAAAGACCTTGGCGCAGGGGATGAAAGAGTTTGAGCGGGGAACAGATCCATTCATACTCTTTTCGACCTACGGTTTTCCAATCGAGATGACAATCGAACTTGCGCATGAACGCGGTAGAACGGTTGACCTTGAAAAGTTTAGGGCAGCGATGGAAGCACATCAGGAGCTCTCGCGCAGGGGAGCTGAGCAAAAGTTTAAAGGAGGACTCGCTGATCATAGCGAGACGTCGGTGAAGTATCATACCGCTACACATTTACTCCATAAGGCGCTCAAGATGGTGCTCGGGCCTACAGTGGAGCAGCGCGGTTCCAACATCACGCCGGAGCGGTTGCGATTTGATTTTGCATTTGACCGCAAGATGACCGATACGGAAAAGCAAATGGTGGAGGATATGGTGAATCATGAGATACAGCGCGGGCTTGCGGTGAACTACCGCGATATGCCGCTTGCTGAGGCAGAGAAACTTGGTGCCATCGGTCTTTTTGAGGAAAAGTATGGCGATACGGTGCGCGTGTATCAGATCGGCGACTTCTCACTCGAGTTTTGCGGTGGTCCGCATGTTTCAAATACTGCCGAGCTTGGCGCAGAGGGGAAACGATTTAGCATCCAAAAAGAAGAGGCAGTAGCGGCCGGTGTCCGCAGAATTAAGGCGGTTATCGCGTAGCCCATTGCAGCAGTAGGCTACAATGGTGAGCATGGCGCACGCAAAGCATGCACTCGTACTTGACATTGACTCAGGATCTCTCGGGGCCTGCATCGTTGACTTTTCATCACAGACAGCAGTGCGTCGCATCAAGCGCATACAGTTTGGTTCCGGAGAAGTTCGTGATGCTCGGGCGATGTTGCATGCTCTTGAGGAGGCACTTGCAGCACTGCTTCCTGAGTATGCCAAAGAGCAGCCCGCTGCTGTCGCGGTGATACTTGCATCTCCGTGGTTTCAGGCAACCATCCGCACTATTCAATCGCAGTCTGAGAGTCCAGCTTCGGTAACGCGCCATTCGGTGCAGCGGGCTGCTGCCGCGCATGCTAAAAGCCTTGCTAGTGGGCACGCGATACTCGAGTCGCTTCCTATTTTGGTTTCCGCGAACGGATATCACACCGCGGTACATCACGGGCTCCTTGCGCGCAATCTACAAATAACTATGTATGAGAGTGTGACGGACAATTCAGTCCTGCAATCACTTCGTCATGCCGTTGAGGCGGTTCTTCCGCACACAACGGTTGTCTTTCATACTGTTCCGCTGGTATGTGCCGAGGTTCTCCCGCGCATCACCGGAACTGAGTTTGGACTCCTTATTGATGTCGGAGCAGAAGTAACCGATATTGCATTGTTCAGTTCGCGGACGCTTGGCACTGTAGGCTCACTCCCCTATGGGTCACGGACTATTGCGCGCGCTTGCGGTTCAAATGTTGCGGACGGCATGAGCAGGTTATCAATGTTTGCGCATTCAGAGTTAAGTTCTGAAGAGATGCAAAAGGTTGCTGCAGCACTTGAGACTGCAGCTCAGCCGTGGCGAGAAAAATTTTCTGAGCTTCTTGCTGCCGCGGGTGCGCAGATCCCGGTCCCACATTCAGGGTTCATAATTTCTGAACCAGATAGCATCTCGTGGTTCACCCATGTCATTCCGGATGGCGCTGCGATGCCGTACCGTCTGACTCCGGTAACCACCGACTTTTTGCGCCCATATATTTCTGTTACTGACGGCAGCACATTTGATCCATCTCTTTCGCTTTCTGCGCTCTTTGTCCACGAGCAACGGTCGACAGCAACAGTATTGCCTGGTGCCCCCGTGTTATACTCCACACTATGAACGGTCGAAGTATTCAAGACATCATCCCTCCTGCGCGCTCGAGGCCAATCCGTCAGCCGCTGCAGCCGATGCAAGAACAGCAGACTCCACCACGGCCGCCACTACCGCCACAGCCACAGCGCCTCGACGGCGGACGCAGCAAACTTTTTATACTCCTTGCGGTGATTATCGGGGCTTTGGTTGTTGTTGGGGCCTCAATCGGACTTATGAGTACTATCTTTCATACTGCTACGGTTACTGCAACTATTGCGGAATGGGAGGTCGATAGTACGGGCACTTATGGTGCCGGTGGGGACGCATCTCTCCAGTACCAGCTCATGTCGTTTGAGGATCGCGCATCGAAGACAGTTCCCGCAACAGGGACGGTCGCTGCAGAGGACCGTGCGACCGGAACCATCATTGTGTCAAATGCCTATAGCACTAAATCACAACGACTCATCACTAATACCCGCTTTGAATCTCCGGACGGGAATATCTACCGAATCCATTCGCCAATCACGGTCCCGGGGTATACGACGAAGGATGGACAAAAGGTCCCGGGAACTATTGAGGCAGTAGTGTATGCGGATCAACCAGGCGAGAAGTACAATACCGGTCTAACCACTTTTACGATTCCGGGACTTAAGGGGTCGCCACAATTCGATTCAATGACCGCCCGCTCTAAGACTCCGATGGAGGGCGGGTTTGTCGGCACGCGGGCAGTAGTTGAGAAAGCGGTTCGTGACGAGGCGTTGGTTGAGCTTCGCGCTACGCTTGAGCGCGGACTCCGCGAGCGACTGCAGGGAGAGATTCCTGTTGGAACCACTTTTTTCCCAGACTCGCTCCAGATTGCATATCGTGAAGAACCTGATGCGGCAGAGGGGGAGAGCGCGGTGCTCACAGTGGTTGGAACTGCATTTGCTCCAGTCTTTGAAACCGGTGTCATAGCGCGCGAACTTGCAGCCCGAACATCCGTCATCTTTGAGTGGCCGCTTATGCTCGCAAACCCTTCTGAGGTTACATACACTCCGGTTTCTGGAGATCCGCGTGTGGGAGGAGATATCTCGTTTGCACTCTCTGGAATGGCACATCTTGTGGCTTCGTTCAGCCCTGAAAAGCTTGCTATGGATCTTGCAGGGAAGGAGGCTGAGGATCTTCTGTCCATCCGCGAGCAGTATCCTGCACTGGTGGTTGACCCCACGGTCGAGGTCTACCCATTTTGGATGTCCAGGGCTCCACAAGATCCGGGGAAGATTACGGTCACCACCGTAGGGGCTCTTGACCAAAACCCCTAGTATTTGCTAGTATTGACCGGCCCACCACGGACCAGCACCGCATGGGAAACACGAACTCTGAGGACAAAAGCGAGGTAGTAGGACTTGTTACTGAGACGCTACCAAACGCTCTCTTCCGAGTCGAGCTTGGCGACGGCAGCGAGGTTATTGCCTACCTTGCCGGTAAGATGCGGCTTCACAGAATCCGCGTGCTCGTCGGCGATACGGTAACCCTGGTTACTGACCCATATGGGGGGCGCGCCCGCATTGTGCGGCGACAATAATACATGAAGGTACGGGCATCAGTAAAGAAGCAGCAGGCTGGCGACATTTTGGTTCGTCGCCGCGGTCGCATCTTCCGTATCAACAAAAAGAATCCGCGCCGTAAGGCGCGACAAGGGTAAAGTACTATGCGTGTAGCAGGAATTACACTTCCAGAACAGAAGCAGATCATTTTTGCCCTTACGGCACTGTACGGTATTGGACGAGCGCGCGCATCAGAGATTCTTGCTGAAGCAAAAGTTGAACCGACAAAGAAAGCAAAAGATATTACTGCAGACGAGGAGACCAGAATTAGAACCTTGATTGAGGCGTTCCCGATTGAGGGAGACCTCCGCCGCGAGGTGTCCTCAAACATCAAGCGGCTAAAGGATATTAAGGCCTACCGAGGAACTCGCCACGCCAAAGGGTTGCCGACCCGTGGGCAGCGCACCAAAACGAATTCGAGGACCGTTCGCGGTAATGTCCGTAAGACCATGGGCAGCGGTCGCCGTAAGCTTGAAAAAACCTAGAATCCTATGGGAAAGAAACGAGTTAACAAAATGCAGGGAGGAGGTGTCGATTCTGGAAAGCGGGATCGCGCTCTTTCAAAGGTTGCAAAGCGCAAGATTGAGCGAGCTATTTTGCATATCGAATCGACATTTAACAATACCAAGTTGACTTTAACAGATGAAGGCGGAGCAACCGTCATGTGGTCTTCAGCTGGCTCTCTCGGATTTACCGGCAATCGTAAGGCAACACCCTTTGCGGCTGCCAAGGTCGGTGAGGTAATCGGTGAAAAGGCCTCAACCATCGGCCTCAAGGAGGCGGATGTGTATATTAAGGGGGTCGGATCTGGTCGCGAATCCGCGCTTCGTTCATTTGCAGGGAAGGGGATTCAGATTCTCTCGATCCACGATGTAACGCCGGTTCCGCACAATGGTCCGCGGCCTCCTAAGCCACGACGCGTCTAATCACTACCACTATGCGTATCGGACCAAAGTACAAAATCTGTAAACGACTCGGTGCACATGTCTTTGAACAGTGCCAGACCAAATCATTTTCTCTTTCCGCACAGCGGGCTGACCAAAAAAGCGGAGGTAAACGGAAGAGCAGCTCGGACTTTAATCGTCAGCTTCTTGAAAAGCAGAAGCTGCGCCTAACCTATTCGCTCACGGAACGGCAGTTCTCTTCCTATGTAAAGGCCGCACTTGCGAGCGGGGAAAATCCGACACAGCATCTTTTTTCAAACCTTGAATCCCGCCTTGATTCAGTACTCTACCGTGCCGGCTTTGCATCCACTCGACGCGCAGCGCGGCAGCTTGCGGCGCACGGACATTTTGAGATCAATAACAGGCGCGTGACGATCCCATCCTATCGCCTTGCCGTTGGCGATACTGTTCGGCTCCGTGATGGGAGTCGTTCGAGCGCCCTGTTTCAGATTGACGAACGCCTGAAGGAGCATCGCCCCCCGAGCTGGATTGCCTGCGATGCAGAAAAGAGGGAGTGTGTCCTGCATGCTGCCCCGCAGTGGGGAACGCAGGACTCTGTTGTTGATTTTGGCGCAGTGTTTGAATATTACACTCGCTAAAATACATTAGTCATTAAAAGAGTACTAACGATTGTGTTATGGACTACTCAATTCTTCTCCCATCAAAGCCGCGTGTCGTCTCTGAAGACGGTACGGAGGGTGTGTATGAGATTGATGGATTTTACCCGGGGTATGGGCATACTCTTGGAAACAGTTTGCGCAGGATCATTCTCTCCTCGATTCCTGGAGCTGCAATCATCAGTGTAAAGATTGACGGTGTATCGCATGAGTTTTCAACTATTCAGGGAGTCAAGGAGGATGTCATCGGCATTATTCTGAATCTTAAGAAAGTTCGTATTCGCATCATCGACGGTCAGCCGCATACGCTTACTTTGAAGGCAAAGGGTGTTGCAAATGTAACTGCTGGCGACATAGAATCGCCGTCGCAGGTCGAAATCCTAAACCCAGACCAACACATCGCCGAGCTTACAGACAAGAGCGCCTCGATTGAGGTTGAGCTCATGGTAGACACTGGTCTCGGCTATGTCCCTAAGGAGCAGCTTCAGAAGGAACGTGCTGATATCGGAACCATTGCACTCGATGCGACTTTTACGCCTATTCGTCGAGCATTTTACGAAGTTGAAAATATGCGTGTCGGTGATAAGACGAACTTCAATCGGTTGCGTATTTCTATCGAGACTGACGGGACGCTCTCACCGCGTGAAGCGCTCGAGCGATCAATTAGCATTATGATTCAGCAGCTCAAAGCCATCGTTGGCTTTAAGGAAGAGGAGCCAGCTCTTGATACCGATACTGGCCCTGTTCTTGCTGAGACAGGGGATGCAATGAAGATTCGTGTTGAGGACCTCGAGCTTACGACGCGGACCATGAACGCGCTCACCGACGCCTCAATCAGGACGCTTGGTGGGTTAGTGCGCAAATCAGCAGAGGATTTGCTCGAAATCGAGGGGATCGGGCAGAAAGCGGTAGACGAGATCAAACAAGCGCTCTCTCACAAGGGCCTTTCGCTTAAGAAAGCTGAGTAATTATGCGGCACCATAATACCAATCGCAAATTCGGCAGAAAGCGCGACCAGCGCAAGGCACTGGTAACTTCGCTTGCTGAGGCGCTGATTCTTAAGGAACGCATCTTGACCACCGAGGCTCGTGCAAAGGAACTCCGTGGATTTGTAGAGCCACTCGTTACTGCTGCAAAAAAGCCGACCCTTGCTACCAGACGGTTACTTGTTGCCCGCCTCGGAAATCGGGAGAAGCTCGCACGCAAGTTGATCGATACTCTTGCTCCTCGATATGAATCGCGCCGCGGCGGTTATACCCGTGTTACCAAAGTATTTAAGAAGTCGTCTGACGCGCGCGCAAAGGCACTTATTGAATTCGTCTAGCATATGAATACCACCACCTACACCATTGATGCGAAGGGCAAAAAACTTGGAAGAGTGGCGGCTGAGGCTGCAACATACCTCATGGGGAAGAATCGCGCTGATTTCGTTCGTTACAAGACGCCGAACACCAAAGTAATTATTGTAAATGCTGCAAAGCTTTCGCTTACTGAAAAAAAACAACAGTCAACAGTGTACAAGAGCTATTCTGGCTACCAGGGAGGGCTAAAGATCGAGAATCTCGCTGCGCTGTCGGCCCGTCGTGGCTATCGCGAGGGACTTCGCCGTGCAATTCGTGGCATGCTTCCGAACAACAAGCTTCGTCCAGGGATGCTGAAACGCGTTATTATTTCTGATTAATCATTCTATGGCGTCTACCAAGTACATCGAAGCAGTGGGCCGTCGCAAAACAGCGTCTGCGCGAGTCCGTATCGTACCTGCTGCAAAACAATCAGTTATCGTAAACGGAAAGCAGGCGGATGCGTACTTCGCAGTTCCGGAACTGGTGCATGTTGCGCTTTCCCCGCTCAAGGTTGCAGGGGAGCAGCTTGCGGTGACTGTCGTGGTCCGTGGTGGAGGCATTTCGGCGCAGGCAGCTGCGGTTCGTCATGGTATTGCACGCGCAATTGAGGAGGGTAACAAGGAACTTCGATCGGAGCTGAAAAAATCAGGTTTTCTTAAGCGAGATCCGCGAGCTAAAGAGCGACGAAAGCCAGGCCTCAAGAAGGCGCGCAAGAGCCCGCAGTGGAGTAAACGCTAACAGTTTAGCGTTTACTCCGGTCCCTAGGGAACGGCCGTTGCTGAGCTTTGCGAAGCAGGCAGTAGGTGGAGTAAACGCTAAATTTCTGACACCTACTCTACCCTGGTTCTATCAGAATGGTGTTTTTTGACTTTATAAATCGGGTTGGTCTATACTGTGTACACTATGCAGGATGATATACATGATGTCGTCCTTGAGGAAGAGGACGGGGAGGGCAATACAGCTTCCCTCCAGCATAAAAATAAGGAGCTGCGAGAAAAGTTGAAGCGCACCGAAGCTGAGTGCGGTGAAAATCTCGCAGGATGGCAGCGAACGAAAGCTGATTTTGTTAACTTGCAGCGGAGGATGCGTGAGGCGGAGGCAAGCGCATTGCGAACGGGTATGGCCCGCATCATCACAGAGGTGGTAGCTGTATTCGACTCGCTTGAGGCAGCTGCGGCGTCTGGCGCATCCGATATTGCTCCGATTGTTAGACAGCTTGAGGCCGCTCTTCAGCGCCACGGCGTTTTGCGGTATACGCCTCAAACTGGTGAACGATTTGACCCTGAACGACATGAACCCATGCAGGTAGTTGCAACAACTTCGAAGGAGGAGGATAATACTATTGCCTCTGCGCTCCAAAGCGGGTACCTGCTGGACAGCGCAGTGATACGGCCAGCGCGCGTATCAGTATTTCATTTCGAAGCGTAAGTAGATTATTAGATAACAAAGAACCATGGGAAAAATTCTTGGTATTGATCTTGGCACCACTAACTCTGCAGTTGCTATTGTTGAGGCGGGCGAGCCGCGGATTATTGAAAATGCGGAAGGCAATCGCACCACTCCGTCTGTCGTTGCCATTTCAAAAACCGGTGAGCGGCTGGTGGGCCTCATTGCAAAGCGACAAGCAGTCACCAACCCAACCAACACCATTTACGGAATCAAGCGCTTCATGGGTCATCAATTGAGCGATCCGGCGGTGCAAAAGGACATGGTCATCGTTCCGTATAAGATTGGCGAAGGACAAGGAGGCGCGGTTTCTGTCACGCTCGGGGGGACAGCCTACTCGCCCGAAGAAGTCTCGGCAATGATATTGCAAAAGCTGAAGAGTGATGCTGAGGCAAAAATCGGTGAACCGATTACCGAGGCAATTATCACGGTCCCAGCGTACTTTGATGACGCACAACGTCAGGCAACGAAAAATGCGGGGAAGATTGCCGGACTTGATGTAAAAAGAATCATTAACGAACCGACTGCGGCGGCGCTTGCGTATGGTTTTAATAAACGGAAGAATGAACAGATTGTTGTTTACGATTTTGGCGGAGGCACCTTTGATGTGTCTGTCCTCGAAGTTGGTGACGATGTTATCGAAGTAAAGTCGACCGGCGGAGACAGCCATATGGGTGGTCGCGATATTGATCAAAAGATTGTCCGCTGGATCGCAGAGAATTTCAAAAAGGAGTCAGGCATTGATGTGTCTAAAGATCCGCTTGCGCTTCAGCGCCTCGACGAGGCTGCCGAGAAGGCAAAGCATGAGCTCTCTACAACACTCGAAACAGAAATAAACATTCCGTTTATTGCATCAGACACGAGTGGCCCACGACACCTCCTCATGAAGTTGTCTCGCGCGACTCTTGAGGAGCTCGCGCGCGAGTTTGTTGACCGTTCCATCGCAATCACCAAACAAGTGCTCGAATCTGCGCAAATGAAAGCCTCAGATATTGAAGAGGTGGTTATGGTCGGAGGACAGACACGCATGCCTGCCATCCAGGATGCTGTAAAGGCGCTTTTCAACAAAGAACCAAATCGGAGCATCAATCCAGACGAAGTGGTTGCGGTTGGAGCTGCAATTCAAGCTGGCATCTTGCAAGGCGATGTTAAAGATGTGCTTCTCCTTGATGTTATACCGCTTTCGCTGGGGATCGAGACCATGGGCGGCGTGGCGACCAAGTTAATTGAGAGGAACACCACAATTCCGACTTCGAAATCACAAGTATTTTCAACCGCAGCTGACAATCAGACATCGGTTGAAATACATATTGTCCAGGGTGAGCGCGCTATGGCGGGGGATAATAAGACATTGGGCAGATTCCATCTCGACGGAATACCGCCAGCACCGCGTGGCATGCCGCAAGTCGAAGTGGTATTCGATGTAGACGCAAACGGCATATTGAAGGTTACCGCTAAAGACAAGGCAACAGGAAAGGAGCAATCGGTACGCATTGAGGCTCGCTCGGGGCTTTCTGATGCCGATATAGAACGGATGAAGAAGGATGCTGATGCACACGCCGATCAGGACAAGGCGGCACGGGAGCTCGCTGAGGCGCGGAATGCTGCGGATTCGCTCATCTATACTGCCGAAAAGTCCCTGATTGATCATAAAGATACCGTTACTGATACTGTTCGAACTACGGTCCAGGGAGCGATAGACGCGCTGAAGCAGGCACGCGAGACCGGTGATACCGCTCGCATTCGGTCTGCAACCGAGACCTTATCAAGAGAGATGCAGGCAATCGGAGCATCAGCTCAGCAAGGAAATGCTCAAAGCCCTGAACCAGGTAGCCAACCTGATGGCAATGCACAATCATCATAAATGTCTGTTGACTACTACCAACTCCTCGGCGTAGATAAAAGAGCGTCAAAGGACGACATAAAGAAAGCATTTCGGAAGCTTGCACACAAGTATCATCCGGATAAGGCAGGCGGCGATGAGCGAAAGTTCAAAGAGATCAGCGAGGCCTACGCAGTGCTTTCAGATGACAAGAAGCGAGCCGAATATGACGCGTACGGCAAAACATTTGCCGGTGCTGGTCCTGGAGGCGGGTTTGACGGTTTCGACTTTTCACAGTTTGGTGGCTTTGGTGGTCAAGGGTTCGAGATCAACATTGACGATCTGTTCGGCGGATTTTCTGACATGTTTGGCGGTCGTGGTCGTGAGCGCCGAGGGAGAGATGTATCCATTGATATTGAGATCCCATTTAAGGAATCAATATTTGGCATTGAGCGGAGAGTTCTTATAAGCAAGGATAACCCGTGTGGCAGTTGTGCAGGTTCTGGATCGGAGCCGGGGACGACTCAAAAAACCTGCCCAACCTGTAATGGAAAGGGATCGGTGGTTGAGTCACAGCGGTCGCCGTTCGGAACTTTTTCAGTTTCAAGAACCTGTAGTACTTGTCTCGGCAAAAAAACTGTTCCTGAAAGATCTTGTACGAAGTGCCGAGGTTCCGGTGTCGTGCGTTCTGAGGAGGAAGTGGTTATTGCAGTCCCCGCCGGCATCGACAACGGTGCCGTCATTCGTATGGGTGGTATGGGTGAGGCGGTCCAGGGCGGCAAATCGGGTGACCTGTACATTAAGGTCCATGTCAAACCTGACGCGCGGTTTAGGAAGGAAGGCGTGCACATTGTCACCGATTTGCCGATAAAGGTGACAGATGCGCTCTTGGGAGCAAGCTACCAGCTTGAGACCATTGAAGGACCGGTGTCGGTTGAGATCCCCCCGCTCCGTTCTCCGGACGAGATCATTCGAGTAAAAGGAAGAGGCGTTCCTATGGGAGGCTCGAAGCGAGGAGATCTTTTGGTGCGGGTCGTTGTCGCATTTCCGCACAAGCTCTCGAAGTCAGCAGCAGAATTAATTGATAAGCTGCGAGCGGAGGGAATATAATCTGTACTTGACAGCTTTGCTAGTAGCACTACACTGGAGACATGAAACTAGCCTACGCGGCTGTTTCTGATAGTGGGTGGTCGCGGCCGACCGACCATGTATTGAGTTTTATTTGCGCAATCATTGCGCATTTTTATTTGCCCGCTTACTTTACGGTTCGGATGAATAGGTAGAAATTATTAGATTACAACCTAAAATAACTATGTCTAAAGATGAAAAGTTTCATAAAACTAATAAGCTTATCGAAAAAGAATGGACTGGTACTCCCATAGAGGGGACGACTGGTATTTGTGATGACGCTCCCGACGCACCTGGTTGCGACTGTAACTAATGATTTCAGAGAGTACTGCACGATCTCGTATCAAAGCCCTTGACCTTACAGTCTTGCGTAAGCGGCTAATGAAGCCAAAGGCCAAGGGTGGATGCGGGTGGGACCTCAAGACCGCATTGAAATACGAAAATCAGTACAGGGGATTTCTATTTGTTTCGTGGAAATACTCCGGTGGGGGACATATCCCAACAAAAAATATAGACGAATATTGGCATGCCCACATTCTGCACACTAAGAAATATATGAAAGATTGTGATCATGTTTTTGGAAGGTATTTGCACCATAATCCTTTTTAATATGGGAATCTCACCCACCTGGAAACCAGATATGACAGTGTCCGAAGAAGAGATGCGAATGCGTCTCAGATATCTAGATTTGTCAGATGTCATACTTAAGGTGTCACTCCCCCTTGCACAGCGCGGGCTTGGTTGGAGTGAGGAAAGGGCTAAGAAAGTGGCCGATACATACCGCGGGTTTCTTTTTGTGTGCTGGAAATATCCATTAAATGAACAAATACCGACTCTCGATGTAGACCAATTCTGGCACACTCATATCATTTTTACTGAGCAGTATCAAAAGGACTGCATGAATCTTTTTGGCACCTTTCTCCACCACAGACCTGATTTTAAAAGCAATCTTGTTAGTCCAGAATGGTGGAAAACAGCATTTGACATAAGGTATGTACCAAAGTACGCAACATTTAATATTGCGAGCGCACCAAAAGTAGTTGATTTCCTGACTTCGATAATTCCTGTTGGGACGGTCGTTGATGTTGGGTGCGGTACTGGCCGCATTTCTCACGCGCTTGCGGAGAAGGGGTACTCGGTAACCGGGGTGGATTATTCTACCTTCATGATTCAAGAATCCCTTAAAGGACCTGGAACCTTCATACAAGGAGACATGCGCGATTTCACACTCCCTACACCTGTGACTGCAGCATTGTCTATTTTCTCTTCATTCGGGTACTTCGACGACAAAGAGGATGATCAGAAGGTGTTAGCGAATGTATATCGCAATCTGACATCTGGAGGATTATTTGTGCTTGATCTGCGTCCTCGTCTTTCGGACGATGAATGGCGTTTCATACGCCATGATGATTTCATGGGCAGATATCGCCAGTATTCTCTTGAGGAAATAACTGACAATCTTCACAATGTTGGTTTCTCTGTGAAGGATGTGTATGGGAACTACGATAAATCCTTGTACACAGTACATTCGCCAAGAATGATTTTAATAGCTCAAAAGTAGCTGCGAGGTTTGAAATGCAGACTCAATAAGTATCCTCTGGCATTGCTTTAGTCTTTAAAAAACTGCAGTGAAGTGGCATTTGACGAGTACTTGCCGTTTGAGATACTGGGGCCATGGCGAATGAACAGGGCCCTAAAAAGCCTAAAAAAGAGTCCCATCTCATGGGGAGGCTCTTTGCTGATATTGCGCCCCGGATTGGCGCTCGGGTGGAGATTGAACCAGAATGGGGGATTGCGGGACGAATCATTTTTAAGAATGGAACAATCAGCTACTTTCGTTACAATACGGTCGATCTAAATCCAGTTGGAGCAGCTGACATTGCTAAGGATAAGGACTATGCGAGCTACTTCATGCGCATCTCTGGGTATCCAACCATAGAGGGTAAAACCTTCTTTAGGAAGGATTGGCATACGGCGATAGGGGCTCAGAATCGGACGCTCAGGGATGCATATGAGTACGCTCAGTCACTCGGTTTCCCGGTAGTTCTCAAGCCGAATAGTGGATCGCAAGGGAAGGGTGTCGCAGTCGTTTATGGAAAGAAGGATTTTTATGAAGCAGCGCGGGTTGTATTTGAACAAGATAAGATACTTCTTGTACAGCGGTATCATCAAGGTCGCGATTACCGCCTCGTAGTCCTTGACGGATCACTGATCTCTGCCTATGAACGCACCCCACTCACCGTTATCGGAGATGGAGCATCTACAATCCGTACCCTTATTAAAGAAATGCAGAATAGATTTTATGCGAAGGGTAGGAGTACGCACATAGACGAGTCCGATCCTCGAATATTGCGCAAACTGCGCCGCGCCGGAATGTCTCTTAACTCTATCCCGAAATGTGGCACTCCCGTTAGGCTTCTTGACAACGCCAATCTATCTACTGGCGGAGAGGCGGTTGATGTGTCAAAAACTCTTAACCCTGCATATGTTGCATTGGCTGCAAGACTTGCGAAGGATATGGGGCTGAGACTCGCAGGAGTTGATCTTTTAGTGAGAGATTCAATAGACACTCCTCTGCACGAAGATTCGTATACAGTGATTGAGATAAATGCAGCCCCGGGCCTTGATCACTATGCAGCTGTTGGCGACGCGCAACAGGCAGTTGTCGAAGATCTATACTTACAAGTACTTCGCGCAATTGAGTCCGGAAATGTTGCAAAGTGATTTCGTGTGCTTGGTCACAGCGCAAAAAGCCCTGATCGGGTATGCTCCGCTTTCGGATGAGCCTGACTGGAGAGCAGTTGGTGTGTTTGGGAATCCTAATTTGATTATCCCTCAGGATAAAAAATCGGATCCTATCGGTTGGGCGCAAAAGATTAACTTGCTTGGTAGCGGGATGATTCTGGTTCCAGGAACACAATTTGATCGCACCGGAACCCGGCTGGGGAGGGGAGGTGGTTGGTATGACCGATGCATTCGTGGACTACACAAAGATTGGGTCAAAGTGGGAATTCTCAGAAAAAAGCAATTTTCCGATGAGATATTGAAGCGAGAGCCGTGGGACGAACCCATGGATTGGCTGCTTATCCAGAGTGGGGCAGAGTGGAGTGCTCATAAAGTGCTATAGTGGCGGTGTCATGGACAGCACAGTTCCGGATATAACTGGTGCGGCGACCGATGCAGCGGATTTTTTTATCGGTGTCGGGTCTGATTTTTTTGCATTCATTGTTGTTGCGGCATTGGTAGCCGCGTATGCTTTCTACTTTGGTAGAGACAGATTAATTCCGCTGATTGGCGGCCTTTTTGCTGCGATACCCTTATACACCTACTTCCCATTTTTTGATGCGATTGGCTCAAATCCGTATTTGCACTTTGGAGTCTTTTTCATTTTTATTGCTATTGGCACAATTGCATTCCTTGGGCTTGCAAGTTGGATCCCGTCATCCGGAACTGGGTTCATAAAGGTCCTTGGCCTCTCGGTGGTTACCGCAGGCATGTTTCTTGCAGTCGGACTGCATCTCTTACCGCTTGCTGAAATATATGCGATTAGCGAACCAACCCGCGCACTCTTTGCAGACGGGTACCTCTTTTATTGGCTGCTTGCAGGGGTCGGCGGTGTTTTCTTTTTGGGACGATAGTGTATGGGTCCAACGACAGCTGCTAATGCGCCACTTCCCACCGATGGGCGCGGTTTTTTTGCGAAGCTCTTGGTGCAAATTCTTATATTTGCTGAGCGCTGGACAATTCGCTACTCAAAGGTAGGAAATCATCCTGTATTTGATACGAAATTATTCCCATGGGTTTCAGATGTTGAAGCAGCGTATCCTACAATAAGGAGCGAGCTCATGGGGATATTGAAACGCAAAAATGACTTGGGAAACTTTCAGGATATCGTAACTGATGTGCGAGCAATAACAACTGACAATGGTTGGAAGACTTATTTCTTTACTGCATTTGGTGTGCGCTCAGAGAAAAACATTAGTTCTTGTCCAAAGACATGGGCAGCGCTGCAAAGTATCCCAGGACTTCAAACTGCAATGTTCTCAATCTTTGACCCTGGTAAACATCTGCGCCCCCACCGTGGTCCATTTAATGGAGTTCTAAGGCTCCATTTGGGACTTGTGATCCCAAAGGGTGATGTGGCAATACGCGTAGATAAAGAGGTGCTGCACTGGGAAGAGGGAAAGGTTTCAATATTCGATGATTCTTTTGAACACGAAGCGTGGAATCGCACGGATGAGGTGCGCGTCGTATTATTTGTTGATTTTGAGCGACCGGTTAGGTTCCCGGCATATATCGTTAACAAACTAATTTTTAACCTTGCAATTTTTAGTCCTTACATAAGAGATGGGATCGATGCACAGCGCAAGTGGGAGGATAAATTTTACCCGGCTCAAAAAACAGCATGAAGCGATTGCGAAGTTACGCTCTTATCCCGTTACTCGTTCAAACTTTGCTTTGGCCTATCCTTGCGCCACTTCTTTACATTTTTGGTAAGCTCACTGTTGAGAATTACAAGCTGCTTAGTAGCATTAAGGAATCAGTTATTATCGTAGCAAACCACCCGAATCAAATTGATCCTTTCGTTGTCAGGGCGGCGCTGCCCTGGATCTCTCGAAGAAGCCCATTGTTTTGGCTATCTCGAGATCGCAAAACCTATGGTTGGACTGGTTGGAGGAAGTACATCTTCACCGACTCGCTCTTTCTTGCCTGCGGTGCACCTATTGCACCTAGTGGACTCAAGGATTACTCAAAGGCGCTCAAAACCCATGTCCGCGTTGTGTATGATGGTTATGATTTCAACTTTTTTCCGCAAGCGGGCGAGGAAAAATATCACGGAAACGACGCCCCAGTCCATGGGGGAGTCGCATATCTTGCGCATGCAACAGGGGCACCAATTGTAATTACTGCAATACTTGGCACCAAAGGACTGACCGTGCCAAGGATGCTTATCGGAAAGCACCAAATAAAGATTGTCTTTGGGGAGGTAATAACTACTGAATCACTCAACCTGCTCTCTGATAGTGAGGTTACTGTCGAGGAGTATAAGGCTGCTGCCCGGGCTATAATGAAAAGGGTCCATGAGCTTAAAAGCAAATATGAAAACACTTAAAAGAGTATTCAGTGCAATATTAGATCTTTTGCTTTTGCAGTTTCCCCCTTTTCAAAGGCTCGAGGGTTTTGCCTTCGTAGTACATCCGCGGGATATGGGAGATGTATACAGATACTACCCATTTCTGAAGCTATTTCCAAAAAATATTGTATTTAAATTTTTGCTTTGGTTTTGGCCCATAACAGTTTCTCGCATAACTGGAGTAATAAATCATCGAACAGGAAAGGAAATACCTGGTTGGATGATTTCTTCGCCAATAATCCCAGAGCTTTTGGTGCATGATCGAGACAACGCAGAGAAAAGTTTTTTGAGAACTGTGGCACTTGCAGAGCGGAAGGGCGCAAAGTTTATCGGACTTGGTGCGCTTTCAGCATCCCTTACAAAAGGTGGCAAAACACTTGCTGACAAAACGAAATCAATAATTATCACAGGAAGACTTTTTACTGCCAAAAATGTTTGCGACCTTGCTCACCGTGGAGCAGTGGAGGTTGGGATTTCTCCTCAAAGTGCGCAGGTATCAATTGTTGGTGCCGCCGGCTCAATAGGATCTGCATCAGCTCAGATTCTTGCACATCTTGGCTACTTTAACTTTAATCTTATTGACCTATCAGGCAAGCGTCAGCGTCTTGAGGAAATTATTTCAATTATGAAACAAAGTAACCCATCAGTTACTGCGACAGTTTGTGAGGATCTAGGATCGCTTCCGCAATCTGATTTAATAATTGTTGCGACGAACAGGGTGGATGCTTTCGTTAAGTCAGAGCATTTAAAGCCAGGGACAGTTGTTGTCGATGATGCAAAACCTGTAAATGTGGATTCCCAGGTAATTAAAACGAGGCCGGATGTGCTTGTTCTTGAGGGCGGCGCAGTGCAGACAGATAACATAGATGTTCACATCAATATTGGATTGCAAAATAAGACTGATATATACAGCTGCCTGGCGGAAGTAGTGGTGCTTGCTGCATCTGAGATTGACACGCACTATAATATTGGCGAGTTGCTGAAGATTGATTTTACTGAACTCGAAAGGCTTGATGCGCTTGCAGCAAGGACTGGTGTTAAAAAAGGAAACTTTCAAAACTATATTAAGACATACACAAGGGAGGATATTGCAACAGTTCGAGCGGCTCGCACAAATAGGATGTAGAATTGAGGGATGGATGTCATAAACATCCTTATTGTTTCCGCCATACTGGTAAACGCATATCTTGCGGTGTCAGTATATTTTCATAGTGAGCGAACCAACAGATCACTAAATCTGTCCTTTGCTGCAATTTCGATGGCGATTATTCTTTGGTCTATCGTTTTTGTATATTACCGCGCCCTCTCGGTGGATGATGGAACACTTCTCTTTGTAACACGCCTGCACCACATTTTTTCAATATTTATACCAACTTTTTTCTTTCATTTTGTCCTGCAGCTTGTAAAACCAGTATTTAAAGTCCCGCTTGCACTTATCGTCTTCGCCTACGCTTCCGCAATTGTAATTGGGTTAGTGACTTTGTTCTCTGATCTGGTTATCGTATCGGTAGCTGTTCCTGATGTAGGAGAGAAAGTTGTAATGTTTGGTTTGGGCTATGTTGCATACATGTCCCACTACATGCTCTTTTTCCCAGTTTCTTTTGTACTCCTCTTGCTTTGCTACATTCGTTCAGAGGATAGGGAATTGGGAAGAAAGTCACTCATTTTGCTTATTGCCGTACTCAGCACTTCAACATTCGGCCTTTTAGGGAACCTTACACTCCCATGGTACGGTATCCACACATTCAATTGGGTGGCAAATTTGATTACTCTGGTGTGGGTTGCTTCAATGTTCTACACTATTTTTCAGTTTAAGCTTTTCAGGCTTAAGACGATCGCCACAGAGGTTTTTGTTGTCTTTATCATCGCTTTTCTTGTTATTGAACTCTTTCTTAGTGCATCGACTGAAGAGTTGTTACTAAAGACAGCAATCGTGGTTCTGGTATCCATTTTGAGTTATTTGCTTTTGCGGAGTGTTTATAAGGAGGTCGAATCTCGCGAGGAGATACAGCGCTTGTATAAGGAACTTGAGATTAAGAATGCACGATTGACTGAGCTTGATAAGCTGAAATCTCAGTTTTTGTCTATTGCTTCGCATGATCTGAGGACTCCGATCACAGCGATTCGGAACTTTGTTTCGTTGCTTCTTGACGGTAGTTACGGCACGGTACCACCAGCAGCCGAGGCCGGACTGCAACAGGTGTTTGATCGTGCGACTGACATGACCAAGTTGGTTGAGACTTACCTTAATGTCTCCCGAATTGAGCAGGGAAGAATGAAGTATGACTTTGAAAATGTAGACTTCACTGCACTGGTTCGAGACGCAGCTCACTTCTTTAACAACAGCGCAGGGCAGAAGGGGATTGCGCTTTCGCTTGCTATATCACCGGGGGCTGAACATCTCATGGCCAAGCTTGATCGGGCAAAAATGAACGAAGTCCTTGCAAATCTTATTGATAATTCAATTAAGTACACTCCACAAGGGTCAGTATCGCTTACTCTCGAGAGAGTGGGTCTGCGCGCCAGACTCACCATTTCCGATACTGGAGTTGGGATGTCGCAAAAGACTATGCAGAACCTCTTTAAGCTCTTTAGTCCGGGTGAGGACTCGAAAAAGATTAACCCGTCATCTACCGGTGTTGGTCTCTATATATCCAAGGCCCATGTCGAAGCACACAAGGGGATACTCACTGCCTCTTCGGCTGGAGAGGGAAGGGGAAGTAATTTTGTTGTGGAGCTGCCAATAACGGTGTAAATTGCTACAATAACAACATGAAGCGGAGACTCACGGGCCTGCAGCCGAGTGGCGCGTTCCACATCGGAAACTATTTTGGTGCACTTAAGCCATTCGTCGAGGAGTATCAGAAGTACGATAGTTTCCTCTTTGTACCTGACTACCATGCGCTCACTACAGTCCGCAGTCCTGAGATTTTGAGAGCAAATATTTTTGACGCAGTTAGAGCATACATTGCCGCAGGCGTCGACCCCAAAAAGCTGACGCTCTTTAAGCAGTCCGATGTGCAGGAGCATACTGAGCTAGCCTGGATTTTGAACTGTCTGGTGACGGTGCCGTTTTTAATGCAGGCCCATGCCTATAAAGATAAGGTAGCAAAAGGTCTTGAGGCCAATGCCGGACTGTTTACCTATCCGATGCTCATGGCAGCAGATATCCTTCTATACGACACCGAGCTGGTGCCGGTCGGCGAGGATCAGCGCCAGCATGTCGAATATGCGCGCGAGGCAGCCTCAAAGTTTAATGCTGCGTTCGGAGAAACATTTATGATTCCACAAGAGCAAATTAGCTCTGAGGTTGCGGTGGTTCCGGGGACTGATGGAGCAAAAATGAGTAAAAGCTACCGCAATACGATTCCGCTCTTTGGCACCAGGGATGAGATTGTAAAGGCAGTGATGTCAATTGTTACCGACTCTTCTGGCGGGATGCCGGAACATGTGTACGCGATACATGCACTGTATCGAACACCCGAGGAGCTTGCTGCCATATATGATACCAGTCGCGGAAAGTATAAAGAGCTCAAAGAGATACTCATTGAAGATATAGACGCGCATATTGCTCCAATGCGCGAGCGATATGCTGCGATTACCGATGACGATGTTCGAAGTGTGCTGCAGGATGGCGGGGAAAAGGCTCGGGCGCTCGCCTCGAAAAAAATGGCTGAAGTTCGCCAAAAAATAGGAGTTGCGCTATAGTACAAGCATGGAGCGGGTATTAATTGCAGACTTACGAAAGCATGCAGGTTCGTCGGCGTTGATTAAGGGGTGGGTTGATGTTCGACGCGACCAAGGGAAAATGGTGTTTTTTGATTTTCGCGATCGGTCAGGTAAGGTTCAGGGCGTTGTGCTTCCGAATAGTTTGGCGATGGAGGTGGTGAAGGATGTTGGACTTGAGTATGCGGTTGAAGTGATGGGAAATGTGAACGCGCGACCAGAGAAGAATGTTAATGCAAAGGTGCAGAACGGCGACATCGAACTTGAGGTGACCTCGATGAGGGTGCTAGGGAAGGCGGAACCGCTTCCGTTCGATATGTCGATGGACGGCTACAACCTCGACCTTACTACCGAACTTGATCACCGTGCCCTTGCAATGCGGCATCCCAAAAACCGAGCAATTTTCAAGGTAGGTTCGGTCATTATTGACTCGTTCCGAGAGTTTATGAAGTCAAAGGATTTTTTTGAATTTCAAGCTCCTTCTATCACTCCTGCTACTGCAGAGGGCGGCGCTGAAGTATTTCAGGTCAAGTACTTTGATACAGTGGCATATCTTTCACAATCGCCGCAGCTCTACAAGCAGGTTGCAATGACGGCATTTGAGCGGGTCTTTTCTGTAAACAAGGTTTTTCGCGCTGAACCATCTCAAACCACACGCCACCTTACTGAGATCGTATCGCTGGATGCGGAGTTCGGTTTTATTGATTCGTGGACTGATGTGCGTGACATGGCTGAATCTACAGTGCGGCACATACTTGCCGTCGTAGGGGAGACCTGCGCACCAGAGCTCGAGTTATTGGGCGCGACGCTTCCAGCAATGATTGAGAAAACCCCAACCTACTCTCTTACGGAAGCACTCCAAAAGATTGGCGCTGCGGACGAGAAGGACCTGAATCCGGAGCAGGAACGGCGACTGTGCGAGATAGTACGAGCGGAGACTGGCTCAGACTTTGTCTTTGTGCACGGGTACCCGACTCATGAAAAACCCTTTTATGTATACCCGAGCACCGAGAATCCAAAATATAACGAAGGCATGGATCTCCTGTGCCGTGGAGTTGAGTGGCTTTCGGGAGGTCGGCGAATCAACGACTACGAACAACTGATGGATCATGTGCAAAAGTGGGGCATGGATCCAAAAAAGATCGAGCTATTCCTTGAAGCATTCCGCTATGGCGTTCCCCCAGAAGGAGGTTTTGCCTTTGGCGCTGAGCGGATGACCATGCAGATCTTAGGGCTGAAAAACATTCGTGAAGCGTCAATGTTTCCCCGTGACATGCATCGCATCGATGGGCCGCTCTCTGC
Organism: Minisyncoccota bacterium; assembly: GCA_038106525.1. GTDB lineage: Bacteria > Patescibacteriota > Minisyncoccia > Phycocordibacterales > Phycocordibacteraceae > Phycocordibacter. The sequence continues at coordinate 9,619 of JAYOEC010000003.1, read as the reverse complement.
TTAGTACTCCTCAATAACTCTGAACAAGAGCCGTGTCGGTTCTCCGGTAGCTCCCTTTGCAAGCTTGTCTTCAGGAATTGATGTCTCGCGAGGCGCCATGTCGATGTGTGCCCAGAGATCAAGCTTTCGGGCGAAATGGGCGAGAAATGCTGCGGCAGTAATCACCCCACCAGATCGTGAGTCAGCGGATGGAATGTTCGACAAGTCAGCATGCGTACCCTTCATGTCAGCCGCGTACTCTGACCAGAGTGGAAGCGGCCAAAGTAGGTCTCCAGATTTCTCACCAAGTTCACACAGCCGTTGCTGCAGATGAGTGTCGCTGGTGAGAACCGCCGAGGCGCGTTTGCCGAGCGCAATAATTGATGCGCCAGTTAGTGTCGCAACATCAATCACCAATCGCGGCGTATATCGTGCGGCGTATGCAAGCGCATCTCCAAGAATAAGCCTGCCTTCAGCGTCAGTATCGAGCACCTCAACCGTGGTTCCATCGATTGCGCGGAGGATATCTCCCGGACGATACGCATCACCTGAGACCGCATTTTCAACTGCAGGGACAAGTGCGATAACATTCTTTTTGACAGCAAGACGAGCCGCAATGGCAAGCGCTCCGAGAACCGCTCCGCCACCAGCCATATCGTGGTGCATGCCAAGCATTCCCTCGCGAGGCTTGATATCCAGCCCACCGGAGTCAAAAGTAACTCCCTTACCAATCAATACAATCGGTTTTTCCTTTTTTCGGGTGCCCCAGTACTCCGCGATGATAAAGCGCGGTTCTGCGGCAGCACCCTTTGCAACTCCGAGCACCATCCCCATACCGAGTCGTTGCATCTCCTTTGGCCCCAGTACGGTAACTTTTGCTTTCGTCCCCTTACACATCCGCCGAGCGGCGTCTGCAAGTACCGCCGGCGTCATATCTCCGCCAGGAGTATTTGAAAGGTCACGAACTTCATTCATAGTGTTCGCAACTACTGTGCCGACGGAAACACCAGCACGGATCTTTGGGCTCGCGCCGATCAAAGTAACACTCTCTAGTGTTGGGAAACCGTCCGCGGGGGGCGTCTTGTACTTGGTAAACTCGTAGGCCGCAAGAATGCAGTTTTCTGCGATACTCCGGCCAAGCTCCTCCTCTGCAAGTGGAGCCTTCGTTATGGCAAGATCGCGCACCGTGAACGATACTGCAGATTGCTTGTGTTCCAATGCAAGTCGCACACCGGATCGAATAAATTTTCGTACGCTGCGAACCGAGGTGTCGGAGCCGATGCCGAGAAGTATTTGAGTCTCAGAACCATTGTCAAAGACGCGGGTGCTGGTACCTGGTTGGAAACGGATCTGCGCGCCACGAGGCGTGTCGGAAAATATGAATTTCATACGGAGCATTGTACAATACGAGTGTGAGTGCCACATTTTCAGTAAAGGTCTCTGACTACGAAGGTCCACTTGACCTCATTCTTGCGCTGATTGAGGAGCGCAAATTGCTCATATCGGATGTATCAATCTCTGCGATTGCGGATGCCTTTTTGGCGTATGTGTCCGAGCATGGTGGATTTCCGGTCAGTGAGGCAGCTCATTTTGTTGCAGTTGCTGCCACACTGCTTCTTCTTAAATCTCGCTCGTTGTTGCCAGTCCTCATGCTCACCTCTGAAGAAGAGGGGGATATTAAGGACCTCGAACAGAGGCTCAAACTGCTTTCTATCATTAAGACTGTTGCCCAATCTCTCTCAGCGCTGAAGGGGAGACTCTACTTTGGAAGCGGCGTCCGTTCTGTCGAGCCGATTTTTGTCCCACCGCCTGATATGACCTTGCAATCATTGGCAGCTGCCGCAAACAGCGCCATAGTATCCGCTCCGCGACCACAGATCCGCGATGAGGTTGAGGTGCGGAAAGTACTATCGCTTGATGAAATGATTGAGCGGCTTACTGCCAGAATTCAAAGTGCACTCACCATGTCGTTTCGCGATTTTTCCCAGGGCGCAAGCGACCCGCGCGAGATAGTCGTCGGGTTTCTTGCTATGCTCGAGTTGGTGAAGCGCGGCTTTGCCGAGGTGCGGCAGCAGCAGCATTTTGACGAAATTACGATAGAATATGCAGGAGCTGCTGGTACCCCGCGTTATGAATGATATGTCTATGCCACTTGAAGCTAAACTCGAAGCACTCTTGTTTTTCATTGGGGGTCCGGTGCGCATTGCTGGGCTCGCCCAAATGACCGGAACAGAAGTATCTGCGGTCACCGAGGCGCTTCAAGCGCTGACGAACATACTTGCCGACCGTGGTATTCGATTAATTCTCACTGAGGATGAGGCTGCACTTGGCACTGCACCAGAACTCTACGAGCTTATCGAATCGGTGCGTCGTGAAGAACTTGAGGGCCCGCTGGGGAAGGCAGGTCTTGAGACGCTTGCCATTATCCTGTATCGCGGACCAATCTCGCGATCTGACATAGAGTATATCCGCGGGGTAAATGCAACTTCATCACTCCGCACACTTCAGGTACGCGGCCTTGTTGAGCGAATCGATAATCCATCCGACAAGCGATCTTTTTTGTATCGTGCAACTTCAGAAGTGCCAGCATACCTTGGGCTTTCCTCGCTTTCGGAACTTCCAGATTTTGAAAAGGTGGCTGGCGAGCTCCGTGCTGTGGCTGAATCTAAGTCTGTCGAAGCCACAGTCACATGAGCATGAAGAGTATTCACCTCATTGCAGGCTGTTCTGTAGGTGCACTTGTTGCGCTTGCACTGTATGCTCCCGCGCCGGTTGCAGGCGAGACACAGGCAGCATCTCCCTATTGTGTAGTACGCGACCAGCAACCGCCAATCGGAGCAGCAACAGCATTTGCGTACGACATCCAGTCGGGTGCCGTGCTGTATGAAAAAAATGCAGATATCCCGAGACCACTTGCATCTCTTACAAAGTTGGCGACCGTTGCCACTGCGTTGCAACTCATAGGCTCGGATGCTGAAATTACGATTACTGACGAGGCACTTCATGCTGACGGCGACAGCGGGCTTGTTGCGGGCGACCAGTGGCGGGCGGGTGATCTTGCTGACTTTGTGCTTGTTACCTCTTCAAATGATGGCGCACGAGCACTCCGGCTTGCGACTGAGTCCGCATTTTCGTTGAAAGGAGATAATTTTGTGGAGATTATGAATCGTTTCGGACGATCTGCAAATCTGAACACCGCCTACTTTTTGAACGAAACCGGCCTCGATGTATCTGGTACTACCGCTGGAGGGTACGCCTCAGCGCGGGATGCAGCTCGACTCGCGGCGTTCGTCGCGCTAAAAACAGAAGGAAGTGCTGATCGTTCAGTGTTACCTGAGATCGGACTTCGCTCAGCAGGTCGGTGGTATCGTGGCCATAATACTTCAGAAATAGCCACCGACCTTCCTGGCGCGCTACTGTCGAAGACCGGATTTACTGATCTTGCCGGAGGAAATCTTGCAGTAGTGTATGAGCCGCTTCCGGGACGGCCAGTAGCGATAGCAGTTCTTGGTTCGACCCGCGAGGGTCGAGAGGCGGATGTGCTCGATATTGCTGTCTTTGCTGGTGCGAGTTTGGAGCGACTGATCCTCTGTCAAGAACACTTATAATTACCTGAATAAGTATGCCTGAACTAACCTTTGCTAGTGACGCGCTTAAGGTGTTTATCCCTGCAGTAGCAGCATTTTGGATCGGAATAGCAGCAGCACCGCTACTCACCAGGTATCTCTACCGGTACCGTGTGTGGAAGAAGCGCGGGGGGAAAGTCGCCCTCGACGGAACCACTGCGGTTGAGTTCGGAAAACTGCATCAAGCTGCAGAGACTCATACACCCCGTATGGGCGGGATCATTGTGTGGGGGGCAGTCCTCCTCACCGCAGGACTCTTTTCAGTTCTCGCCATGCTACTGCCCGGTACCGCACTTCAGCAATTTGACTTCATCAGCCGCTCGCAGACTTGGATTCCGTTGGTAACGCTCATGGTCGGAGCATTGGTCGGGTTCTTGAACGACCTTCTAGATGTTATAGACACTGGAGGTGGGAAGGGGATATCGCTCTCAGTTCGATTGTCAATCATCACCATACTCTCGATAGTAGTTGGTTCCTGGTTTTATACCAAACTCGGAATTGAAACTGTTGGGGTTCCTTTTTTCCCAGATCTTACGATCGGGTGGCTGATTGTACCGCTCTTCGTTATCACCACAATCTTTTTGTATGCGTCCGGAGTGATTGACGGAATCGATGGTCTTTCTGGTGGAGTATTCGCTTCAATCTTTACTGCCTACGCGTTTATTGCGTACTACAACGGCCAGCTGGATTTGGCAGCGTTTTGCGCTGCGGTCGTAGGCGCACTGCTCGCGTTCCTCTGGTTTAATATTCCGCCTGCGCGCTTCTGGATGACCGAGACCGGTTCTATGGCGCTCACCATAACCATTGCCTCGGTTGCGTTTCTTACTGACTTGAAGGGGGAGGGGAACGGCGTGTTCGTGCTGCCACTTATCGGCGCACTGCTTGTGGTGACGGTGCTCTCGAACATTATTCAGGTCGTCTCAAAAAAATTTTTTGGAAAAAAGGTGTTCCGCATCGCTCCGCTGCACCACCACTTTGAGGCAATTGGCTGGCCCGGGTATAAGGTCACCATGCGGTATTGGATTCTCTCAATTGTTTTTGCAATCATGGGCGTAACGCTTGCGGTACTTGGATGATCCATGCGTAAGTCTGCACGCATTGACACTGTTCTTGCAATAACTCTTGCATTTCTTGTTCTTGGCGGATTGCTCATATTCCTTTCTGCATCATTTGGGCTTCTCACCAAGGAAGGAAAGTACCTTTCCGCTTTGCTCTCGCAGTTAGTCCTTGGGTTTGGCGGCGGACTTCTGCTCCTCGTGCTCATGCTTCATACGCCGCTCAGACTTCTCCGCATGTACTCGCCGCTTATCTTCGGGGGCGCACTCCTATTAACCATTGCGGTCTTTATTCCTGGCGTTGGTCTTAGCGCAAATGGTGCGACCAGATGGATCGATCTTGGCATTACCACCTTTCAACCATCTGAGATGCTGAAAATTGGGTATGTAGTAATCTTTGCTGCCTGGCTTGCTGGTGGGAAGGGAAGAGCCGCAAGTCTTACTGAGGGCATCTTGCCGTATGTTCTTCTTACTGGCGTAGTCGGCGTTCTTCTATTGCTTCAACCGGATACGGACACCTTTCTTACCATTGCAGCTGCAGGCGGCGCAATGTTGTTTGCTGCTGGAATGCGCTTCTCTCATCTCGCAGTACTGGGCGGAGCCGCTGTCCTCCTTATTGCGGGATTGCTAGTTACCCAGCCGTACCTCATGGACCGGGTGCAGACCTTCCTCTCTCCTGATGCCGATCCGCTTGGGGCTGGATATCAGGTTCGACAATCATTGATTGCAATTGGTTCTGGGGGACTCGGTGGTAGAGGGTTCGGGCAAAGCATTCAGAAGTTTAATTATCTCCCGGAAGCAAGCTCCGATGCAATCTTTGCCGTATTTGCAGAGGAATTTGGGTTTATCGGTGCCGCACTCCTTGTGCTCGGGTTTCTGTTCTTTGCACTGCGGGGATTTTGGGTTGCTGCGCGTGCAAAAGATCAGTTCTCCGGATTAGTCATTGTCGGCATTGTGGCGCTCATTATTACCCAGTCGTTTATTAACATTGGTTCCATGCTCGGATTGGTGCCCGTTGGCGGGATCCCCTTGGTTTTTGTCTCACAAGGGGGTACAGCGCTCATGATTGCGCTCGGAATGGCTGGGATACTGCTCGCAGCATCAAAGACAGTCAACTGAAATGCGATTGTGATACACTAAGGGCACTATGCGGATTGTGCTGACTGGAGGAGGGACTGGAGGTCATTTCTACCCTCTCATAGCAGTTGCCGAGGCGCTTAGGGAGAAAGTTAAGGAAGAAAAATTGCTCGAGCCGGAACTCTATTTTTTTGGCCCTGCTGTTCTTGATGAGCGCGCACTCTTTGAACAGGGAATTACTTTTGTTAAAACCCCCGCGGGGAAGGTGAGGCGATACTTTTCGCTCCGAAACTTTACTGATTTTTTTAAGACTCTTGCGGGGATTCTTATCACTTTGATCAGATTGTACCAACTGTATCCTGATGTCATTTTTTCAAAGGGTGGATACGGTGCCGCGCCGACGCTCTTTGCAGCACGGTTGCTCAAAATTCCTGTTGTTGCCCATGAATCAGATTCGGTGGCGGGGAAGGGGACATTGTATGCAGCGCCATTTGCGCGAAGCATTGCTATTTCCTTTGATGAGACTTACGAGACTATTCCTGAGCGGTATCGAAGCAGAGTGGCAATGATTGGCAACCCGATCCGGCGCGATATCGAGCATCCGGCGACCGCCGGTGCGCATGAGTTCCTTGATCTTGAGAAGAGTGTTCCGGTGCTTTTAGTCCTGGGAGGTTCGCTAGGCGCAGAGGCGCTCAACGATGCAGTGCTTGCAGCGCTTCCTGACCTGGTGCAGCGCTACCAGATTATTCATCAAACTGGCGAGAGACAATATACCGTGGTGTCCGAGACCGCGGCGGTAGTTCTTGAGAAAAACGAGCGGAGGTACCGTTATAAAGTATTTCCGTATCTCAGCACCCTTGCGCTCAAGATGGCTGCTGGTGCCGCAGACCTTGTCATTACAAGAGCGGGAGCAGGGGCAATTGCTGAAATTTCGTCATGGGGAGTTGCCTCGATTGTGGTTCCAATTCCTGAGGAGGTGAGTCGAGATCAGCGGTCAAACGCCTTTGCCTATGCGCGGCGCGGCGCGGCGACAGTTATTGAGCAGGCTAACCTAAAGCCGAATATCTTGGTTGCTGAGGTAGACCGGCTCTTTACTAACCCAAAGGCTCGCAACGATATGGCCGAGGCAGCAAAAAAGTTCTCAAAACCAGGCGCTGCCCGCAAAATCGCTGACGAGCTTGTTGCCATTGCACTCGAACACACTGCATGAGCGCTGTTGTTACGCGATTCGCACCGTCGCCGACTGGCCTCTTGCATTCCGGCAATTACCGAACCGCGGTCTTTGCATATTTGTTTGCGCGTTCAAGTGGTGGGAAATTTGTCCTGCGCATTGAGGACACTGATAGAGAGCGGTCAAAGCCTGAGTATGAGGAAAATATTATCGAATCGTTGCAGTGGCTTCATCTTGAGTATGACGAGAGGTATCGGCAGTCTGAGCATGGTACCCGCCATCGCGAGGTTCTTGAAAAACTGATCTCAAGCGGATTTGCCTACCTCTCTAAAGAGGAAGCTGGGGATACAAAGCGGAATGAGGTTATCAGATTCAAGAACCCAAATATCCGCGTTTCATTCGAGGATGCAATCCGTGGCACCGTTAGCATGGACACCACTGACCTTGGCGATTTCGTCATTGCAAAAAGCATTGACGAGCCGCTGTTTCATCTCGCTGTTGTTGTTGACGATTGGGACGAGGGCATAACGCATGTCATCCGTGGCGAGGATCATATTTCAAATACTCCGCGACAGATTTTGATCCAGCAGGCAATCGGTGCGCAAACACCAGTGTATGCGCACCTCCCTCTTGTTCTCAGTCAAGACCGCAGTAAGCTCTCGAAGCGGCGCGGTGCGAAATCACTGCTTGAATATCGCGATTCAGGGTATCTCCCCGAGGCGTTGCTCAATTACATGGCGCTCATCGGCTGGAATCCGGGGACAGAGCAGGAAATTTTTTCAAAGGATGAGCTCTGTCACGCATTTTCACTCGCACAAATTCAAAAGAGCGGCGCAATATTTGATGAGACCAAGCTTGCATGGATAAATCGTGAGCACATGCTTCGGATGTCGCCTGAGGCGTTTTGGGAGCACGCAGAGGAGTTCCTGACTGAGGAGACGGTAACGATGCTCGATGCAAAAAATCTTTGGCGCGACGCGGTGGGGTTGATGCGCGAGAGAGCCTCAACCTTTGGTGACATCCGCACCGCGGACCTGGCAGGGGAGTATCGGTACCTGTACGAGAGACCGGTGCTGCCAGTATCATTTTTGGGCTGGAAGGGCGAGGACCCATCGCACGCACTGCCGCATCTCAGGCAAGTACTCGAGCTTCTTGAACCGCTTGGAGATGTCTGGGGTGCGGAGACTGTCAAGGCGGCCGTGTGGCCCTATGCAGAGACAGAGGGAAGGGGACAGGTGTTGTGGCCCATGCGAGTTGCCCTTTCGGGGAGGGAAAAGTCCCCTGACCCCTTCGTGATCGCTGGTATCATTGGTAAAGATGAGACACTGGCCCGTTTGCGCGCGGTTCTTGGTAGTGATGATGCTGTTTCTTGCAGCGAGCGCCTCGGCTAGCACCGCCGACGAATTGCGCTCAAAGATTGATGCGCAAAATCAAAAGATTAAGGATCTTGAGCAGGAAATTGCGCGGTATGAGGCAGAGCTTATCAGTATTGGAAAGAATAAGACCACTCTTGAGTCCGAGGTGGCTCGGCTTGATACCTCTCGAAAGAAGATCAATGCCGATATTTCAGTAACTCAGCAAAAAATTACCTCAGCAACACTCGAAATAGAAAGTCTCGGCGGTCAAATATCTGACAAGGAGTTGCGAGCTGAGACCGCCCGCCAGGCGATACTTGAGTCCATGCGATCGCTCCAACGAGCCGCAGACGCGACACTGGTCGAAAAATTTTTTGGGGCTGATGATGTTGCCACCCTTTGGGAGGACGCAGATCGACTACTGTCGCTCCAAAATCGTATGGATACTGAAATTGTTGAGCTGCATGAGGTTCGTGAGGCGCTCGCTGAAGATCGCGATGCAGTCAGCGAGCAAAAATCAACGCTCAGCGCCTTTCAGTCGGTCCTGGTAGGACAACGCGCAGTGCTTGATCAAAATCGCAAGGAGCAAGCTGCGCTGCTCCAACAGACCAAGAGCAAGGAGTCGGAGTATCAAAAGATTATTGAGGCGAAGCGCGAGGCCCGCGCGCAGTTTGAACAGGAGCTCAATGAATTCGAGTCGCAGCTTGCCTTTACCCTTGACCCATCAAAGCTTCCATCACCAGGATCGGGGGTGCTGCAGTTCCCCCTTGATCGTTCGTTCATGCAGCGGTGTGCCGAGCGGGAGAGGACTTTTAAGAATTTGTACTGTATTACTCAGTACTTTGGTGACACCGCGTTTGCTCGTAGCGGAGCTTACAATGGGAAAGGGCATAATGGGGTGGATTTTGGTGCCCCCGCAGGTACCGCTGTGCTTGCAGCACTCTCCGGTACCGTTGTTGCAACAGGGAACACCGATGCCTTCCCAGGATGCTACTCATACGGCAAGTGGGTCCTTATTAAGCACGCAAACGGCCTGAGCTCGCTCTATGCGCACCTCTCATACATTGCAGTTGGTGCAAACGACTCACTACCAACGGGGGCTGTCATTGGCTATTCTGGGAACACTGGCTACTCTACCGGACCGCACCTCCACTTTACCCTTTATGCCTCAGAGGGTGTCCAACTGCTTAAATTGGGCGATCTAAAGGCTAAAACCAACTGTGCACAGGCAGTTGTGCCTGTTGCTCCGACCAGTGCATATCTCAACCCATTATCGTATCTGTAACATACAATGGTGGTATTAGCAGCTAATATGCATATTTCATGAAATACTTGCACACCGTGGCGTTCATCCTC
>JAYOEC010000024.1:0-1880 GCA_038106525.1 Minisyncoccota bacterium | reverse complement strand
TTTTCGTGCGCTATAGTTTATCCATGGCTGCTGAGCAGCAGAAATCACGAGCGGCACAGGATTTTGTCCCCATTAAGGAGGTGCGGGGCGGCGTCATGGTGCTGAAAGACGGAACCTTGGTGGGCGTCATGCTTGCATCGTCGCTCAACTTTGCACTCAAGAGTGGTGATGAACAGGCTGCAATTCTTGCTCAGTTTCAAAACTTTCTCAACTCGCTCGACTTTACCGTTCAGTTTTTCGTGCAGTCCCGGAAGCTCGATATTCGCCCATATACAGCGCTCCTTGAGGAGCGGTACAAAGCGCAAACAGAAGACCTCATGCGCATTCAGGTCAAAGAGTATATCGAGTTCGTAAAGACATTTACCGAACGAGCCAACATTATGTCAAAGCGATTCTTTGTCGTAGTGCCGTACGCACCGCCGATCATTAATGTACAGCAGTCAGTGCAAAGCAAGATTTTCGGGGCAGGGAGTCTATCCGCCCGCGCCAAAGAAAGCGGGTTCGAGGAACATCGTTCGCAACTTGAGCAGCGCATGGGCGTCGTAGAGCAGGGGCTCGCGCGCTCCGGCATCCGCACCGCGCCGCTTGGCACCGAAGAGGTAATCGAGCTCCTATACAAAGAGTTCAATCCTGGAGAGCTTGAGAAGCCGATAACCGTCGGTGCGCAACAAAACACCTAACCTATGGGAATCTTTGATTTTATCACCGGAGCCGCGCAGCAACAAAAGGAAGCGACCCTGACGCCTTTTCTGCCAAAAGACATCTATGAAGCAGCAAAACTCGACTTTGCCGACATTATTGCGCCAAGCGCGCTCAAAATAACTCCTCGCGAGATGAACCTGGGAGATAAACTGCTCCGCACTTTTTATGTCATCTCGTACCCACGATTCCTGACCGACTCGTGGTTTGCACCGATCATCAACCTTGATCGAATGTTTGATGTGTCGATCTTTGTCCACCCCATCGACACCGCAGCAGTGCTCCGCAAATTTCAAAAGAAAGTCGCCGAAATCCAGTCACAGATACTCACCCGCGAGGAAAAGGGCCTGGTGCGCGACCCGGTCTTGGACACCGCATACCGCGATATTGAGGAACTGCGAGACAAGCTGCAGCAGGCACAGGAGCGGGTCTTTGAGGTAGGGCTATACCTCTCGATATACGGAGACGACCAGGAGGAACTCGACAAGGCAGAGGCGGAGATCCGCTCGATCTTGGACGCGAAACTTGTGTATGTTAAACCCGCACTCTTTCAGCAAGAACAGGGATTTAAGAGCGTTATTCCGACTGGCAAGGATCTTCTTGAGGTATCGTCAAAGCTCAATTCGTCGCCGCTCTCGTCGTTGTTCCCATTTCTCTCATTCGACCTCACCTCTGACCGCGGCATCCTCTACGGCATTAATCGCCACAATTCGTCGCTGGTTCTCTTTGATCGCTTCAGTCTTGAAAACTACAATTCGGTCACCTTTGCAAAATCCGGTTCAGGAAAGTCGTACGCAACCAAGCTCGAAATCCTGCGCTCGCTCATGTTTGACACCGAAGTGCTGGTCATTGACCCTGAAAACGAGTACGAGTACCTGGCAAACGCAGTTGGCGGCCGATTCTTTTCAATATCGCTTTCATCCGATCACCACATTAACCCTTTCGACCTTCCGACCCCGCGCGAGGATGAATCGCCGCAAGATGTGCTCCGCTCAAACATCGTCAACCTGGTTGGCCTCTTCCGCATTATGCTCGGCGGACTGACTCCAGAGGAGGACTCGCTTATTGACCGCGCAATTACTGAAACCTATGCACTCAAGGACATCACTGGTGCAACCAGCTTTGCTGGGATGGAACCGCCACTCCTCTCGGACTTCGAGCTGGTGCTTGCAGGCATGCAG
>JAYOEC010000013.1:0-12925 GCA_038106525.1 Minisyncoccota bacterium | reverse complement strand
GCGCTGAGACTCATCCCTGAAGCGGAAGCGCGAGGGGCCGAGGTTGCCGCATTCGATGTGGTTGGCAAGAAGATATCGCTCGCGCTCCGCTCGCCGGCGCACCCGAAGGTGGCAGCGGTAAAGGCCGAATTGCTAAAGCACGGATACACTACTGAAGATTTTATGGTATCGAGCGCCAGCCTCGAGGCGGCGTGGTCCAGATACAAAGACCTCTCATTCGCCATCGAAACGCGTGAGGGAGCAATTGATATTTCATCAGACGAACTCTCAAAGACTATTGCGAGCATTGCTTCGCTTGCTGATGTGGCCAAAAGGATCAGTGAGATTTCAGACCAAAAGCGCGCGTACCGGATTTCGCACATTGTTGAGGTCGTCCTTGCGGGCGCATTTGCAATTGGAGCATCGGATATTCATCTCGAACCGGAACCCGAGTCGGTGCGTGTCCGCTACCGACTCGATGGAGTTCTTTCGGATGTTGCACGGCTTGACGGAGAGACACACACACTCCTCCTTTCCCGAGTCAAACTTCTTTCAGGTCTCAAGCTGAACATCCACGATCAAGCGCAAGATGGGAGATTTAGCGTGCTGCTCAAAAAAACAGAGATTGAGATCCGTACCTCGGTGATTCCTGGCGCATACGGCGAATCTATTGTCCTCCGCCTCTTGGATCCAGAATCAATTACGGTCCCCTTCGAGCAGTTGGGTATGGAAGAGAAGCTGCGCGCGCTGGTGGAAAAAGAAATCCGAAATCCGAATGGCATGCTTCTCAACACTGGTCCGACCGGGTCAGGAAAAACTACGACACTCTACGCCTGCATGCGGCGGATTGCGACCAGTGAAGTAAAGATTATTACCATCGAAGACCCGATCGAATACCATGTTCAGGGCATTGTCCAGACACAGGTAGAGAAGAACTACTCATTTCTCCAAGGCCTCCGTTCGGCTCTCCGTCAAGATCCGGATGTCATCATGGTCGGCGAGATCCGCGATCAGGAAGTGGCGCGCACCGCGATCGATGCAGCACTTACCGGGCACTTCGTCTTTTCAACACTGCACACAAACAATGCTGCAGGAACCTTCCCACGCCTTCTAGACCTCGGCGTTGATTCAAAAGTATTTGGTTCAGCAATTAATATTGCAATGGCACAGCGCCTGGTGCGTGTTCTCTGCCCCGCGTGTAAAAAACAGGTGCCTATTGGAGAAACGCATAAGGCCCGAATAGAAACGGTGGTGAGCGGACTCAGGGACAAATCCGTTTTGCCAAACGACACCGGATACCTCTTTGAACCCGGCGGCTGTCCTGAATGCAATGGAACCGGATACAAAGGTCGCATCGGTATTTTTGAAGCGCTGGTTGTTGACGAGGCATTGGACGAGCTCTTGCGCACGAGCCCCTCGGAACATGAAATACAAAAGGTGCAGCGCACGCGGGCGCTTATGCTCATGCACGAAGATGGAGTGGTCAAAGCACTCAGTGGTCTCACCTCACTCGAAGAGCTTGATCGAGTGGTAATCGCCGAATAGTAAAAACCACACCACTCCAAGCGACACTTTGCATGAGAAAGGTGGAACGCGCCTGAGGAGCAAGAGAGTACCGAGGCCGAAGCCTGTAACCGTCTGGTCCTTGGTGCGAAGCCACGGCGTCGCTTAGAGGGGTGTGGTTTCTGAAAAGAAATAACCTCCCTTGGGAGGCTATACTGTATGGTAGCATACCATAACACGCATGTCAAGCACTCCTCCCGTACCCCAGCCAGAAACACAGCTCGACCAGACGCTCCGTCCGCACCGGTGGGATGAGTACATTGGCCAAGAAAATATCAAAGAAAATTTGCGTGTGTTGCTTCAGGCCGCACGCGAGCGCTCGCATGCGCCTGAACATACATTGCTCTATGGTCCGCCTGGCCTCGGCAAGACGACATTGGCGCATCTCATTGCCGAAGAAATGGGGAGTCCGCTTAAGTCTACTGCTGGACCCGTTATTGAACGCGTTGGAGACCTCGCGGCAGTACTCACCAACCTTGAACCAAATTCGATTTTGTTTATCGACGAAATCCACCGCTTGCACAAAACAGTTGAAGAAGTACTCTACCCTGCCATGGAAGCCGGTAAACTCGATATCATTATCGGCAAGGGGCCGTCGGCACGGACTATCGAACTTGCGCTACCGCCGTTCACCCTGATTGGCGCAACGACGCGGATCGGTCTTATTTCCTCACCACTCCGTTCACGATTCTCCGGCGGAGTGTTTCAGCTCGATTTCTATACGGATAAAGAAATCAGTAAAATACTCGCTCGATCTGCAGCGATCCTCGGTGTATCTATTGACCCTGATGCAGCGGAAGAAATCGCACATCGCTCACGGCGGACGCCCCGGACTGCAAACTACCTTCTCAAACGGTGTCGCGATGTCGCTCAACTTGATCGCACACCGATTACCCATGCAGTCGCCATGAAAGCGCTTGCGATGATTGGTATCGATACTGCCGGCCTCACACCGGCCGATCGCCGTATCTTAAACGCACTCATCAGCAAATTTGGTGGCGGCCCAGTCGGACTAAAGACGCTTGCGGCTGCAGCCGCAGAAGAGGAAGACACGATTGAAGAAGTGTACGAACCATACCTTTTGCAAGAAGGGTTCATTGAACGAACGCCGCGAGGACGGGTAGCGACATTCCGCGCGCGCGAGCATATTGCTGCACATTCCGGGCAACATACCATTGCATAACCAGTTATGCAGCGACCCGTCCATCACACTTCGCTCGCGGTTGACCCTGGATTCGATCGTGTGGGAATCGCGGTATTCAAAGGCACTGAGCTTATCCATTCCGAATGCTTTGTGTCGCCGCCGGGGACACTGGCCGAGCGACTGCGCGCGGTTCATGCGCGCTGCGCTACATGTATAAGAAAATATGCACCAGACTCGCTTGCGCTTGAAACACTCTTTTTCAGCAAAAATGTAAAAACGGCGATTGCGGTCGCTGAAGCGCGCGGAGTTATCGAACTTGCAGCAGCTGAAGCGGGGATCCCGGTACACGAATACTCGCCTCAGGCAGTAAAGATCGCGGTGACCGGGAGCGGCAGTGCCGATAAAAAAGCAGTTGTCAGTATGGTCGGGAGGCTGGTTCCCCTTCCTGAGCGGAAGCGATTTGACGACGAGTACGACGCCATTGCGCTCGGCATCGCCCACACTGCCTCGCGCCGATAGATATCCACCTGTTTCCCTCTTGCGCTAGACCAAGTATTTGATACAACAATGGTGTCCGCAGGGACATTACCATTCATAGTCATTATGGACGACAAAAAGAAAAAAGTTGGGGAAGATGAGAACGAGCTTGGCGCCGACTTCATGGGCGAGGGAGATGCAAGTGACGAGGAGATGGACGATGACGAAGAGAGTGATTCGGGAGAGGAGGGAGAGGAACCCTGGGCCTAATAAAAGCCCCGCTACAGCGGGGCTTTTTTATTGGATCGTATCTATTTTGAAATCCTGACAAATCGGTGGTTGCCAATGCGTACCGTATGACCGTAGGGCGGGAGCGACCGTTCGTTCAGTTTTTCGTCCGTCTCAACCACACGCACCGCTCCATCGGAGAGAAGTCGGCGATACTCGGTCTTTGAAGTCACCACCCCGGCAGCAACCAATGCTTGCATGAGCCCCTCCGCGCCCACCCGAACCTCGACAGCATCCTCAGGCACCTCGCCGCGAACGAAGGTTTTCTCAAAATCTGCCTGCGCTGCTGCAGCCGCGGCTTCGCCATGGTACATACGGACCAACTCTCGCGCGAGCGCGAGTTTTGCATCCTTCGGATGGAGCTGCATATATGTCTCAACGGTCGCAAGCGGGACACGGGTTGCTGAAATAAAAAACTGCCGCACTACACTGTCGCGCATGCTCATTGCTTTCCCAAACATCGCTGTCGGCGCGTCGTCAACATTGATGACATTCCCCCTCGATTTACTCATTTTTTCACCATCGGTACCGGGCATCAACTCAAATAGCAGGCACTGCTGCGGCCTTTGTCCCGACTTTTCCTGGAGCGGCCTGCCTGCAAGCACATTGAATCGCTGATCCGAACCTCCAAGCTCAATATCGGCGCGGACCGCGACCGAATCGTACCCCTGCATGAGCGGATACAACACTTCGCGCAACGATACCCGTTTCCCTGCATCAAGACGGCGCCTGATATTGTCCCTTGAAATAAAATCTGAAACGGAAAATACATCTGCATGTTCGCCGATATCCCGGTAGTTCAGTTTAAGCAACCACTCAGAGTTCTTCCGCACCTCAAGGAGAGTGGTATCAAGTATTACCGAAACTTGCCGTACAAAAGTCTTGAGATTGTCCGCTACTGCCGATTCGGTAAGCATTGGCCGTTCCGCATCCTTGTCAGAAGTGTCTCCAATAACCCCTGTTGCATCTCCGATAATGAAAACCACTTGGTGTCCAAGGTCCTGAAAATCTCGCAGTTTAAGGAGAGGAACGGTGTTCCCAAGATGAATGTGCGACCCAGTCGGATCTATCCCGAGCTTGATGCGGAGCCGCTTCCCCGACATAAGAAGCGCACGGAGAGAGTCAACACTCGGGATCACCTCTGCTACCCCACGACTCAGCAGTGCATCAATCTTTTCAGGGTCAGTGCTGACCGGAGGAAGCTTGTTCCAGAACATACGGATACTATACCCCACATGCTACGATTTATCAGTATGCTACGGCACTTCCGGCCCCGTTCCCGCTATGAACTGATCTTGCTCTTAGGCTCACTCATACTTATTGCAGGGAGCTTCATTTTCTTTTGGACAACAACCATACCCATACCTGACATTCGTTCGCTCGAAGAACGGAAAGTAACCCAATCGACCAAGATCTACGATCGGACCGGAACTATACTCCTTGACGACCTTGGCGATGATGTAACACGCACCATTGTTCCTATTTCTGAAATATCACCGTACATCCAAAAAGCTTCGGTGGCGATTGAGGATAGTGAATTTTACGAGCATAACGGAATAAAGGTGACCTCTTTTATCCGTTCAATTCTGGTAAATGTTGTTCGTCTCGGATTCGAGCAAGGCGGATCAACCATCACGCAGCAGGTGGTAAAAAACTCGATTCTGACTACGGATAAAACAATTATTAGAAAAGTGAAGGAGTGGGTGCTTGCACTTAAACTCGAGCAAATCCTTTCAAAAGAGGAAATCCTGTCACTCTACCTCAACGAGAGCCCGTACGGCGGCTCAATGTACGGCGTTGAGGAGGCCAGCATGCGTTTTTTTGGCAAGCCAGCAAATGCGGTGACGCTCGCAGAAGCAGCGTATCTTGCCGCAATACCGCAGGCCCCAACTTACTTTTCTCCATACGGCAACCACCTTGACGCGCTTGAGAGTCGAAAGAATCTGGTACTCGCGCGCATGCATGAGCTTGGATTTATCTCGAGTGCTGAGTACGATGCAGCAATTCAAGAACAAGTGCAGTTTCAACCGCCATCCCAATCCGGCATTCGTGCGCCACACTTTGTGTTTTTTGTCCGCGAACAACTTGAAAAAGAGTACGGCCAGCGCGCGCTTGAGGAAAATGGCTGGCGCATCATTACCACGCTCGATATGGAACTCGAGGAAAAGGCAGAGGAGATCGTAAAGCGCTACGCACTCGAAAATCAGGAGAAGTTCAACGCCTCGAACGCCGCAATTGTGGCTATACATCCGCAGACAGGAGATATTCTTACCATGGCAGGTTCACGGGATTACTTTGACGATACGATTGACGGAAATGTGAATATCGCGGTCGCTAAGCGGCAGCCGGGGTCTTCATTCAAACCATTTGTATATGCTGCCGCATTCCAAAAGGGATATGCGCCGGAAACCGCGCTGTTTGATGTGCGAACACAGTTTTCAACCCTTTGCCCTGCAGATTCAACCAGTGAAGATCCACCATGCTACTATCCAGAAAACTATGACGGAGTGTATCGTGGCCCAATGTCGCTTCGTGATGCGCTTGCACAATCAATTAACACCGTCGCGGTAAAAGTTCTCTATCTTGTTGGTCTTGAGCCAGCACTCCAAGTCGCCCGCACTATGGGTATCACCACCCTTGAGGGGCCTGATCGCTACGGCCTTACCCTCGTCCTCGGTGGCGGCGAGGTTACTTTGCTCGATCTTGTCTCTGCGTACGGAGTGTTTGCAAACGAAGGAACTCGAAATCCTTACCGTGCCATTCTTTCTATTCAAGATCGGGATGGAGCAGTGGTTCGTGAGTACCCATTACAACCGGTCGAGGCGCTTGACCAGAGTGTTGCCCACTCAATTTCTGATGTTCTTGCAGATAATGCAGCCCGCACGCCAGCTTTTGGCTCGAACTCAGCACTTTCCATCCCTGGACAACATGTAGCCGCAAAGACAGGTACCACAAACGACTACCGCGACGCTTGGATCGTTGGCTACTCACCTACCATCGCCGTCGGCGCCTGGGCAGGAAACAACGACAATACACCAATGGAAAAGCGGGTCGCAGGATTTATTGTTGCCCCGCTCTGGAACGAATTTATGCGAGCAGCGCTTCAGAAGTACCCAAGCAGCCCCTTCCCCGAGCCAGAACCGTTGGTAACTGCGGATTCAAAACCTATTTTGCGTGGTATCTGGCAAGGTTCGGATAGCATCAGTGACCCTTCGGGGATGCTCCGCGTAACCACTGCGGTTCACTCGATCCTGTATTGGGTAGATAAGAATAATCCTGCCGGTCCGAAACTTAGTGATCCAAACCAGGATCCACAATTTTCGCGCTGGGAGTATGCAGTACGCCGTTGGGCAGTGCAGCATGGGTACCATGACGGGACAAGTATCCTCATCCATCCCCGATAAATGCGTTTAGCGAATATCACGAATCATATCTTTTGCGCGGGGAATCTCTTCATATACAGTGCGTAGAATTTCAGCCCGGCGCACTCGAATAACACTCTTTACTATTGAGGGAACGGAGATGAACGCAATATTCTGATCAATCCTAATTAAGGATTTTGATATTTTTTTCCCAACATGCGCCATGATCGCTGAAACCAGTGCAGTTCGGAGCGCATCATGCGGCGGCGTAAGACTATCGAACTTTGAAAGGAACTGCCCAGCCCGCTTCATTGCAGTGCTAACGATTCATTGGCATCACCAGGTATAAAAATCCCCGCTTCGGCGCATCTTCAATAATCATCGGTTTACCTGGACCAGCAACTGAAAAACTCACACTATCACCACCAACCACCTGCAATGCGTCAGTAATGTACCGTGCATTAAAATTAATCTCTACATCCTCTCCCTCAAGCGAAGCGGGTATTTCCTCATTCGTCTCTCCAATAGAGGCATTGGATGACTGAACAGTAAAAATCTTTTTTGATGGAAGCAGCGCAAGATGCACTTGATTGAATGAATCTGCAAAAATACTCACTTTCTTAAATGCTCGTCGCACATCTTCAACAAGTGCTGTTGCGGAAACCATAAATTCCTTTGGTACGATCGCATGGTATTCAGGAAACGCACCATCAATAGTTCGTGATGTAATAAATCCATTTTCAGTTACCACGGTGCATTGTGTTTCAGTTACCCGAACTTGAGAACTCTGAACCCCCTCAAGTGCGCGAAGTATATCTGGCACATTCCGTGCGGGTATTAGTACTGGTCCAAAAGCAGCTTTTGCCTTGAGAGGTATCCGCGCCTCTGCAAGTCTAAAAGAGTCAGTAGCCGCAGCAATCAACTCACCTTTCTCCAAAGTAAGAAAAATACTTGAGAGCTCTGGCTTAATACTCGACTGTGCGGCAGCAAATGAAACCATTTTAAGCGCTGAACTAAGATCTTTTGTTGGAACATCAGCCGCCACCCCCTCTCCATCCTTAACATACGGCAAGGTTGGAAATTCAGATACATCAACCACCGTAATACTACTCGTACTATGCGCACCAACAACCGACAGTGTTGATCCCTTTAGTTCAAGAGTGAGTTTTTGGTCAGAAAAGGCACTGATAGTCTGTGCAAGAGTGAGTGCCGGAACAGCCACCACGCCGTCGTTGTATATTTTTGCTTTTAGTACCACCTCAACACTCACATCAAGATTTGTAGCCCGAAGCACTGCACGATCTTTAGAAACTACAAACACCGCACATCCAAGAACAGGGAGAGAAAGATTTTTATTACTCACTTTTGCAGTTATCCCCGCTGCTGAACTTAATTGATCTGTAAGTATTTCTATCTTCATATAACTTCTTTATTCTTATTATGGATTGTGGATTATGTGGATTTCTTTTATATATTCTCAGTTAGCCATTTTCTGAGTCTAGTGGTGGTATTTTTGTGTGGATAGTGATTTGGGAGCATGGTGGATTGTATTACTTCAACATACCGCGGATCTCGTCAATTTGAGTTTTCAACTCAGTATCCGACTCCATATCCACTTTTACTTTTTCACATGCGTGGATAACAGTGGTGTGGTCGCGGCCGCCAAAAAGACTCCCAATTGATGGGTACGACATATGGAAATCCTCACGCAAAATGTACATAATGACCTGCCGCGGCTTCACCACCTCTCTTCGACGG
Organism: Minisyncoccota bacterium; assembly: GCA_038106525.1. Lineage (GTDB taxonomy): Bacteria > Patescibacteriota > Minisyncoccia > Phycocordibacterales > Phycocordibacteraceae > Phycocordibacter. Next base: position 4,354 of record JAYOEC010000013.1, on the reverse strand, counting down.
GTTTTTGCATACATGTTTGATTCATCAATTGAGTAGAACTCACTAATCCGCTGAATTACATGCTTTACTGAAACTGTTTTTTTAGGGCGCGCAGTGTTTTTGATAATATCGTGGATCTCACCGTCTCCGAGCGTTCCTCGAAGTTGTTGCTGACAGAGGATAGTGTTCAGCATTCCCTCAATTTCCCTAATATTTCCAGGAACTGCACTTGAAATTTGCTCAATAGCGGCATCAGTAAGAGAAAGTTTAAGTGAGAGTGCCTTTGCCTTAATAATCGCCATCCGGCTCTCCAGATCCGGTTCGAGTATCGAAACGGTCATGCCCGCAATAAATCGGGATTTGAGGCGATCAGTAATGTCTTGAATGAGATTTGGGTGGCGATCAGAGGAGCAGATAATCTGTTTGTTTGCGTCGTGGAGAGAGTTAAAGAGGTGGAAAAATTCTTCCTGCAGAGTCCCCTTTTTTGAAAAAAACTGCATATCGTCTACGATCATCACATCGTATGATCGATATTTCTCTTTAAACTGTGGGATAGTGCGATTATTAATAGCGGTCATGAATTCAAACCCAAATCGCTCTGCGGTGAGATAAAAGACGCGTTTACCGGGAGTGTTTTTCTTAATATGTGCACCGATTGCTTGAATAAGATGTGTTTTCCCCCGTCCGGTCTCTCCATACACAAACAGCGGGTTGTACGCGATTCCTGGATTTTGCGCAACGGTCACCCCCGCGGTATACGCAAGTTCATTAAAAGGACCAACTACGAACGAATCAAAAGTATACCGAGGGTTGAGGTTATCAGACCTATTTATGAGGTAGTCTGTCAAGGGGAGTTCGTCCTTCTGTGGCTCAGTCGCAACCTTTTCTGGGGATCGGCGAGACGATTCCTTAGAAACTATGAATTCACATGCTCGAACAGTGTCCACAAACCCCCGTATGGTTTTGAGGATTAGCTTACCAAACTTCTCATTGAGCCAGTCCTTGGTCAGTTGATTTGGTACCCCAATAACCGCAACCCCATCCTCTATCCGTACAATATGGGTCTCAGAAAACCACATTTTGAAACTCGCAGGAGAAATTGAGAGTTCGATTGAAGTGAGGACATTCTCCCACAATTGCTTCGTGTCGAGCTCCATGCCCAGACATTATCCCGCATGTGGATACATAGGCAAGATTGCCGAAATAGGCAAAAAGGGGTATGATGGTGTGCATAAGTTGTGTATAAAATGTAATACATGCCAAAACGAACCTATCAACCTAAAAAGCGAAAGCGAGCAAAAACTCATGGGTTTCGATCCAGATCAAAAAGTCCTTCAGGGAAGCGAGTTCTTTTGCGCAGGCGCCGCAAGGGTCGCGCACGACTTTCAGTGTGAGCATCCCCCGCGTCCGTAGCATGCGGAAGCGTGACTTTGCCGCGCGGCCTACTGGCCGCGCGGCATTTGCATTCGGTTCGCTAGCGTTTTACGCAATCCATCCACCACGGACAGCAGTGGTTGTTTCAAAAAAAGTGTCAAAAATTGCTCCGACGCGACGGCGCATACAACGCCGTGTGCGACACGCGATTCGCCCGCTCCTCCCCTCGCTTACCATGTCTGTCGTTGTCTATCCATCAAAAGCGGCGCTCAGTGCACCTTTTTCTAGTCTTACCCAATCGCTCGCCAAGGCGCTCGAGCCGCGATACAATGGCACGGCGTGATTGGGTCATTTTTTCATTCAGTAATCTATCTTCCGATATATAACGCGCTTGCAGCAGCGGTTAGCGCCGTTCCTGGCGGTGATGTCGGCCTCGCGGTGATACTGATTACTGTCTGTATAAAGTTACTGCTGTTCCCTTTGGCGCTCAAGGCGTCGCAGACGCAACGCGAAATGCGCGTGCTTGAACCAAAGCTTAAGGAAATCCGTGAGCAGCATAAAGGAAATAACGAGGCGCTCGCTCGCGCGACTCTTGAGTTGTACCGCGCGCATCGCATTAATCCGTTCGCAAGTTTTTTGACGCTTTTTATTCAGATTCCGGTTATCCTGGGTCTGTACTGGGTCATACTGGCAGAGGCAAAGGCGGCAACCTTCGACCCAACACTTTTGTATTCATTCGTTCCGGTACCCGAGAGCGCATCTTTTATTTTTCTAGGCATTCTCCCGCTTGCGGGGAGCAGCCTGGTACTTGCGGGACTTGTGGGGATAACACAGTTTATCCAAGCATGGCTTATGATGCCTGCTGCGCCCGCTTCGACTGGCAAGCAGTTTCAGGACGATCTTGCAAAGAGTATGCATCTTCAAATGCGTTTTGTGTTTCCTATTATCCTTGCGGTCGTTGGGTATATTGCGGGTTCCGCAATCGCACTTTACTTTATCACTTCAAATATGTTCGGTATTGTGCAAGAATTGATCGCTGACAGGACTAAGAGAAAAGTACATCCATGAACTCTGATCGTATCGTCAATACCATCCAACAGATCCTCGGATTCTTGGGTATCGAGGCATCATCGATACATGCGCATGCTGCAGGCGGTTCAACCTTCTTTTCAATTACCACAACTGAGTCTGGGAAGCTTATTGGCACTCGCGGTGAGACGCTCTCTGCTCTCAACCACATTGTCAAAAAAATTCTTGAAAAAGAGGTCGCTCAGAACGAACATTTTTCAATTGATGTTAATGGGTATCACTTGCGCCGCATTACCGCACTTGAGGAGCAGGCACGGCTTGCAGCAAACCGCGCACTCACCTTTCAATATGATGTCGAGCTTGCGCCGATGAATGCCTATGAGCGCATGGTGGTCCATAACGCACTTAAAGATATCGCGGGGGTTCAAACAACCTCATATGGCGAGGGTCCGCTTAGGCATGTCATTATCAGGTGTGTTACTGCTGAGGGAGTGGAACCACATCGCGAAGCTTGAGCGACCAGAGTGATAAATCACGCTTATTTAAAAAGATAAGGTACGCCCCATCCTCACTCACTGATGGGCGGTATACATCAATTGGCTCACGGGCGATGTCTGAAAGGTCTGCAACCAACGCGGAAATATTTGCCGTGGTATCGATGCTCCACACTGAATCTTCAGTAGTCTGATACCCAAGGTACCAGCTATCAGGAAAGTCAGCAGTCGGGAATAGGAGCGGAACACCGCACACGACTACCTCATCGCTCTGCCACGCGCATTTATCTGCCATAGTTGGGAGCGGAAACGGGTTTACAGAGGCATTTGAGAGGGTATACACACCAAGTTCAGGTCTGCCTTCTCCGAAAGCACTCGCCAATATTCGCGTGCCGTTCGGGTTCGGCTTTGCATTGAGTCCAGGAAGCCCGCCAACAATTTTTTCAAGCACAGTTCCTTGGAGGCGGTATAGGTACCCAAGAGCGCCGGCACTCGGGGGTGTTTGCAAGAAGACTCGTGTGCCGCCTGCAAGTACTGTCCACGAACGAATCGGAGATGTGTAAATAGTTGTGAGGTTGCTCCCATCCGCCCGGCTTGTCTCTACTCGGGCGCCGCCTGGTGTCTCGGTTACCGTGTAGAGTGTTTTGGAATCACCAGAAATCGCGATGCGATCAAACGGATGAATGAATCTCCCCTGTAGCGCCTGGTCTGGTGCGGAGGTCGCAACCGAGGCAAGAAAATTTTCAATCCCGTTGTCTCCGGATACATAGCGAAGGATGAATGAGTCTTTGGTCACCCATACGACATCGTGTGCGCCCGGCACGGTGGTGTTGGTGAGGCGGACGGTGGCAGTATTGTCTGCGGGCGTTTCAAACAGGTGGCCCGTTGATTGGTCAATGTATCGGATCACCGTGGTAGAGCCAACTGTAAACGCTGCTGCTCCTGATACTGGTCCTGCCGAGACCTTGCGGAGCGCCGCAACCACCGGATCCCCCGCAGTACCTGTTGCCACTCCCGTCGTACTGGGATCCTCCTCAATCAAATCCCCGAACGGAAAAAGCGAGCTGAAGAAATCAACCAGCTCCTCGTCAGGGCTATTGCTATTCGTTCCTAAATTTCGGGTCAGAAGCCACCCTCCCAATATGATAAGAATACTTACTATCAGTACGGCTCCAACAACATAATTTCTATTAATTTTCATATTGACGAGCTAGTTCGTGTTTCGTTTTGACTCACACTCCTGAAAGGAAGATCCGGTAGTCACTGACCGAGCCGATTTAATGTACCCATTCTCATATATTTTTTCTTCATAACTATATGTTCCGCTCAAAATACTTCTAACACACGGCCCTTTGTACACGCTTGTTTTTGTACTTTTACTTTTAGCTACCGCAGCGTCACAACTTGTTGCAGTCTCGTATGCGGTGCACAATACACACCCTTTTGGATACCATGCAAGTCCCGAAGATGAGTAGCCG
>JAYOEC010000012.1:0-13009 GCA_038106525.1 Minisyncoccota bacterium | reverse complement strand
GAACTGGGGGTTGGTAGCCTTTGGCTGGAACCTCGTCAGCATGCTCCTCGGCTCATGGCCGATGGTTGAGCAGGCCGTCTATGTGCTCGTTGGACTGTCTGCGGTATATATCGCGGCAACCAAGGACTGGAAAGGTTCGTCATCGATGTCCATGTAGCCGGAGAGGGGAGAGTGCCCCTCTTAAAAGGATCCTCCAAATTTGCGAGGATCCTTTTATTATTTGACCACCTGTGGATAACTTGTCAAGCGCTTGCAATCCCGTGTGGAGCGGTACACTGTATACAACCCCATGAAAAATCACGAGAAAAGATGTCGTAGGTGCAATCCTGACTACTTTGGTGATAACACTAGCGAAACCAGGAAATTGGTAAAGGAATTTACAGAAAGCACCGACAAATCCCCCAACGATTATCCTAATCTTTTTATTTTCCATGCTGACTTACTCAAGTTTGAAAGACGGCATCCTCAGACGAGCAAGAAAAGAAAAGATGAAATTGCTGAAGATTTATCGCTGCTGCGACAGCTCAAATATACATAAGTTTATATAGTAAAAGATATATTGTGCTAACTTCTCTCCTAGAGAGAACTGGGAATTTCACCTACCTCCCTATCCATTTCATGCGCTAAACTATACATGCTACTTACTCATAAAAATAAATATATGCATGAAAATAAAATAATTGACTCCTGCTGGGCCGCCCTTCTTGGTAGACTTGGGCTTGCTGCAATTTTCATTATTTCTGGTTTTGGCAAAATACTTGGTTTTGATCAGACGGTTGCGTTTGCGGCTGCCTACCAGGTGCCGCTGCCCGAGCTTGCGATTGTGCTCACTATTGTAATTGAGCTCATTGGCGGCGTGTTGCTTGCGGTCGGTTTGTGGACCAGGTGGGCGGCACTCTGCATCGGACTTTTCCTGATTCCGGTTACTCTGGTCTTCCATTCAAACTTTGAGGACCAAATGCAAATGACGCAGTTTCTTAAGAATCTCGCAATCATTGGAGGCATGCTCATGGTGGTTGCGCACGGACCTGGGGGCATTAGTATTGATCGGCGCAGGCTCCGCACGACGGCCCCAGTTATGCAGTCAATGTAACTCGTGCTGACTGAAGCACACAAAAACCCGCATATGCGGGTTTTTTGTTTTCTACTTCTTTGCAAGCTGACCCCAGCAAGGGCGGCTCGAGTTCCATGGCCGTGTACCCTCTTTTTCGTACAAGTACCGCGCGTACTCGAGGTTACCGGAGAGACTGTAGAGGTCAATACCAAGCTCCTCTGCAGTATCCTCGTGGAAGTAGGTATTAATCTGCATCACGCCGATATCTTCGGGGACTGCCTTACCTCTGAATATGGTTCCATCTTTGTCGAGGTGGCGGTACCGTGACTCGCACCACGCAATGTCTGCCATAACCGGAGCGTCCTCGAAGTAGTCTCGAACATACGCCCCAAGGGTCTCCGGATTCTTGGCAAGCTCGCGCTCGGCAGAGTCGGTGAGGACCACGGGCGTGGTGATGGCTGCACCAGCAAGAATGATAAGAATAGGTAACATAGATTGTTTGGCAATTAAAAAAGCCGCCCGAAGGCGACTTTCTTATAGCATAGCACTTGACTTACACCGTGTCAAGTGTTGTCATTTCAAAAATCATAATATACGGCTTAACAAAGCCATATACTAGCATTTCACCAAAGTGACGATTTTCTCATACGCATCCTCCACCGAATCAGCAAGTACAAAGAGATCTAGGTCCTCTGGATCTATTGCTTTGTTTGGTATCAGCTGGTCCCTCATGAATGCAATAAGGGGGGTCCAAAATGTTGCGCCATACAAAATAATGGGAATCCGCTTGATTTTATTGGTTTGAACCAGAGTAAGCACCTCAAAGAACTCGTCTAGGGTCCCAAACCCCCCCGGAAATACAATGTAGACTTCCGAGGCAAACGAGAGCATCACACGGCGAGTAAAGAAGTAGTTAAAGTTCATGGTTTCGGTGGTGTAGCGGTTCCCGCCTTGCTCGTCGGGAAGTTTGATATTTAACCCTACCGACTGCCCTCCTGCCTCAAATGCACCCTTGTTCGCTGCCTCCATAATGCCTCCCGCGCCGCCAGAAATAACAGCAAAGTTAGAGCGGGCAAGCATCCCGGCGAGTCGCTCCGCATCCTTGTAAATCTGATCCTCAAATGTACAGCGGGAGGAGCCGAAAAAGGTTGCCGCAAGTCGGTACTTCCGCAAGGTCTCAAATCCGCGGATCAATTCGTCCATAATGCGCAGTATCCGCCAGCTTTCCATATCCTTGGTGTGGTCTACTTTGAGGGGGTCGCAGACGCGGAGTTCCCCTTCCATCCGATGTACAGTGGGTGCGGTGATCTTTCTGTCATCCATAGTGCTCAGTATAACTTCCCTAGTGCGGTTCTTACTACTTTTGCAGCCAAGGGATGGAAAAATGTGAAAATTCGGGAAGCAATTTCGTATTGTACAGCAGCCGCGAGGTTGCCTCGGCATGACACAGCGCCCCAGTAAGGGCATTGTGCGGCTTCGGTTCCTCGGGAATCCCAGTATATGAAAAGACGAAATCGGCATTAAGCGCAGTTCGATGATGGTTTGGGTCAAATGGAGGGGTGGCGCCGCGCCAAATAATGTGCGCATAAGCCACCGAATGCAAGTCTACCGAGCGGTGTGGGAGTGAAAAGTCGATATGACCCCGATGCGCAGCTGCTCGAAGAAAGTTGTAGTCGAATGCGGTATTTTGCCCGCAAAATGTATGATCGCGGACGCTAGAAACCCATGTCAGAAATGCGGTAACGAGTTCGGCCTCAGACTGTTTAATGCTGCTCCGCACATCCGCCTCGGTCATGCCATTAATCAAGAGTGCCTCTGACTCGATGTGTGCCCCTTCCCATGCACGGCATTCGCCATAAAATCGGTTCTCGGGCGCATCCATGTCAACCGCACCAACAGAGACCAGCGAATGCTTTTCGTAGTTCGTTCCGGTAGTCTCGGTATCAAGCGCGATCATATGGCCCTTATTTATGGCTCTTGCGCTGTGGACGCACCTCGTTCTGTAACAGTGAAATCGGATGTGCCTCCGTAAAGAACTGAGAGCCTACCCACCTGGAACGATGCGAAGGCAAGAAGAAGTATACTTATCGCGGCGAGGATGTCCCCGCCCCTCTCTGCAACGAATGTCTTGATTTTCGGCCCCATATAGGGTAGTATAGCAAGGTATGGCAACAAAAAAGGCAGGCGGTTCAGCCAAAAACCTTACTGATTCAAACCCACAGTATTTGGGAGTTAAGCTCTATGCTGGCGAGTCTGCAAAAGTCGGCAATATCATCGTGAGGCAGCGAGGAACCAAGTTTGTGGTGGGCAAGAACACTGCGCTCGGTAAGGATCACACGATTTTTGCAACAAAAAGTGGCACCGTGAGCTTCCGCTCTGTCCGTCGCACGCGATTTGATGGCTCTAGCGCTCGTCGACAGGCAGTCGACATTCTGGAACGGGCTTAGACAGTAACGCGGATTTCCGCGCGCACATTTTCAATGACGATGGGTACCTGATAAGTACCCTTTTTCTTTATAGGTGCTGCAAGGAAAATAGCTGTCTCAGGAATTTCAAAACCGTGGACGGCACGGAGTGCAGCTACAATATCCTTTGCCTGAATCGACTTGAATAAAGTTCCTGTATCCCCGGCCTTTGCCGAAAATACGAGCTGACTTCCGTTTAGTTCTTTAAGACGGCTGCTCGTCCGCGCGCGTTCGGCACTCAAGCGCTCCTCGGCCGCACGGGTTACCGCAGCATGTTTTTGCAATGTCTCCGCAGTTCCTGGTACCGCAAGGCGTTTTGGTATAAGCACATTTAGCGCATAGCCGTCAGCAACTTCAACCACCGTTCCGCGGCGACCAACCTTTTTGACATCTGCCATAAGCAGGACCTTCATGTAACCACGGTACTCTATTTTTAGTTCGTAATCCAGCTACCATTACTTTCCGGTCAAAAGATACTCGACTGCCCGTTCAAGCTGTGGGTCACGGGCTAGAGTCCGATCCTCTTCACTCAAACCTACTTCAATATCAGGTGTAATGCCGGTTCCAGAAATGGTAGTGCCGTTTGGTGTCAACCACCGGGCAATGGTAATTTTCAGCGAGGTAGTATCTGTGACATCAAAAACCTGCTGCACTGACCCCTTGCCAAACGACTGTTCTCCAACAATGGTAGCTCGATTGTGGTCCTGAAGTGCCCCCGCGAGAATTTCAGACGCAGAGGCTGAGCCGCCGTTCACCAAAACCACAATCTCCACACCCTCGGCTCCGCGATATCCGCCAGATCTAAAAATATCCTCGGATCGCTTTGTTCCGTAATCCTCACGGACTACCACTGCACCCTGCGGCAAGAACCACCCTGCGATATCAACAGCAGCCTCAAGGTACCCTCCCGGATTATTGCGAAGATCTATAATAAGCTTCTTTGATCCGCTTGCTTCGAACGCTGTCATTGATTGTGCAAAGAGTTGTGCTGCCTGGGCGTTGAAACTGAAGAGTTGAATGACAAAGATACCGTCAGAGCGGTAGGATGCCTCGATGGTCGGCAACACAATTCGATCGCGGACAATACTGACAGTAAACGGCGCCCCAGAGTCCTTTGTTGATCTACTCATAAGGAGTTGAACGCTGGTCCCCTTCTCTCCTCTGATTCTGGCAACGGCCTCATCTACTGCAAGACCTTTCGTTGATTGGCCATCAATTTCGAGTATGAGGTCGCCGCTTAGTACGCCTGCACGAGATGCAGGTGTGCCTTTAATTGGGGCAATAACGGTAAGGATGTCATCGCGGATGCCGATCTCCATTCCTACCCCTTCAAAATCGCCGCGAACCTCGGTCTCAAACAGTTCTTTTTGCACTGGAGGAAAGAAGACTGTGTACTCATCGCCGTAGGTTTGGGTTAGACCTTGGATTGCACCCCAGAGCCGTTCCTCCGCCGGTGTGGTGCTTGCAGTGGTGCTTGCGACCACAAAGTTTTCATCCAATAGCCGCCATGCGGTAAAAAGCGGCGCAAGATCAACCGCCGCAGGTGCTCGCACATCGTAGATTGGATTTGCAGCCGCAAACGGAATGAACCCTTCGGCAGTCGAGCCGCCCCAGAACGATACACTAGCAATCAGTGCAGCTGCGAGTCCAAGCTGCGTCCGCGAAAGGGTCAGCATGTGCCTTGATTCAGGAAGTTTAAGCTGCGTCACTCACACATTCTCTCATGCGCAGTTGAAAGCGGCAAACGAATCTGCGCTATACTTGATGGATGATTACTCGGTACGAGCATAGCGGTGTGCAATGGATTGATGTTGAGCGGCCGACCATCGAGGAAGCTGAATCACTTGCGGCAGAGTTTAATCTTGGGGGCGGCGTGGTGCAAGAGCTGGTTACCCCGACTCTAAAGCCGCGAGTGGATGTATTTGAGGAGTTTTTGTATCTAGTACTTCATTTTCCTGCAACCAGGGATACAAAAAGCAAGCTCGCGAGCCATGAGATCGACCTCATTGTTGGGGAGAATTTTGTTATTTCTGTCCACTACGAAGTAGTGCCCGCAGTTCTTGATTTTGCCCGTTCATTTGACGCGATCATGCTGCTCAAACGCGCAGGTTCCGGGTTTCATAGCGGGCACATTATTTTTGAACTTTCGCATCGATTGTATCAGGGAGTCGAAAATGAACTTGATGCAATCGAAGATTCGGTAAGCTCGATTGAACGGGCGATTTTTAACGGCAGAGAAAAGCAGATGGTTCGACCTATTTCGACCCTCACCCGCGAACTGTTGACTCACAAACGCCTCATGGCAAGTCACGAAGAAGTGCTAAAACAGTTTGAGGCGGGTGGCGTCAAATTGTTTGGTAATCAGTTTAAAAACTTTATGGCGACTATGTCAGCGCACCACTTTCGCGCATTTAATCGTGCAGATATGCTCATGGACGCGCTTGGCGAACTCCGCAATACTAACGACTCACTCCTTTCCACTCGTCAAAATGAGATCATGAAGAACCTTACCGTGATGACCTTTATCACCGCTCCGCTTACCCTCTTTGCTGCCCTTTTTGGCATGAATATCCAGGAGATGCCAATTATTGGTTCGGAACATGCATTTTGGAGCATTGTCGCAATCATGGCGGCGATCGCCGTCGTTCTGGTTGCTTATTTCAGGTATAAGCACTGGTTTTAGTGGATAGACAGTGCATATCGTGCTTTTACGGCTCAGCTGGCAGCAATTGGGCGTCAGTAGCGCACACGGTACAATGGTGTCATGGCAGCGATTGGTCGCATTCCCCCACAGTCGCTTGAGGCAGAGCGCGCACTCCTCGGTGCCATCATGCTCCGAAGTGATGCGATTCATGAGGTTTCGGATCTCCTTTCCTCAGACTCTTTTTATGCTGAAAAACACAAGACCGTGTATCGCGCATTTGTTGCACTCGCTGCCAGTGGTGCACCAATCGATCTTCTTTCAGTCGCAAACTACTTGAGGGAAAATAACGAACTCGAGCGAGCCGGAGGTGCAAGCTACCTTGCTGACCTTGTAAATGCAGTACCATCGACTGCAAACGCAAAGCACTATGCAGAGATCGTGCAGAAAAAGTCGCTCATGCGCGGCGTTATTGAGGCGGCTGCTGACATTTCGGAAATGGGGTATGACGAGTCGCGTGCAGTTGAGGAGATCGTCGATAGTGCGGAGAAGCGGCTCGGTGAGGCAACCACCAATCCGACGATGCGCAAGTTTGTTGCCATTGGTGAAGAGCTGAAAGAGGCTTGGGAACGCTTTGACTCACTGCATAAGAGCGATCATGAGATGCGTGGCATCCCGACCGGCTTTCCGTCGCTTGATAATATGCTTGCCGGTTTCCAGCGCTCGGACCTTATTATTCTTGCAGCGCGACCCTCGATGGGCAAAACCTCTTTGGCGCTCGATATTGCACGCAATACCGCTGTGAAGCACGGTACGCCAGTCGGCATCTTTTCGCTCGAAATGTCCTCGCAGCAGCTGGTCGATCGCATGCTTGCCGCAGAGGCCCGTGTCGACGCATGGAAACTGAGAACCGGGAAGATATCAACGGATGCTGAATTTGAGAATATCAGAAATGCAATGGAGCATCTCTCCAAAGCGCCGATATACATTGACGATCAGCCTGCAAACAATGCACTCATCATGCGCTCTGTTGCCCGTCGTCTGAAACGCGAAAACGGCATCGGACTTATTATCGTTGATTACCTGCAGCTCATGGCTCCAACCTCGACGCGGTCTGCAGACTCGCTCGTGCAGCAAGTGACCGAGATCTCGCGCTCATTGAAGCAGTTGGCGCGCGAGATCGATGTGCCTGTTCTTGCACTTTCGCAACTCTCGCGCGCGGTTGAGCAGCGGCGTGGTAGACCACGACTTTCCGACCTTCGCGATTCAGGCTCGATTGAGCAGGATGCTGATGTGGTGATGTTTATCCATCGCGAAGACAAAATGAGTGAGAGTATGGAGCGAAACAATATAGCCGAGATACTCATTGAAAAGCACCGCAATGGTCCGGTCGGCAAGGTCGATCTGTACTTTGATGAAAAGCGCGCATCGTTCCTGCCAATCGACACCTCAGACTTTGGTGCCGGTGTCCCTGCAGGCTCGCAGGGAGGGTCAGATGATTTTTAGCTTGACCGAGCCTGACTTATGCGCCCCATCAACGAACTAACTGAACTCTTGTCGCAGCTCCCAGGCCTTGGCCCCCGGCAGGCCAGGCGCGTGGTGCAGTATCTTCTTGCCAGGGGCCCCGCGTTTCGTACAAAGCTTGCCGAGCTCATCAACGCCATTAGTCTCGCTACCGCCCAGTGCAAGAATTGTATGCGTTTTGATGACAGCGTCGACGGGCGTTGCCCCATCTGCGCGGATGCTGCGCGCGACCGCTCGGTACTCATGGTGGTTGAGCATGATGTTGATATCGACGCAGTCGAGTCCTCGCTCGCCTACTCAGGCAAGTACTTTGTCATTGGGGCATTAATGCCTCTTGGCGGGAGAAAGCGAAAGGGGGCAGATGAACCGCGGATTGAGGCGTTGCTCCACCATGTCGATGCTGGCATTAAAGAAGGTCTCCGCGAGGTTATTTTTGCCCTTTCAACCACGCCGGAGGGCGATTACACTGCGCGTGAGCTCAAAAAGCAAATTGAGGGGAGCTCTCCAACCATACAGACATCTTTGCTCGGGCGTGGGCTGTCTGTGGGAGCGGAAATCGAATATGCAGATGGCGAGACACTCCGAAGTGCCTTAAAAAATAGGTCGTAGGCTTTAGAGGGCGTTAATCTTGACCTTGAGCACCGGCTGGCGGTGGCCGCGCTTCTTATGGTAGCGGCTTTTAGCCTTGTATTTAACCACAATCTTCTTATCATCTCGCACTGCGTCAAGTACCGTGCCAGAAACAACCTTCCCGCTGAGGGTTGGCATCCCCACCTCAGTGGTAGAGCCGGAATCAGTAAGGAGTACTTGGTCGAATGTTACAGTATCACCTTTATTGACACCATCTATCTTTTCAATTGTAATATACGACCCCTCCGTTACGAGGTACTGCTTGCCCCCAGTCTTAATGACCGCACTTTTCATTGAGGAATAATAGCTTAGAAAAGCTATTTCTGCAACCTTGGCTTGACCGAAATCCGTGGTGGAGACTGGAAGAACCCGTCAGATGCCCTTTCTGCAAATTTTGCGGCGAGTCGGCGCGCTTCTTTAATTCGTTGCTTATCCGTGTCTATAGCCTGAGAATCAAGAGCTCTGGGGTCAGAAAATACTTTTTCAAATCCTTTTTTATTACCCATAGCAAAACAATTTTCTAATAACTCAGTTACCATACGCCTACTTGCAGAGGGCGTCAATAGGCACCCCTGTGCATTACTCCCCCCGTACCGGTCCCTCAACCAATGTTGGTTCGACTCCGGCTGCGGTGCCTGTAATCTTAAGAACATCCTTGTCTATCTTCTTGAACTCCTTTTCGCTTGCGTTGTAATGATTCACCACAGTGCCGAGCGCATTGCCCAACTTCAACTGGTACTCCCGGTATGCACCAAGATGTTTAGAGAGCTCACCGACATTCTTGATCACCTCATGCACCTTTTCCTCAATCTGAAGTGACTTTAGACCCTGAAGCACAGTCTGCAGGTACGCAAGGAAGGATGTCGGAGATACAATAATCACCTTTTTACCAAAGGCATACTCAATAAGGTCGCGGGTGTTTGTCTTTACCGTTCCCACCTGGTTTATGAGGAGGTCGTAATAAATGCCCTCGGACGGAATGAACATGAACGCGAAATCCGTAGTCCCCTCACCCGGTCGTACATACTTGGCCGTTTCGTCGATGCGGAGTTTTAGGTCGCGTTTAAATGCCTGCTCAAGCCGCTCGCGCTCACCCTGCTCACGACTTTCCAAAATGCGATTGTAGTTCTCAAGACTGAATTTAGAGTCAATAGGGATAATTTTTTCCTTTACAAACACGACGGCATCGACAATCTCGCCGTTCGGAAACCCATACTGCATCTGGTATGAACCAGGTGGAAGTACATTTTGAAGCACGGTCTCGAGGTAATATTCACCAAGGATGCCCCGCTGTTTTGGATTTTTGAGAATATCTTGCAAATTTTGGAGCTGGTCGGCAAATGACACCACCTGGCGGTTGGTTTCGTCGAGTTTAGTGAGCCCTGCGGTAACATCCTTAATGAGCCGAAATGACTCGCTCAGCTGGGTACGCACAGAGTCCTGCACAGCGGCGCTGGAGCGGTCAAGTCTTTCGTGCATGGTTCGGGTGAGCTCCTGCATTCGCTCATTAAGAACGGCGATCGACTCGCGATCCTCGCCCCCAGCGGGTCGCCTGACCAGAAGGTACACAAGGGCAGCGCAGGCTACTGCAAGCACCCCAACAAAAATACTTAAAATCAACTCCATCTGGCCATTGTAGCAATTATTCGCTATACTGTACCCAATGCTCTCAGACACTATTGCAGCTGATCTTGTGGCGGCAATGAAGGCAAAGGAGTCGCTTAAGGTCGATGTTTTTCGTGGACTCAAGGCCGCGTTTGTAAATGAATTGGTAGCAACCAAACGGAAGCCGACAGACGAGGTAACTGACGACGACGCGGTCACGGTCATCCGCCGTGAGGTTAAGAAACGAAAGGAGGCTGCCGATGCGTTCCGCGCAGGAAACCGACCGGAGCTTGCAGACAAGGAGGACACCGAACGCGCGATTCTTGAGACCTACCTTCCTGCTCGTATGGACCAGTCCGCTATCCGCACGGCTGCAGAGAAGAAGAAAAGCGAGCTTGGTGTTGTTGATAAAAAGGATATGGGCAAGCTCATGGGTGCAGTGATGAAGGAGCTGGATAGCAAAGCCGATGGCGCTGATGTAAAAGTGGTCGTTGAATCTCTTTTTTCATAGAGTATGTGGAATAGATTTGCAAAACTTGCCAGCGAGAATCCTGAGGCGCACCGCAGGGCCTCTCGTGCCGGCGGTAAAGTACGCGGGAAGCAAATGGCAGAAGAGGCTGATTGGAGGGATATTAAAAAAACGGAGATAATAAATAAGCATGATGAAGGAGCTGAAATGAATCGGTCACACACTGAGGATGGGCCGGATGGTCCCTCACAGTACGCGGGTTAGTTTATGGCAGGCCCGGAATCAAAACTGACTAGTGGTACTGTTTGTGATGGCAGTGAGGTGGATTTGTTGCGGCACAAAGAAAGTTTTTTGAGGTGGATTGGCGAACAGAAGCGGATGGGGGTGCAACTTAGTGGCGAAGAGATTGCGAAACATCTAAGAGCGCTAATTCAGCAATATCTTAGCCTCAAGAAGATCAATACAGACCCTGAAGCACTTGAAGCGCATATCCGTTCTGAATGGGCACAGAAGGCGGCAAAAACAAGAAAGCTACGAAAGCGAAGAGTGTCTGAAAGAGCTGCCCAAGTCGAACTGCAGTTCGACTAGACAGCGCAAGACTATTGTTGAAGTAGCGTCTTGGGTGCTCGCTCTTGAATGACGGCATGACCAGATCCAAAAACAACAAAGGCCCACCAAGGAAAGCC
This sequence comes from Minisyncoccota bacterium, assembly GCA_038106525.1. Lineage (GTDB taxonomy): Bacteria > Patescibacteriota > Minisyncoccia > Phycocordibacterales > Phycocordibacteraceae > Phycocordibacter. The sequence goes on along the minus strand of JAYOEC010000012.1, from coordinate 1,935 downwards.
AATACCAACATGCATCCGTTCAGGAGTTAGTTCCGATGATGGTGAGCGTAGAGGGATTGGAATGGAACACCATGGAAGCCCTGATAATTAAGTGGAACAAGGCGTTCCAAGCCCTAACCCTTAGCCAGACCATTATGGCAGAAAGCTATGCAGGGCGGTAGTTTTTGAGAACAGAAAGCCGCACCAGAAATACCTCAAAGGTAATAGAACCACCACAGAAAATATGAGAAAAGCGCTAGTACAAAAGCATACAAAACGAGACACCAGCACCCCGCCAAACGCCGTAAACGCCCCTGTCGGCGGTCTAAACAAACCTCAGGAATATCTAGAGTTTGTAAGCTTTATGGCGCTACCTAGGACGTTTCGGGGGCAAATAATGGGAGCGGAAACCCAAGACGACTTTTCAGAAAAATATGGGGTGAACAGAAACACGCTCGTTGCATGGAAAAAGCGTGTTGGATTTTGGGACAGCGTACAAGCTACGCGCAAAGACTTTTTTAGAGAGCGCACGGGGGACGTTTTGCTTGCGCTAGAAACGGCGTGTCTACGCGAGGGTAAAGGTGCAGACGTTCGAGTACTACTAACCTACACAGGCGAATATGCAGAAAAAGTGGAACAGGAGCACAAAATTACGCCAGAGTTGCAGCGGGCACTAGAAAAAATAGGAGCCTTACTACCCTAATCTCGTCTTTACTCTTAGGGACGGAAAGCGTACCATTTAAGAACAACTGAATAAGGTTGTTATGGCCTAACCCGTTCTGCATTGCTGGACGGTATGGCCAAAAGTCCAATCAAGCATAGAGAACCCGTCAAGGGGTCGCTTGATTGGCCGTGTGGGGAAACCTGCACGAGAGGCTTCGGCCTCTACCCGTGGCGGGCTTTCTGTTTGGAAAGAACGCCATGACTTTAACAAGACCAATCAAGCAAAATTATGGCGTACAAACCCTTTTGGGCATTAGCGCTAGTTGTTGTCCTTGCTGGTGCATATTACATATATGGCCAGCAGCAAAAACTGGCATTTGATAACAGCACCAAATGTGCCGAATATATACAACAGGAAAATGAGCGTATAAACGAAATTTCTGCCCTGCCAGCAAACCAACACAGCGTGGTCACCTCGCCGCTTGTGTTCTACAGTAAGAAAATAAATACGTGCGTGAGTGCGTTTTCTATAACAAGCAATAGCGACGATGGTTTCAATAGCTTTTACATTGACGACCTGCTTAACAATAATTCGATACTTTCCGAGGGCGGCAGTAAAAATGAAACTATTGGCGGCGTATCACTTGCCGCCACAGCCGAGGAAAAGTACCGAGCAAAATTGCAAGAGCTAGGCGGAAACTAGGAAACTGAAAAGTTTCTGGTTTTTAGGTATGCTTCCTGTATGGCAGACGAGCCGCAAAAACCACCACGAGAAGCAGAAAAACCTGTAGCAGAGGCGCAGCCTGCGGGCATTAAGCTGACGTCCGAACAGGAAAAGAAGCTGGACTATTTCATTACCGCGCCGCTGCGCTCTGCAGACCGCCTGATGAAGCAGCTATATAGCGACGACCATTTTTACGAAACTGCAACCTATGCATGGGTTGGCGAAAATGACGCCAAGAAGCTCTTTCTTTACGGCGTGTGCAAAGAAGTAATAAAAACATGCGTTGGACTGATGAGCGACAAGGAATTTCTGGGCGAAGTGCCGAACGAAAAAGACCCAGAGCGCATGAACAAAATAATTACGGGCTCTATAACGGACGTACAGACGTACCGTGTGCGGAAAATGGTAGAGCTACTAAGCCTCCTTATTCTTTTTGACCGCAACACCAAGCACGATGAGGAATACCGAGTATTTCTGTCTGCGGAAAACATGGACTTGGCACTGGCGAGACAGGAGGACTTTCGTGAGCTTTAAGAGGTGCGATCATTTTCTTTTAGGAAACTCTCCAT
>JAYOEC010000011.1:0-15413 GCA_038106525.1 Minisyncoccota bacterium | reverse complement strand
CGAGGCAAGGCCATAGGTGGACGAAAGGGACTTTCGACCACCTCGTTGACAATCGCGTGCAATTGGAGAGGTGGCTGAGTGGTCGAAAGCGGCACAGTGCTAATGTGTTGTCCGGGTAAAACTGGACCGTGGGTTCGAATCCCACCCTCTCCGCATTGACAACCTGGTAGTTTTGTTGACCCATATGCTCGATGCCGAGCTGTGACCCACAAAGCTAACAATTGAGAGAAAAGAGCGACTATCTATCATCGCTCTTTTCTCTTAGGCATGCGTTTGAGAACCAATATCTAAAGGGAAAGAAGTTAGATGCTACGACTTTCCCTGCATCCATTCCTCGATAGGCACCTCCTCCGAGACTTTCTCCGCGAGCAACTCTTCCTTGTGGTCAAACACTTCTTTTTCCAGTCTCCTTTTGCGTAAATACCGATCGGTTCGAGCGCGATGACGATGCCTTTTGTCGAACCGTTATGAGAACAGTCTTGGTTATGTGGTTGTCTGGCTTCGAGCACTGGTAAATGCCTTGGTCCACCACAGAATTTGAGCAATCATTGTTGTCGCCTTAACTGCATAAGTGGCAAAGAGTTCATCGGCAGTGGTCTTTACCATAAGTACGGGAAAATATTGCTCGCCATTCATATGTATCGCTTCCCGAATCGGAGCCATCTTAAGCTCGACGGCGATGAGGCGCAACTGCTCCACAGCACGCGACCCGCCCAGAGGCCGCGTGAAAAAATATCCGTAGTTCGTTACAGGGGAAGATAATAACCCAATGCGGCTACGACTATTCCGATGAGAATGGAATATATGACGATTTGCCATGCCTTTCTGCGGTCTTTCTTGCGAAATTCGGCCTGACTAACGCTGTCTTTTTTGCCCAATTCTCCAAAATTGAAAAGTGAGGCAAATCCAAAATAGGCGCAGAAATGCATGTAGGCTTGCAGGAATCCTGTGGCCGACATCATTGCGGGAATAAAAAGGGTGAGTCGCCAGACAGCCGGGATATTAAGCAAGATGAACGCTCCCCATAGAATAATGGTGGCAACAAGCCCGAACCATCCGGTTCGCTTCCTCATTTGTATTTCATCCGGGCCGATATTGCAAACGCCGGGGATATATTTGTTTTGTATTTCCATAATTCTATAGTATTTTCATTTATTAATCGCTAGTCAATTTTAGTAACTTAACTGGAGCCACTATTGCTGTGGGGTTTCTTTTCCAGTCATCACCTATATCTGCGTATAACTCCAATTCATTTCCATCTGGATCAAGGATGTAAATGCTGTGTGTAATGGTATGGTCGCCAGTTCCTACTATGGTGACATCTTTTCCCTTAAGCTCTTGCCACACCCTCTCTATCGCTTCATGACCATCACCAATTTTAAAACCAATATGATAGAGTCCTGGCTCAATCTTCTTGTTTGTTTTCAAATTTCCACCAACCTCTATGAGCAACAACTCATGGTGTGTGCGTCCTCCCGAAAATGCAGCAATTTTTTCTTCTCGAAAAAGTTCCTGGAATCCAAGGGTGTCGCGGTAGAAATCTGCTGACTGCCTGATATCTCTCACATAGAGCACCACATGTCCGAGTTCCTTAATTTGCATAGGATACTTTAATAGTCAATTAGTTAGTACCAACAAACCTCCTCAAAAAGAAACCAAACATAATCACTACAAGCCAGAAACCAACAAGAAGAAATACAAGATCATATAGTTCAGGCGATTGCGCGGATAATCTCCACCACACAAGTACGGTTGCGAGGATGAAGTTAAACAAGCCCCAACCAACATTCATGCGTGGACTTGACTCTTTGCCAAATGGCGTTCTGAATATCTTTCCGGCGGAACCGAACAGAAAGTGTGGCATGCCATTGCCAAGCAGGAATCCAATAAGGAGATACCAAAGTGATGCATACATCATAATAATTCTATTCGCTTAAGAGAACGGTGCGTCGCAGATATGAATCATCTTTTATCTGTTTGAGCATAAAATCAGCGACATTGGCGCGGGATATTCTTGAAGTCATTCCTGCTTCGCGCGAATTGCGCACCTGCCAGCCGTTCTTTGCGCCGTTTGTCAGCCCGGTCGGCCTTGCAATAACCCAATCAAGCCCGCTCTCCATCACCGCTTTTTCTTGAACGAGCTTATCTCGATACAACCCTTTCATTAAAGTTGCCGCCAGCAGTCGCATTAAAAAACTTCTTTGGCGCAAGACGTCATCCATAAACATTGCTGACTCCACTATGAGCCGTTTTACATTGTTCGCCTTCATAGCCTCAATAATGTTTTTCGTGCCCGGCCCTACCACCTTTGCTTTTGACGGAGGTTTGACACCTAATGCCACGAGCACCGCATCGTTGCCCTGAATCGTCTTTAATACTTCGTCCTTATTCAGGACATCGCCCTTGATTATATTTACTCTTTGATCGTTAAAGGAAAGCTTTTGAGGGTTACGCACGAGTGCGGTGATTTCATGTCCTTGTTCTAAGGCTTGGCTGACAAGCTCTTTCCCTGTGCCTCCCGTAGCTCCAAAAATTGCAATTTTCATAATTAAATATTAATTTATAATTTATGATTGCTCTGCTATTAAAGCCTCTTTAACGGTGGGACGTTCTCCAATGCGAGTAAGGAATTCCTGAACATGTGGCCATGGGCTCATATCAATCTTCATGTACCCACTCCATCCAAGAACTACAAACGCATAAATATCAGCAATGGTAAATGAATCACCAACCAACCAATTGTGTTCCCCCAAGTGCTTGTCTACGAATGAAAACCGAGTCTTAACACGTTCTAATATCGAATTTCTTTGGTCTTCAGGTAAGTTCGGATTAAACAGTGAACCTAGGGATTTATGTAATTCAGATGATACAAATGTAAGCCAATGATACTCCTGGTATCGATTAAGGGTCTTTGTTTCCGGTACTAGGTTAGATTCTGGATGTTGATCAGCAATATAAAGCAAAATTGCTGTCGCTTCAGTAAGTATAGAGTCGTCAGGGAGTCTGAGTGCTGGCACGTACCCAAGCGGGTTTATATCCATATAATCTTCTCCACCCTGTGTCTTTTTCTCTTTAAGGTCCACCCTTTGTAGTTCAAAATTTGCTCCAACTTCTCTAAGTGCAACATGTGGTGCAAATGAACAAGCTCCGGGCACAAAATATAATGTCACTCTTTTTTGTTCCATGTGAATGTAATATAGCTTATTAATAATTTTAGCTGCAATTTTCGATTAATCCGGTTACTTGGGCGACTGCTGCGTAACACTCTATACGCGGCTTTTTGCGTCGATGTTATTTTCTATAGTTTATATTTTTGATTATTTCTCAGATCGAGCTGTCTTAAGCGCTTTCGCCCACCAGAGAAGATCGTCAAAGAATTTCTGGACAGGATCTCCCATGGGGCCTTTGCGGATCGGCTCAAACATCTCGGAGCCTTGCGGACCCTTGCCCATCATAGCCGCAAAAAATATATCAACAGGAATATGAATGGCATTTCTTATTGGCGCCATTTGAAGTTCGACCGCAACTTGGCGTAGCTGTTCAACCGAACGCGCGCCCAGAGCGCCTCCGTAACTTACAAAGCCGATCGGTTTCCTATTCCATTCCGGGTAAATGACATCCATCGCGTTTTTGAGAACCGCGGAATAGCCGTGATTGTATTCAGGAGACACAATAATAAAAGCGTCGCCGTCGTTTATCTTTGCCGCCCATTTCTTTACTACCTCGTTTTCGTATTTACCCTGCGTCATTGATGGCAACATAGGGCTGTCAAAAAACGGCATCGGATAGTCGCGCAAATCAAGAAGCTCGACTTCAACGCCTTCCAGTTTTTTTGCTTCCTCAAAAATCCACTGTGCTGGCTTTTCGCTGAAACGATTTTGCCTCGTGCTGCCGATAATGACTTTTATTTTTATGTTTTCCATTGTGTTGGTGTTCATAGATTGTTATTTATTATAATTTGGTAAATTTTTTGCCAACTTTTTGAGCAAACCGGCCATATAAGAAACATTAACCGAATACAATATCTCTTGGCCTTGCCGTTCGTCTTCGACCAAACTGGCGGATTTCAGCACTTTTAAATGTTGCGATACCGCCGGCTGGGGGATATTCACTTTCTTCGCTATATCCCCGACAGCGAGCGGACCTTTCATGAGGGCCTCAAGAATGCGGTATCGGTTTTCGTTTCCGATGCCTTTGCCCATGTTGGCTATTTCTTTGCACAAGTCAGGCATATGCAGATATTAGCATATATAAATATACAATGCAAGCGACGCACCAACTAACGCTGGTATAAATCCCGTCGGCGCGAAAGGCGAGGGCGCGGCGGAATTCCCCCCACATCCCCCTTCCGCCGCGCCCGAGCGAATCAGTCCCGCCGCCCCCCGCCAAAGGCGGGCAAGCATCCGATTCCTATTTTTCGCGGGGGTTTTTGAAAATTGAATGGGCGGCGGGACGGGCATTTCGAGTTATGACATAAATAGATTTGGATGTAAATAAAGCCTCATCAAAAATCTTCCCCGCTTGACGGAAAATCGCCGCTCCTATATACTTAGGAAGTCTAACAATTATGACCCCTAATAATAATTCTCAGGACGTGCTTGTTGAGCATATCTTCTCGCTCGGACGGATCATCCGCGAGCGCCTCAGCACCGATTCCTCGTACGAGCCGCTTTTGCACCTTGCGATACTCAAATTCGTTTCCGAGCGCCAGCCACGCATGCGCGAGATCGCCGACTACCTCCGCATCACTCCACCTTCCGCCACATCGGTCGTAAACGCGCTCGCGGAGAGCGGTCAGATCAAGCGGATAAAGGACAGATCGGACCGCCGCACGGTGCGCCTCTCGATTACGGCGCGCGGCGAGAAATCGCTCGACGACGGCATGCGCCAAAAGCGAAGCGCGATCGGCAGCATCATCAATCGCCTCAGCAAGAACGAGCAAGATGATCTGAAAAAAATCTTGGGCAAACTTATTGGCGTTTCCGCATAACAGTATAACTATCCGTATGAACATAAAGTCGTTACTCACTGACAAAATAGTGCTTGCCTCGATCGGTGCGGTCGTTGTGATCGCGATCGGCAGCGGCATTTATTACGCGGCCGAATCAAAGGCTCCGGTAGTCCCGCAGGAATTGACCGATGCCAAATCGGCCGTGACTGCTTCCGGCTCAGTCGAGCCGGCGCAAAATCCCAACCTCGCGTTCCAAAGCGGCGGCAAAGTCGCACGCATCGCCGTTAAGGTGGGCGACAGCGTCGGTAAGGGCCAGCTTCTCGCCTCGCTCGATGTAGCTTCGCTCGCAGCGCAACGCGCGCAGGCGGCGGCCAATCTGAAAGCGCAGCAAGCGAAACTGAATGGCATGCAGAGCGGTCCGCGCGATGTCGACGTCAGCACGAAGCAGACGGCCGTGTCACAGGCGCAGCTTACGCTCGACAACGCGTATCAGACAGCTATCAACTCCATTAACGACGCATACGGAAAGTCGAATGTCGCGGTACACTCCGGCACCGACTTGCTTTTCAGCAACCCCAACACTTCAAATCCGACCCTCGTATTCATTACCAATGGTTCGAGCCTCGCTTACGCGCTTGAGTTCAGCCGCCTAATCATCAACGAGATCTTTACGAAATGGCAGCAAGAGATCGGGACGCTTTCTTCCGCTTCGTCGAATACGGATGTCGAACATGCGCTGACCAACTCCCTTGCGTACCTCGCTCAGCTCCGCACGTACTCCAATTCGACCACCGCGGCGCTCAACAGCGCGATTCCGGCGACCAATTTCACGCAGACCACGATCAGCGCCCATCTTGTAGCCGCCGCGACGCTTCAGAGCACAATCTCAGGCCTCATCACGACGCTTCAGAGCGCGCAGCAGTCGCTCGCAGCGGACAAGCTCGCCGTACAGTCGGCAAAAGATTCGCTCGCCCAAGTGAAAGCGGGTGCCACCAAACAGGACATTGATGCTCAGAGCGCTCTCGTTGACGCGGCAGCGGCCAGCGTAGACGCACTGAACGCGCAGATCACGAATGCCCAGGTTATTGCGCCGTTCTCCGGTACCGTTGCAAGCGTCCAAGTGAAGGTCAATGACATCGTCGGCCCCAACACGCTTGCCGTATCGCTTAATCCCAGCAGCGCGCTTCAGATTACTTCGTATGTCTCCGAAGCGGATGTCGCGCGCATCAGCGTCGGTGAAAATGCCGACGTCACGCTCGACGCGTATGGTACCGATCGTCATTTCCCCGCCACGGTCGTGACCGTTGACCACGCTCCCACGATGCAAAAAGGCGTCCCGGCATACAAAGTCGTTCTCCAATTCGCATCGAGCGATGAAGCTATCTCATCGGGCATGACGGCTAATATTACTTTCCAGCAATAAATCTATGGCACAAACTCACAAAAAAACGCACGCATACATTCTCGCAGCCGGCATACTCGTGGTCCTCGGCGGCGGCATCGCGGGACTCACCTATCTCCTCGTCTCAAGCAAGTCGATCATGATAGACAAAGCGCAGATCTCGGCCCCGATCGTGACACTCTCTCCTACCGCACCGGGCATCCTCCGCGCCGTGTACGTGAACGAAGGCGACGTGCTCGCTCCGAATACGGTCGTTGCACAAGTCGGCGTTGAACTTATCAAATCGACTTCAGGCGGCCTCGTCGTGACGGCCAACAACAACATCGGCAAGCAGGTGACGCCGCAGGATGCGATCGTGAGCATCGTTGATCCGTTGGAATTGCGCGTCGTCGGCCAAGTCGACGAAGACAAGGGTCTCGCTTCAATCCACGTCGGACAGCCCGTTACCTTCACGGTCGACGCGTTCGGCGGCAAGAAATTCACCGGCGTCGTCGACGAAGTCTCGCCCACCTCGCACGCAAGCGGCGTCATCTTCAACATCTCCGACAAACGTCCGACGCAGACATTCGACGTGAAGGTCCGCTACGACAACGCGCAACATCCGGAACTCCGCAACGGCATGTCGGTGCGCGAGTGGATCTACATCAAATAACATGCCCGCTCTCCCGACAGTCGCGCCGGGGCGACAGAAGTCACATTCACCGTGGCTCGTGCTTGCGACGGTCATGGTGGGGACGCTCCTGATCGGGCTCGACCGCACCATCGTCAATCTCGGCTTACCCGGCATGATCCAGGATTTCGGCATCACCGTATCTGCCGCAGGATGGATCGCGACCTCGTACATCATTTCCAATGCCGTGTTCGTGCCGGTCTTTGGACGCCTTGGCGATATGTTTGGCGATCGCGATCTCTACTACTGGGCGTTCATCGGATTCATTATCGTCTCGCTCTTTGCCGGCCTTGCGTGGAACCTGCCCTCAATGATCGTCTTCCGCGCGATCCAAGGCCTGGTCGGCGCAGCCATCTATCCGACCGCGATGTCCTTGATCGCAAAGACCTTCACCGATCCGAATGCCCGCATGCAGGCCTTAGGCATCTGGTCGGCGTCGTTCGCCGTCTCCGCCGTGCTCGGCCCGCTTATTGGTGGCCCGCTTATCGACAATTTCTCATGGCGCTGGCTGTTCTATATCAATCTCCCGATCGGCGTCCTCGGCATCCTCATGACCATCTGGTACTTGCCGCACGATAAGCCGACAGATCGCAACACAACCTTCGATTACAAAGGCGCGCTCGCGCTCGCCGTCGCGCTCTCGTCGCTCGTCCTCGTGCTCGACAAAGGAAGCGAGTGGGGCTGGGCCTCGATCACCAGCCTCAGCGCGTTCGCGATATCTATCGTCTTCGGCATGCTCTTTTATTTCATTGAAAAGAAGGAGCCGCACCCCATCGTCGATCTCAAACTCTTCACGAATCCGATCTATGCCAACATTCTCGTCCTCTCGTTCATTTCTTTCGGCGGCATGATGGGTGCCATGTTCCTCCTTCCAGTCTTCGCGCAGTCGTATCTTGGCTATGACGCGACGCACACGGGCCTCCTCTTCGTGCCAATGGCGCTCACGATGTTCGTCGCGGCGCCCTTAGGCGGTCGCCTCGCCAATTTCGTTCCGCTTCGCTACCTCGTCGCGATCGGCATGATGATCTCGGCGTTCGGCGTTTTCCTTTTCTCCGGCCTCGACGTGAAGACGACCATGCTCGACCTCAGTATTCCGCTCGTGATCTTCGCCGCAGGCCTCGGACTCGGCATGGCGCCAATGACCGCCGCCGCCACGAATTCCGTGCCGGCAAAAGAGGTCGGCGTCTCGTCGGCCGTCTTGAACCTCGTGCGCAACATCGCAGGAGCGGTCGGAATCGCCTTTTTTGGAACGATTTTGACTAACCTTATCGAATCGAATGTACTAGAGATTGGGCAGAATGCCGTCGTGCGTGTCAGTGATCCTCAGACGATCAGTATGGTCCAGAACCTCATTATTCTTAAAGCTCAGGTAGAAGCATACGGCGAAGTGTTCCTTATCGCTTCGATTATCATGTCGCTTGGAGCGGTTATAGCGCTTTTACTAAAAACTCCTGTTCAACGCAAGGAAAAGCTCGATCCAACACTTACAGTCATACATTAACGGAGGAGTCCTTCAAGCCACAAGAATGCGCCGATCGTATTCCTGTGCCGTGTCGGGAAGCGCGAGACACTCTTGGCGTATCGCGCAGGCTTTGCATGAAGGAGTATATCATTATTCCGCTACCAGCGTAATCTTCTTGTCGTTCAGCACGAGCCTTGACCGTAGATGTCCCATCAGCTCGCGCTTCTCGAGCGGCGTTCCTTCGCGCAGCACATACTTCGCGTACTCCCTAGTTGCGATATCATCCTCATCAATCTGCATCTTCGGCTTGCTCTTGTTTGCCAGTCGTTGCAGTCGGTTGAACCGCTTGATTTCTTCTTCGAGCTTCATCCGCATACCAAGCTCGTTCATACTGAGCTTGTCGATGATCTTGAACAGCTCGTCTATTAACTCCTCTTCGCGTATGTACTTGTTCTTGCAATTTCTGTCTTTCGCTTTTGAGCAGGAGTAGTAGACATACTTGGCATTTGTACCGTCTTTTAATTCCTTATACTTCTCCTGCGCCGTTATTCCAGACCCGCACATGCCGCAAGTGAAGAGCTTGGTGAATGCGAACTCCCGGTTCTCACGCACGATCTTGTCGCGCTTCAACTGTCCCTGCACTTTCTTGAAGAGTTCCTCGGTAATGAGCGCCTCATGCGTCCCTTGGTACCATTGTCCCGAGTTTCGGGGATACTCGAATGGTCCGTAGTATATGGGCATTTGGAGCATTCTGTATACGCCACTCAATGTGAGCGGTCTGTTGCCGCGCGTATGGAAATTGAGGTCGAAGCGGAGCCAGTTATATACCTTCCGTCCCGACCATTGCTCGTATGCGACCTTCTCAAACATCTGCTTTACGATCGGTGCACGCTCCGGGTCAACCACTATCCTGCATTTCTTGTCCATCAATTTCTGATTGAGATACCCAAGCGGTGCCATGCCCGGCCAGAGTCCCATCTCCACTCTCGTTCGCAAACCTCGCTTCACATTGATACCTCGATTGTCGTTCTCTAATTTCGCTTGGCTTCCAAGGATCATCAAGAGAAACTTTTCATTTGGATTGTTGCCGAATGTCTGTCCGAACGTTCGTATCATCTGCAATTTTCCTGCATCCATCAAATCCACAATCCGTCCAAGATTGCCAGCATTTCTTGAAATACGATCCGGTGCCCATGTGAGGATGCCGTTGTATTTGCCGTCCCTGATTTCTTCGACTATCTCGTTGAACACTGGTCGCTGACCCGTCTCTTTTGCCGAGTGCGATTCTCGCTTCATCGTCACGATTTCCAGTCCTTCGCGTTCGGCAAGCTGGAGCATTTCCTTGATCTGCGAGTCTATGGACAGAACCTGCCGTTCCTCTGATTCGCTACTTTTTCTTGCATACAGGCAGTACCTTACCTTTATGGCGACTGCTTCCTGCGCCGCAGTCCCTAATGGCGCTTGTATTGTTGCGTTTTTCATACGACACCATTGATGACGCAACCCTCCCTAGGAGTCCAGAGCGTCCCACCGCCCCTATAGGGACAGCTTCTTGAACTCCTCTGCATATCTTTCAATAACTTCAGCTCTTTCGCCGTTTTCCTCGAGATCAAAGCGAAATCTGCCATCGGTTATCTGAATGCCGTACCTGAAAATCGGAAGAGGGATATGCAATTCTTGCACCAGTTTATTCAGAAATCAGTTCCAAAATTGAAGCCTCATTTTGCATACAACATGATTGGGTATGGGACATTCCCCTATCGAAACTATAAGAAGGAGCTGATCAAGTGGCCCGTCATCGCGCTTGCAAATCAGAAGAATTATCTAAGCATCTATCTTTGTGCTACGGACAATGGAAAGTATGTTGCTGAAATCCTAAAAAAAGAACTCGGAAAGGTAAGTGTTGGGAGAAGCTGCATTCGCTTCAAAAAGTTGTCCGACCTCAGTCTCGTTGGGCTCAAAAAGGCCTTGCGGCTTGCTGCCAAAAAACCAGGATTGAGCCGCGCTTGACTCATTGCTCTGAACAGCTACCATGGAGATAATGAACTTTCCTCCGTTTTACCTAGTACTAAAAAGGAATGGGCATTCGCCCGGGTAATTGTATGGGAAATCCGGAACGACCTCGCACCTATGACAGTCGTCCGGTTCCGCCTGTTGAAAGATTGGATGATGTAAGGACTGACCTACAGATCAAGGCTGGGGAGACGAAGATTGTAGTGCTGCTCAAAAGTGGCGAGTGGATATACGGAATCGTGAGCGCAATCGGCGGCAATGAGCTACGAATTCAAGGTGTCGATGCCCCAATCCGCGTCAACCAGATTGCGGTTGACACTGAAGGCTTTTTTGAAATCAAAGTAGACAAAGTACAATAGCGGAGTGTCACCCGACTCCCCTATCGAAACCATCGGCCGTCTTACAAAGGAGCATCGCGCCGCACTCGAGCGGATGGGCATCCTCACTATCCGCGACCTCCTGTACCATATTCCAGCGCGCTACGAATCGTCAGCGGACATCCGTACGGTCGAACAAGCGCATGTTGGCATGAACGCCACTATCTATGGAACATTTGAGAAGCTCGAGATAAAAAAATCATTCCGTACCAAGGTCCCGATGGCTGAGGGAAGGCTGCGCGACGGAACCGGCAGCATCCGTGTCGTCTGGTTTCACCAACCGTACCTTGCCCGCAGCATCCCGACTCATGTCCTGGTACGCGTTGCCGGTCAAGTGTCCGGCTCTGGCAGCAAAAAGTACATAGCCAATCCTGAGGTCGAGCGGACAGGAGGAGCGCCGTTCATGAATACCGACACGACACTCCAGCCGGTGTACCCAGCAAGCGACGGTATCTCAAGTCTGTGGTTCTATCATGCGATCAAAAAAGCGCTCGAAGCTGGCGCGCACCGCGCGCTTCAGGACCTGCTGCCGGACACTGTGCGTGCCGCATACCATCTGCCCGAAATTGGCGATGCGCTGCTCATGGTGCACCAGCCGCGGGTCACCGCAGATGCCGAAGCCGCGCGCAAGCGCTTTGCGTTCGAAGAGATATTCCTCATTCAGCTCGCGCGGGGTCTTGAGCGCGAGGCAAATAAGCGGCAACGAGCGCTCCCCATCGATGCCGACGAGAGTCGCGTCGCCGCGTTCATAAAGACCTTCCCCTTCCGGCCAACTGCAGGACAGAAACGGGCAATTGCGGAGATTCTTGCCAATTTCCTTGAGCCATACCCGATGGCGCGGCTCCTTGAGGGCGATGTCGGCAGCGGCAAGACGGCGGTCGCCGCTGCAACCGCATACGCTGTTGCTACCTCGCGGCCGCTGAACGCGCGCGGAGTGGTGCAAAAGGATTTTGGTAATCTCCAGGTTGCCTACCTCTGTCCCACCGAAATCCTCGCTGCGCAGCAGTTTGAAACCTTTATCTCGTTCTTCAAAAGACTGCCGATTTCGATCGGACTTATTACTTCCTCAGGATGCAAGAAATTTCCGTCCAAGGTCAACCCGTCAAAACCCACTGATATATCACGGACGCAGCTTTTGAAGTGGGTAGCAAACGGCGAGATCCCAATCCTCCTTGGCACGCATGCGCTGATCCAAAAAGCGGTCGGATTCAAACATCTTGCATTTGTCATCATTGACGAACAACATCGCTTTGGTACCTTTCAGCGCGCCGCCATGGCTGCAAAAGGTGCTGTGGCGCCGCACCTGCTTTCAATGACTGCAACCCCTATCCCACGCACACTGGCGCTCACCCTCTACGGCGACCTGGACCTCACAGTACTCGACGAACTCCCTGCCGGGAGAAAGCCAATACTCACCGAGATCGGGACTCCTGCAACAAGGAAGGAGGTGTATCAAAAGGTTGATGCGCTGCTCCAAGATGGCAGGCAGGCATATGTAATCTGCCCACGCATCGATGAGCCCGACCCAGGCAAGCAGATGGCGCTCCAGTCTCGTTCGGTCGCGGCAGAGCTGAAAAATCTGAAAAAGGTGTTCTCTCGCCGCACCATCGACAAACTGCATAGCAAAATGAGTCAAAAAGAAAAGGAGGAGGTCATGCAGCGATTTCAGTCAGGAGACATTGATGTTCTGGTTGCCACCTCTGTGGTCGAGGTTGGCGTCAATGTTCCGAACGCCACCGTCATCCTCATCGAGGGGGCCGAGCGCTTTGGCCTCGCGCAGCTGCATCAGCTGCGCGGCCGCGTCATGCGCTCGGAGCACCAGCCGTACTGCTTCCTCATGGTTGATCGCGCATCTAGTGCGGAAAATGCGCGTCTGAAGGCGCTTACGAGTGCTCGAAACGGGTTCGAACTTGCCGAACGCGACCTTGAGATCCGCGGCGCAGGCGAACTGTACGGTCGACGGCAGTCGGGGCTCTCGGACATCGGTATGGATGCGCTCAAAAATATTAAATTGGTCGAGGCTGCCCGTGCTGCGGCACAGCTGCTCCTCAAAGACGATCCTGAACTAGCATCGCGTACCGATCTTGCGGCAGCGGCTCGAGAGCGACGACGAGCGATGCATTTTGAATAACTTTACCCCTGCGGCGGCTCGCGCAATACATCCTCAATATATTTGATGCGCCAGGTGGTATAAAAATAGAGTGCAAAGTAATACGGAAACAACTTGTCCCAGGCCTCGTCAATATCAGCGGCTCTTTCATTGAGTACTCTGCCAACCAGCATCTCGAGCGGCTCTCGAGACAGCTTTCCTCGATACCCCTCTATTTCTGATGCCTCCTGGGGAGTAAAAGTGTTCCGCTCCCTCCCCGAACGCTCTGCAAATTCAGTAATGACACTCTTCAGTACACTCCGTGCACGACGAAAGAGCTCGGAGCGCACAAAATCAAAATCCCTTTTTAGCGCCCGATGTACAAAAAGCTGGTCGTTTGCCGGCGCTGGGAGCGCAGGTACCAGCGGACGCGCACTGGCAAGAATATCCTTTACGGAACGGTATGTCGCCTGATGTTTGCGCAGACTTTGAGTGCCGCCTGAAGTAATAACATACCGTGTCATGCGCACATGAAACTCCGCAAGTACTGCTGCATAGTAGTTCGGCTCGTCCCGGACTGCCGTATCGCTCCGGTACATGATGTAATTCAGTAACTCTTTAAACAATACATTCTTGACCCGAATCCGCTGCAACCGGGCAGCGTCGGCATTGAATCCCGGAAGCGAGTACACTTCGCTCTCAAGCGCATACGCGGCAACCTCGACCTTCTGGATCAGCTCCCAATGGTCGGCAACATACTGATCATCTGCCTCGAGCACCGACTTTGGGGTGCCTCGCGACAGTAGCGAATCTGCCACCCGCCGATTGACTTTCGTATGTGCCGCATCCTCATCCCTCTTTTTAGGTGCTTTTCCGGGGAAATGAATAATCTCTGACATAACGCAGTAGTATACAGAATGTACAGATAGTTGCCTACCATCACATTCGACGGTACTATGGCATATGATACTTGAACACGCGCCAGTCGGGGTCACCGAGCAAAAGAAACTGAAGGGGGGTGAGACCATCACCATCACCAAGGTCCGGGGACCCGAGATTGCAGAAACCATAGATCCGGTAGCCCTCCACGAAGCGTGTCATACCCTGGCCGCACTGGTGCTCGGCATACCAGTGCACCGCGTTTCAACGGTACCCGGCCCTGGCTACCTCGGGGTGACGGAGCTCGGTGCCTTTAACCCAGTAGTCGCTGCTGCAGCAGCAGCCTGGGGTTGTGATGGTGCGGGGGATGAAGACAGCCCAGGCAGTGATATCTGGCAGATCAAGCATTCGGGCGAAGGGATTTCGTCAGCACTCAGTAGAGCGCGGCACATACTCGATGCACGACGGATAGAACTGTATACGATTGCAAGCGCAATCCAGCGAAGCCGCACAATCAGTGGCAGCGAGGCTGCACATGCAAAGCGCGAGGCAGAGCACGGAACCCTGCTTGAGGTGCGACTACGGCGCGCCGATGGTCGCGAAACAACTGTACGCCGCACTGTGCGGCCGCACGAGCCAATCCCTCCCATCGAACTCGCTCTCTAGATAGCCCTTTCAGCATCAGCGCGGTATAGTTGGCATGCTAGCCATACACGCGCCTGTAGCTCAGTTGGTTAGAGCACGGAGCTTATACCTCCGCGGTCCTTGGTTCGAGTCCAAGCAGGCGCACCAGTATTCAACCAGGCCTATACCTGATGTTCAATATCCTTCTTTGCTTTTGGCACAATGCCGTGCGTAATTAAGAGCTGCTCAAACTCATCTCGTTCGATGGTTTCAACCTCGATGAGCCGGACGGCAATAGCGTCGAGTACTGCGCGCTTTTCACGAATGATGCGCGTTCCCGTTTCAAACGCAGCATCAATAATCTTTTTCACTTCAGCATCAATCAGTGCAGACACCGACTCCGAGTAGTCCTTTTCAGAAATTCCGCGGCCAAAGAGCGGTCGGCCACCGTCCGTCTCGAGTGCCATTGGTCCCACCGCGTCCGACATACCGTAGCGGGTCACCATGTCACGAGCAAGCGCGGTGAGCACTTGAAGATCATTTGAAGCGCCCGTAGTAAGGTCCTGGTACACCTCTCGTTCGGCAATGTACCCACCAAGCGAGACCGTAATATCGTCAAGAAATTCATTCCTTGACTGCATCTTCGTATCCTCGATCGGGAGCTTGAGCGTGTAACCAGCAGCCCTGCCGCGGCTGATAATAGATATCTTATGCACCGGGTCAGCGTAGGGGAGCACCGACGCGATCAGCGCGTGCCCTGCCTCGTGGTAGGCAGTAATCTCTTTTTCCTTCTTATTAAGGATATGCGAACGGCGCTCTGGGCCAAGCATTACCTTTTCAATCGACCGAATAAGATCAAACTGTGATACTTTTTTACGATTTTCGCGGGCGGCAAGAATAGCACCCTCGTTCATGAGTGAGTAAAGATCCGCACCAGAGAAGCCGG
>JAYOEC010000010.1:0-16757 GCA_038106525.1 Minisyncoccota bacterium | reverse complement strand
CGATTGTCAACGAGGTGGTCGAAAGTCCCTTTCGTCCACCTATGGCCTTGCCTCGCATGCTCGGCATCGGCCATTCCGCCTCTGGCGGACCGGAGAAAACAAGAAGCAGTTCTTGTTTTCTCCACTCAGCTACCTCTCCAATCGCAAGCGATCATTGTTTCGCTATCGCTCCGATGGCAGTAGGATAGCATGGGCCGCGCGATTCTGATAGGATGGCGGCATGGGGCGCGAGCGGCCAACGGTGGCAATTGATTTCGACAATACGCTCGCAAATATTCAAGACGAATTTCTCAGATTTTGCGGCAAAAAGTTTAACAAGTCGTGTGAGGGAGTTGCAGACTTTTACGACCTATCCCAGCATTTTGGTGTTCCGAAGACCGAAATCAACGCTGCGTTCGATGAGTTTATTGAAGCAAGGCATCACGCAGTGCGCCCCATGCGTGGCGCACGGGCAGCGGTGCGCGCACTTCGCGACTCAGGACATCGCCTCCACATCATTACCGCGCGGCCGATCGAGTTGAGAAGGCACACGACTGGGTGGCTGAACCGCCATTTTCCAAAAGTGTTTGCTGAAGTCGTGCATACCAACCGGCGTGGCAAGAACGCTGAGCGTCCGAAGGGTGATGTGTGCACTGAGCTTGGTGTTACATTCCTTATCGACGATCTCACACGCAATGCAGCAAATGTCGCAGAACACCGAATCCGCGCGCTCCTCCTCACTGCACCCTGGAATCAGAACGACCAACTTCCGTCCGGAGTTGTGCGTGTCGATTCGTGGCAAGAAGTAACATGGCACATTGCGCACCACGACTCTAATAAGCGCGCATCAGAATCCTAGTGCGCAATCGCTAGTGCGAGTACGCCTCGGGCTCCTGCCTCAAGAAGCGCTCGTCGAGCATCCTTGAGTGTCGCACCGCTTTCAACCACATCATCGATGAGTATGACAAACGCCCCTTTTGCTTCCGGCGATGCGCTGAACGCTCCTGCAATATTCTTTTTTCGTTCGCTGCGTGAGATTCGTACCTGACTTTGTCGATCAGCGCGCGTCAGTAGCTCTGGTATATACCGCGCTCCAAGCATTGCCGCGATTGGTTCGGCAATTCTCGCTGCCTGATTGTACCCGCGCCGGCGCTGCCGCGCCGGCGCGGCGGGGATCGGGAGTATGACTACCGACTCCCACCCGCTGAATGCGTGGTGTTCCGCAATAATCTCGGCAAGATAGTCAGCGCCGAGCGCTGCAAGATGCGCGGCAGGCGCTCGCTCTCCGTAGTATTTAATTGCCTTTATAGCTGCACGGACTGATTGGTTATGGTAGGGGAGTATCGAATGTATCCACGAAGCTCCCACAAGCTGCTGCGGTTGTTGCAGCATCGCGAGGGATTCTATTGTAAGTGCACGAGCCGCACATGCATCCGGATGGGGCGGAATCAGCATATCAAGCACGGCGGTAAACCAACGCCACATGCTATACTTTTTCAAATAGTACTATGGATTTTTCGCTCGCGCGCATTAGCAGTCTCGTGCAGTCAGTTGCCACCTCATTTTCTGCAAAAGACGGCGAGAGCGTGCTGGGGGTTGATGTCGGCACCTCAACCATCAAGGTGGTGCAGCTGAAGCAGAAAAAGGGCAGTGCCGTGCTTGAGACTTATGGCGAGATTGCGCTTGGGCCGTATGCAAACGCCGAAGTCGGTCAGGCTGTGCAGCCGAGCGCGGATAAGGTCGGTGAGGCACTGCAGGACCTCATGCGCGAGGCGCATGTAACAGCGCGCATCGGCGGAGTCTCGGTTCCGCTTTCCGCATCACTCATCTCTATCATCACGCTTCCAACAAAAAACCAAAACGACCTTGCCACCATGGTGCCAATCGAGGCCCGTAAATACATTCCGGTTCCGGTATCCGAAGTTGCGCTTGACTGGTTCGTTATCCCCGATGAGGAAGTTAAATTCTTGGGGAGCCTGTCTCCGACGCGACCAACGAACGCAACTGATATTTTATTGGTTGCCATCCATAACCAGACTCTTGCAAAGTTTGCCGCGGTATCCAAAGCCGCAGGCGTTCAACCAAACTTCTATGAGATCGAGCCGTTTTCTTTCGCACGAGCTTCGTACGAACATACCACGGCGCCAGTCATGGTCATCGACTTCGGCGCTTCTGCAACCCGCGTGTACATCATCGAGTTCGGTGTTATCGCAGTCTCGCACACGATAACCAAAGGTGGGCAGGACATATCGCTCGCGCTCGCTCGCGCTAAAGGTATGACTTTCGAGGAGGCAGAGTCAGAAAAGCGCGCGCATGGCATTGCTGACGAAGAGGTTGGTGCCGCGCAGCTCGAGTACATTTTTTCTGAAGCGCGCCGCATTCTCCTTACCTACCAGCGGAAGGCAGGGAAGGCGGTTTCGCGCGTGGTTATGGTAGGAGGAGGCGCGTCGCTCATCGGGCTCGCTGATCGCGCCCGTACGCACTTTGATGCGCCAGTGCAGCTCGGTATGCCGTTTAACAAAGTTGCTGCGCCTGCATTTATCTCGGATGCACTATCGGGCGCAGGGCCGACTTTCGCTTCCGCAGTCGGGCTTGCACTGCGTGCGCTCGAGCGGGGAAAATAAATTTGTACACAGAATCTGCT
The DNA here is from genome assembly GCA_038106525.1 of Minisyncoccota bacterium. Classification (GTDB taxonomy): domain Bacteria; phylum Patescibacteriota; class Minisyncoccia; order Phycocordibacterales; family Phycocordibacteraceae; genus Phycocordibacter. Next base: position 14,134 of record JAYOEC010000010.1, on the reverse strand, counting down.
CCAGCACCTCCATGCATGGCTTTTTGCTTGCTACAATCAAATGCATGCAGGATCGGGTGACCACCTCCTTCATACCTAAGGAGTCGCTTGCAAGCGAGCGCCGTGCGCCAGTACCGCGTGGCAACCCATTTGTTATCGTCAATAGTATTGCTGGTTTTGTTCTGGTCGCAGCGCTTCTTGGGGCTGGCGGTGCTTTTCTCTTTAAAACATATACAGAAACCGCGATTGTATCAAAGCAGCAGTCGCTGGAGCGGCAGCGCTCTGCTTTTGAACCGGCGACCATCCGCGAGCTCTCGCGCCTTGATAAGCGCATTGCCGCCTCAGAGCGACTGCTCGGCTCACACACCTCAATCTCGCTGCTTTTTTCTGAACTTGAGTCGCGCACGATTGCCAATGTCCGATTTCGGAACTTTAAGTATGAAACCGCTGCACTTGGCAAGGTTGCGATATCAATGGAGGGGACTGCTCGGAGCTTCAATGCCGTCGCGCTTCAGTCAGACGCTTTTAGCAAGTCAACCATTATTAAGGATCCCATCTTTTCAAATGTAACCATCGACCAGTCAGGCAATGTTGTCTTTAGCTTTAGTGCAATTGCTGACACTGATCGGATGAGTTACGCCGCGTTTTTGGCAACCACACCGGCCGCTGTCGAAGCACTCCCACCGTCTTCGGTGTTGCCCGAGGGGGATGTCCAGCCTGTGCCAGATGCTGAATCATCACAACCATGAAAAGCCTATTCCCAATCATTGCAGTCGCAGCGGCCATTGCACTCTTTTATTGGTACATTGATCCGACCTATACTGAGATCAAGGAGCTCCGTACCACTGAGGGAACGCTTGACCTTGCACTTGATCGTTCGCTCGAGCTTCAGGAGGAGCGCGATCAGCTGCTCTCTCGGTACAATACTTTTTCTGCCACCGATGTCAGCAGGCTCGAGAAGCTCCTGCCCGATCATGTCGACAATGTCCGCCTGATTCTGGATCTTGACGGCATTGCATCAAAGTACGGCATGCGTGTGCGTAATGTGACGCTCGACAAGAGCAACACTCGGACACAAGGAACTGTCGGACCTGACGAATCATTGTACGAGTCCTTCATACTGACCTTTACTGTAACAGGCGAGTATGGCACCTTCCGCCAGTTCATTCAGGATCTTGAACGGTCACTGCGGCTTGTTGATGTGGTTGGCCTTTCGTTTGTTGCTGCAGAGAGCGGTTTGTACGACTTTTCGATCTCGATTAAAACCTACTGGCTTAAACCATGAACTTATTTTCTCGCTACCAATCAGTCTTTATCGCACTCGGCCTTATTGCAGTCTTGTATGTCGGGTACGAGTTTTTCCTAGCACCGAGCGACGAACCTGCGCTTTCAGTCTCTGCGGTCCAGGGGACAAACGCATCAGACCAAGAGCTCGTCTCCCTGCTTCTCGAGCTAAAGGCAATTACGCTCACTGACGCCATTTTCTCAGACGAAGTATTTCAATCGCTTCAGGACTTTAGCAAGGATTTGGTATCCGAGCCCGTAGGGAGGCCAAATCCGTTTGCGCCGCTCGGCGCTGCTGCGGCCACTCGCTGATGCCATGGATGTTCTTAGTGTACTGGCGGACAAGGGGTTGCTGCCCAAGGGGGCGTTGCCTGCAATAAAGGAAGAGGTTGCATCGGGCAAGAAGACCGAAGAGCGGGCATTGCTTGATCGCGGGCTTTCCCCGCGCGATATACTTCAGGCGCGGGGAGAATACTATCAGGTTCCGATTCGAACTATTGAAAACGGAAATGTGCAGTATGAGGTGCTGAAGTATGTTCCTGAGGAATCTGCACGACACTATCGCATTGCGCCGCTTGCCGTTGAGGAAGGGGCGCTCATGGTTGGTACCACAGACCCCGACAATCTCGACGCGGTTGAGGCACTTAATTTTATCGCAAACAAGGTTGGACTCCCGTACAAACTTTTTTTGATTTCGGACGAGGACTTTGAAAAGGTGCTTGCCATGTATAAGGGGATCACCTCTGAGGTCGGAACTGCGCTCAACGAGTTGCAGACAACGATTTCAAGCGGCGAGATTCCGATAGAGCAGGCGCCCGAGGAGCCGCTCATCGAGTCAAAAGGCATCCAATCTGGTGGCGCGCTCAAGGAAGATGCGCCAGTTACTAAAATTGTAGCAACCATCCTCCGCTACGCTGTTGACGGTCGCGCGTCCGACATTCATGTCGAGCCGACCGCGAGCGAACTTCGCGTCCGTTTCCGCGTTGACGGTGTACTGCACACTTCGCTCCGGTTGCCGAAGAATGTCGAGCGAGCTGTGGTTGCACGCATCAAGGTGCTCTCATCGCTCAAGCTTGATGAGCGTCGCAAGCCGCAGGACGGCCGCTTTTCAGCAACGATTGAAAACCGGCGCGTCGACTTCCGCGTCTCAACTTTCCCTTCGTATCATGGAGAGAAGGTGGTAATGCGTATCTTGGACAAAAGTCATGAGCAGCTTACGCTCAAGGATCTTGGTCTTGCTGACTACAATGTCAATCTCATCAAGAGCGCATTGCAGCGCCCGTATGGACTGATTGTTATCTCTGGCCCGACAGGTTCCGGAAAATCGACGACCTTGTACGCGATGCTCCAGGAGCTTGATCGAGAGGGGATGAATGTGGTGTCGCTCGAGGACCCGGTTGAGTACGATGTTGACGGTGTGTCGCAATCTCAGGTTAAGCCGGAAATCGGATACACCTTTGCATCCGGCCTTCGTTCAATCCTCCGCCAGGACCCGGACATTATTATGGTTGGCGAGATCCGCGATCGTGAGACCGGCCAATTGGCGGTGCAAGCGGCGCTTACTGGACACTTGGTGCTGACCACACTGCACACCAACAACGCCATCGGTATTGTCCCGAGACTGGTGGACATGGGGATCGACCCTTACCTTATCGCACCGACCCTCATTCTTTCTATTGCGCAACGGCTGGTGCGTCGCCGCTGTCCGGATGCTGGCGTACCGATGCCGCTTGATGGGGCGGTGAGGAAAATGATTGATCATGAGTTTCGCGATGTGCCGAAGGAATTCCAATCTCGCATCCCCGCGGCGCAGCAAGTGTACGGCATCGGACCTTCGGCTGACTGCCCGAGCGGTACTCGCGGACGGGTTGGTGTGTTCGAGTTCTTGCCAACGACGCCCGAGCTTGAGCGCGTCATACTTTCAAAGCCGGTTGAAGAGGAAATATATAAAGTCGCCCGTGCAAGCGGCATGTTCACTATGAAGGAGGATGCTATCATTAAGATGCTTGATGGCTCGATTCCGTTTGAGGAAGTAAACACTTTAGGCACTGATATTGTTAATGAGCCCGAGCAGCCACAAGAATCATGACCCAGTCGCCGAATGAAGAACTTGTATTTTTGGTGGACGACGACTCGTTCCTCCTTGATATGTATGCAATGAAGTTCAAGGACTGCGGCGTACCAATCGAGGCAAACCACGATCCGGCAGCCGCGCTTGAAAAGCTTCGTAAAGGCGCACAGCCAACCATTATTCTTCTTGATGTCATCATGCCTGGTATCAGCGGATTTGATTTCTTGGAGACGGTCAAGAAGGAAAATCTTGCCCCAAGGGCACGGATTATCATGCTGACGAACCAGGGACAGCAAGAGGATATCGATCGCGCGCTCTCGCTTGGCGCTGCAGGGTACATTGTGAAAGCAAGCGCGATTCCGTCCGAAGTGTGTCAGCGAGCGCTTGAGATAGGGCGCAGCAAAAAGTAACTATGGCGATCAATCATCAAAAAGAACTACAAGAGTTAATCGAGACCGTTCTTGCCGAAGGCGGTTCTGATTTGCACATTTCAACTCATGCACGGCCATCAATCCGGGTTTCAGGTGGGTTGGTCCCGCTCCTAAAGCGTTCTCCCTATACGCCAGAAGATACAAAGTTGCTGCTCAAGGAGCTGGTAGGGGATGTGAAGCTGCAGCGATTCTTAGAAGCGCAAGAGTTGGATTTTTCCTATGCATATAAGGATTCGCTCAGATTCCGCGGCAATGCATTTATCCAGCAAGGTGGCGTGTCGATCGCGCTTCGGCTCATCCCAAAGACCATCAAGACGCTTACAGAGCTGAACTTGCCACCGATCCTTGAAACATTTACGCAGCTGCAACAAGGATTTTTTTTGGTGGTCGGGCCGGTGGGGCAGGGTAAGTCAACGACGCTTGCTTCAATGATTGAAAAGATCAACCAGGACCGCACCGAGCACATTCTTACCATCGAAGATCCGATCGAATATACTTTTGAAGGGAAAAACTCGATCATTAATCAGCGCGAGGTTGGCATTGATACGCGCACTTTCCATGACGCACTGCGCTCTGCATTTCGCGAGGATGTTGATGTCATCATGGTTGGCGAGATGCGCGGTCCCGAGACGATGTCCGCAGCGGTAACTGCCGCAGAGACCGGCCACCTTGTGCTCTCGACGCTCCACACAAACAACGCCGCCCAAACCATTGACCGAATCATTGATTCTTTCCCTTCTGGGCAGCAGGACCAGATCCGTGTCCAGTTGAGCGCGTCGCTTGCAGGCATATTCTCGCAACGGTTGGTGCCACGCATTTCTGGCGGGTTGGTGCCAGCATTTGAACTTCTCATTAATACTGAAGCAGTAGCAAATCTTATTCGCGAGCGGCGCACGCATGAGATAAATACAGTGATTGAGACTGGGTCCGAGTCTGGGATGATCGACATGAATCGCTCGCTTGCAGACCTAGTTCGTCGTGGCGAGGTGACGCCGGAAAATGCGATTGCCCGATCCCTGAATCCGAAGACCTTTATGCGTCTAATATAGCCTTATGTTGTTCTCATACGAAGCGCTAGACCAAAACGGAGCGAAGCAGCAAGGCTCGATTGAGGCAATTTCGCGTGATGTGGCGATTGCATCGCTGCAGCGCCGTGGATTGGCGGTCTCTTCGGTAACCGAAGTGTCTGAGGAAAAAAAGTTTTCCCTCACGACGAATATCGTCCTATTTGAATCGGTTTCGAATCGCGAGGTGGTTCTGCTCTCAAGGCAGATTGCGACTCTGTTTGAGGCGCAGGTCTCGGCGCTTCGGGTGTTCCGGCTGCTTGCGAGCGAGTCAGAGCGCCCGCTCCTCGCGCGCGTGCTTACAGAAGTCGCCGATGACATTCAAGCTGGGCTCAGTATTTCAAAATCGCTTGAAAAGCATCCAAAAGTTTTTACTTCCTTCTATACCAACATGGTACGCGCCGGCGAGGAGGCAGGGAAGCTTGACGAAACATTCCTCTACCTCGCGGATTATCTGGATCGTTCATACGAGGTGGTTTCGAAGGCGCGGAACGCACTCATCTACCCAGCGTTCGTTATCAGCACTTTTGTGGTGGTGATGATCCTCATGATGACTATTGTGATCCCGCGCATCTCTCAGGTGCTCATCGATTCTGGCCAGGAGATCCCCATTTATACCAAGGTAGTGATCGCAATCAGCGCGTTTTTTGTAGACTACGGCATTTTCCTCCTTATCCTTGCGGTGGTCGGCGGATTTTTCTTGTACCGATTTGTACAAACTGATGCTGGACGCGCCGCGTTTGACCGATTTCAACTTACCGTGCCGTATGTCGGTGACCTGTACAAAAAGCTGTACCTTGCCCGAATCGCGGATAACCTATCGACCATGCTTGCGTCTGGGATATCGGTGGTACAGGCGACGGAGATTACCGGTTCGGTGGTCGGTTCGCGTGTCTACCAGGACATTCTGACCGAGGTCTCTGCATCAGTGAAGGGCGGTGGATCAATTTCCGCATCTTTCGGCAATCATGCTGAGGTTCCCGGGATCATGACTGCCATGGTTAAGGTTGGCGAGGAGACTGGGGAACTGGGGAGCATTTTAAAAACATTGGCAAAATTTTATAATCGCGAGGTCTCTACTGCAGTTGACACCCTGGTTGATCTTATTGAACCGTTTATGATTGTGGCACTCGGGCTGGGCGTTGGCATATTGCTCGCCTCGGTGCTTATCCCCATCTACAATGTCTCGTCCGCAATCTAGTGGGTACAATAGGGGGGACCGAAGAGGTCTTTAGCAATCCTTATTCCTTATATAGATCTATCCATGTTCAAAGTATTCAGTTCGTCTAATCGTGCGGGTGCCGCTCGCGGCTTCACTCTCATCGAGCTCTTGGTCGTTATTGCGATCATCGGCATTCTCTCATCGATCGTGCTTGCTTCGCTCAACACAGCAAGGCAAAAGAGCCGTGACGCTCGCCGTATTGCCGATGTTAAGCAGCTTCAGCTTGCGCTCCAGCTGTATTTCGACGCAAACAGCGAATATCCGACCACGACCGCATCTCTCGCCCCGACCTATATCGCAACCATCCCGGGCGATCCGATTAATCCGACCTCGAACCCGTACATCTACGATCAGCTGACCAGCGGCACCAGCTACCACCTCGCAGCAAACCTCGAGGATTCGGCGAACGCCGCGCTCCAGTCCGACCAGGACTCGAACTCGACGAACATCACTGGCGCTGATACGGCAGACTGCGCCGGGTCATCGACCACCAGCCGATACTGCTACGATGTCGGCCCCTAAGGTGCGAGTCTGATGTAAAAAATCCCCCGTTCGGGGGATTTTTTTATTGTATGCTGATCTGGTGGATATCGTACTCCTGATCTTCTTTTTTGTTTTTGGTTCAATCGTCGGGAGCTACCTCAATGTGGTCTCACTTCGCTTTGGTTTCTCAGAGCCGCCACGCCCTCGTTCTGCCTGCATGCACTGCAACGCGACGCTCCGCGCGCATGAGCTGGTGCCTCTTGCGTCATATCTCATGCTCCGCGGCCGTTGCTCCCACTGCAAGAGTGCGATTTCGACCCAGTACCCGCTTGTTGAAGGGGCAACGGCGTTGTTGTTTGTGTTGGTGGCAGCGCTTATCCCATTTAATTCTATTGTCGGCGCGGTTACATTTGTTGCGCACCTTCTGTTTGTCTCAATCTCGGTGCTGATTACCGTGTATGACATCAGACATACACTGATACCGCATCGGTTTTTGGTACTGCTCTTTGCGGCAGCGATGGTCGCGACCGCAGTTACTGCTGTTGAAACACATTCATGGCAACCGTTCTTTTTTGCATTCTTTGCCGGACTGATACCTCTCAGTTTTTTCGGCCTCATCTCGATTGTGACTCACGGACGGGGGATGGGAGCGGGCGACGCATTTGTCGCAGGAGCAATTGGTATACTGCTTGGTGTTTCATACGGAATCCTCGCATCCGTGTTCGGTGTCTGGCTTGGAGCCGCAGTAGGAATCGCCGCACTCGTGTATGGGGTGATATCCCCCGTATTTCAATTGCGGCTCGGTGGGGTGCGCGGTACACTGCGAGCAGAGCTTCCGTTCGCTCCGTTTTTATTCCTCGGTGCATTGATTGCGTTCGTGATGATGAATGTGGGCGGCGATCTCTACTTGGTATGGCTCGCGCCTTTTCACTGGTAGAATTGCTGGTCGTTATCTCAATATTTTTTGTTATATCGACGGTCATTTTGGCTAATCACTCACGATTCAATAGTTCGGTGCTGCTCGGGAATTTAGCATACGATATCGCGCTCTCTATTAGACAGGCGCAAGTGTACGGCGTCTCCACTCGCCAGTATTCAAGCCAATTTCAGATCGGGTACGGTGTTCGATTTTCCGACCAAGGAAGCTATGCTTTTTTCACCGATGTAAACGCGAATCAGCGGTACGATCAGGATCAGGACACTATTATTCAGACCTACTCGCTCGGGAGAGGATACTCGTTGGTTCGTTACTGTGGCGTTAGCGCCGATGGTGTTGAGCTATGCTCCGACGGAGCAAATCCGATTCAGTATCTCGATATTACCTTTCTTCGGCCGAATCCCGACGCCAACATCGTGAGCGACAGTTCGGCGGTGCTCTCGACAGCGCGGATTGTGGTCCGTTCGCAAAGCGGAGAGACCCGTACCATATCTGTTGCATCTACTGGGCAGATCTCGGTAGGCGCGCCATAATAGAGAGTATGCGCGGATTTACTCTCATCGAAATTATGGTTGCAGTGTCGATCTTTGCCATCGTTATGATGATTGGCGTTGGTGCGCTGCTGTCGCTGGTTGAGATTAATAAGCGCGCGCAGGCGGTGAATGCGGTGATGAACAATTTGAATGCGGCGGTTGAGGGCATGTCACGCGCGATCCGCGTTGGTACCACCTACCATTGTGAAACTAGCGCGGCAGTGCCAAGTCCAGCGGTGCTTGCTGGTGCTGCAGATTGTCCGGGCGGCGGCGGACTTCTCCTCGCATTTGAGTCTGCCGATGGGGATGCTGCAGTCGATACGGATCAGGTGGTGTATCGACTGAACGGTACCCAGCTCGAGCGTTCGCTTGAGGCGGGCGTTGCGGGGAGCTGGGTGGCACTCACTGCACCAGAGGTTAACATTTCCGATTTTCAATTTCTGGTGACCGGCACTGACACTTTTGCGTCTGGGGATTCGGTGCAGCCGCGCGTGGTCATTAGTATCCGCGGGACTGCAGCGGTCAGTGGCTCTGAAACTGAATTCCGCATCCAATCCTCAGTAGTACAACGACTTATTGATATATGAACCGCGCTTTTACACTTATTGAAACCCTGGTTGCCATTTCGGTGTTGTTGATGGCGCTCATCGGGCCACTCGCGATCGCTTCACAATCGCTCCGCAGCGCCTTTTATGCACGCGACCAGGTGACTGCATTTTATCTTGGGCAAGAGGGGGTCGAGTATGTCCGCGCGTATCGCGATCAGAATTACCTCGCGTCTCAAAGTTGGTTGAGCGGAATAACCATGTGCGAAGACACTCCTTGTATGGTTGATTTTCCGAACTTCACTCACACCCCCTGTATCAATGGTGAGTGTGAGCCGCTCCGTATCTCTGAAGCAGGAGGACTTTTTAATCATAGTGATGGAGAGTTTTCGCGATTCACGCGCTCGGTGGAGCTGCGGAGTGTTCCGGGCGAACCCGATCAACGCATCGTGTCGGTAACGGTGTCGTGGATCTCAAGTGGTATCCCGCGCACTTTTACTATTCAGGAACGCCTCTTTGACTGGCTATGAACCACATTCGCGCGACAGAACGAGGATTTACTTTGCTGATGGCGGTGCTTGTCGCAAGTATTATGCTCTCGCTCGGGTACGCAATATTTAATATCGCAGTAAAGGAGCTGGTCCTTTCTTCATCAGGAAGGGAGTCGCAGTTTGCCTTTTATGCAGCTGATTCCGGAGTAGAGTGTGCACTGTTCTGGGACTTGCAGTACGATGCATTTTCAACCTCATCGGCGCTCACTGAAATCTCATGCGGCATTGCAACCTCAACACTCACCCGTGAGCTTGTAGGATCAATTCATACCACTATTTTTTCATTCTCTCAGAACCCGTCAGCCGCTGCTCCCTGTACTGCGGTACGGGTAACGAGAGAAGAGCCGTTTGAGACGGTGATCGAGTCGTCAGGATACAATACTTGTATTTCAGACAACCCGCTGCGTCTCGAACGATCCATCCGCGTGACCTACTAGTTCCGCATTGGTACAATGAGCCGCATGGCGGTTCCGAAGGATGTGCACGAACGGGTGCAGAAGCTGCGCGAGGCGATCAACAAGTATCGCTACGAGTACCATGTTCTCGATCAGGAGGGAATCCCGATTGAAGCGCTCGATTCTCTCAAGAACGAACTGGTTAAGCTCGAGGAACAGTACCCCGAACTGGTATCAGCGGATTCGCCGACGCAACGCGTTGCAGGAAAACCGCTGTCGAAGTTCAAAAAAGTGCAACATCAGGTGGCGCAGTGGTCGTTTAACGATGCATTTACCGAAGACGATATTCGCGCGTTTGATGAACGAGTGCGCAAAGTTGCACCGCAAGCGACATATACTTGCGAATTAAAGATTGATGGGTTGAAGGTCGCGCTTACCTTTGAGCGGGGCCAGCTAGTCACTGCGGCGACACGCGGCGATGGGGAAGTGGGTGAGGATGTAACCCATAATGTCCGTACCATAGAATCGGTGCCGCTCACGCTGACGCGCCCCGTCGATGTCATTGTTGAGGGCGAGGTGTGGCTTGGGAAGAAAGAACTCGAACGCATTAACCGCGTGCGAGCGGAGTCAGGCGAGCAACCATTTGCCAATCCGCGAAATGCGGCGGCAGGCTCAATCCGCCAGCTCGACCCGAAGGTTGCAATGTTCCGGAAGCTGGATACATTTATGTACGATGTTGCACGGGCATCCGAGCCGTTACCTGAGACTCAATTTGAAGAGCTTCTGTACTTGCGCGAGCTCGGCTTTAAGGTAAATAAAGAGGCGGAGCGCGCGGAAAATATTGAGGCGGTTATCGCGTACTGGAAGAAGTGGGAAGGGAAGAACCGCTCGCAGGACTACCTGATCGACGGCGTGGTGGTGAAGGTGAATGAGCGTCGATTTCAGGAGGCGCTTGGGTACACCGGAAAAGCGCCGCGGTTCGGAGTCGCCCTTAAATTTGCGGCGGAGCGCGTTACGACCATTCTTGAGAGGATTCATTTCCAGGTTGGACGCACTGGCGTCGTGACACCGGTTGCGCACCTCGCCCCGGTTTCGGTTGGTGGCGTGGTGGTGTCGCGCGCAACGCTCCACAACGAGGACCAGATTCAACGCCTCGATGTTCGCGAGGGAGACACGGTGGTAGTCCAGCGCGCAGGCGATGTGATACCTGAAATCGTGCAGACGGTGCCTGAACTGAGGACAAAAGGCACGCGACCATTTGTGTGGCCAAAGCGCGTCGAGGGCTGCGGCGGGGACGGTTCAATAGAGCGGGTACCAGGCCTCGCAGCATGGCGTTGCACAGATAAAAAATCAGGAACCATGTTGCGCCGGAAACTCTATCACTTCGTCTCTCGCGGCGCATTCGATATTGAGGGCTGCGGTCCGAAAACCATTGATCTTCTCATGGACACAGGACTGCTTGCCACCTACGCGGATCTGTTTACTCTTACAGAAGGAGATATCGAGGGCCTCCCCGGTTTTGCAACGCTCGCTGCAAAGAATTTGGTGACCGGTATTCAAGCGCGGAAACGGATTCCGCTTGACCGGTTTTTAATCGCACTTTCGATTGATCATGTTGGTGAGGAGACCGCGCGGTACATTGCATCGCACTTTAGGACCTTTGCTGCGGTTCAATCTGCGACCGAAGCGCAGCTTTTAGAGATCGATGGTGTGGGTGAGGTGGTTGCGCACTCGGTCGCGTCTTGGTTTTCGACGCATGAACACCAAAAGGAGATTGCCGACCTTTTGAGAGAGGTGACGGTGCTGCCTGTCGAGCAACCTACTACGGGGAGTTTGAGCGGCGTGTCGGTAGTCATTACCGGCACCCTCCGGTCAATGAGCCGCGAGGAGGCTGAAGGAGCGGTGCGCGCCCGTGGCGGCTCGACGCCAGGGTCAGTTTCAAAAAAGACCTCGTTTGTCGTGGCGGGCGAGAAGCCTGGTTCAAAGGCTGATGCGGCGCGGAAACTCGGGGTCCGCATTTTGAACGAAAAGGAATTCCTGGCATTGCTGTGATATAGTCGCAGTATGTCAGTGTCAGCAGATGATGTACGGCGGCTTGCAAAACTCAGCCGACTTGCGCTTTCTGACGCAGAGGTCGAAACGCTTCGTAGCGAGGTTGATTCAATTGTGCAGTACATCGATGCGATACAGAAGATTCCGGTACCTGAAGGAGTCCAGACCTCGCCGCACCTCCAGCTCACCAATGTGATGCGCGAAGATAGCGAGCCGCACCCGGGCGGCACATTTTCGGAAGCGCTGCTCGCACAGGCCCCGCGCCGCGAGGGGAGCTTTTTGAAGGTTAAAAAGATACTTGGATAGTATGAGCGACAATCTCACCGCTCTCAGTGCTGCAGCACTTGCTGCTGGATATAGAAAAAAGGAGTTCACCCCCGGCGAGGTAGTCGCGGCGCATCTCAAGCGCATTGAATCAGAGAATCCAAAGCTAAACGCGTACCTTGAGGTCTTTGACGACAGTGAGGCTGCTGCCGAGGAGGCGCAGAAAGTCCTTGAGACAGAGGGTAGTGCGGCACATCCGCTCACCGGTGTGCCAATTGCGGTTAAAGACAATATTTTGATTGAGAGTAAACGCTGTTCAGCAGCTTCAAAAATGCTTGAGCAGCATATCGCGCCGTATGATGCGACTGTCATACGGAGACTGAAGGATGCGCACGCGATTTTTATCGGAAGGACAAATATGGACGAATTTGCCATGGGCTCGTCGACTGAACACTCTGCTTTTGAACCTACGAGGAATCCGCATGATCTCGAGCGCGTACCCGGGGGTTCCTCAGGCGGATCGGCTGCAGCGGTAGCCGCACATCTTGCACCAATCGCTCTCGGCTCAGAAACTTGCGGTTCGATCCGTCAGCCGTCCTCACTGTGCGGTCTTGTAGGGCTGAAGCCAACCTACGGTTCAGTTTCTCGTTCTGGCTTGATAGCCATGGGTTCGTCACTCGATGTGATTGGTTCATTTTCTCGGACGGTCGGGGATGCCGAAACAGTTTTTTCCACCATCCGCGGACAGGATCCGCTCGACGGAACCTCGTTGCCGCGCTGCGAAAGTCCTGCCCCAACCCATCATCAACGGATCGGTGTACCGCGCGCGTTTGTTGCGGATGCGCAGCCAGAGACTCGCACGGTGTTCGAAAAAAAGCTCAATGAACTCGCTGCAGGCGGGTATGAGATTGTAGACATTGAACTCAAGACTGCACCGCTTGCGCTGCCTGCCTATTACATCATCATGCCTGCTGAAGTTTCGACCAACCTCGCTCGTCTTGACGGAATGCGCTACGGCCATCATGTCGATGCGGAGTCGCTCATGGACGAATACATGCGTTCGCGGAGCGAGGGATTCAGCGCTGAGACGCGTCGTCGCATCATTCTTGGAACCTTTGTACTTTCGAGTGGCTACTACGACGCGTACTATGTGCGGGCGCAGGCACTCCGATCAATGATCGCCGCCGATCTTGCTCATGCATTTGAGACTGTCGGTTCGATTGTAACTCCAACTTCGCCTGGTCCTGCATTTAAGATCGGTGAGAAAGCTGATCCGCTTTCGATGTACCTTGAGGATGTATTTTCCGCGCCAGCAAACCTTGCTGGCCTACCATCGATTTCTGTCCCCATGGGCACTGTAGATCGGGAGGGGAAGCAGCTGCCGGTTGGCATGCAGTTCATGAGCCCGATCTGCACCGAGGAACACCTCTTTACGCTCGCGCGAGCCGCTATTCAAGAACAACCGCATGCCTAGCACAAGCTACATTCCGTTTCTCAACCTTCAGTACTTCTACTGCATCATTGCTTCTTTTTTTGGTACCGAGTGTACAGACACGACACTTCAGGGATCTGACCTTGTAGTGGTTCCCGATGCGGCTGGGACCAGTGGCGGCTTCTGGTCCTGGTTGTGGCCGTTCGGGCATACCGCAGCAGATGTTGGCACCGCAGGTGCGGCAGGTATCGGCTTCTGGTCCGCCCTCTTCAGTTCGCTCCCAGAACCAATTCAGGCTGCATTTCTAATCGGAGCTGTTGTCTTGGGCACAGCGTGGGCTGCGTTTTCGTTTGTGTCGTATGCGCTTTCGGGAGTGTTGATTCTTATCATTGCTGCATCAATCGGCATGCTTGCACTTGCAGAGATTCGCGAGCGGACGCGTACCGTTCCGCACCTTACACGGAGCTCGGGTAAGAGTTATGGGTGGAGTAGGTGGCAGGATGTGCTGAATGAGGCAATGGCAACGGATCCTCGTCGTTGGCGAGCTTCGGTGGTTGCGGCAGACGGCATGCTTGGTGAGCTCCTCCAAAAGATTGGGTACTCGGGCGAGACGACTTCGGACCAGCTCCGAACGGTTCCTGAGGACGCGTTTGTGACATTGCCTGCTGCGTGGGAGGCACATCGCGTAAAAAACTTTGTTGCATCAAGATCTTCTGATTTTATATTGACGCAGCGCGAGGCGTTCCGTGTGCTGAAGCTCTACGAACAGGTTTTTGAGGAGTTTGATTTCATCTAAGAAGAGGGTATACTGCAGGGTAGCGGGATAGAGGAGAGGTACCTCGGGAGGCTCATAACCTCCAGACGCACGTTCGATTCGTGCTCCCGCAACAA
>JAYOEC010000009.1:0-19138 GCA_038106525.1 Minisyncoccota bacterium | reverse complement strand
CCTATGCCAGCGATCGCGATCCATTTGCCTCCAGCGGGTGTCCGTCCTTTTCCGTAGTGTGCCTGAGGTATGCAGCCATGCCGATCATGAGCGCATTGTCGCCGGTGAGCGACGGGTGCGGAAACGCAATGTGGACATCAGGGAATTCTTTTGTGCCAAGATCCTGCAGCGCCCGGCGCACTTCAGTGTTCGCTGAGACGCCGCCGCCCACTGCAAGTGTGAGTGCGTTGGTCTCATGCAGTGCGCGGCGAGTTTTTGCAATCAATGCGTCGCGTGCCGCATCCTCGAAGGCCTCTGCAACATGTTCCTTTGTTTCATCTGACAAATCATGCATGTCCCGCAGCTTGTACCGTACTGCCGTCTTCAGCCCTGAGAACGAAAAGTCGCAGCTCTGCTCATGTATAAGCGGGCGCGGAAAGACGATACCGTGCGCTGTGCCGCGCGCTCGAGCGCGCGCGGCGGCCTCGGCGACTTTTGGTCCACCTGGGTATGGGAAGTCAAGGAGCCGGGCCACTTTGTCAAACGCCTCGCCGACCGCATCATCCTTGGTTCTTCCTATCAGCTCGTAACTAAACCACTCGCGCATGAGTATCAGCTCGGTGTGGCCTCCTGAAATAAGCAGCGCAAGAATGGGGAAGTCGGGTAGAGTGAGTTTGTAGGTTGTGTCACCGCTCTTTGTAACTAATGCAGAGATAATGTGCCCCTCCATGTGGTCTGCTCCTACCAGCGGCACTCCGAGCCTTGCAGCTTCAGCCTTTGCAAACTCAATGCCGGTCCAGAGTGCAGGTTCGAGCCCTGGCCCGCTGGTTACTGCAACAAGATCGATTCCCAGCGGATTTTGCTTACGGCTATCATATATGCTAGCAGTCGCGGAAGCGGCTTCACGAAACGCAGTTGCAAGGAGGGCGGGGAGGTTTTTGATATGCTCGCGCTTTGCAAGGGTTGGGAAGACGCCGCCATATTCGGCGTGGAGGTGTGCCTGCGAGTAGAGCGCGTTGCCGAGGACGCGGAATTCGGCATTCAGGGTGTCGCCAGAACACTCGAGTACCGAGACAGCCGTCTCGTCGCAGCTGGTTTCTATCACTAGTACCCGCATGGTATGGTGAGTGTAGCAAAAATCGTATGGCGCAGCGAGACGATTTATTAGTCTGGATCGACCTTGAGATGACCTCGCTTGCCGATGTGCGGAAGGACACGATTACTGAAATCGCCGCAGCGATCACCGATCGCGAGCTGAATCTTGTCGCAGAGGGGCCGAATATTATCATTAAGACAGATCGCAAGCGGTTTGATGAGATTGATGCAGAAACGCGAGCAATCCACGAGGCGAGCGGGATTATCGATGCTGCAGCTGAGAGCACCATATCAACCAGCGAGGCAGAGCAGCGCATCCTCGATTTTCTCTCTCCGTATGTTTCCCCAAAAACAGCGCCGCTCTGTGGCGCCTCCATGCATATGGACCGCATGTTTCTTTACACACATATGCCGAACCTTTACGCATACCTTCATCATCGGAATATCGATGTTTCAACTCTGAAGGAACTTGCGAAGTTCTGGAAGCCTGCAGTTGCGGCCGAGTGGGCGAGCCAGCGGGGAGATAAGAAACATCGCGCACTTGATGACATTCTGCGGAGCATCGAAGAACTCCGCTTTTATCGCGACAACTGGTTGAAATAAGCGTTTTTTGCGGGTATAGTAGCCGGACGGGCGGTTAGCTCAGTTGGTAGAGCATTTCTTTGACGTAGAAAGGGTCACAGGTTCGAGTCCTGTACCGCCCACCAAATTTTACTTTATTATGTTTCTGTGCTTTAATGCACATAGTGAGCTCGCGCCCAGAATCGTACCGAACATTCCGCGAACCGCGGTTTGTTGGTCGTTTTTCTCCGGAACTGCGCCGTCGCATATTAAATTTCCTTTTTGAGGTTACGAACATACAAAAAAGGTCCGTAGATCCTTCGGTGCGGAATATATTTAAAATTGAACAGTCGAAGCCGCCAGTTTTTAAAAAATCATTCGAGGTCCTCGATAATCTTACTAACCGCATGCTTACTGCGCGCGGGGTTCGGGCAGTACATCTCCCCATAAGTCGAGTACATATTGTCCCTGGGTCATATATTAGAGAGCGCATGCAGAAGTATGGAGACGAGGACGAAACGGCAGAGGCGGGGATTTCAGATGCCGTATCGCATACCATACTAATAAACGGAGATAAGGAGTGGGGCGTGTATGGGCAGGCATTCACTCTTGCACACGAGATGTTGCATCTCAAGTCGTACCACTCTATTGCTCCTACTGTGTATGAAGGAGATTTTCAGTACCATCGAAAAGGGTTTCGGACATTCAGAACGAAGGAGGGTATTAAGCAAAAAGGGGAGGCAGCATCATTTATTGGCCTGGACGAAGCGATTACGACCATGTTGCAGCAGCGGCATTTCAAAATGTTGATCCAAAAGATTCCTGAACTTAGGATGGCACATACTGAGCAGTATTCCGGCCCTACCATCCGTCTCCGGAAGGAGCTTTCTCAGGAACTAGGTATTCCCATCGAGGACTTTTTTTGGGTGTCGAAGGTGAATGGCGGTGTTGTTGCAAAATTGCTTCCATACAGATCTCAGTGCGGAGTAGTCAACCGTGTTTTTGATGCAATTATTGAGGATAATCCAACTCGGTTTGGGAAGAAGCGATATATTGCGCGTGGGCGCGTGCTTAATCTTTTTGAATACGCATATGTGACGGGTAGGATGCTTGAGCTCGCTCGGTATATTGAGCATTCTTTTGGGAAGGGGGCGTTCCGGCTGCTGGGGACTATGGGTAGTGACGAGAATGCAGCGCTGCTGGTAGATGAAGCATTTCGGAAGGACCGTGCAGCAGTCTTGCGTGCCCGAAGACAAGAGGTGGGTGCAAAAACATTGTTGACAATTCGCTCGAAAGAGTAAACAATAAGACAATTACTATTGAGTATGAGTATGAAAGAAAGTTTCAACACCACGCCGAAAGATGATTTAGAAAGAAGACCCTGAATAGCGAGGCGCGGTCCGTCACGATCGCTAGTCAAAATGATGTGCATCGATATTAAGAAGGACTACAATGGTCGGTCGCCACTTGAAAAGTGGGACCTTACCCGTGGACACCGGGTGCGGCTGCCCCAGGATGCACGCTAGAGGTATTTGACAGATCTGTTTCTGTGTGATACAGTTATGGTCTTATTAGATTTAGCATAGATGTATGGAATCAGGAGGAGGAGTGCCTCGCTTTGGAAATCGATCTATAGAGAACTCAGGCCTGCGACGTATTCGTGATTCGTGGGTTCCCCAAAAAGATTGGAACAACAAGCGTAGAAAAGTACAAGTAGTTATCCTTCCGAAGGAGGGTAAGCCAATTGAGTCTCAAATCAAGATCCCAAAGCGAAAGTAACAAAAGCCCCGAGAGGGGCTTTTGTCATGTTGGAGCACATATTTAAAGACAGTTAGGTTAGGAGGGCTAGGTAGCCAACATACCCTGCATAGAGTGCAATAAAGAGTGCGCCTTGCCAGCGGTCAATAAAGTTCCGTGTACCAAGAAACATAATCAGGAAGAGGAGGACGGTTGCACCGATTGCAACCAGAGCATCGAATGAGAATGCAGCTGACATCGGAAGCGGCGCAATAGTCCCCGAGATTCCAAGAATCCAAAATACATTAAAAATGTTTGAGCCGACGATGTTGCCAACCGCAATGTCGCTCTGTTTTTTGATTGCGGCGATGATTGAGGTTACAAGTTCGGGCAGCGAAGTGCCGATGGCAACTACGGTGAGTCCGATGACTGCCTCAGACAAGCCCACCAGCTGCGCCAGGTACACGGCCTGGTCGACAAGGACGCGGCCGCCGATCACGAGCGCCGCAAGGCCGCCCACCACATAGAGCCCAGAGAGTGTGTATGACAGTGCGGGCATAGTGGTGTCCACTTTTTGCTCGCCGGTGCGGGCAAGCGCCACAATGTAGTACATAAATATTCCAAAGATGCCGAGCAGCGCAAGCGAGTCCGTTGCGGTGATTGCATTTACTGCGACGCCGTCAAGAAGGATATCGTTGCCAAATACCCAGACAAGTGCCACTGCAAGCAGTGCAAAGGGTATCTCTTTCCATACCGTAGAGCGGGCGACAATGAGCGGAGTGATAAGAGCAGTTACGCCGAGGATGAGGAGGATATTGGCAATGTTTGAGCCAAGAATATTGCCGATTGCGATATCGGTTGCGCCGCTCAGAGCTGAGTAGACATTGACGGCGAGCTCGGGGGCCGAGGTACCAAAGGCAACAATGGTGAGTCCAATAACCAATGGGGGTATCCCCATCCGGCCGGCAAGGGCAGAAGCACCCTTTACCAAAAAATCTGCTCCGTAAATTAGGACCGCAAGTCCGACTGCAAGCAGCACCAGGCTGGTAAGTATTGCCATACGATTTCAAAAGCATACCATGCTTGGTACTCAGCCTTTCTGTGAGGTACGATGGTTCTCTAGTTCGGAGCCATGTATGAGTACACTGCAACTTCCATCCACGCCGCTCCGATACATCGCGTCGATGCTTCGGCCTGATGCATGGAAGGTATCAGTCGCACTGCTATTTTCTGGATCTGCGCAGTTGTTCGATTTGGCTCTATCAATATATCTTGGATACCTGATAGATGTACTTTCAAAAGTCGGAAGTGGGCCCACACTCTCACTTTGGCTTTTGGTCGCACTGTATCCCACCATCGTTTTTCTCCAGGCCTTATCATGGCGAGTCTCTGGATTTGCCATGATGTATGTGGAATCAAACCTTCGTAAAAGAAGCTACCTAGCTCTTTTTGAGTATCTTACCGGTCACGGGATGGAATACTTTTCGAATCGGTTTGCTGGTGCTGTTGCAAACAAAATAAATTCTGCAACGAGAGGGGCTGCTGGCATCCTTGATCAGTTTGTTTGGAACTATTGGCCGCTGGCCTTGTCGCTGACCGGAAGCATTGTATATGCATATTTTGTAAACTGGCAAGTGGCGTCCGTGGTGGTTGCTGCAGCGGCAATTGTTATTCCTGCAAATGTATACCTCGCACGAGTAAAGGCAAGACTTTCAGAGCAGGCAGAGAATATCCGCACGAAATTGCGCGGTGCGACCGTAGACAGTATCACAAACATTGCGGCGGTGCTTCATTTTGCACGACAAAAAACAGAATTTGCACGGACCGAGGCACTTGCAGGCGAAAGCTATGTTGCTGACATACGGAGTGACTTTTTTACAAATCTTATGGTGCTTGGAAACTCGGCAGCCCTTTTTATTTTTTCAATTGCCGTACTCATGGTGTCATTGCACCTCTGGGGACAAGGAGCGTTGTCGGCTGGGACCCTTATTTCTCTCATTATGGTTATGTCAAACCTGCTGTGGGCGCTTTCGTGGATCGGAAATCAAATGAATAATTTTGCGGAGAGTTACGGTGAAATTCAGAACGGACTCAAGGACATTCTTATACCGCATGACATCACTGATGTTGCGGGTGCAATTCCGCTCCAAGTGCACACAGGCGAAATTCGATTCGAGGGTGTTGCTTTTGGGTACAGCGACGGGGAACTCTTTAAGGACTTTCATCTTTTGATTCAGCCGGGTAGTCGGACTGGTCTTGTAGGCCCGTCTGGTGCAGGAAAAACAACACTCATTGCCCTTCTTCTGCGAAATACTGATGTACAGGGAGGGAACATTAGTATCGATGGGCAGAATATTGCAGAAGTGACGCAAGATTCGCTGCACGGGGCAATCGCCATTGTGCCGCAAGAGCCGCTCCTCTTCCACCGAACCATTATGGAAAATATCCGCTATGGAAAACTTGAGGCGACAGACGCAGAGGTGATGGAGGCTGCCACGAAGGCAGAGGCACACGATTTTATTAGCGCGCTGCCTGACGGCTACCATACATTGGTGGGGGAGCGCGGGGTCAAACTCTCCGGTGGGCAACGCCAGCGGGTTGCCATTGCACGCGCCATTTTGAAGGCTGCGCCAATCCTCATCCTTGATGAGGCGACTTCGGCGCTTGATTCGGAGTCCGAGGCGGCGATCCAGCGGGCGCTTCATGAGCTGATGCGAGGAAAGACGGTAATCGCTATTGCACACCGCCTCTCTACCATTAAGGAAATGGATCGCATTATTGTGTTGGATGGCGGCAAAATCGTCGAAGACGGGACACATGCCGAGTTAGTGGCAAGGGAAAGTGGGATGTACGCTCGTCTTTGGGCGCATCAGGCAGGCGGGTTTATCTCGGAATGATCAATCACATGCTCCTTTAAGGTTTACCATTGAAGTGGTATAGTCTCTCTACCGTGCTTTTGCACGGCCCTATCGTCTAATGGTTAGGACAGCGCTCTTTCAAGGCGTAAATCCGGGTTCGATTCCCGGTAGGGTCACAGCTACGGAGAATTGGTCTCATTCGGAGGCCCATTCTTTTTTGCGCGGGGATTCAAAAAATTGAATTTCGCATAAGATGTGTCAAAATTTTGATCCACAGAAAGAGTTGACAACAATGTTTTAGCTTGCAAACATGGAGGCATGTTTGGGTCAAAGAAGAGAGACTTAGACCCGCGCCCGAGTAGCTTTTTTATCCTTTGCAAAACGCCAGTCCTAGGACTGGCGTTTTCTGTTTTGCTCGCCACATCACCGATGTCTGTATTTGCGTTTGGTACTGACCAATTTCGTCCGGATGGACGCTACAGTGTTGCAGCTGCCGAGTATGTTTCCTCAGTCGAGCCCGTTCAGGGCTCATTTAGTTTCAGCATTCCACTTGTAGTGCCCCCAGGACGACTTCAAATGACGCCGAAGCTTGCGCTGCAGTACAACAGCCAAAATGAGTCAAACATAAGCCCATTCGGATACGGCTGGTCAGTTGACATTCCCTACATTGAGCGGATTAACCGTAGTGGAGTAAATAATCTCTACTCAGACTATGCGTTTTACTCTACGCTCGACGGAGAGATAGCATCGTCAAGTCAATCGACAAGCACTCCGATCTCATATCGATCAAAGACAGACAGTGGCAGCTTTAGAGCATACTCGTTAAATGCAGATGGTTCGTGGGAGGTTACGGGCCCAGACGGGTTGGTGTATAAGTTTGGTACCACCACTTCGTCCCGGATGTACGATCCAGGCAACAATACTCATGTATTTCGATGGATGCTTGATGAGGTTCGAGATACTAATGGGAACTATATAAAGTACGAGTACTACAGAAATGGCAATATTTTATACCCTGATCGCGTGGTCTATACCGGCAATAACACGACTGATGGTCCATTTGATATTGCTTTCACCAGATCAGCACGAACAGATATAGCCACATCCACTGCACCAGGGTTTGCCCTTGTGAGTAATTACCTTGTCACTGAGATTCAGGCGCGTATCAATGGCAGCTGGGTAAGGAAGTACACACTTGCCTACACCGCCGGAGTAAACGGACGTCGATCAGTTTTGTCTTCTGTGACTGAGGCAGGCCAAGGAGACTCTGGCACTGTAACGCTACCTGCTACGCTCTTTACCTACTCGGCCTCAACAACTTCGTGGACAGATAATGAGACATGGAATGCACCTGCGCGTTTTTCTAACGGAAGCGACCTAGGTGTTCGATTAGGTGATGTTAACGGAGATGGGCTTGTTGATTTTGTCGTTGGATACGACGCAACGGGTGCGCCTGATGTTAGAGAGGTATATATCAATGATGGATCGGGATGGAACCTGGATGCTGCGTGGTCAGTACCGGTCTTGTTTAGCAATGGAGTAGCCGATCAGGGCGCACGACTCGTTGATGTCAACGGGGACGGTTACGCAGACATTGTGAATGCAAAAGAGCCAACTAAAGAGGTGTACCTCAACAACGCGACCACATCAGGATGGACTCTAGCAATCTCGACCATTTGGCAGTTTCCAGAGTACCTTACCAATGGCACTGGTGATTTTGGAGTTCGTATAGTGGATCTAAATGGTGATGGATTGCCGGACGTCGTTCGGCATTTTGTCAGTAGTCCCTCAGTGTATAAAGTTTATCTTAACAACGGATCAACATGGATTGAGAATGTCAACTGGTCACCGCCAGGGAATATTAGCTGGGATGGAAATGATCGTGGCCCTGTGTTTGCAGACGTGAACGGTGATGGGCTGGCAGACTTCCTTACAGGTTATACCTACGGCGAAACATCGACGCGAGAGGCCTATCTAAATAACGGTGATGGAACCTGGGCACATAATCCAAGCTTTGATCCACCCGGAGGATTTACTGATGCTAACTATCGGGATACAAGCCAGCGAGTAGTAGATATGAACGGTGATGGGCTGCCGGATATTGTCACATCTGTAAATAGCAGTGGTATCAACAAGGATACGTGGATTAATAACGGCAATGGATTCATTCTTGACGCTGCCTGGGATGTGCCCGATGTCATATTGTGGGGGTACATCGACAACGGTGCACGTTTTGCAGATGTGAACGGAGATGGTGGTGTGGAAATGATTATGGCTGAAGATGTGGCTGGTTCGGCGACGACCGTCACATACTTTAACGCGTCAAAGCGTACTGACTTGCTAGTGAAGGTCCAAACAGCGCTTGGAGAAACACGCACCATTTCGTACTCAACCCCACAACAGCAATTCTCCGGCGGAAGCCTTGAAAACCCAAAGTTTCCCTTTATTCTCCCTATTACCTCGTCAGTAACCTCAAATGACGGTTTCGGGGTTGTTGCAACTACCACCTATACATACGAGGGTGGAGCATTTTATTTCAACACCCCGCTTGATAGAAAAATAGCAGGTTTTAGCACCGTTACCGAAACTGACCCTCTTGGATCGATAACAAAATCCTTCTTCCATCAGGGCAATACGACTGACACGGGTAATGGTGAGTACTCTGACAGCATTGCAAAGCTTGGTCGCCCATATCGCATAGAGAAGCGTGATGGTTCTAGCAACATTTTTGAGCTCTCGATCAACAAATGGGATGAGGTGGTAACAACAAACATGAATAAATTCGTCAAACTCATTCAGACCCTAACACTGGCATATGATGGTGATTCAGACCACAAGGATAAGGCCGAAAGTTATACTTTTGACAATTCCAGCGGACATCTTCTACAGAAAAAGCAGTGGGGTGAGGTTACAGGGGCATCAAACGGAACCTTTACCGATGTAACCGGAGATACCATAACCACTGATTTTACTTATGCGACAAGTACTGCGACATCCACCAAGCCGTTGTCTTCGGAAACCGTATACAACAACTCGAGTACAAAGGTCCAGGAGACTAAATACTACTTCGATAATCTTGCGTTCGGTACTGCAAACAAAGGAAATCCAACGAAGATAGAGAATTGGATCTCAGGTTCCTCATATGCAAGTAGTACAAAGGTCTACAATTCCTTTGGTCTCGTTACGCAAGAGCGTGATCCACGAGCTAAGCTCACCACACATGTCTATGACAGCATTAACTTGTATGTTGCCACAACCACAAACCCTCTCAGTCATACTACACAGTACTATTACGATTACTCGTTAGGCAAGCCTAAGCAAACTATTGATTCTAACGGGCGAGTTTTTGAGACGACATACGACGGTATTGACCGGGTAACGGCTGAAAAGCAGCCTGATATTGCAAGTCCAGGCACTACTATCACGAAGATGGTGTATTCATACACAGATGCCCTTGGGCAACGAAAGGTTGTTGAGACCCATCACCTCGACGGTTCGACCGATTTCACTATCTACAAGTACCTAGACGGTCTCGATCGCACTATTCAAACACGCAAGGAGGCAGAGGTGGGAAGCGAATTCTCGGTCAAGGACTTTGTATATAACAAAATCGGACTACTTCAAAAGGAGTCGTTACCTTATTTCTCGTCTGGTTCGGCAAGTACAACACCAACTGCAGATAATGCACTTTACACAACCTACACATACGATCCGCTACGACGCGTAGCTAATGTCGCAACAGCAGTCGGCAATACGGGAACGGTCTATGACCAGTGGGTTTCGACAGTGACCGACGCTCTCGGAAATTTTAAAGATTTTTCCCATGATGCGTTTGGTGGGCTGAAGGAAGTCGTTGAGCACGATAATGGTTCGAATTATACCACGCAGTACGCATATACTGCGGTCGGTGACCTTGCGCAGGTTACTGACTCAGATGCTAATGTTCGGTCCTTCACTTACGATGGGCTGGGGCGACGCCTCACTGCACAAGATTTACATGACTCAGGAGATGCAACGTTTGGCATATGGAGCTACACCTATGATCTCAGGGGCAATCTTGCATCCACTACCGATCCAAAGGGGCAAATGGTTAATTATGCCTATGATGACATCAATCGAATTCTCAGCGAAGATTTTACCGGCGTTGGAGGTGTAGAAGCTGAGTATGGGTATGATACTTGTGCTGAAGGCATCGGACGCTTGTGTGCAGCAACTTCGACCGGAGCAACGACAGTGTTTGCATACAATGCTCTTGGCCTGCCCTTAAGCGAGACTAGGACGATCGGTGGTAGTGTATATGCAACCTTTTACTCATACAATCGCCAAGCCAGCCCAACAAGTATTGTGTACCCGGATACTTCTGAAGTGCTGTACACATATAACACCGCCGGACTTTTGGAGAGTGTGACCCAAAAGGAAGGTGGCGAAAGTTTCTCAGCAGTCATTAGTGACTTTGACTATGGCCCACATGAGAAACCGACCTTTAAAAAGTTTGGAAACGGCGCTACCACCACTCTCACCTACGATTCTAACGCCTTATATCGGCTCACCAACATCTTCACACCCATTGCAACTTCAACAGGAGGTGGTGGAGGCTTAGGCTTTTTGAATGGTGCATACAATAATTTTGCTTTTGCCGACGCATTGCCCCTTGCGTTTCTACGATTCCCGACCTTCTTTAATGTTGTATTGGCAGACGAATTAGATCCGACTACTGAAGAATCTGCGGATGCTGAACCTCCCATACAGGACCTCCCTACACTCGAGCCTGATGCATCTTCTACATCTGCAGAGATCAGAACCCTAGAAGATACTTCGAGCACAACCACATCAGAAGTAGCTCAAGAAGGGTCAGCTGATGAAGTTACAAGCACACCTGAGTTCTCTCAAAGCACAACTACTGAACCAGTATTTGAAGTTGCCTCAACTACGGAATCAGTGTTTGAAACCGCGACTACTACTGAAATGCTGTTACTTGCGTCCAGTACCCCAATAACACTGCCTACCATTCGTGCTCAGCTCGCAAAGAAAAATATAAAGGAAAGAGCAACTATCAAGGGTCATGCAATCGCGGATGCCGCACGCTCAAAGAAGGGTGAGCAGGTTTCGCGTGGCAACTACACCATTGAGCTTGTCGATATAGAGCCAATCGAGGGTGGCGTGCAGGCTTTTGTTCGGGCTTGGGTGCCTGATGGTACTCAGATCGGTTTTGGCACCGACGGCACTGTGGAGATTGAACGCTTTCAGATATTCAACCCACCAATTTTGGTGTCTGACGAAGACGGTGACATTATTCAGGAATGGGAGGAAAAGGATCCGACGACTGGCGAGACAGTCCTCAAGAAGCGTATGCTGCGAGAGGACCCACAAGAGGCGTTGCTGCAAGTGATTGAACACAACCTTTCCGTAATGAAAGGTATCCACGGACCGGGGCGTCTTGAACCAGGGAAGATCGGAAGGACGGTGTCGACCTTCTTCCCAGACCCTGATTCTGAAACGACTAGCGTAGATGGATGCATATCTACAACAGATAGTGGCCCACGCACTTGGAGTGACGCGCATGACGATTCGACTGGTGATTTTGCTAACGATTCATCAACCTCAGTTAATTGCGGACACGGTTCTTCTGTCGGTATTCATCAGTATACGGGCGGATCAGTGTTCTCTATCACGCGTGCATTCCTTTTGTTCGATACATCACCGATTGATAACAGCGCGACGGTAGGCTCCACGACACTATCAGTGTACGGCAATGCCAAAGCGAATAATAAGAGTGGAAGTTTGGCTGTAATTACTACTAGTCCAGCAAGTAATACTGCCCTAGTAAATAACGATATTGATAATGTGGGGACAACAACTCAAAGTTCGTCTGTAACTATATCGTCTTTCTCGACCTCAGCCTATAACAGCTTTGATTTGAACGCTGCTGGCATTTCGAATGTCTCGATAACCGGGGTGAGTAAGTTTGGCATCCGTGAGGCTATGTATGATATTCCGAACAATGCGCCGAGCGGGGGTGGTGATGCGCACACATTCGTTACATTTTATGCAGCGGATACCACAGGCACCACTCAGGATCCAAAGTTGGTAGTCGAGCATGTATCGCCAAACAATACCCCTACGACCCCCACTTCTCTGCTTGCTGAAGGACAATCCAACCCAACGGGCATAAGTGACGCTACACCAGAGTTCTCAGCGCTGTACAACGACCCAGATACGGACGATGTAGCGACACACTATCAAATACAGGTCTCTACCACATCAATGTTTGCAAATATCTACTGGGACTCCACCAAAACTTCGTTAGCAAGCTCGACGCCGCAAGGCACACGGATTGCTGATGTTTCATACAGCGGCACAGCGCTCGCCTCGTCGACAACATACTATTGGCGTATTCGGTTCTGGGATGTCGCATCGTCGACAGGAGCGTGGAGCACTGCGACATCTACCTTCTCACTTGCAACAAGTTCTCCGCCAATTGTATACAACGGCATTCAAAATCTTTCTTACATATACGACGCAGTAGGAAATATCGTTGAAATTTCAGATACCTCCATTACCTCTGGTGCGCATGTAGCCACCTTTGCCTATGACGATCTATACCGCCTAACACTCGCGTCAACAACGATGGTCACATCCACTCCGTACACGCGAACATATGCGTATGACCGACTTGGAAATCTAACTTCGCAAACAGGCGTTGGCACCTACCTCTATCAGGGCGATACTGGGTCACTCTATGCAAACCCGCATGCGGCAACCACAATTGGCGGCAAGGCAGTATCACATGATCAAAATGGCAATCTCACTAGCTTTGCCTCAACGACCAATAGCTGGGACTACCGCAATCGGCTTCTTGCAAGTTACGCATCTTCATCACCATCGATGTTCTACACATATGATCACACCGTACAGCGCGTTACCGTCGGCAATGGGTTAGCGACTACGACCTACCCAAATAAATATTTCAACAAAACATCCGCTACCACCACCAAACACATCTTTACCCCGAACGGTGAACTCCTCGCCTCTGTCGAATCAGTGAGCTCAGAAGGCGCATCAGCGGATACCGGGGTGAAAACGGCAGGCACTGTAAACACATCGACTGGTTGGTCGAACCTCACTACGACGCGCCTTGGCACGAGCGATAACTCTCGGGCAACTTGCAACTCGACCTGTGACAATACTGATAACGGTCAGGTTTCCAACTTTGCTTTTGGAGTGCCTGCTGGAGCAACCATTAATGGCATTGAGGTTGTGGCCGAGATGTCAGAAAGTAGCTCTTCTGGGAATATCCCGACGCACTTCAGTCTTTCCTGGAACAATGGCACTAATTACACCTCTACAAAAACCGCAACAGTCGATGGCACCACAGACACCAATTACACCCTCGGCAGCGCTGCAGACACTTGGGGGCGCAGTTGGATCGTGAGCGAGATTAACTCAGATTTCCGCCTCAAGATCGATAAGGCGACTAACTCGGACACACTCAATGTCGACCACCTTCGCGTTAAAGTCTTTTATACGACACAGGGAAATGCAACATCAACGATGCGTTACATTCATGTCGATCACCTTGGGGGAACCAATATTGTGACCGACAGCTCAGGTGTTCTTGTGCAGACTCTCGATTACTATCCGTATGGTGACCGGCGAATAAATACTGGCACAGATGTATCTCAGCGAGAGTTTATTGGGGAGCACTACGATGAACCTACTGGTCAAAGTTATCTCAATGCCCGTTATTATCAGGGCAGCCGAGGGCAATTCATATCGCAGGATCCAATATACTGGAATCTACCAACAGCTCTACTGCTCGATCCGCAGCAAGCCAATTCGTACAGTTACGCGCGAAACAACCCCTTGCAATTAAAAGATCCGAGCGGGCTTCTTACTGTTATAGTGCCTGGTACTTTTTATAATAAAGAAAACTGGAGCGAATCTCGAGCCGCCGGTGATTTTATTGCAAATGTTGAGAATACCTTTGGAGAAGAGCCAAAAATTTTAAGTTGGTCTGGCGGGAATTCCAGAAGCGCACGAAGTGAGGGTGCGTCCATGCTGGTCGACTTGATCGACAACCATCCGTTTACGGCTGACGAGAAGTTGAATCTTATTGGGCATAGCCATGGGGGGAACATCGCCATAGAGGCAAGTCATTTGATAGACAGAAGAATAGACAATCTGGTTACCTTAGGCACGCCAGTTCGGCAAGATTATAAGGTGAACGAACAAGTTATTGGAAATCATGTAAACGCGTACAGTTACTTGGATCCGGTTCAAGTTCTTGGTGGACAAGCATTCGCATTCGGTGGATTTGGGGTTGGCATTGCACCACTCTCATTCGGCTTTAAGCCTGCAGAGCGTACCTATGGGTCAGCCAATAACCTTAACATAACTGCTGAGGCGGGTGGAATACTTGGCTCGCATTCGAATCTTGTGACCGCACCTCAAGTCTGGTCGCGCATTGATGATATAATTGCTCCATAGTCGGTACTGGTATGAGAGCCGCTCATCTGGGCATTGTTTTTCTTTCTCTTTGGTGTTTATACAATATCTATGATGCATGGGATGTCTTTAACTGGTATGACATTCTTATTTCAGGGTTGATTTTTGGATTATTTCCGGTCGCGCTTTTGTTCCTGTCAATACGAATGTGGCGTTTGGACAAATCTTCTATTTTAAAATATCTGGATGTTGGCGGCATTTCAGTTGCTGTAGTTACTGTTTTTGCAATGATCTGGATATTATTCAGAGAAGCATCAAGATATTTCTTCTAATTTGTCAGTTCCATGATGAATGTATCTAATTATTTGTTTGCAGCACTATTCATTCTTTTTATCTTTTTGCAACTTTTAGCTGGTTTTTGGCATATTAGTGACCCATTCATTGATGGTCGCTATCACTACAACTGGGGGCCGCCGTTTTGGCTGATGAAAGCCGAGGAGACAAATGAAATCGGACTTCTAAACACCTACTTCGGCGTTGCCAATTATCCAAGCCATCCTCAGCTTATTGGGCCAGTAATAGCTACATGGACAAATGTCGTTGGGTATAGCGAATTCTCAGTACGCTTACTTGCACTTACTCTTACAATCATTGGTACAGCATTGCTTACCTTGGCAGTGTGGTCGTTTGTAGGCAACCGGCAAGCACTGGCTTTTGGGCTCATCTTTGCAACGCTGCCGATTGTATACATCTATGGCAAGAAGTTGGATCAGGAACCGCTTGTACTCATTTTTCTCGCCGTACAGTTATGGGGTAGTGGACTCATAGGGTCGCGTCCAAAGATTGCGCTCACGATGGTGTTCTTTGGTGCATTGGGAATGATGCTCTCTGATTGGTCTGGGGCGGTATTTAGCGTGGCATTATCAATCGCTGCGATTATTGTGTGGGGTTGGAGTGAGTACCGGAACCGCGCGATTGCATATGTTGCTGCCTCAGGTATAGGCACTGCGCTGGGACTCGCTATTTTCCTCATGCAAAGCTTTCTCCAGTCGTCACTCGACTCGTTCTGGAAACTCATTGAAAGCTATTACGGTCTCTGGCGTTATCGAACCGGGGCATCTACTACTAGCTTTAGTTGGGTCGCATGGCTCTCAAGTCACTTCAGCTATCTCAGCAAAAACTTCAATATTCCGATTGTATTTGCGGGTATAGGTTGGCTACTCTGGCAGCTTCGTACAAAGACATCTGCGATCGATTCTAATTCTCGTGCACTCGTAGTCTTTAGTGTCGCAATACTTGTCGGAAGTGTGGTATACATGCTCGCCGTACCGCAGGTGAGCGGAATACACATCTACTTTCAGTACTATCTCTCAGTTCCAATTACAATCGGTCTTTTGTTTCTTATCGAGTTTTTTGCACAAAAGTTTTCAGGAGCTAAACAACTGAAAGTGTGGCTTGCCCTTCTAGGTATTGTGGTGATTTGCAACATCGGATGGTCTGTATATCAGTACAATACTCTTCTTAACTTCAACACCTGGGGTGATGCGACTGACATTGCTTTGCTCAAAACAATTCGCGAGTTACCGATACAGGCAACAGTGGTCGCTGCAGAAGAACACCCAATACTCACACTCTGGTTTCAGAACCCCAACATTAAGTATTACACCGGTCGGGAGATTCAGACATATGTGCTCGAGGACGGTGTACCGATCGCGGATTATCAAATCATCCCGTCGCGATTCAAAAACGACCTAACTGCATTTATTAACAACGGTTCTGGGTACGGCAAGGGTGTCTCTGCAAGCATTGTTTCGTGCTCAACAAATTACTGCTTACTTGAGCTTGTGAAGTAATCACTTCTGTTCGTGGTACTCATCTTCTGTGTTTACCTTCCAGAGCTTGGCCTTGTCAGTTGTTTTTGAAAGTATTAGGTCAACCGCGGTCATCGCTGCGAGCATTGAATGATCCTGATTGTTGTACCGATGCATGCCATTGCGGCCGATTGGAAACAGATTATCAATGCTATCAAGAAATGATTTAACGGTACCAAACTGGGCATATGATCCGAAGTAGCCAGGATATGCCTTTTCTTGCCGCACCACTGTACCATCAAGGACTTCAGCACCTTCGAGCAGGCCTAACTGCTCGAGCTCTCTCTCGGCAAGCTCAATCAGCTCGGGATCAGATGTTTTCCATAGCGCTTCTCCCATGTTGCAAAAATACTCCAATCCAACCCAACCTTGTCCCTGGCGAGAAACGAGGTCTGGACTCCAGTTATGAAATAGCTGGATACGACCAGCCTTGATTGACTCTTCATGGATATATAGCCACACATCTGCGAATGGGATACTATTTGATTCAACTGGTGGCACGCTCAAAAGGAGACCAACGGTGAGGAAGTCTCTATACTGCAGTCTGTCCGAGATCGAAAGGACTTCCGCAGGTGGTTGCGGCGTCATAGCTCGCATAAGTCCTTGAACATCGGTACTTGAAAGGATGTAATCTGCTTCAATAGTAACCTCTGTCCCAAGCTGATTTCGCGCTCTAACCGACACAATATGATTGCCTTCTCTCGTCACACCTATGACCTCGGTGCCTTGCAGCAATTCACCGCCACGGTCTCTTACTTTTTGCGCAACAGTTTCCCACATCTGACCTGGGCCAAGTGTTGGGTATAAAAATTGTTCAATAAGTGATGTCTCAACCCCTTTACCCGCAAAAGCTCCAATGTGCAGTACCTTCCGCACCGCATGAGTGATGGCTTTGATAATGGAAAGCCCCTTAACTCGCTGCTTGCCCCATTCTGCAGACATAGATGTGCACGAGGTTCCCCAGACCTTTTCAGTGTAGGATTTGAAAAAAGTTTTATAAAGTTCGCTCCCAAAACGGTTAATGAAGAAGTCCTCCAAGCTTTTTTCTGGTTGTCTAGGAAACAAAGCTGCCGCGAGGTATGTGTACCCGATGCGAAGTGTTTTTTTGAGCCCAAGTTTGAGCAATGTATCGAATGAAAGCTCTATCGGGTATGCAAAAAACTTACCACCATGAATGATGCGGGTCCTTCTTGGACGTATGTTTAGTGTACGCGCCCCATCGGACGCTGCAGCTCGCTTTAGGCCATCGGTAAGTGTCGCGGTAGTGCGTTGATAGGAAATGCTAAGCTGCGAATCATTCGACGCAAGAATGGGTAACATCTCGCTCCACCACTTCATCACTCTGTCCGACTTAGAAAAGAAACGGTGCCCGCCGATGTCTATTCTGTTACCTTTGTAGTTGACCGTTCGAGATATACCGCCCATGTACTGTGGGTCGCGTTCTATGACAATAGGATGGATGTCTGTACGTGTCAGTAGCTCGTATGCAGCAGTAAGCCCAGCCGGGCCTGCTCCGATGATGACAGCGACTTTCTTCTTGTTACTCATTGGTCTTATTAAAAAGCAGTTCTCTTCGTGCGCTAAAGTTCCAAGTGAATACAATGGCAACACTCACTGCCTTTGACCAAAGGTAATACAGGCCTACTACGGAGGTAAAGAACCAAAGCACAAGCTCGTTAATAGCGAGTCCAACAATGCCTATGACACTAAACATCAGGAATTCAACCCATATGTTTTGGAGTGCGCGCGACTCAAACACCCAATACACACTAAGAATATAGATTGTGGCTAAGCCCACGAGGAAGGCCAGTCCACCCGAAACAAGGTAGGGTACCCCTAGTATGCTGGTCAGAAGCCACAAAACGCCTGTATCAAGGCCCATGGCGATCGCGGACGCTACGAAGTACCGTATGAACTCGTGAAGGCCTCCGGAGCCCAAAAATGAGAGCGTAGGGGTCGTTGCTGATTCAGGGGATATAGCTATCTCGTCCTGATCTTTCATAACGAGATTTTACTATAAGTTTACCTCTTTTCATTGTACCACATCCGTCAAATTCGCGCAAGTCGTTGTCCATCAAGCTATCTGAGCCGTTTGGAACTGTATAGTTAAGCCATGGCAGACGATGCGCCAGTTTCACCACCAGTTAAAGCTATACTCCCCCAAAGGGAACGACGCCAGTCCCACCGAGGCAGCAGCCGAGAGTGGGACGGAAACTGCGGCACACAGAGCAATCTAGGCGCGAGTAGCCCTAGCGGAAATGTCCGAGGGCGGATGCCCGAGGGTGATGTTCCTTTGCCACCATAAACATACCCAGTTCGGCTCATTTCTTCCCATATGAGCCGTTCGACCAGGATCGAGCCCTGCCCCAGCTCATTTTTTGAATCCCCGCGCAAAAAAGAAAGGGCTAGAGGGCAGGGCGAGGGCCGAGCGCAGCGAGGCGCAAAGGTATTGCTAGCAATGCTTTTGAAAATGAGTTCGAGCAAGGTAGTATAGAGTCACCGATATCTGTAGATATCGCAGGGAGGAACCTGGGAATCGAAGGGCGTACCCGCCCCGGTTCGGAGGGGATTCCCGGTAGGGTCACGGAGAGG
>JAYOEC010000002.1:51086-80318 GCA_038106525.1 Minisyncoccota bacterium | reverse complement strand
GCAAGAATAGCACCCTCGTTCATGAGTGAGTAAAGATCCGCACCAGAGAAGCCGGGCGTTCGCTCGGCGATGACCCGAAGATTAATGTCCTCTGCAAGCGGTTTTTTCCGCGCATGGATCTTGAGGATCGCCTCGCGATCGTCGCGGTCCGGAAGATCGATGGTAACGCGACGATCAAAACGACCAGGCCGGAGGAGTGCCGGATCGAGCACATCCGGACGATTGGTTGCAGCCATGACGATCACCTTTTCGGCAGGTTCAAAGCCGTCCATTTCAACCAAAATCTGATTGAGCGTCTGCTCCCGCTCATCGTTCCCGCCGCCGACGCCGGTACCGCGCACGCGCCCTACTGCATCGATCTCGTCGACAAAAATGATTGCCGGAGCAGCTCGTTTTGCCATATCAAACAAGTCGCGCACGCGGCTTGCGCCGACGCCGACAAACATCTCAACAAACTCGGAACCCGAGATTGAGAAGAATGGCACCCCGGCCTCGCCCGCAACCGCGCGACCAAGTAATGTCTTGCCGGTCCCCGGCGCGCCCATAAGTAGTACGCCCTTTGGAATCCGAGCTCCAATATCAAGAAACTTCTTAGGACTTTTAAGGAAATCAACAATTTCTGAGAGCTCCTCCTTGGCCTCCTTTGCACCAGCAATGTCTGCAAAGGAAACGCGTTGTGCGCTATCCTTCGGATCAATCATCCTCGCCTTTGACTGCCCGAAGGTGAATGCCTGCATCCCCGCTCCGCGGACTTGCCGTGTTAAAAACCAGACAAACACACCAATCAGCATGAGAGGGAGTACCAGCGGCGCCAAAGTAAAGAACCAGTACTTGAAGCCAGACTCGTCTTTGATTTCAATCTGCACTGTCCCAAGTGCCTCACCCGAGAGGCCGTAGTTTGCAAGCGTCTCGGAGAGTGCGGTTCCTGCCTCCTTTCGGCTCTCCTTCTCTACTCCGTCAACATAAGTTGCGGTAATCGTGTCTCCCGACACCACCAGCGACGACACGGCCCCACCCCGCACATCTGCAGCAAGTTCAGTGAGCGATATGTGCGCCGGTTCAGACTGTCCGCCCCAGAAGATAGAATAGATGAGCGCAAGGATGAGTACCGCGACTAAGGTCGAGGAGAGATTCCCCCACTGCCCGCCGGGCCCTTGAATAGACTGCAGCCACGACTCGGGAGCCGCCTTCTTTTTCTGTTTGTGTTCCTTTGGCTTTGTGCCTCGCTCATCAACCTCCATAACCCTCTCAGTATATAGGTACAAAGCAAAAATGCGAATTGTGCTAGGATGCAAGCGGATGAACCTTCTCATAGGTTATTCAATGAGAAGCGGGAGCACATTGCTTCAGCATATGCTCGGGCAACATTCTCTAATTCAATCTGCGAGCGATATTAAAACCATCACGCATTTGCCAAGCATCATACTTGGTCAAACATCTGATGCGGTTGTGTGTGTCAAACCTCCGGACTTAGTATTTTTGCTGAATCGAATCCCATTTAAATCACGATTCAAAAAGTTTGTCTGGATAACTCGCGATCCTCGAGACAGCTACCTATCGTCTATTGAATCCGGCTATGCATACCTACTTTGGCGAAGAGGTGTGGTTGAATACGGCATCGACACCGGACTGCTCATGCGTTGGAAAATAGTATATCAACATTATTTCTCCCGAAGACATGAATGGCACCTTGTACGGTACGAAGACTTGGTAGTGAGACCAGAGCAAACACTAGCAAATATATTCGAGTACATTGAAGTACCCTACGAGCAAGTGCTTCCCTTTAAAACAAAGTTCTCTCTCTTGAATGGCGGGGACTATAAACTTCAATACACAGACACGATTCATGCAAGAGCCAAGTCGCGCTGGGAGCATGAAATGTCAGCGGGACAGCAAGATGTTTTCGTGCGGCATATTGGAAACGAAATGCAATCCTTAGGCTACCTCTAGCTACGCATGCAATTACACCGAATTACAAATCAATTTATTTGGTACACCATTTTCGGTGGACTGACCTTTCTCGGAGATCTTATACTTTTATATGCATTTAATGTGCTTGGATTCTGGTACGCATATTCAATTCCACTTTCATTCCTTGTTGCAACAAGTATCCACTATCTTTTTTCTCATTCAATAGTCTTTAAGCAGTCTGGATATGTGTCAACATCCCAATATATAAAATTTATTGCAATAACACTGACAAATGCAGGGCTTATCACGCTCACAGTATTTGTCGCAGTTGAACTATTCTCGGCACAACTCTTCCCGGCACGAGTAGCTGCGGGTGTCTGCCTTGGATTTTTAGGATTCTTCCTGAATGCGCGCTACAATTTCAAGACTCTATGAAACCGCTGGTAGAAAATAAGAAAGCGCGGCTTGAGTACGAATTCCTTGATACCTACGAGGCGGGTATTGAGTTGTTCGGGCATGAGGTCAAAGCGCTCCGCGCTGGCATGGGCTCTCTTACGGGATCCCGTGTCGTGATCCGCGCCAGCGAGGCGTTCCTCGTTGGCGCGAGCATCAGTCCATACCAAGAGGGCAATGTCCCCCGCTCCTACGATCCCGAGCGGACGCGCAGACTCCTCATGACCAAACGAGAGTTGAACGAACTCGGCGGTGCTGAATCTCAGAGGGGCTTGACTTTAGTCCCTGTAATGGTGTATAATAAAAAAAGGAGGCTCAAGCTGTCGTTTGCACTTGCAAAAAAACGCAAAAAGTACGACAAGCGGGCAGTCCTTAGAGAACGCGATGATCGCCGTTCCATCGAAAGAACCTTGAAAGAGCAATAATAAATGGTCACTCGTGTCGGGGGCTTATGGATTCGGAAAGAGCCTCGGCCCCCTACCGAAATACGAGCCTCCGACGGGGGTGACCAGATTCGACAAAGAAATTCCTTTCTTCTGCGCGATGTGGTGATTGCTCAAGAACACCTAAAATCTCGAGCACCAACAGTGTGAAATCTGTTAAGAGCCCGTACTTCGGTGCGCTCGCTCCTGCTCTCGTTTAACCTGAGCAGCATCATCTCTGCGACTCCTGATAGCAGAGCGCTGGTGTCACAACATCAGGATCATCTTGCGGCGTGCCCTGCCGCCAGAATAGTTCATCGGGCTCGATTGCGCGAACACTTGTTTGTTTCCTACCGCGCACTCTAAACTCTCGAAGCAAACTATACATCGTAGAAACAGCTGAGAGACCTTCTTTGGACGAGGGTTCATTACCCTCCACCTCCACTCGCAGATTTACGGTCCGCACAGTTTGCACAAACCTGTGCACGACATACTTGCAAACAAACGGGCGAGGAGTATACTCCCGAGGTCCGTCTGAACGGCGCAGATGCTTGATATCTGTTCTGCCCTGTTGAGCAGAAAAGACATTAGGTATGTGCCCGCCCGCGGGCGTTTATTTTTTCTCGTTGCAGACATGCATCAGTCATTTGCGCTTGTCAAAGCTAATTGGAAGGCGG
Organism: Minisyncoccota bacterium; assembly: GCA_038106525.1. Lineage (GTDB taxonomy): Bacteria > Patescibacteriota > Minisyncoccia > Phycocordibacterales > Phycocordibacteraceae > Phycocordibacter. The sequence goes on along the minus strand of JAYOEC010000002.1, from coordinate 76,855 downwards.
GACTCACCGTTGCGCTGATATCAATCCCACTCTCCATAGCACTGTCCGTTGCATCTGGTGCAGGCCCCCTGCCGGGTGTTATTGCCGGCATTTGGGCGACTATCATTGCCGGAATATTTGGAGGAAGTAACTACAATATTATTGGTGCGGCAGGAGCTCTCACCACTGTCCTGTTCACCGCAACGCTCGCCGCACCTCTCGGCCTCGGCGCCGCTGTTCTGCCCGTTATCGCAATCGGGTCTGGTCTTTTCATTTTCGCAGTGTGGGCACTGAATGCGGATCGCTTCTTATACTATATTCCGTCGAGCGTGATGTATGGGTTTGCCGGTGGGGTTGCCTTCCTCATCGCCGCTAGCCAGCTTTTTGACGCAACCGGCCTCTCATCACTAAAGCGGACTGGGACATTTATCGGCGACATACAACTGTTCATCTCCAACGCCGCGGGGGTTGATATGCCAACATTCATGACCTTTGTCGTGTTCCTGTTAGGAATTTTAGTATGGAAAAAGTATGTTAAAGCGGTCCCGGCGGTTATCCCCGCATCGGCGGCAGGCGTCATATTCGGATTGATCGAGACCTCGTTCCTTCCGGGTATTGACCTCATCTCCCTCGGTGACAAGTTTGGATCATTCACCGCAAGTATCGTGCTTTCGGTTCCTTGGGAGTCTATCCCCACTTTAGCCTCAGAACGAGAAACCCTTCTTTGGCTACTCGGCACTTCCGGAACCGTCGCGCTCATTTCGGTTCTGGAAACGCTTATTACTGCACAAATCGGAGATAAAATTACCAAGACGCAATCGTCGAGCAAGAAGGAGCTCTTGGGTCTCTCCCTTGCAAATATCGGCTCAGGCATTATGGGAGGGCTTCCTGCAACAGGCGTTTTCATCCGCACCGGTGCAAATATCAAGGCAGGCGCAACGCATCGGACATCCGCAATCATCGCCGGTACTGCAACGGCTGGGATTGCTCTCGTAGCACTACCATGGTTCTCATACATTCCGATGGCAGTCATCGCTGCAATACTGGTAAATACAGCACTTGGCCTCATAGAAACACACAAATTCGTCGAATTTTTTTACCGAGAGAAACGGAGCTTCGCGGTTGCGCTCCTCGTCCTTATCGTGACTGTATTCGAGGATGCGGGAGTTGCCGTTGTTACAGGGGCGGTTCTCGCGCTGCTCTTTTTTGCAGATCGAGTGAGTCATGGGTACTTCGATATCGTCCTGAACTATGCGGATGGAACGAGAGAAGACCGTCGCGGGATTAAATCGCTTTCGATCTCAAGCGACAAAGAACTCAAGTTCGTAACCTATAGTATTGCTGGATTTCTCGGATACATAGACAGCTCTCGGCACGCAGCAAATTTTAGACACCTTTCACGATCAAACGCTCCGGCAATCATTATTCGATTGCGCAACTTGTTCTCGATTGACTACGAGGGAGAGGAGATGCTTGCTGAAGGAATTACAGAGCTCGAACGCCATGGCAAGATAGTCTACCTCACCTCAGGAAATACAACTCTTGAGATGTTGACTCGATTGCCGGCAATCAAAAAGTTACAGGATATGGGGCGCGTATATGCAAAGTCTGAAGAGGCTATTCGTGCTATCTGTCCTGAATGGAATACTCAATAACCAAGTATGGGAGCAGAATCACTGAAAAGATTAGGGGACGGGCACCTGGGCACAGCGCCCTCGAAAGCGCTGCTACGAATAAAGCAAGAGCATTTTGAGCGCAACGAACTTCTCATCCAGGAAGTTCGTAATTCTGGTGGATTTCAAGAATACCTCGCCCGCGTAAGCAGAGATTATGAAAAAAGGATTCAAATCCGCGACGCATTTCCTAAGTCTCCTGACTGTCTGTGCTGCAAGGATTCTCGCGTGGTGCGCGAGGTACACCATGGAGTCTTTGCAACCGGGTTGGGAATATTCCTCAAGGATGATCCGGACAAAGTATCCGATTTTGTTAAAAAACTGCGCGCGGCAGGCATCCGCAATACGGAGCTTCACGAGGACTGTGGCGCAGTAAAGCTGCTTGCAAAGAAAATGCAGGAGCACGGGCGCTGCACTGTACATGACGCACTGTCGCGTGCACACAAAGAGATGGAGGAGTGGGCGCAGTATATCGCATACGAGCTTGGAGGATCATTCTTAGGGACACGATCAGTAAATCCACCGAACTTTAACCCTGCCCGCGTTATCTACCTCGACCTCACCGGCCGGTTCAATCCCGGCGCCGCACCACAAATTTTCCCCGATGGATTTGTGGTGAGCGGAAAGTATCTCCCGATATACGACATGCGACGACAGGTAAAAACTGGTATCGCTATTGCAACCGGAGAGTATGGCTATGGGAGGCTTTTGGGTCCAGAATACGCATCACTCCCCATTGTGATAGTTTCGGAAAGTCAAAAAGAATTGTCTTGGGCAAAGAAAATGCTTGCGCAAGTGCCAAAAATTGCAGCGCACCCGCTCGATGGTTTTGTCCCACCGAAGTAGACGACACCGCCGGTGCATGCTACAGTTCCGAAGTATACACAGTGCCTACCCCACGCATTAACATCAACAATCAGATCCGCGCGCGCGAGCTCCGAGTCATCGGCGCAGACGGCGCCAACCTGGGGGTACTGCCGCTCGCGGAAGCGCTGCAAGCCGCAAAGCATGTCGGGCTCGACCTTATCGAGGTCTCCCCCTCTGCCACTCCGCCCGTAGCCAAGATCATGGACTACGGCAAGTACCAATACCTCGAACAGAAGAAGGAGCGCGAAGCAAAAGCCAAATCTCACACAACGGAAACAAAGTCTATTCAGATAACGGTGACTGAAGGCGAGCACGACCTTACCCGCAAGGGTCGAGCGGCTGCCGAGTGGCTTCGCGAGGGGCACCGCGTCAAAATCGAGCTATTCCTCCGGGGAAGGTACAAGTACATGGACCCAAAATTCCTTGAGGAGCGACTTATGCGCCTCGTGCTCCTGATCCCTGAAGAATATAAGATTGCCGAGCCCGTTCAGCGGGGGCCGAAAGGATACCTCATTACGCTCGAGCGAGCGAATAAAAAGTAAGGTTTGTATAAGCCGTAAGGTCATGGTAGGATAGGTCGGCCTATGAAGACAAATAAGTCATTCGCAAAGCGGCTCCGCGTTACCAAGCGCGGCAAGATTATCGCGCGCATGGCTGGCCAAAATCACTACAATGCCAAAGAGCGCACGGCGACACAAGTAAAAAAGCGCCGCACCCGCGGCATCGAGATGAACCGTGAGATCCGCGCCCGCTTTTTACCCGGAGCATAAACTACCCATATGGCACGAACCAAAGGAGGCCCAAAAAGCATCAAACGCCGCAAAAATATTCTTTCCCAAACCAAGGGATTCCGCCACGGACGCTCGACCAAAAAGCGCGCTGCACTTGAGGCACTGAAGCATGCAGGTAAGTACGCATTTCGTGATCGCAAGAACAAGAAGCGCACCATGCGCGCATTGCACATCACCCGCCTCAACGCTGCACTGCGCGCGAACGGTGTTAAGAATTACAGTTCGTTCATCGGACTCCTTAAGAAAAAAAATGTCATCCTTGACCGAAAGGTCCTTTCGGAACTCGCACAGAGCAACCCTGAGGCATTGCAGCGCGTCATCGCGCAGGTCTCCTAAATCCCGCTGGTGCGGGATTTTTTATAGAATCTCATACTCGCTCCCCTCAACGGGGACATCCACCGGTATTGAGAGAAATCCGCTTATCCGCTGCGCCAAAAAAGATGCTGCGTCACTCTCGCCAAGAACCACAAAGGTGCGTTTTGGTCGTACCGCCTCCGCGAAGGCCATAAGATCGTCTCGGTCGGCATGGGCCGAGTATCCATCGACGCTAACAATCCGGGCCCGGACGCGCACGACTTTTCCGTCTATTTCGACTTTTTTTGCTCCATCTTTGAGTCGCCTGCCGAGCGAACCCGGCACCTGGTATCCCACGAGGAGGAGCGTTGCGGCAGGGTTGCCGAGATAGGCTGCCTCGTGATGCCGGATGCGACCGCCATGACTCATCCCTGCCCCGGCGATGATCACCTTTGGTGGCGGTACCGACTCGATGGCCCGCGATGCTTCCGCATTGGCAGTAACCGTAAGAGACTTGAAACTGAACGGATCATTACCGCTCTCGAGTGCTGTGCGCACCTCGTTGCGTAAGTATGATGGGTGCGCGCGGTATACCTCCGTCACCTGTGCAGCAAGCGGAGAGTCCATAAATACCGGGAGCTGCGGAACCGAGCCGTCCTCAATCATCCCATCCAAAGCGGCAAGGATAATCTGCGTGCGCTCGAGAGAAAAAGCGGGAATCAAGAGTATACCTGCGCTCTGTGCAGTCCGTCTGACCTCGTCTTGAAGAAGTGCATGCGATGCCTTTGCAGCGGAATGGACGCGGTTGCCATAGACACTCTCGGTTACCAGCACATCAATACTTTGGGGTACCTCACGGTCCGGAACCAGGATGGCAGGAGTACGGCCAAGATCCCCAGTGAAGACGATCCGCTTGCCAAGCGCTTCAATAACCACCAGCGCGGAACCAACAATGTGCCCGGCGTTAAGGAACTCTACGGTAAACGGCCCAACAGAAATCCGCTCATGGTATCCGATCGACTTGACATGCGCCGCAGCCGGAGCAACATCCTCCGGTTTGTACGGCGGTTCGGTATTGCAACGCTCTCCCTCGCGACCCATCAACCCTGCAGAGTCCTCGAGCATGATAGGAATGAGGTCTCTTGTTGGTGCAGTTGCGTACACTTCGCCGCGAAACCCGTTTAAGACAAGTTTCGGGAAAAGGCCAATATGGTCAGCATGTGCATGCGTAAAAAAAAGGGCATCAATAGAAGCTGGGTCATACTGAAATGATTCATTGTTCACTGATTCGCAAAACTTTTCACCCTGCGCCAAACCGCAGTCAATCATAATGCGAGTGGTACTGCTCCCATCAACGGCAGTGATAATAAAATTCGACCCGGTTACTCGGCGCGCCCCGCGAGCAAAGAGGATTGAGAGGGACTGTGCCACCAATCAATGATACCAAATAGGAGTGCTGCACCGAGCGCATCAAACAAAAGGTCGAGGCTGGTATCGAGCGCAAATGAGGGCGACTGGGGCACCCCCGCCCACAGCTCAAAAAGCTCCCACACAATCCCAATACTAAGTGCAAGGATTACCACCTCGTGGAGCCGCAGCCGGGCCGCAGCAACAATTGAAGTTCCTGCAATAAACGCTCCACCTGCCGCATGCATCAGAAGATCGAGCCACCAATACTGCCAGTACCAAAAATACTGAAACGCGAGGTTATGAACCGCAGCCATGCAAAGCGCGCCAAGCAGTAAAAAGATTAGGCCGCGGAGATGCATCCCCCCATACTAAACCCCCGCGCTCGTGTATGCGAGCGCGGGGGTTTAGAAGGAATCGGGAACGATTACCCGAGCATATGCTCAGGTGGGTGCCCGCAGCATGACGGCAGGTGAACCACAAGCTCAATAACCGTATGCGATCTGAGGCTCCCTGATGTTTTTCAACGGGGTAATCGTTCAACCGACCCCATCCTTAGTATACCAAGTTACTCCAAAATTCCGTCAAGATTCACATCGTACAAGATCTGCTCTTGTACCAAGCGATAGTTCAGGATCTCGTCGGAGGAGAACCAAACCTTAATTTCGCGCTCTGCGTCATCGACATTCTCAGAGCAATGGACAAGATTTCGGACTGCCCTCGAGTCGACCGCTGCATGGTCGTATGAGTCTACGGTAAGGTCTCCGCGGATGGTGCCAACATCAGAGGTAGCAGGTTCGGTACCGCCCACAATCTTCTTTACAATCGCAGGAGCCTGATTGCCCTGGGCGATGAGCGCAACGATGGGTCCAGAGGTAATGAAAATAACATTCTGTTCAATGATCGCACGACCGTACTCAATTGCTGCTTTTTCGACCGGCAGATTATGTGCCTTCCGATCGTCAACAATCTTTGTGCCCTTCCGTTCACACCATGCATCATCCTTATGATAGTGATTGATCACCTGCTCGCGGGTGGCGATGAGCATTTTGAGTGCAGTAATCTTGAGCCCGGTCCGTTCGATCCGGCGGACGATTTCACCCACAAGCGAGCGCTGGACGCCGTCTGGCTTAATGAGGACCAACGACCGTTGGTCTTGAAATTTCATGCGCCAACTATAGCATGTCGCGCCAGGGTAGGCTACCTCCCACCTGTGATGCGGCTGTACTTCTCTCGAATCTCCGCATCAACCGCATCGCGCGCGCGGCCGTAGCGCTGATATGAAAGTTGGCGGAGTGCCTGGACTGTTGCCGCATCCCCAGGCACAAACGGAAGTGCCTCGAGCGTGAACGGTGTCACTGGCTTATTGTTCGATAATAGTTTGAGGTACGCGTGAAAATTATCGATATGCATAAGATCGTCTGCAGTAAAAGTCGGAGTAAATTGCTTTGAAACAAATTCTGCATCATCGGGACCGATACGAAACACAGCCATCGAACCGACATTGCCAAACACTGCGTTTCTGATACTCTCTTTCACCCGGTCACCCGAAAGCTGTCCAATGAACTGATGTGCCATGGTGAGTGAGAGACGGAACTTGCGCGCCTCCGAGAGAATGACCGCAATCGTATCGGTGGTCACATTTTGGAACTCGTCCATGTAGAGATAGAATGGCGGCGGACTTGCGGCAAGATCGCGCGCCATGGCCGACATCATAATTTTGCCGACCAGAACCAGACCAAGAAGATTTGCATTGATGTCTCCGAGCCTCCCCTTCGACAGATTCACGAGGAGTATCTTGCGGTTGTTCATAATGTCGTCGAAGTTGAATGCGGAGCGCTGTTGCCCCACAATCGGCCGCATGATTTCATTTGCAATAAAGATATCGAACTTTGAAGTGATATACGGCACGATGTTCGAGAGCGACCCCTCGCCGCGGACATTCTCGGCGACCTCCTCCCAAAAATGAGCCACGACCGGATTTCTGCAACGCGAGAGTTTGAGATGGCGGAAGTCCTCGTCGGCAAGTACGCGCGATATATCAAGCAAGGTCGATCCAGTCTCAGGATCCTCAAGCACCAGTAATGTCGCATTGCGGAAATATTGTTCGAAGATTGGCCCGAACGCCTCAGGGACCGCTCCGTACAGCTTCTGGAAAATCTTAAACATTTCGTCAACAACGAAGGTTTTTTGCTCCGGATATCGAGGGTCGTACTCGAGCATATTGAGCCCCATCGGTCGATCTGAGTTTGCAGGGTCAAAATAGATCACATCGTCATACCGCTCCTTTGGGATGCGAGAGAGAATATCAAGCACATCGACGCCATGAGGATCAATAAAACAGAGCCCTTCGCCATTCTGAATGTCCTGTATCATCATCGTCTTCAGAAAGTTTGTTTTACCGGTACCGGTCTGGCCGATAACATACAGGTGCCGCATCCGATCAATCTCGGCAAAGTGGACATCAGTGACTACATTTGAATATCGGTTCCGGCCAAGCAAGATGCCGCTCTGCGGTAGTCCGGGCGGCGCCGGAGCGAACTTGGCACTAGTGGTCTTGACCTCGCGCGAGGTGAGAGTGCCGCTTACGGTGAGGTGGTAGAGTGCCGCAAGCTCGCTATAGTTCATCCGAAGAAGGTTCTTATCAAACGGCTGTTCGTACCACGGTGGGATGCGTTTCGGAATGTTCAGACCCCGATCAGGAAGGCGGAAAATGAACTTATGCACGAGCGCATCTATGTCGCGCTTCTTCTTTTTGCGATCAAACTTGAGCCTGTTTCCGTGCGGATCATCATACTGTCCGAAAGTCGCCTCAAGGTCACCGAGGATCGCGTCAGCCCGTGCCTTGGTCCGCGCAGACGCAATGAGCCGCACATTAACACCCATAATTGGGCTTTTTAATTTCTTGCCGATGGACTCGGATGCAAAAGAATCCGGAGATTTTGCGTCACTCTTCTTGTCCTTTTTTTCCTCCAACGACTCGAGCAGCGACTTCCAGAACTGTGGCAGGGCGCGCCGCCACAGCGGATCCGGGAGCACGAACTTGAACTTCTGATATACATCGACTGGCTTGGTTCCTTTTTGCACCTCGTCGTATGCACGGCGGATTGATTTGGTATGATACTCGCCTGCTGATTGTACGACAATCTGGAGCGCGGCTCCCTCACCCTCCTTAGTAATGCGCGAGAATGCAGCAAAGATCACATTGAGAGGATCCGACGCAAACCCCTCGCCGTGCCTCAGGGGGAGCGGCGCTGCGCGTTGGTACTGTGCCTCAGAGGCAGCGACTGCACCAAACTGGTTGAAAATGTTGTAATCATTCTTATGCTCCTGGACCCGCGCCTTCGGGAAAAGCGAGAGCACCTGCTTTTCAAACACCTCGCGGCGCGAACGCGGTACTGCGATGTAAAATATCGCTTCCTCTCTACCCTCGGAGACCGCAAGCTCCATCACGAAATACTCTTTATGTATTACCTTGCGTTTTCGCCAATCTTTGAAAAAGATGGGATTCGGGAGCGGTACATTTGCAATAAAGCTGCGATAGAACTGCTCCATCGCCGTAAACACCTCTTGCAACGATTGCCCTCCCTTCGATGCGTCAGATACGGTAATTGATACTTCAAAAAGTACGAATCCGAGCGCTGCAGCATATGGACTGTCTGCTGGAAGGCCGCGGATCGGGTGCCCATCCGCTCGGTACTGGATCAAAAGTCGATGAAAATCGTCTGTGAGATGCGGGTTATTAATCCGCTGCAGTTCACGCATCGCGGCAGGAAACCCCTTTTCACGGAGGATTCCGAGGAGTTCCTCCATGTCCTTATCGTTCGCATCAGGAGTAAGTTCGAGTTGTATTCCCTCGGACTGTTCGGGCTCTCGATCTGGCTCGGGTTCAGCGTGCGGCGAGAGCGGCGCTTCAGCATAGTTAAAACTTGACTTCCTTCCCCCACCCGCTCCGCCGGAGCGGGCACTTTCCTTCAACTTCGCCATTTGTTTTTCCGGCGACTGCTGCGTGTCGAAATTGGGCGATCCCGCTGGCATTGCTCCAGTATAGCGCGGCTAAGGTACAAATTCGGTAATAATTTCTGCTGGGCCCGAATTCGAAATCATAATGGTGTGCTCTGCATGCGCCGCACGGCTACCGTCGCGCGTAACAAAAGTGTACCCGTCTTTGAGAAGCCTAACTCGAGGCGTACCGAGCGTGAACATTGGCTCAATGGCAATGACGAGGCCTGGGGCCAGCTCCGGCCCGGTACCCTGATCACCAACATTCGGCACATACGGCTCTTCATGAACCCGAGCACCGACACCGTGTCCACCAAGCTCATACACAATACCCAGCCCATGCCGCACTCCAACTGCCTCGATTGCAGCAGAGATGTCACCAATGTGTCCTCCGGGGAGTGCCGCGCGGATACCTGCCATGAGCGCTTCCTCCGTTGCGCGGATAAGGAACCAGCCATCCTCGTCGCCTGACCCTGCAAATACACTGATTGCCGTATCAACGAAAACTCCTTCGTGGATCATGACGCAATCAAGCCCGACGAGATCTCCCTCGACAAAAGTGCGTGGTCGTTCATTCGGGATACCATGAACCACCGCATCGTTAACAGACACGCAGAGGGTTGCCGGATATGGCCGCTTGGCTCCCTCGGGGGTATATCCAATGAGCGCAGGGATGTCACCATTCTCTCGGATGAGTCGCTCAGCGAGCGCATCAACTTCATCAGTCCGGACTCCTGGCCGAACTGCCGCTGCGACCGTCCGCATGATTTGAGCAAGGCGTCGCCCGCCCTCGCGAAGTTTCTGTTTTTCGTCATCGGTAGTCGCAATCATACGATTCCGAATCGCTTCACAATATCCTCATGAATTTCCTCAATTGGTCGCTCTCCGTCAATGGCAACTACCACTCCCTTTTCCTTAAAATACGCAATGGCAGGTGCAGTGCGTTCCTCGAATTCTCGAAGTCTAAGCGCGACTTTTGCCTCCGTATTGCTGTCCGGCCGTGCACCACTTTGTGCGCGCGTCAACTGCCGACGCGCAGCCTCTTCAGAGCTAATGTGTAAATCAATGACGGTGTACGGCCTCCCAAGCCAAGTCAAAACCTCATGGATAAACTCTGCCTCGTCAAGCGAGCGGCCACTGCCCTCAAAAATGATACCGGCGTGTGACGAGTGCTTCAAAAGAACATCAGTAACGAGGTATTCCGCGAACCAGCTTGGGAGCAGCTTGCCCGTATCGTACGCCTCGCGTACCCGGTAACCCAGCTCGTCGCGATGCTCACGAAGCTCTCGAAACTTTTCTCCAGTAGAGAACACCGGGTATCCTGTCACCTGTCCCAAAAGGCGAGCCTGCGTCTCCTTCCCCGACCCTGGTCTCCCAACAAAAAGAAAAGTTCGAATGGCTGACTTCATCGATACTATCCTAACACAAAGCCTTCCTTCTTTAGAATTGAAACCACCTGGTCGACAGCAATATCGAGCTTCCCTTCGTCATTTGTGATTCGGTAGTCGTACTGAGGAGCCTCCTCTTCAACCTCACGCTTCGTAAATTCTACTCTTTCTGATAGTTCGACAACAGATATCTCTGATCGCTCAAAAATTCTATGAGTTAGGTCGTCAAGGCTTGACGGAACAATAAAGATTGTTATCGCATTGTATTGTTCCTGTAAGTACCGTGCTCCAACAATCTGAACCTGAGCGGCAACAATTACACCGCGAGCAAGCTGAGCGTCAAGCCGCGGTTTGTAGAGACCATAATAAGTATTTGTCTGAGCCCGATAATAGTGTTCTGGGATATTTCCTTGGATGACTTCTGCCTGAAACCGATCCGTACTCATAAAAAAGTAATTCACTCCGTCAACCTCCCCCTCACGCGGCGGTCGAGTGGTTGCGTTCGCAGCAAATTCTATGCGCCCAGGATACCTATGAATGAGTTCCTTGATGATCGAATCCTTCCCCGCACCCGAGGGACCAGCAATTACGAAAACATTGCGGACCATTGTTTAATCAATCATAGCAATGAAGCACCTTTGAATCAAACGGCCTTCAAAGCATATTTTTCAAAGTTTCTGGGAGCTCAAAAATTCTCCGTACTTCAACGAAATTTCCTGAGGTTGGCACCAGATTCTCATCAGTGTTTACATGCCAACTTCCTCGTGGAATGTATACTGCACTAACTCCCGCACGAAGAGCTGGGTGTATGTCGTTTCTAAGTGAATTTCCAACCATAATCACATTATTGGAGCCGTACTCCTCCGCCTTTTTGTGTAAATAGTCAAACTTGTCATCACCATGGTGAACAATTTCCACATGATCAAAGTAATGACCTAAGCGAGAATATTCTATCTTCCGTTTCTGAATCTCCTCTACTCCAATCGAAAGTACTTCGAGTCGCACTCCAGAAAACTCGCGAATTCGTATAACGGCATCAACCGCTCCCGCGATAACTAGGTAGGGGGGTTCAAAATTTTGCCAGATGTACGCCTCAAGCATATCAAGGATATGCTTTTTGACTGGAATATCCCTGCGCTGAGATATCGTCCGGTATGTTTGTTGCCAAGCCTCAATAAGCCGATGTGGGGTGTACTTTTTAAATTTCGGAAGGTCGTGCAATAGCTGGTTATCAATATCGCGAACGGTCGCAATTATCTCATCAATTTCAGGTGATTTGGCTGCAAGGCCGAGGAGCACTGCTTTTAGACAGTCACAAAATGTCGTCTCGAACTTAAAATTGTCATCAATGAGCGTATCGTCCAAATCAAAACAAATAAGTTTCGAAACATCTGCCATATGCATGACAGTATAGCCTACAGAATATGCAGTGCGATTTGCCTTTAGTATTCCCTGAGCGAGGTTTGAGCGTCGATCTTGCGGACGATGTCTAAAATGACCGACACAACAATAAGAAGCGCCGTGCCACCAATCGCAAAGGTAGTGAAACCGGTTGCCTCCTGAAGCACCAACGGAAGCACCGCAATAACGCCTAAGAAAAGGGCGCCAACAAAGGTGATTCTCGTAATAATGTCCCCAAGATACTCGGCGGTTGCTGCACCGGGCCGGATACCAGCAACAAAGGCACCGTTTTTCTGAAGGTTTGTCGCCATGCGTGCAGGATCAAAAGTAACTGCGGTAAAGAAGTAAGTAAAGATGACTACCAGGAGGAAATACGATGCTGCGTATACAACATTCGAGCCTGGAAAAGTAAGCAATGTCTGCGCCCAGTTCGCCACCGTAGCATTACCGATCTGAGAAAGAAAATTGAGCCCGACTCCGGGAAGCACAAGGAGCGAAAGCGCAAAGATGATAGGCATGACTCCAGCCTGATTAAGACGGAGCGGCACATAGGTCTGCACGCCGCCGGTTACCCTATTCCCGACCACGCGCTTTGCGTAGGTCACCGGAACCGGCCGCTCTGCCTCAGATATGTACACAACCCCGAGCGTGATTGCGAGCCCTGCAGCAATAAGCGCTATGAATAGTGGGATCTGTGAGGGATCGAAGGTAAAGAGTACTTGCGTCAGTATCTGCGGGAGCCCCGCAACAATACCTGCAAAGATGATGATTGACACGCCGTTACCGATACCGAACTCGCTGATAAGTTCGCCTATCCACATGAGGAGCACTGAACCCGCCGTAACCACTGCGATATTTGCCGCAAACGCAAAAAGTGAGAGATGCACAATGAGACCCTGAGTCTCGAAATAGTACAAGAAAGCTCCTGCCTGTAGCGCAGCAAGCGGCACTGAAAGAAGTCTGCCGTACTGGCTGAACCGTTTGCGCCCAAGCTCACCCTCGTCTTGGTAGAGCGCCTTTAGTTTTATCGAGAGAACAGTGGCAAGCTGCATGATGATAGAGCCCGTGATGTACGGCCCAACACCGAGCATAACGATCGAGAGACCAGAGAGTCCCCCTCCAGAAAAGATACTGAGGAAGCTTAGAAACTGATTATTTTGAAAAAATTGTTCAAGCAAGTCGACATTCACCCCAGGAACTGGAATAACCGCAAGAATACGAAATACGACCAGTGCAGCGAGTACAAATCCCAGCCGACGCATGAGGTCGCCATCGGTAACGATGAGCCTGAGTTTGTGGATGAATGCCGCCATACTTACCCGATCGAACCTCCCGCAGCAAGCACCGCCGCGCGTGCATCAGCAGACAGTTCGATGCCCTTTTGAATTTTCAGCTTCTTGTCGAGCGTCCCGCGAGCAAGCACCTTAAGGGGAGGGATGTTTCCGGACACTCGGCGAACTAGACCCTTCGTAACCAACGCCTGAATCGTAATCGACTCTCCGTCAGCAAAATGTTTTGAAAGCTTCTCAAAGGTGAGCGCAACCGCCGCAATGCGCGGCCGCACGGTACGAGCACGGTTCACGCCGTATCCACGGCGCTTCGGGAGTTTCTTAATAATGTCGCGCCACTCTGGGCGGCGCTTGTTACCGGCTCGCGCAGTCTGCCCTTTGCCGCCACGGCCCGATGTCTTGCCGCGTTTGCCGCCGCGACCGACGCGGCGCGACTTCTTCAGAGCGGCAGGCTTCGTGAGTGATGAAAGATTCATAGTTACTTTTTGAGCGTGCCAAGCGCATCGATTGCGGCACGGGCGATGTTTAATTTATTCTTTGAACCTGAAAGCACCTTTGAAGTCACATCTTTAACGCCTGCAAGCTCGAGCACCACCTTGACTGCAGAGCCTGCAACAATACCGCGATCAGGTGCTGGTCTGATTACCACGATTGCAGACGAGTTCTTTGCCGTCACATCGTGTGCAATCGACATACCCTCGGTGGTCCTGACCCTGATCATAGCGCGCTTTGCATCGCGAACCGCCTTGTCCACTGCAAGCGCGGTGTCGCCGCCCTTGCCGATACCAACACCAACACGGCCTTTTCGATCACCCACCACAACTGCTGCAGAAAACGAAAAGCGGCGACCACCTGCAACCACGCGGGCCACACGGCGCAGCTCAAGTATCTTCTGGTCAAACTCGCTGCGCGGAGCCTCGCGGCGCTGTCGTTGGCGACCGCCGCGGGCCTGCGCTCCGCGACCTCGTGGCGCGCGACCTCGCGCATCTCTCCGCTCAGCGTTTTGAGTTGGAGCCTCCGCCTCAGGAGTTTTTTGCTCTACACTAGTGTCTTTTTCTGTATCCATACTTTTTAGAATTTCAATCCTGCGGCTCGCGCAGCATCTGCTAATGCGGCAATCCTACCCGCGTACGAGAAGCCGCCGCGATCAAAGACTACTGCCTGAATCCCTTTAGCGAGCGCAGCTTCGGCAATGCGCTTCCCTACCTGCTCGGCTTGCTTCTTTTGGGGCAGCTTTGGCCCGCCCTGCGCAGTCGCTGCAACAAGTGTTACTCCGCGCGCATCATCAATGATCTGCGCCGATACAAAGCGGTTTGAACGGAACACTGCAAGGCGTGGTCGCGCCTCAGTGCCCGAAACGCGCGCTCTGATGCGGCGATGCCTGCGAGCGCGGAGAGCTGATTTAGTTTGAGGGGTGAGTTTTGACATATGGATTATGCAGCGGCCTTCTTACCTTGCTTCTCGCGGACATACTCGCCTTCGTAGCGGATACCCTTGCCCTTGTACGGCTCTGGCTTCTTAATAGCTCGAACATTTGCAGCAAACTGTCCTACAGCCTCTTTATCAATACCCGAGATCGTTATGGTGTTCTTTTCAACCACAACCTCAAGCCCCTCTGGGACCGTGACCAGTACTGGGTGTGAAAACCCGACCAAAAACTTGAGTTGCTTCCCTTGCATTTCGACACGATACCCAATGCCTTGGAGTTCAAGCTTTTTCACAAACTTCTGACGGACACCGGAGAGCATGTTTTTTATATGCGACGCATAGGTACCCCACAGTGAACGCGAGAGTTTGGTTGTATTTACCGGATGCACCGCAACCTCATTCCCTGAAACGGCAATGGTAACGAGCGGGTGCACAGACTTCGTAAGCGTTCCGAGAGGGCCGGTAACGGTCAAAACACCTTCCGTTGTGGAGACGGTGCACTTGTCAGGGATTTGAATGGCGTTTTTTGCAATGCGTGACATATCAATTTACCAAATGCTGAACATGCTTTCTCCGCCGCAGCGATTTTTGCGCGCATCAGCATCAGTCATGATTCCCTTCGGCGTGGTAAGTACCAAAAGACCCTTCCCATTTTTTACCGAGCGGACCTGATGCACCGGAACATACAAACGACGGCCCGGCTTAGAAATTCGCTTAACTCCGTGAATGCGCGGCTCGCCGTCAGCATCGTAGAGGAGTTCTACGGTAAGTGTCGCCGGGATCCCCTTCTGCTCGCTAATTTCGCCAACATACCCCTCGCGTTTCAGAACCAGCGCTATCTGGTGCTTGAGCTTCGAAAATGGAACCGTCACCGTCGATTTGCGGACCGCAGTAGCGGTGCTAAGACGGTTTATAAAATCGCCAATACCATCAGTAACCATAGATTTACCAAGATGCCTTTTTAACCCCCGGGAGCTCGCCACGGCGGGCCATCTCTCTAAACTGAATGCGGGAAACACCAAACTGGCGCATATAGGCACGGCTCCTTCCCGTAAGCGCACAACGGTTTTTGATGCGAACCGGAGACGCGTTCTTAGGAAGCTTCTGAAGCCCCTCGTGGTCCCCGGCTGCCTTGAGCGCAGCACGCTTCTCCGCATAGCGGCTTGCCATGCGAACCCTCTTTGCATTTCGGGCGAGTTGTGACTTTTTAGCCATACTTTCGCGCCATAAGGCGAACTCTATTACCGTTGAAAGTATTAGAAAGCGCCGTACACGCTCCAGGCACTGTAGCAAACAATGCGAAGAAGGTCAACAGACATTACGCGGCCTGCTTTTCTGCGGCTTCGGCACTCAGTTCTTTGTCGTGCTCTTCCAGAATTTTGAGTGCGCTACGCACCTGACTTTGGACCCCTTCAAAGCGGCTTTTGAGAGAATTGAATGTATCAAGATATCCTTGAACCGTGCCTGACCGCTGAGGATCGTCGATCTGTGAGGCAAGTATGCTGGCTTCCTTCCTGAAATGTTCGAGCAAAAGCAGCGAGATGCGGGGAGTCTCTCTCCCCTCAACCTGGGCCTTATAGCTGCTGTAGTCAGCATGAAAGATTCTAATGTGGCCCCTAAATGCATTGACGATATCACCACTAAGTTTGCGTGCCTTCACTCTTGCCTCTACATCATTGAGCTTATCTGCGAAGTATGAAATGAGCGCCTGGATATTTTCTATCTTTTTTGCAAGCTCGATCCTCTTTTTCTCCTCAAGTTTCGGTACCAATTCAACCACCTCTGCTCTAGGTTCGACTGGGACCATCACCCGCTCTTGCACCTCAACCTTGCGGATACCACCGATTCCGTCAAGCAGGAGGGGGTTCTCTCTCGATAGAATCGGGTGTTTCTCCATGCATAAATGGTACGCCTCAAAAGCTGAGTTGTCAATGGCGACGCACAAACAAATTACACCAAGTTATGCTGGCTGCTGCAACGGAATGCCAATGTGACGGAAAAATGCTTCTGCCTCCTTCTTGTCTTTTGCCGTTGAGACAACGGTGATCGCGATGCCGAAAACATCGGAGAGGTTTTCATCAGATGTCTCTGGAAAGATAGTGTGCTCCTTAATACCGATGGTCATATTGCCCATGGTGTCGATGGTTGACGGCGAGATGCCGCGGAAGTCCCGCGATCGCGGGAGTGCAATATGGTTCAGCTTGTCGAGGAAATCAAACATTCGAGCGCCACGGAGTGTCACCTGGTATCCAATAACATCTCCTTTGCGGAGTTTGAAGGTTGCGATCGACTTCTTTGCGGCTCGAGGGGCAGCCTTTTGGCCGGTAATCATCGCGAGCCGATCTTGAATGAGCTCGATCTTCTTCTTGTCTTTAATCTTCCCGGTGCCAGTCGACACTACCACCTTTACCAGCTTCGGCGCCCGAAGCTTATTCGTGTACCCAAACGCTGCCTTGAGTGAGTCAAAACCTTGTGCATTCAATACTTTTGATGAAGTTCCGTATGTCATAGATAGCTATTAGGCTCGCTTTCGTGTTCCTTTTCCGGTCTTCGAATCGACACGGAGCACATTGGATACATGAATGGGAAACGGCTTTTCAATCACCTGCCCCTTCGTGCCACCCTTTGCCCGCTGATGTTTCTTCTTCACATTGACACCCTCAACGGTAATCCTCGATTCGCGTGGATACGCATGTGCAACAGTTCCGACCACTCCGCGATCCTTCCCGCTGATAACCACTACTTTGTCTCCTTTTTTTATTTTCATATAGAATGCTAGACGACTTCCGGAGCAAGCGAGCCAATCTTCTGGTATCCGCGTTCAACAATCTCGCGCGGGATCGGCCCGAACACGCGGTTCGCTTTTGGCTCAAACGGATCCTTCGGATTTTTTGCAAGCACCACCACCGCATTGTCGTCAAAACGGATATAGGAGCCGTCCTTGCGGCGGAACGGCTTGCGCTGTCGGACAATCACTCCGGTAAGCACCTCCTTTTTCTTGACCATCTTGCGCGGCTCTGCAATCTGCACTGAAAAGACGACACGGTCGCCAATTTCCGCATACCGCTTCTTTGAGCCGCCAAGAACTTTGAAAATGCGTCCGATCTTTGCGCCGGTGTTATCTGCAACAATTACCAATGATCGATCGTGTACCATACTAGTTTTTAACTACCTCAAAGCGTTTGAGTTTTGAGAGTGGGCGCGTCGAACGGATCACTGCGCGATCGCCTTCCGCAAGCGTATTTCCTGCGTCGTGTGCCAAATAGCGCTTGGTCCGCACCACATACTTCTTGTACTTCGGGTGCTTGACATACCGATTCACTGCCACCACCACGGTGTCCTTCATCTTCGCCGAAACGACGACGCCGGCAAGAGTCTTTTGCTGTGTTGGTTTAGGTTGCATAGGTTTCTTCATGTAGCACGGTCTTGATGCGGGCAATCACTTTCTTGAGCTCGCGAGCGGTATGGACATTTTTGGTGCGCACCGTGCTGCCAAGCATAAGTCCACGAAGCTCTTCCTGCTTCTCAAGAAGGAGTTTCGTCAGGTCCTCGCGGTTCTTCTTTCTAACATCAGCAGTTTTCATATGCAAGCATTAATCGCGGACCACCACGGTCGTTTTAACCGGGAGCTTGTGGCCGGCGTTAGTAAGGAAGAGTCGCGCGGCTTTCTCAGGCCCTCCGTCGTGCTCAAAAAGCATGCTCCCGGCGCGGCCTGGTGCGACAAAACCGGACGGGTCTCCCTTTCCGGAACCCATCGGAACCTCGCCACCTTTTTTAGTGTCCGGCCTATCAGGAAAGATACGGACCCACACGCGGCCGGTCTTGCCGAGACCGCGCGCAAGAACACGGCGCGCGGCCTCAATCTGGTTTGAAGTGATGCGTGCAGAACCGAGCGCGCGAAGGCCGTGCGAGCCAAATGCGATACTGACGCCGCGCGTCGCAACGCGTTTCTTCTTCGGATTCTCCCGAGAGCGCTGCCATTTACGAAACTTTACTTTTTTAGGGAAGAGCATAGTGGTTGGTTAGCGGGTTTTCTGCGGAGTGGCGCTGCGGTCGCTCTTTCGCTCAGCAAAAATGTCGCCGCGATAAATCCAAACTTTGACGCCAATCTTTCCGAGTGGCAATCCTGCTTCATCGTGAGCGTAGTCAATGTCGGAGCGCATCGTCTGAAGCGGAATTCTCCCCTTTTTCAGCGACTCGGTTCGACTCATCGAGCCCGCTCCAAGCATGCCCGACACGCTGATACGAACCCCCTGAACCTCGCGATTCGCCATCACCTTATCAATCGTCTGCTTGAGCACGCGACGAAATGGCATGCGCTTTTCAAGACCTTCAACAACGAGTGCAGCAACTACGGCCGCATTTGATTCCGGAGTCCTGATCTCAATAATATCGAGTGAGAGAGACGGAACCGACGAGAGCTTCATTGAACGGAACATCTGCACCAAATCCTTTTTTAACTTCGTTGCACTTTCTCCCGAGCGGCCAATAACCATTCCTGGCCGCGCAGTGTGAATCGCAACGCGGAGCGCCTTTTGTGACCGCTCGATCTCGATATGCGACACATGCATCCCCTTCAACTTCTTCTTCAAAAGCGCGCGGATTGCAGCATCAACCCTGAGAAACTCGCGGTACTTTGCAGGGTTCGCTGCAAACCAGCGACTCTGCCAGTCGCGGATAATGCCAAGGCGGTGTGCGTACGGGTGAACGATTTTAGTCATGGTTCTTTTTCTTTTTCTGCTTTCGCGCTCCCGATGCGGTGGTCTTTCCAAGCAAAACAGTCACATGGCTCATCCGGCGCTTAATAGGAGCCGCTTTGCCAAATGCCCGTGGCATAAACTTGGTTCGAACCAACCCCTTGTCAACCGTAATTGAACGAACGACAAGCTCTCCTGTGTTTTCACCCTGCTTTTCAGCATTAGCCGCGGCGGAACTGATTAGCTTCGCTATCGGGGCTGCTGCGCGCTTTTCTAGAAATTTAAGTGCAAGGAGTGCGTCGGGGACCCGCTTCCCTCTCACCAAGTCAGTAACCAAACGCGTCTTACGCGGCGGCTGTGAATAATTTTTTAAAGTTGCCTTCATATACTATTTTTTCTTCGTGTCAGCTGGCACTGCCTTTGCCGCCTGTGCAGCTGCTATCTCAGCCTCCTTCTTCTTTGTCTCAAGTTCCTTCTGCATCTTGCCGCCGTGACGGATAAATTTCTTCGTTGGAGCAAATTCGCCGAGTCGGTGCCCCACCATCTCTTCGGTAACCAGCACCTCTGCAAAATCCTTTCCAGTATGCACAAGGAAGGTAAAACCGACCATCTCAGGAGCGATCTGCGATGCACGCGCCCAGGTCTTAATGGGTGCAGTCTTCTGCGGCGTTTTGCCGTCTATCTTCTTCATCAATTTATGGAAGATATGCGGACCCTTCGCGAGTGATCGTGCCATAGTCTTTTGTGCACCTACTCTATCACCTCACCGCCACACATGCAACCTCTTTGTGCAACACCTAGGTGTTGCACAAATATGATATACTCCCATGTATGAGCATGAAGCGGAGTATAGCGCCTGGCGAGTACTACCACATCTTCAATCGCGGGGCGCACCGGCAGGGGCTCTTCCGTGAACGATCCGACTGGACACGGTTTCTTTTTGAAATCCTTTACTTTCAGTCCCCGATTCAATTTAAGAATGTCGCTCGCATCGTACGAACCTTTGATGCTGAAGTTGGCTTTGATATCTCGGAGCACGATTTTGGAAATGTACTCAAAGCGCGAAATGTAGAGCTCGTCGCCTACTGTCTGATGTCAAACCACTTTCACCTTATGGTTCGTGAGCTTGCCGATGGTGGCGTTTCTCGATACATGCAGCGCATCGGTGACGCATACGCCAAGTATTTCGTAAGCAAGTATCAGCTCAGCGGGCACCTTTTTGAGAGTCCGTACAAGGCAGTGCATATGGAGGATAATCGTCAGCTCTTATATACAAGTGCGTACATCCACCAAAATCCGCACGAAATAAAAACATGGCGAGGAAAGGAAGAACACTACCCATGGTCGTCACTCTACGATTATGTGACGGCAAACCGCTGGGGTGGCCTTTTGGCCCAAGAAATCATTCTTGATCAATTTGAGGGATCAAAAAGCAGCAATTATGCGGACTTTGTTCGCACCAGTACAGCAAAAGTATTTGAAAAAGAGTTAGTCGTACCAAAGAAAAATCCCAGGTAATCCTGGGATTTTGAATATCGGCTACATTGCCTTCCGCTTCTTCCCCACCTTTCGACGGGAAACAATGAAGACATTCGAGTACTTTTTCGGGGTGCGGGTCTTCTGCCCCTTGCCAGTCGGCTTGCCCCACAAGCTCTTTGCCCTCCTGAGGCCTCGGCCCTGACGACCCTCGCCGCCCCCGTGCGGATGATCAACCGGATTCATTGCGGTGCCGCGAACGGTTGGACGAATACCCATGCGACGAGCACGGCCCGCCTTACCGATGTTAACCAAGTGCCATTCCGGGTTCGAAACTTCGCCAACCGATGCCCACGCGGCATCTGGGACCTTACGGACCTCTGATGACGGAAGCTTAAGTTGCGCATAGCCGCTGTCATGGGCCACAACCTCTGCGAAGTTACCTGCCGAACGACCAATTTTTGCACCGCCATTCGGATGTATTTCAATATTGTAGACAAAAGTACCGACCGGAATGCGCTTCAGCGGGAGGCGATTGCCAGGAGCGATAGCGGCACTCTCAGAAGTCATGACCGATGCGCCCTGCTTCAGCGACTGCGGCGCGACAATGTAGCGACGGTCACCATCCAAGTACACAACCCGAGCAATAAAGGCAGTGCGATGCGGATCATACTCAATATGCTCGACCCTTCCTGCAATATCCTTCTTGTCATACAAGAAATCAACGGAGCGGAACTTGCGCTTGTTGCCGCCTCCTTGGTGGCGAGTGGTGATGCGTCCAAATGCGTTTCGCCCCGCGCGCTGTTTCCCTCCAGAAACCAACCGCTTGTGCGGCTCGCTGGTGGTTAGATAGTCGCGATACTTAACAACGGACATGCCGCGAGATCCTGCCGTTCGTGGTTTGTAGTTTCGAAGTGCCATAAACTATGCAAAGTCGATCGTATCACCTTTCTTTAAATAAATGTATGCCTTCCGAGTAGCTGCGGTTGTGCCGTAGCCGCGCCTGGTCCGAAGTTGGACTCGCTTGCCGGGAGTGTTAACGACACGAATTTTGATCGGAGTTACCTTATACGCGGCCTCAACTGCCCGAACAATGTCGTGTTTTGATGCTCCGCGAGCAACAGCAAACGAAAAAACATTCTGTCCTGTGAGCTGCGCTGCCTTTTCAGTGATGTGTGGACGCTTCAGGACCGCAGGAAAGGTGCGTTGGGTACCCGACGCAGAGGCGCTGCGCTTCCGAGCTACAGACGGAGTTATCTTCTTAGACTGCTTTTTTGTTCCAAAGAGAGCCATAAATTTATGAAAAACGAGATGTAAGCGCCGCGACGGCAGGCTCCGGGTCCGTTACGATGAGGTAGCGATACTTGAGCACATCCACCGGGTTCAGATTACGCACCTCCTCAACCAGGACCTGTCCCATATTGCGGAAGCTCTTAGCCGTTGCAGCCCCCTTTTTCGGGAACGCAAGGAGCGCGGCATTCTTCCGGCGCGTTGCAATATCCTGGTACCCCTTCACGGCACCAAGCCCGGTGAGTGCCGCCCGTGCATCTTTCGTTTTCGGCACATCAAACGAAAGCGAGTCTACAAATAGAATTTTGCCATCCTTAAACTTTTCAGATAGAACAGAAGCAAGAGCTTCGGCGCGCATCTTACGATTAATCTTCTGAGCGTACTTCTTTTCCGCAAGCGGGCCGTGTGCGCTGCCGCCACCGCGCCAGATTGGCGAGCGGATTGAACCATGACGAGCCCTGCCGGTACCCTTCTGCTTCCACGGCTTCTTGCCGCCACCAGAAACCTCTGCACGATTCTTAGTGTCTGCGATAGACACCCGTGCGTTTGCCTGCATTGCCGTTACCACCTGGTGAACAAGTGCGGAATTCTTTTTTGCACCAAAAATATGCTCAGGCAACTTAATCGTGCCCACCTCCTTTCCTTTCGTATTGTAAATTGGCGCCTGCATACTAATTTTGAATCAACTCAATCAATGAACCTTTGCGTCCGGGAATAGCGCCGCTTACTAGCACCTCTCCCTTTGCTGCATCAACCTTGAGCACGGTGAGATTCTTGACAGTAACCCGGTCACTCCCCATGCGCCCGGCCATGCGCATACCTCGAACCACCCTACCACCGGCGCGACCCGGACCACCACCGATGGAGCCTGGTTCGCGTTCAGAATGCTTTTGGCCGTGCGAACGAGGGCCTCCCGCAAACCCATGGCGCTTCACAACGCCCTGAAAGCCCTTACCCTTTGAAACGCCAGAAACCTGAACACCGTCTCCTGCAGAAAAAGCGCTGGCGTCAATTGATGCGCCGACCTCGTAAGCGCTCGGATTTTCAACCCGAAACTCCTTAAATCCGGAAAATGTGCCTTTGCTGCGCTGCGCTGCATTGATGCGGTGCTCTTTTTGTGATCCGTAACCCACCTGCACTGCCGCGTAACCATCTCGCTCGGTAGTCTTGATGTCAGTTACTGTAAGCGGAGACACTTTGATAATGGTGCTCGGATGAACCGCACCCGTGTCATCAAAGAGCTGCGTCATGCCTACTTTAGTGCCGAGAAGAAACTTTTTCATACCGCATTACATCATTTTCACATCTACCGACACACCAGACGGAAGCGAAAGATTAGTGAGCGCATCCACAATCTTTGGATTCGGGTTAAGAATGTCAATAATCCGCTTATGCGTGCGAATCTCGAACTGCTCTTGTGCGTTCTTGAAGATGAACGAGGAGCGCAGCACGGTGAACTTCTTGAAGTCAGTCGGAAGCGGAATCGGCCCCACTACTTCGGCATCAAAGCGGAGTGCGGTGTCGATAATCTGCTTTACTGACTGATCGAGGACTTTGTGGTCATAGCCGCGAACGCGAAGACGGAGCTTCGCGTTCGCGGCAGGAGCCGCCTTTTTGGTCCGTGGCACTGATTTTGTTTTTGTCTCAGCCATATTCGGTGTGTCTCAGTGCCGCAGCTGCCAAACAGTTAGGCGATGATTTTGGTTACCACTCCGGCGCCGACAGTCTTGCCACCCTCGCGGATTGCAAAGCGCATTTGATCCTCCATGGCGACCGGTGCTACCAGCTTGACCTTAAACTTGACGGTGTCGCCCGGCATTACCATCTCGACGCCCTCGGCAAGCGTAACCTCGCCGGTAACATCCGTAGTACGGACATAAAACTGTGGCTTGTAACCAGTGAAGAACGGCGTGTGACGGCCTCCTTCCTCTTTTGACAGAATGTACACCTCTGCTTCGAACTCGGTATGCGGGGTAACAGAACCCGGCTTTGCGATAACCTGACCACGAGTCACATCTTCCTTCTTGGTACCGCGGAGCAGGATGCCTGCATTGTCGCCAGCCATACCCTCCTGAAGCGACTTATTGAACATCTCGATACCAGTGATGGTGGTTTTAGAGGTTGGTTTGATACCAACAATCTCAACTTCTTCACCAACCTTTGCAATACCGCGTTCGATACGGCCGGTCACCACAGTGCCACGACCTTCGATTGAGAAAATGTCCTCGATCGGCATGAGAAACGCCTTTGAGGTATCGCGAACCGGCTCGGGAATATACTCATCAAGAGCCTTTGCGAGCTCCATAATCTTTTCGGTCCACTCGTCAGTCTTGCCTGCAAGCGAAGCCTCGAGTGCCTTCAGACCCGAGCCGCGGATGACCGGTGCACTTGCGCCGTCAAATCCCTGCTTGGTCAAAAGCTCGCGGACCTCCTCTTCAACGAGATCAACGAGATCCTTGTCATCAACCATGTCCACCTTGTTGAGGAAGACGATAATCTTCGGCACGCCAACCTGACGGGCAAGGAGAATGTGTTCACGCGTTTGCGGCATCACGCCGTCGGTTGCTGCGACGACGAGGACAGCGCCGTCCATCTGCGCAGCGCCGGTGATCATGTTCTTGATGTAGTCGGCGTGGCCAGGCGCGTCGATGTGCGCATAGTGGCGTGCTGGGCTCTCATACTCAGAGTGCGAGAGCGAGATGGTAATACCACGAGCCTTTTCCTCAGGAGCCTTATCGATATCATCGACGCCCTTTACTGTTGCTCCGTAGCCGTTCCCAGCCTTCGAGAGCACATTGAGGATTGCTGCGGTGAGGGTGGTCTTGCCGTGGTCAACATGGCCGATAGTACCGACATTGACATGGGGCTTGGTGCGACTAAACTCTCCTGCCATACAATTTTTATTTAGTAGTACGATTAATTCAAATAACTGGCACTGTTTTG
Organism: Minisyncoccota bacterium; assembly: GCA_038106525.1. GTDB lineage: Bacteria > Patescibacteriota > Minisyncoccia > Phycocordibacterales > Phycocordibacteraceae > Phycocordibacter. The sequence goes on along the minus strand of JAYOEC010000002.1, from coordinate 51,930 downwards.
GTTGAGAGGACTATGCCCTATCCCCTTTCCGCCTGGTGTCCGCAGACGAAAATGACGCGTGAGCGTTAGGGCCATACTAAACGACGGTATGGCGCGAGTCAAGACCCCAGGATTCCTAAGTGCTTCCATACAAAAAAACGGGTATGGACCTGAAACCCACTCTATGGTTTGATACGGTGCATGTCTCTGTACGGAAAGGAACGAGGAGTCACAAAATCGGTCCTCCCAACATGGCTCAGAAATCGCGAAATCCGACTAAAAATCATTGCCGACCTTGAGGAGGGCATAACGCTAAGTGGGGTCAAAAAGAAAAACCCCGGTATCGAGGTGACGAGGAGCGGAGTTATTGCCCTTGGGAGGCGATTGAACGAAAGATTAGGAACGGAGGGAGTTAAGGGGCTGTTTCAGTTCCTCGTTAGCCATACAAAAGGGAAAGCTGAGGCACGGCTTCCTGACACAACGGTCATTGTGCGAAACAAAAAACCTGGTCCGGTGCCAAAGCCACCCTCTGAAAGAAAGATGCGGGAAAAGAAGCCAGAAGTGCCGAAGCAGGACTGCCGGGCGCGACTCAACCACGAATGGGGGAATATGGCCAAGGAGTTGCAAAAAAGAATGAGACAATCCAAAGATTTTGAAAATCCAGAAGAATATCTCAAGACAGTTGCAGCGAGGATCCGGAGTGACGAGGTCACTAGTGCGGACGCAGCAAACCCTCGACATGTGACGGTACAGCGCTTCAAGCGATACCGGCCAGCCGCGACAGGTATCCTAGGCCCTCTTGAATGTGCGACATTTGATCTCTACCTTAGTGTCCGTGCCGCCGGACCAATTTCACTACGATTCA
>JAYOEC010000002.1:0-50986 GCA_038106525.1 Minisyncoccota bacterium | reverse complement strand
ACATTTGATCTCTACCTTAGTGTCCGTGCCGCCGGACCAATTTCACTACGATTCAATAAAAAGTCGGGAGTTTTTTCAACTGCACGCTGCATAGCTGATGATCTTGAACGAGGATCAAAAGGGGTACTCATCCCGGCGCTACAGGCTAAAGGAATTAGTGAGGTAGCAGTCCACATCGTGAGTAGCACAAACACTCGCTACCCCGTTGCTGAATACCATATAAATAAAGGACTTACCGGAAAGTAACTACTTTCTCGCCGCCTTGATTGTCTCGGCAACATTGGTCGGTACCACCTCGTAGTGGTCGAACTCCATAGTCCACTGTGCTCTTCCTTCGGTCATTGAACGAAGTTGGGTCGTGTAGCCGAACATTTCTGAAAGCGGGACTTTGGCGTTGATGACCTTTGCCATGCCGCGCTCCTCCATGCTCTCAATTGCTCCGCGCTTTGCGGTCAATGTGCCAGTGACATCGCCCATAAACTTCTCCGGCGTTACCACCTCAACCTTCATGATCGGCTCGAGGATAACAGGCTTCGCCTTCTCAGCTGCCTCCTTAAAGGCCTGGATGGCGGCAATCTTAAACGCAATTTCTGATGAGTCGACATCGTGGTATGAACCGTCGTACAGCTCGACCGAGATGTCCTCCATTTTATAGCCGGCAGAAACGCCGCGCTCCATTGCCTCCCGTACACCCTTCTCCACCGCAGGGATATACTCGTTCGGAATCACGCCTCCCTTGATATTGTTAACGAATTCAAAGTGATCCTCGCGCTTCACATTGTTCGGGATCTTTGCGCCCTCAACCAGCGACTCGAGCGGCTTGATGCGGATGACCACATGGCCGTACTGGCCGCGACCGCCCGTCTGCTTGATGTGCTTGTACTCCGCTTCGGCAACTTTCTGAATAGTTTCGCGGTACGCCACCTGTGGCTTTCCGGTCGTCGCCTCAACATTAAACTCGCGCTTCATACGATCAACCAAAATTTCGAGGTGGAGTTCGCCCATGCCGGCGATGATGGTCTCGTTCGTCTCCGTGTCTGAAGAAACGCGGAACGACGGATCTTCGTCCTGGAGCTTTTTGAGTGCAATGCCCATCTTCTCCTGATCGGCCTTAGTCTTTGGCTCAATGCGCATCGACACCACCGGCTCAGGAGCTTTGATGCCCTCGAGTACAATAGGGTTATCCTCATCGCACAAAGTATGCGAAGTCTTTGCCTCCTTAAGTCCGACAGCAGCAGCAATCTCACCCGCAAATACCTCTTTCACATCCTCGCGCTTATCTGCCTGGAGACGGACAATGCGGCCGAGTCGCTCCTTTGTCCCCGTTGACGCATTGTACACATACGAACCAGCCTGCACTGAGCCTGAATAGACGCGGAAGAAAGAGAGCGCGCCGACAAATGGATCAGTCTGAAGCTTAAAGACCAATGCAGAAAACGGCTCGGTATCCGAGGCATGCCGCACCACTTCCTCGCCAGTTGAAGGATTAGTGCCCCTCACTGGTGGAACATCAAGGGGTGAGGGGAGGTATTCGACCACTGCATCCAACACCAACTGTACCCCCTTGTTCTTAAGCGCTGAGCCGGTAAAGACTGGGACAATTTTATTTTCTATAACCGCCTTTCGGAGAATATTTTTAAGCGCATCAATGCTCGGTTCGGTGCCACCAAGATACGCCTCCATTGCGGCCTCATCCTCGGATACAATTTTTTCAATCAGTTCAGCACGGTACCGTTCAACATCAGCCTTGAGCTGTTCGGGAATTGCTGCCTCACGACGGACGGTATCGCCCATGTCGCCGTCAAAATATACTGCCTCGCGAGTCAATAGGTCGATAATGCCCTGGTGCTCTCCCTCTTCACCAATCGGGATCTGCATCCGGACTGCATTCTTGGTAAGCCGATCAAGGATAGATGCATACGAACGCTCAAAGCTCGCACCCGTACGATCAAGTTTGTTGATGAAGCAGATGCGCGGCACCTGTCCTTCATCAGCGTAACGCCAATTGGTTTCGGACTGCGGTTCAACGCCGGCAACGCCATCGAACACGACGACTGCCCCGTCAAGGACGCGGAGCGAGCGCTTTACCTCAATGGTAAAGTCAATGTGGCCCGGAGTGTCGATAATATTGAAACGGATCTTCTTTGACTGGTCCTTTTTATCCGACTCGGTGGTCTTTGACCAAAAACAAGTAATGGCTGCTGCGGTGATAGTAATACCGCGCTCGCGTTCCTGCTCCATCCAGTCGGTGGTCGTCTCTCCTTCGTGCACTTCGCCGATTTTGTGCTGCGCACCCGTGTAGTAGAGCACGCGCTCAGAGGTGGTCGTCTTTCCTGCGTCGATATGCGCAATGATGCCGAAGTTACGAACTCGCTCGAGAGGATAATCGCGGGCCATGTGCTTTAGACTACCACGCGAGGTGGGCAAAGGCGCGATTTGACTCGGCCATACGATGAACATCATCGCGCTTCTTAATTGCGGGACCTTCACCCTTCGCAGCCTCAATGAGTACTGACGCGAGTTTTTCAGACATGGATTTACCCTTTCCTGCCCGAGCAGCATCTATGATCCACTTGAACGCAAGGAGGCGGCGGCGGGTCGGACGGACCTCGGTTGGGACCTGATAGTTTGCGCCGCCAACACGGCGCGAACGGACCTCAATCGTCGGAGCCACATTCGTAATCGCCGTATCAAAGACTACCAACGGATCAAGTGACTCGTCAGTTGCTTTAATACGATCGAGCGCGCCGTACACCAACTCTCGCGCCACAGACTTTTTTCCGTCCCACATCACCGCATTGATGAAACGCGCGAGCGACTCGGACTCGTATTTCGATTCCGGAGCGACCGTATGAACTGATTTGACTTTTCGTCTCATAAAAAATTAGCGGTGGTGAATGCTATTTAGGCCGCTTCGCACCATAGCGCGAACGACCGCGGCGGCGCTTCTCAAGTCCTGCAGTGTCCAAAACACCACGAACCACCTTGTACCGTGTTGAGAGGTCCTTGGTACGGCCGCCGCGAATAACCACCACCGAGTGCTCTTGCAAATTGTGTCCTTCGCCAGGGATATACGCGGTCACCTCCATGCCGTTCGAAAGGCGAACGCGCGCAATCTTTCTGATTGCAGAGTTCGGCTTTCGAGGGGTCTTGGTGGTTACTTTCGTACAGACACCGCGCTTGAACGGAGATGGGTAGAGGGTCGGGCGATTCTTGAGCACATTGAAGCCTCGCGTGAGTGCCACCGTTTTTGATTTTCGGGCAGTGTCGCGGCGTGGGCGTTTCTGCAGCTGATTGATGGTTGCCATTGTGTTACAAAAAATGCCCTCAATGGAGCTCCCTTACTGTACTATGCACGCACAAAAAGCGCAAGGCTAGATTGGAATTCCGGTAAGGAGAGAAAAACCGGTACGCGCGATGGCGCTAATCCCTGGCGAAAGAAGGTAAAACACTCCAATCAAAACAATAAGGAGGCCAAAAGGCCCAAGCGCGTAGGTCAGTGTCTCAAGACTACGGTACTGGCGTTCGAGTTGGTACGGAAGCAGCGCCGCCACAATCTTTGACCCATCGAGGGGTGGGAATGGGATCAGATTCAAAATCGCAAGCGATAGGTTGGTAAAAATGAGCGTTATGAGCACTGAAAATGCAACCGAATCGGCAAATGACACTACCTCAAAGCGGATGAGCATCGCGGCAGCTGCCGCAATTAGTATGTTCGTGGCCGGGCCCGCGGCCGCAACCAAAGCCTCGCCCCACCTCCCCCACCGCACATTATAGGGATTGTATGGAACTGGCTTCGCCCACCCAAGCAAAAACGGCGAGGACGAGAGCGCAAGCAACCCTGGAACCAGCACAGAACCCACCGGGTCAATATGCGGAATCGGATTTAAGGTCAGCCGACCCGCATACCGCGCCGTAGGGTCACCGAGAAGATCTGCCACAAAACCGTGTGCCACTTCATGCAAAATAATCGAAACCACAACAAGCACAATCCCGATCGCAAATTCCATAGACTCAGTATACTCTGAAGCTATGCCGCACAAAAAGGACTTTTGGAATCAGCAGTACCGAAAACCGACACACCTCGAGCTGTCGGATGAGCCAGCAGAGGATCTGGTAAAGTTTTGTCGTTTTATCGAGCGCCGCGCCGGCAGGGCTCTTATGAATGTGACTATGCAGGCGGTAGATATTGGCTGCGGAAACGGGAGAAACCTTATCTACCTTGCACAAACATACGGTATGCGCGGATTTGGGTACGATCTATCCAAAGAGGCCATCGCACAGGCGCAGCGGAATGCGACTGCTATCATATATGATAGCAGTCGCATTCCAGTGCGGTTCGAGGTACAAGATTTACGGGAGCCAATACCACTCCCCGATGCGTCGTGTTCGATTGCACTTGACATGATGAGCTCGCATATTCTGAAAAAGGACGAGCGCGAGGCGCTGCTGTGGGAGGTGCTACGAGTCTTGAGGCCGGGCGGCTGGCTCTTTTTTAAATCATTCATCCGTGAGGACGACGCAAACGCCGAACGCATGCTCCGCGACTACCCCGCAGAAGAGGAGGGCATGTATGTCCACCCAGAAATCGGTGCACCAGAAAAGGTATGGGCCGTGCCCGAAATTAAGCGCTTCTTTGGAGACTTTTTTACCATTCATAAGATCGAAAAATCATACAAACATCGACACAAGGACGGCTCTCCGTGGAAGCGCCGAACTGCAAGCGCCTACCTTGAAAAACGGTAGTGTGCATGCTACAGTCGTACCACTATGGCAAAGGAATGTGCAGTGACTGGTAAGTCGACTCTTGTGGGCGGTCGCTACTCAAACCGTACCCGCGCAACACAATTCAATCCATGCGGGAAAGTTCGTCGCAAGGCAAATCTCCAGAAACGCAAAATTTTTGTACCGGAGCTCGGCAAGTATGTGTCAATTACCGTTTCGGCAAAGGGTTTAAAGACGATTGCGAAGCGCGGGGCCTATCAGACGCTCAAAAAAGCTGGCGTAGTGTAACGCCATCCGAATAGAAAGTAACACTCCCCTCCTCGCAGGTGTCGAGGATGGGTATCTGTCGCTCCGTAAAATACTGAACAACCTCGGGCGCGGGGTGTCCGTACCGATTGTTGCACCCTCGGCTAAATACTACTGCCTCAGGGGATACTGATTCGACAAAATCGGGAGATGAGGAGGTTTTTGAGCCGTGGTGCCCTGCTTTAAGAATGTCCGCATCGAGGCCATATCCGTACTGCAGGAACAGTGTCTGTTCAACGCTCGTCGGTGCATCACCTGTCAGCATAATTGCGGTATCGCCATAGACAACACGCATAACTATTGAACCCGAGTTGGTGTCTTCCACGCCAGATACATCATGGTCCGGATACAAGATATCGGCATATGCTCCGCCGCCTAAGGTGAGACGCTGCCCGGCGCGCGCAATCGAGTGGTGAGCGCCAGCAGCAAACTCTGTCTCGGCGGACCGCACGAACGACTTCCACGCATGTGTGCTATTTGGAATTCCCGGTTCAAGAATGTATGCAACTTGATATCGCTCCAACACATCTGAAAATCCTCCAATGTGGTCTTGATCGGGATGCGTCGCTACTACTGCATCAAGACTCCGATCCCAAAATGGCAGCTGTGTTCCGAGTTCTCGAAGCACAGCACCTCCAGAACCTGCATCTACAAGAATCTGCACACCCGTTGGACCTTCGATAAGAATTGCATCACCTTGCCCAACATCCAAAAATGATACGGTGAGCCCAGACGGTGTGGGGAATGTCCAAATCAGTACCGTACATGCAAGGAGTGTCAGAAATGAATACAGGCGGAGCATGCACCCATGGTACACTCGGCGCATGATCTACACACCCAAACAATTCAAGTTCGGCGCGCTGCAGGGAATCTCGGAAAAGCAGCTTGCGGTGCATCTTAAGCTCTATGAAGGCTATGTGAAATTTATTAATGTTATTGAGGATCAGCAGAAGGAACTTTTGCAGGACAGTGAGAAACATGCGTATGCCCTGGGCGAAGTGACGCGGCGCATCGGGTTCGAGTGGAACGGAATGCGCATGCACGAACACTACTTCTCCCAGTGGGAAGGCGTACCATCCCCTATCGGCGGAGGACTCGGAAAGGCGCTCGCGGCACAGTACGGATCGGTTGAGGCGTGGCAGACCCGCTTCAAGAGCGTTGCGCTGATGCGCGGCATCGGCTGGGCAGTGCTGAGCTGGGACCTGTCTGGCAAACAGTTTGTAAATCATTTCGTGGCAGACCACGAACTCGGGCAGCTGAACGGGCTCTCCACTATCCTTGTGCTCGATATGTGGGAGCACGCGTTTATGGTCGATTACACGCCAGCAGAAAAAGCTCAGTATGTTGATGCGTTTTTTGTAAACCTGAACGGATCTATGGTGAATCAAAGGTTCACTGCTGCGTAGGGCAAGGAACCAAAGAAATCAGCAACAATAATAATGTAGTGGAGAAGTACATACGCAACTGCGCTGAACGGAGACGCAAACGCCGCTGAGACGCTGGCGACAAGCGCGGACACGAAGCCGGCGAGCATCGCGTACGGCACCACGGGGAGAATTAAAATATTTGAAATCAAAGAAATAATTGAGACCTGGCCAATTGAAAAGATAAGAAGTGGCAGCACTGCAATCTGCGTCGCAAGAGTGGTGGAGACAATTTCGGAAAGCGGTTTTGAGCGAAGAAATGCGAAATAGTGTTGTATTTTCTTTGAAAACACGATCAAACCGAAAGTTGCCGTCACTGAAAGCTGGTACGAGAGATCGTACAATACCAAATACGGATTCCACACTGCCATTGTGGCGGCAACAATACCAAGAATGCGGAGCCCGTCTGCCGGCCGGTGAAGCGCTTGTGCCATAAGAACAACCAGCGCCATGAATGTCGCGCGGATGGCAGTTTCAGACGCTCCAGTCATCAGCATGAATACAAGAGCGGCGATCGCCGAAACGAACAGTGCGCCGATGCGCGGAAGCAGCATACTTGCGAGCATGCGAACCGTATTGATAATGAGCGCAATGTTATACCCCGACAATACAATAATGTGCACCAGCCCCGCACGGCGAAACAGCTCGGTTAGCTTGTCACCAAGACCGCGCTTCTCCCCGAGGAGCAGCCCAGCAAGAAGTGCTGACTCGGGCTCGGGGACCGCGACAGCAATGGCATCGGCCATCCAATCCTTCACCGATACTAGTCCGGCAAGGAACGGATTGCCCTCGCCGCTTGCAAGCACCTCAACTTCAGCGAACGATATGACATGGGTAATACCGTGCACATAGAGATACATCGGATAATTGAACACTCGTTCCGAATCGGTGACAAAACTTTCTGGCCGTTCAAGTACGCCCTCTACGCGGACGCGGTCGCCGTACTGATAGGTGATAAATCGGTCTGCGCGCACCAAAATTAACCCTTGCGGGGTTTGCACAGTAATCTGCACCATTCGTTCACGGACATCAGGAGGACGGACAACTACCCCCTCAATTCGTATTCGGGTGCCCTCCGCGGCAACCAGCACAGAAGAAAGAAAAGGTGGAACGAAAAGTGAATATACTGCCGCACCAATGATGATTGCGACGGAAAGTATTAAAACGCTATGTGCCGCGATCCATCGCCTCATTTGCCAGTTCATCAGCGCGTGTGTTTAATTCGCGCCGGACATGCACAAACTCAATTTTTGGAAACGACTCAAGGATCAGCATCCGCACGCGCTCGTTTTGCTTCTTGAGCTCAGAATCTTTTACCTTGTACTCGCCCCTCATCTGCTTCACAATCAGTTCTGAGTCCATTTTTACGGTTACCTGTTGCGCCACCGGACTACCCAAAAGCTTGTGTGCAGTTTCGAGTGCGAGGCGAAGTGCCTCGTACTCTGCCCAGTTGTTTGTCTGCTTTCCTAAAAACTTCGACACATGCCCGATTTCCTTTTCCCCCTTATAGATTGCGGCTCCAGCTCCCGCCGGTCCTGGATTACCACGGGCACCGCCGTCAGTGTATATGACGATAGCCACGGCTATTCAGCAGCTGACGGAGGAGGAGTGGACTGCGGCTGTGAAGGCTCGGATACTACTACCGGGACCCCGTTCAAAGCCGCAAGTTTGCGATATACATGTGCAACGGCAATAAGCGAGATCGGCAGAGTGACCAAAAGTCCGACACCGACGAGGATAAGACCGACAAGGTTGAGGAGTGTGATACACAGCGCGAACAAAAAAAGCTGGAACAGGTGCTTCTTTGCAAGATGATAACTTTCCTTAATTGCGTCAACTGGTCCAAGCGATCGATCAATGATCATAAGCTGCGTAAACATGAGAAGCAGCGACGCGATAATGCCCGGAATAATGAGAAGTACGAGGCCAATAAGAACAATCACTCCTTGGAGCACCATACCCCCAAGTACACGCCAAAAATGCTCTGGTGCCCAGAGCTGGTTCCAGTCGATCCCGAGCGGATTTGCTTCAGCAAGAAGGGCCAGCCGTGCGTATGCGATAGTAACCACCGTTGAGGCAGCGAGACTGATAACAAACCCGATAAGTCCCGCAAGGCCGCCACTCCCTGAAGTAAGAGCGTTTACGATCATTGAAAAGACAAGTAACACGAAAGTAACCCCGACAAAAAACCAAGGGTTCTTTTTAAACGATTCCCACCCGAACGAAAAAGTTTCGGTGATTGAAAAAGTATGGTTCATACACCCCCTATAGTAGCACGCGCTCGGTAGTAAGCCACCGGACAGCCTCCTCGCGAGTCTTCAGCACCTTAAGTGACGGGTGACCGATCAGATCAACCGTTACCTGCGCCGCAACCTGCGCCAGCTCTGAACCGCCGAAAATTGCTGTCCTTTCCACAAACGGGCGGTTGTGCGACTCTAGGTCTTTCATCAACATCATTGCCTGCACATGGTAGGTGCCGGAAAAATCGGTAATGTCAAAAAGTACGCGGACCGGGGTTTTGTGCTGGTCGTACGCATCATGAACGATGCGCTTTGCGTCCGCGACGCCCTTCTCCAAGAGCGGGAGTGTGTGAGCATCTAGGGTGCCGCGGAGGACCATCTCTACCATTCCCTCCACCTTCCGCACCTCAAAAGGAGCTTTTTCGGCATCATCAGACATGTTTGCAGTATATCAACGAGACTCGCCCTCGAAATCTTGTACCAGCTCGCCAAAATCATTCGTATCTGGACTGTACTTTGCCCAAAGCGATTTGCCGACAGATGGTTGGGTGGAAAAAGGCTCCGTCGGCTTTCTGTCTACATAATTAATGACAATGTAACCGCCGCGAATACCGGAGAAGCTATGGTACTCGGTCACCTGCGGCGCGATGCGATCGCCGATGAACATAAGGCTGGTGCCCTGGTAGCCGGCGCCCATGTTAATTGCACCGGCAAGGTAGTAGAAGGTGCCACTCCCTCCTGGCTGATGCGTAACCAAAAACGCGATATCCTCGTCGCCGTCCCCGTCTAAGTCGCCGCGCGCCTCGTTGCCAAAGTATGCAAGCCCATTGCTGCCAATGCGGATATCCTCGCCACTCAAGAAATACGGCACACTCTTATAATCCTCACTCACTCCCCCTTCCCCTTGCTTCTCGTTATACATGTACGCGTTGAATCCAAAAAATACCGCGAGTATAACCGCGAGCACACTACATGATAGTAAAAGAGCTTTCATACTTACACCTTAAGGTTTTCGATGCGGAGGCGCAAGGAAGAGCGGCCGGCAAAGTGCGAGCACTCGACAGCGGCATCGATAGTTACCTGATCTCCTACAGTAAGAAGCTCGAGCTCATCCTTAAACAATGCGCGAGAGACAAAAAAGGCGATGGCATCTATCGACGCGCCTGAAGTGTCCGAAACAGTAACTCGAACATGCTCCTTATGCTTCCCAAAGTACAGAACTCGCTCGACAGTTAGATGTGAAAATCGAAATATTGGCTTTTCATTTTCGATGCCGAATGGGGCAAGCAATCGCAATGACTCATACATACTGGGACGCACCTCAGCAAGCGTCAGGCTACCGCTCGATGCACCGGCGCTTGTCTCAGAGATTATCTGAGGCCTCTCAACTTCCCGCATCGCCGCTTCGAGAGCTGGCTGCAGTTCAAAAATTTTTTCCGGCAGAATCGAGAAACCTCCTGACTGCTCGTGCCCGCCAAAATCGATGAACACATGCCGCGCTACATGCATGAGCTCAACCACATGCACTGCTCCATTTGACCTGATAGATCCCTTGAAAAGGTTGCCATCTCTCCCCCACAAACATACTGTTTTTTGGTAGGTTTCAACAATCGTATTCCCTGCAATCCCAAGGAGCGACGGCCGCCATTCTTGCGACCCCATCACAATAATCCCTAGAGGCTCTGGCATGGTCCCCAAGCGGTGCTTTACCTCTTTTGCAACGCGCGCTCCCTCAAGCTTTCGCGCCTGATTCAGGGAGATAAGATGCGAGGCAAGCGCTTCGGCCCGCGCAGCATCAGTCGTCGTGAGAAGCTCCACTGCGATCCGAGGCGACTCCATGCGGCTCGCTGCGTTTATTTTCGGTGCGATTGAAAATCCGAGATCATCTTCAGTTACCGCGGCGAGCGGAATCCGCTCTCTCCGCAAGAGCGCAGCAAGACCTGCGCGCCTGCCGCGAGCAATAACGGTAAGGCCGAACTTAACAAGCACTCTATTCTCCCCCAACATCGGGACCATATCTGCAACCGTTGCAAGCGCAACAAGATCCAGCAACCACTTTTCCCAACCATCCGGCAACCCGAAACTTCCTTTTTGAATCAATGCCTCAACCAGCTTGAAAGCGACTCCAGTGCCGCAGAGCCCCTTGAACGGATACGGGTCGCCATCGCGATGCGCATTCAGCACTGCATACGCTGGAGGCAGTGCTGAATGCGGAAGGTGGTGATCAGTAACAATGACATCGATGCCGAGCGACTGTGCAAGAGAAATTTCCTCGAGATTGGAGATGCCGCAATCGACCGTAATAAGTACTGAAACACCTGTGTCAGCGAGCATTCTGATGCCCGCCTCGTTAAGCCCATACCCCTCATTCCGCTCTGCAACATGCAGCTGAACCGGATATCCGATTCGCATAAAAAAATCAGAGAGCAGTGCGCCGCCGGGGATACCGTCGCAATCATAATCGTGCCACACAGCAATGCGCTCTTTGCGCTGCATCGCATGTAAGATCCTCCGAACCGACTTCTCCATGTCTAAAAAGAGAAAAGGGTCATGCCGCGAGGCATACTGCGGATACAGAAACGATTCTTTATCGTCGACTCCGCGTTCGGAAAGCAGTCGTGCTACCAGTGGCACCATCCAGACATTTTACCCGAGCTGACGAGCCTCCTCGAGCGCGCGGATCCCAGCAAGAGATCCGTGTGCAACATACTCAAGCATCGCACCACCAGCGGTCGAGACAAAATCGAACTCTGTATTTAATTTGAGTGACTCGATCGCAGCAATGGTGTCACCCCCTCCAACAATGGACACGCCCGGTGCGCCCGCAATGCTGCGCGCGAGAGATTCAGTAACCTCACGATATCCTTTTTCAAAGTTCCCAAGCGGTCCGTTCCATACAATAGTCCGTGCCTTAGCAATGAACGGCGCAAGCATCTGGAGCGTCTCCGGACCCGCATCATAGATGATTTCTTGTGTATGGACTTCATCAACCCCCACCACCCGTCTTCCTTGTGACCCGTCAACCGTTACATCATTCGGTATGAGTACTTTTGAATTTTTTAGCAGCGCGGCTCCGAGGGAAGTGCCTGAAACCAGTGATCTCCCGACTTCCTTACCACTCAGCTTTAAAAGATCATTTGCAAGTGCGCCGCCGACAAATACATGATCGAAACGCGATACCAGCGCGCGGATGAGCGGCTCTTTCGTTAAAAACTTTGCACCTCCCACAATCACGATCGATGGACTCTGCGGTTGGAGCGCCGGAGCGAGACCCCGCAACTCCGCCGTAAACTGCAGTCCGGCATAGCTGGGCAGAAATCGTGGAACGCCCACAATGGAGGCATGCGCTCGATGGGATGCTGCAAAATCGTCATTTACAAATACATCCGCAAGCGAGGCTAGTTCGCGTGCAAACTGTTCGTCATTTTCAACCTCACCGGCATTGCGCCGAACATTTTCAAGAAGCAGCAGCTCTCCGTCCTTGAGCCTCTTTGATTCCTGACGCGCTTCAGGACCAACAGTGTCATGCACAAAACGAATGGCAAGTGAGCGCGAGAGAAATTGATGTACTGGTGACAGTGAATCGGTACTCCTCCCCAGATGCGAAAGTACAATAATGCGCGCACCGCGGTACCTAAGATGCGTCAATGTCTCAAGTGCGCGCATAATTCTGAATGGGTCCGTAACCACACCCTTTGACTGCGGCACATTCAACGACGAGCGGACCAGCACCGTAAGTCCGCGAAGATCAGGACTCTCCGCGATACTTACGACTGGCATACACGGATAATCGAAGCAAACTCGTCCGGATTAAGCGATGCTCGTCCAACTAAAAAGCCGTTCGGCGCGCCGCGCTCTATGAGTTGAAGAGCAGTGTCCTTGGAAACTGCGCCACCATACAGTATCCGCGCTTTTAATGCCTGCTCGCGCCCATACATAACTGCTAGAGTCTTGCGAGCAAACACCACTGCCTCATACACCTCGCGTGCATCGGGTGGTTGTTGCGCGCCGATCGCCCATACCGGCTCGTACGCAAGTATGACCTTGTGCGCCTCTGCTGCCCTGACCATCTTGAGTCCTGCGGTGATTGTCGCCTCAAGAAATGCAAAATGTTGTCCTTCTCGGTCGCGTGTCTGCTCCCCGAAACACAAAACGGGGGTGAGGCCGACATCGAGCGCACGTCGCACTTTGAGCGAAATGTTTTCGTCCGTTTCTCCGTCAGCACGCCGCTCAGCATGACCAACAAGCACATGTGAAGCGCCCGACGACGCCAAAAGCTCAGCACTTGACTCCCCAGTATGTGCCCCTGGCGGGTAGAGACTGACATCTTGTGCGCCAAGCTGTATCCGGCTCCCCCGGTACCGCATTCGAACCAATCCGACGAGTGGCGGGGGGACGAGTACTCCAACCATACAGTGGAGCGAGCGGGGTAACCGCCGATCCACTCCCTTGATCAAAGAAAGTGCTTCTTTCGGACTCTGTACAAACGACTTCCAGTTGCCAAGAATAAGCGGCCGTATCTTTTTCACCTACTCATTGTAACGCTAAAATTACAGTCAGCAGACTCGGCAACGGCCGTTTCTGCTTTGCAGAACCGGAGAGATGTCAAAATTATTTGACATCCTTCCACCTACGGCCTGCCTCAATCATTCGGCAACGGCCGTTTCTGCTTTGCAGAACCGGAGAGATGTCAAAATTATTTGACATCTCTCCACTCAACAAATTTAAAGTCGTCGGAGGTGACTGGTGTAAATGGAGGCGGATTAGTCGCAAGATCTCGATCGTACGAGTCATACCGCTGCGCATATCCGGAAATAAACGAACCGCCCGATGTCCACTTGGTGCCAATACGACCATTCGACACCACGGTTCCGTTCGTATACAGAACCGAACGCGTCACAAACGGATCAAGATTCGATGAAAGTCCCTCATTCCCCTGGTGCGAACTGTCGCATTCGCTCCTGCAGTAGTGGTTTCTGCCGAATTTTCCTTTTTGAGCAATAAAGATGCCTTGTACAGTCATACTGTCCGGAGTTTGAAGTCCGACGAGAACATCTCGCTCCCCAATAACCGTAATTCCGTCTCCGGAGCTGTTGGCATAGGTCAGACTATTGTTCAGAATCACGGACCGATCGATATTCGTGCTGGTAACATCCGCAGCCGCAAGCACCACCTTGCCGGATACGGCACCCTCGAGCCATACATTGTCTTCAACAAAAACGACGGGGCAATCCTCAGGAATGCTGTAATTTGTAGCTGCTTGGACATTCGACATCACCGTTCGCTCTTGCTGCCAGCCGTTTTCCGTCGAGTATCCCCACACCTGCGTGGTCCCAACAACGCGGCGCACAGAAAAAGTTCCGTCTGAATTAAAAATGATTCTCCATCCGTATCCGCCCGACGGGCCAATGTACACGCCGGAGGAAGTCGCATATCCTTTTAGTGTCGCGAGGTCGACTGATATTCCGTTAAAGTCGACTGCGGGTGCCGGGTAAGTCCAAAGGGTTGCCGGTCCGCCTGAACCAAACACGCCTGCTTTATTTGAGCTTGGACTGCAACCGAAAGTTGCAGTGCAACTCCAGGTCGAAACGCCGGATGAAACGGTTGCATTGTGCGTTCCGTCCATACGCACTCCGCCGTTTGAATGGTATGGGCCGGAGATAACACGATCCTCTCCCACCCACACATTTGAATTGACGATGGTCGAGAACTCGGCGACCGACGGCTTAGTGTACCGTGCGGTAATGGTCCGAGTATAGGTTGGGTCCGCGGCAGAAGCGCCCGTTGAGGTAATCGCGATGGTATTCGTCTTACCGCACAATGAGCCGGCGCTGATCGCGAGCGAAAATGTCCCCACCACACCACCCTCAGGATCGACCACGGTATGCACATACGGCCCGGGCTGACCGGTACCGTTTGTGGCGTCGTCCGGCCAGTGCGCGAGATGCCACCGATAATACTCGAGTCCAGCTTCGGCAAGATGAAACGCCTTTTCACGATTCTCTTTCCCAAGCTCAAGCCGCTTTTGCACAAATATGTATCCCGAGAGTGCGCTCAGTAGTGTCAAAAAAACTGCGGCATAGACCAACACCAACAAAGTAAAGTAACCTCGCTGCGCCATACCCATCATTGTATGCGGAGATTGCGGATGGTCGCACTCCCCTTCAGAGTAAACTTGCCCGGCGTGTGCCGCTCAGTGATATCAACCACTGTGGTAATGGTAACGGATACAACCGTGGCGATCAGCGCCGGATTCGTGACCTCCGTGCTTGATGCGTCGTAGTAGCGGAATACCGGCGTACCATCCGACGCGTTTCGCACATGCGTTGAAATAGTGGTGGTTGCTGCGACGCCAGTATAGTGCGGCGGGGAACCGCTTGCGTCAGTAACCGCCCGCGTCAGAGTCGTCCCCGTGAGATCGTACCTGATCCGCTCAACCGAATTGTCGAGGTCGGTATCTGAATAAAAGACGATCGTCGAGGTGCCGATCTCCTGAAGCGGATACGCCCCAGTGTCAGCGAAAGTCGCTTCACGCATGTCGCGGAAAAACACCTCAAGCGCGCGCCGCGCATTCTCCACCTGGTACTCCTGCTCGATCGTCGAAGTATTTGCCCGATAAAACAATAAAATTGAATTAACGATTGAAACCATAATGAGCGAAAATACCGCAAGTACCACCAGCATCTCAACAAACGAAAGTCCTCGAAAAGTATTCATATACATTTACGGTGACAGAATAACGGTAACTACGGTGGGGCCAGCGACCGACACATCCTGGACGCTGTTTTGGAATCCAGGAGCGCTGATCGCAAGCGAGTAGGTGCCGCTCGAGAGGCCGCCAAAATACGATTGGCCGCAAGCACTGGTGGTGCCTGATCCACCTCCGGTCCCCGTGAGCACCACTGCCGCCTCCGCAACCGGCGCCGCGTTGCCAAGTACGGTTACACGAAGCGAGTGCGCATCCTGATTGACCAGCATCAGCTGCACCGTTTCCTCTGCAGCAGGTTCGATGCTGAGCGGATCAGCACACTGTTCGAAAACCGCATACTGACTGCCCGGCACACGAACCGTATAGGTATCCCACTCAAGCGGCGTTACCGAAACGACTCCGTTGTTGTTGGTTTCCAAATCTTGCTCAACTTTATATATCGGCACGCCTCCATTTGTGGTGCCGATGGTCTTTGTGCCACGGAGCGAGACTGAGACATCAGGAAGCGGTGTCGGTCCCGCAACATACGACATAGCCCACTCGAGGACTTGAGGGGTTGATGACGCATCCTCCGTTGCAAGCTCCGCGACCAGCTGCAACGACGGGTACGCGCTCGGCAACACTCCTGCAAGAGAGATTGGCGACACGGTAAATCCTGCACTATTACCCGGCAGATCTTCGTCCGGAATCGGAACTGAAACGCCGTCGACCAACGAGTAAACTCGTACCAACGCACTTGTCTCGAGTGGAACAACAACTGAAAATGTAACCGTCGACCATTGGCTGAGATATGCTGGTGAAACGCCTACGGAACGAGCTTCGCCTGTGCTCGAATACCCAAACGAATCTTCAAACAACTTGAGCGCCCCTCCGCTTACCTGCGCTGCGGTTGTCTCAGAAAGCTTTGCATCGGTAGTGAAACTATCTTCAAATGTTCCGGGACCTGCAGGTTCGTAAGTTTCAATCCGAAGCGAGCCGGTTCGATCGATTGAAAAACTGATCGTGGTGGTTTTTGCATCAACCACTGCGACATGCGCCGGATTTGGGTTTGGATTTTGCACCGTGGTGTCGTAGGTTTTTGCAGTCGAGTATCCGTCCTTTGTAACCGTGATTTTGTAGCCGGATGCGACTGGTGCCCCAGGAAGAATAATGGACCCTTGGCTGTCAGCGTATACCGTAAGATCGACTGCGGGCGATACTCCAGGGTTCTCGATGCGAACCGCAGCTCCGGAAACCGGCTGCTGCAGAGCGTCAAACACATTGACCCTGAGCGTCCCTCCTGCAGCAAGCGATTCGACACCATTCGGAGCGATGCGGGTAAGTGCGCTCGTGGAGCGGGAAACGCCGCGGATGCTCCACAGCGCCTCAACCTTTATCGTTTTGTAATCTGCCGTGACACCGGTTGAATCTGCTTCTCCAAGTCCGTCCTCGGGCGCATCAGTGTACAGCACAAGCGTGCGCACCGTATACAAGATTCCATTGATAGTCTCTTGTGAGAGCTGCTCGATCGGCCCCGATGGAATGCCGCCGACGGTCCCCACCGAATCGTAGGGGAGCCCGCGGACATACTCAAGCTGCTCGGTCACCAGCGCAACACCCCCCGCCTTCGCTTTGGTGGTGAGCACGAGCTCAATCGCCACCTGAAAGGCACCAAAAATGCCGAGAAACACGATGAGCATTATGGCGACACCAACAATAACATCGACAAAAGTCATTCCGCGCATGTTCAACTCCTGATGCGCAAGTCGCATGCTAGATGCCGCCCGAGAGCGTGTAGATAGGAGCAATCATTGAAATCGCAAAAAATCCTACGGTGCCGCCAATCACAATCATGAGGAACGGCTCGATAATTGTTGAAAGGTCTTTGGTCTTTTGCTCCACTGCTTCCTCATAAAAGAGCGCGGTCTCTTTAAGAAGTTCGGACAATCGACCTGTTTCTTCGCCAACCGCAATCATTTCGGCAACCATCGGTGGATACAGCGACGGATACTTGAGGATGGTCGCTGATATCGCTCCGCCTTTCGTCACTGCGGTCTCTGCCTCAGTCAGTACTTTTTGATAGTACGGATTCTGAACGACCTCGCGCGTAATGGTGAGCGAATAGATCATATCAACACCGGCCGAGAGCAGTGATGCAAGTGTCCTCGCGGTGCGTGCGGCATAAGTTTCCATAACAATTCCTTTAATAACTGGGATATGAAGGAACAGCCAGGCAAGTGCGGTGCGGCCGGGCATGGTGCGGGCAAGTGCAATCAGCCCTAAGGTGGCGGCGAACAGCATTGCGAGCACGAGTATCGTGTTCTGCACCAAAAATTGCGATGCGGCAATGATAAGTTTGGTGGTCGGGGGAAGTTCCGCGCCCACCTCGGCAAAAGTTTGCGAGAGTGTTGGAATTACATAGATGAGCATCAGAACTCCAATGCCGAGCATGGCAAGCACCACAATCGACGGGTAGATGAGGGCGCCGCGGACCTTTTTGGTGAGATTTGACGATCGCTCCATCTGCTGAGAGACGACCCTGAGAGACTCAGCGAGTTTACCGCTCTCCTCTCCCGCACGAACCATGGACACCAGAAGCTGCGGGAAGACTTTTGGAAACTTAGCAAGCGCCGCAGAAAAGGTACCACCAGACTTCACATCTCCAATGAGCGCTCCGAGCACAGTCTTCAGTCGCGCATTTTTAGTCTGTCGCTCCATAACCCCAAGCGCCCGCGATGTGGTGAGTCCTGCTTCAAGCATCGCCGCAAGGTTGCGAGTGAGAACCACCTTTTCATCAAGTGAAACGGAACCAAAAAAATTTGAGAGGTCGATGCGCAACCACGAACGCTTGGTTTCGTCTTCAAGTTCCAGCACTCGATCGCCGCGTGCACGGATATCCCGGTACACGACGAACCGATCCGAGGCTTCAACAACCTCTCGATACTCCTCTCCATCTTTCGTAACCGCGGTAACGCGAAACATCGGCATACAAAAAGTATACCGTGCAAAACTGTGCAATCTACAAAACTATCGGCAAAAAGATCCCCGCGATCATGCAGGCGGTCACTATACCGAAAATGCCGATTGTTTTGAACGCGAACGCCGTGGCTTTTTCTTTTTCACCCGCGAGGTACAGCATAAGCGGCATGTAGAAGAATGATGTTGCCATCACAGCTGCAGAAAGGACAAACAGCCCGAGCATTGCGATCGGAATAAGAAAAGTTTCGGGTTCGTTTCGTAAGAAAAGCTGCGCGAGTTGCAGAAGTCCGACGACACTCACAATGTAGAGCATTGCAATGAGCGCATTTAGCACTGGGCTTCTGGTCATATATTTAACCGTACCACCTCGAAGCAGCCTCGGTTTCCTACTCCCCAAGTTCGTCGCCGGCAATGAGGTGGAGATGAAGGTGCGGCACATGGAGGTACTTGCCACCATTGAATATGAGCTTGAAGTTCTGTATGCCGTGCTCACGGATATAGCGCGCGGCGCAAGCAAAGAGGCCGCCAATAATCGGCGCGGTCTCGTCCGTCGTTGCATCAATGGACGGAATCAGTTGCTTTGGAATAACCAAATAGTGGATCGGAGCAACGGGTGCAATATTGTCGATAATGATGTAGTGCTCATCCTCAAACAAGATCGTTGCGGGGAGCTCGCGGTCGATAATCTTTTGAAACACTGTTGTATCTCCCATACCTACTCATTGATAACCCGCAGCACCTCTTCAATGGTTGTGATGCCGCGCGCTGCCTTATAGATGCCGTCCTCAAGCATAGTCAACATCCCCTCCTTTTTTGCCGCCTCCTCAAGCGCATCCGCCGGCGCATTTTTCAAAATAAGATTTCTAATTTCGTGCGATACATGGAGAATTTCATGAATGCCCATACGGCCATGAAATCCGTCAGCCGACTCGCCGCCCTCCTTCGGTTGGTAAAACGGGATATCCTTGATTGTTGCCTTAGCTGGCAAGTGTTTTTCTTCCTTAAGAACCGTGAGAATCCGCTCGAGGTCAACCTTCTTTTCAAGCTGAGCAAGCTCGTCAGCGGATAATTTATGTGGCTCCCGATCCGCCGTAAGCCGCCTCACCAACCGCTGGCCCACAATGACGCGGAGCGTCGACACCAAGAGGAACGACTCGGCTCCCATGTCGACCAATCGGGGAATGGTGGCAGCAGCCGAGTTAGTGTGCACCGTTGAAAGCACAAGGTGGCCGGTGAGGGCAGCATTGACCGCAAGGCTCGCCGTTTCAGTATCGCGGATCTCGCCGACCATAATAATGTCTGGATCCTGACGCACCAGCGAACGGAGCCCTTGCGCAAAGGTAAACCCGATGTCCGGCCGTACCTGCGTTTGATTGACGCGTGGCATTTGGTATTCAATCGGATCCTCAATGGTCGAAATGTTTACATCAGGCGTATTAACAATGTCCATGATCGTATACAATGTCGTCGTCTTACCGGAGCCCGTGGGTCCAGTAACCAGAATCATGCCGGTTGATTGCTTCGTTGCGTCATAAATGCGCTCGAGTCCTGCACCATGAAACCCGAGCGACTCGAGCGTGAACCCGCCGCCGCCCTCCCTGAGGAGGCGCATCACGGTCTTCTCACCATAGTAGGTGGGGAGGACTGAAACACGGAATGAAACGCGTTCGCCGTCCGCCTCAATCTTGAACCGACCGTCCTGCGGCAACCGCTTCTCGTCAAGCTTCAGGCGCGAGAGCACCTTGATACGCGCCGTGACGCCCGCAGCTGCTGCTGAGGGAAGCTCCATGGCATCATGCAGCAGCCCATCAATGCGGTAGCGGATGAGGAACTTGTCCTCCATCGGCTCCATATGAATGTCAGAGGCGTTCTGCGTGATTGCATGACGAAGCAAAGTGTCAACAATTTTAACCACCGGCACATCTTCAGCCAACTTTTCAAGGCCCTTGGCATCCGATGAGTCCCCCGTAACTGCCCGCGATGCGGCTCGGATAATGTCTCCGAACTCTTCCTTCAATGACTTCTGGTACTGCACCAACACCGCCTTCATGGATGCAGCATCGGTGAGGCGTGGTAATATCTTGAGTCCAACGGTCTTTTTGATAAAGTCGATAGCGGCAAGATCGTTGGTGTCGAGCATAGCCACCTCGAGCGCATCGTCGGTTTTCTTAAAGGCAACAATATTGTGCGTCCGCGCAATCGGCTCAGGAATGAGCGATAAAACTGCAAAATCGATCTTGGTCGACGCAAGTGAAATGAACGGAATGCCCATAATGTGGGCCTGCATGCGCCTGAGATCGTCCTCGCTGAGCGCGCCACGCGCAAGCAGTGCATCACCCAACTTTATGTTTCGCTCTGCAGCCTCTGACTCTGCAGCCGCTACCTCCTTGCGAGCCACCAAGCCAGAATCAACAATGAACGACTTGAGGCTCTGATCGCTCACTTGCATGAGCAAAGTGTACCACTCAAATATCGTATCCTGATTGACGAATATGCTACGAGTATGCTATCGTAGACTGTGGCAGTGGCTTTCTCCCGATTCGGGTCCGCGCAGCGGACCTCTTTTTATACCAGAGAGTCGCGCCATAATCTCTATATTCCTATGTTCGACCTAAAAACACTGAATGTGGTTATCGAGCAGCTTGCCGACGAGCGCGGGATCCCGCGCGAGAGGATGCTCGAAGCAGTCGAGAGTGCACTTGCAACCGCGTACAAACGCGAGTTTGGAAAACGCGAACAAGTAGTTAAGGCACACTTTAATTCTGAGACCGGCGATGTAGACTTTTACCAGATCAAAACAGTGGTCGACCAAACCACAGTGCGGATGAGTGAGGACGAGCCCGCAGCAGACGAAGACGAACGACCAGTATTTCAAGAAGAAAAGCACATCCTCCTCGAGGACGCTGCGCGCATCAAGCGCGGCGCGGCGCTCGGCGACGAGATCGTCTTTCCGCTTGAAAAGAAGCTCGATTTCGGTCGTATTGCGGCGCAAACTGCAAAGCAGGTCATTATGCA
This sequence comes from Minisyncoccota bacterium, assembly GCA_038106525.1. GTDB lineage: Bacteria > Patescibacteriota > Minisyncoccia > Phycocordibacterales > Phycocordibacteraceae > Phycocordibacter. Next base: position 29,609 of record JAYOEC010000002.1, on the reverse strand, counting down.
AAAGATCCGCGAGGCTGAGCGAGCTTCTGTGGTCCACGAGTTCGGCGGAAAAGAAGGCGACATCGTCCATGGCGTCGTGCAGCGCCAAGAGCGAGGCAACTTGTACATCGACCTTGGCCGCGCTACCGGCATCATGCCGTTTCATGAACAGATTCCGGGCGAGCGCTACCGGCCGGGCGAGCGCATCCGCGCATACCTCTTTTCTGTCGAGGAGGGCGCGCGCGGTGTGTTTCTGAGACTCTCACGCGCACACCCAAAGTTTTTGGAAAAGCTGTTTGAAATGGAGGTTCCGGAACTTGCAAGCGGTGTCGTAAAGATCAAAGCGCTCGCTCGAGAGGCGGGGGGGCGCACAAAGCTCGCTGTCGAGTCGACAGATCCGCGCATCGATCCGGTCGGAACCCTGGTCGGCCAGCGCGGCGTCCGCGTCAACACCGTGATGAGCGAACTTGGAGGAGAGCGCATCGATATTATGGAGTGGTCAGAGGATCCAAAACGATTCATTGAGGACGCACTCTCACCCGCACAAGTTCTCTCGATAACACTTGATGAGGAGACACACCGCGCCACCGCAGAGGTGACGGCAGATCAGCAGTCGCTTGCGATCGGTCGCGGCGGTCAAAATGTCCGCCTTGCTGCAAAACTAACCGGTTGGGCAATCGACATTAGATCGGACGGCGCCCCCGAGGCAGCTCCGGGTGAGGCTGAGGTTGAGGCTGAAAAAAGTAAGGAGGCGCAAGCATCATCGGAATCCGAAGTAGCTGCAGCAGAATCTGAAGCCACTTCAGAGGAGAGTCCGGAAGCAGAGAAAATCTAAGCCGGTATACAATACATACATATGAATTTGTTGCACGACATCGCCCCGGGCTCTCATAATGAAATGACCGTTATTGTCGAGATCCCCCGCGGCTCAAAAAATAAGTACGAAATCGACAAGGAAACTGGCATTATCGCGCTCGATCGCGTGATGCACACTGCACAGGACTACCCCTTTGACTACGGATTCATCCCCCAAACATTGGGTCAGGACGGCGATGCTCTTGATGTGGTTATCCTGACGACCTATCCGCTTGCGCCGGGCATTTTGGTGCGCGTGCGGCCGGTTGCTATCCTCAACATGGTCGACTCTGGAGAGCCTGACGCAAAAATCATTGCGGTTCCGACCGAAGATCCGCGTTGGGAGACGGTGCAAGATCGCGCAAATGTAAACCCACACACCTTAAAGGAGATCGAACACTTTTTCCAAACCTATAAAAAAGTGCAGGACAAGGTGGTCGAAACGAGCGGTTTCGGCGACCGGGCTCAGGCACTCCTTGAATTTGACGAGTGTGTAGCACGGTACCAGCGCGAGGGAACGAAGAAGTAGCATGGTACCCTAGGGGTATGGATACCGTACCCCCGAAGCGGCCCAGTGGCGGCACCGGAGCGGTGGTCGCCGTTGTTGTTATTGTGCTCATCCTTGCGATCGGTGGACTCTACTATCTTGCTGAACAAATCCCTGCACTGACCAACAGCACCGCAGCGGCAGGTTCGAGCTACTGATTTCTTATTTTTGCGCCATTCGTGTAGGATAGGCGGATGAAAACCTCGATACAGAAACTTCCGCACGCTACGGCCGTGCTAAACGGCGTCATTCCTGCCGATGAGATTGCAAAAACATATGATGCTGCCCTGAATTCGATCATTGCAGAGGTTGAGCTGCCAGGTTTCCGAAAAGGAAAGGTGCCGAGGGAGCGCGTCATACAGGAGGTGGGAGAACGCGCAATCTGGCGCTCTGCGGCCGAAAGGGTGCTGCGGAGCGCTCTCGCCGACATATTGAAAGAGCATGCACTGATCCCCTTTCTTCCTCCAGAGATAACTCTTGAGACAAAGGAACATGGGGCCGAGGTGTCGTTTACCGTTTCGGTAACCACCCCTCCCACCTGCTTGATACATGACGCCACACAAGTTGCCACTAAAGCTCTCTCGGAATTGCAGCCGTTACCGCGGGATGAGGAGCTGCACCGTTCGCGCACCGCGCTCAGCGCACAGGTTGCCGCAATGCTGAAGAAGCAAAACGACGAGCCAATCAGCGATGTGGACGCAGCAACCATCGGGTTTGAAAACGCGGCGACCTTGCATACATTTATTGAATCCGAAGCAGTCCGTGCGGTCGACCATTACGAAAGTCAGCGCAAACGCGGCGCTGTTGCGGACGCGCTTATTGCAAACGCCGAGGCACATATCCCTGCGGTACTCATTGATGACGAAGTGCGTGCCATGGTAGAGACTGCAAAGCGAGAGACTGCCTCGCAAGGCATGCCGTGGAACCAGTATCTTGAGAAACGCGGCATGAGTGAAGAGGCGGTAATGAATGAGATGCGCGGTACTGCCGAGAAACGAATAATCCTCGATCTTGTTTTTGCACACCTTGCGCAAGAAAAGAAGTTGAAACCAATCGATGCTGAAGTGCATCGCATAGCGCACGCGCTCATGCATGAGGGGGCCCCGAGCGAGCGTGCGCACCAGTATGCCGCAGAAGTATCGATCCGCGAGCAGGTGTGGGGGGATCTTGGACTCACCACTGAACATATTGTCGAACAAAAGGAGCACAAGAAAATTGCGTAATGCTTTCTTGGACTTTACACACCACTTCGAAGCGCGGTACTATACGCACCATGAAGTACACGCACCCTGCATCCAACATGATTGTTCCGATGGTTATTGAAAAGTCGAACCTCGGCGAGCGCGCCTACGATATCTACTCGCGCCTCCTTAAGGAGCGCATCGTTTTTTTGGGCGGCCCGATAGATGATACGGTTGCAAACTTGGTAATCGCCCAACTCCTCTTCCTCGAAGCAGAGGATCCGAAGAAGGATATCTATCTCTATATCAACAGCCCAGGTGGTTCAGTGACCGCAGGGCTCGCCATCTTGGACACGATGAACTATGTGAAACCGGATATTGCCACCGTTACCGTTGGTATTGCGGCTTCAGCAGCTGCAGTCATCCTCTCGGCCGGCAAGAAGAGCAAGCGCTTTGCCCTCCCTAACTCCGAGGTAATGATCCACCAGGTGATGGGAGGTGTTGAAGGTCAGGCGACCGACATCGCGATTGCCGCAAAGCATATCCTGCGCACCAAAGAAAATTTGAACAAAATCCTTTCAAAAAATACGGGGAAGTCACTCGATCAGGTTGAAAAGGATGCCGAGCGCGACTATTGGATGACCGCAGACGAAGCCAAGAAGTACGGCATCATTGACGAGATCTACAAAAGCCGCTAGTTCTCCACCGCTGCTGCTTTGACTGTCCGCAAATAAAGAGGTACAGTGCTCCTGTACCTCTTTACATTTTATCTTTGGACTTTCATTCTGGACTACTTGGAAACCTATGACGCGTACACACCGACAGCACGGACTATCGACACTGCTGGCAGCGCTCTAGCTTTTTGAAGTGTGACAGAATGCGGGTCCGCACACCCGTATGTCAACACTAACCTTACTTCTCCTCCTCGGCGCTTCGGGGCTTTTGGGCATCGGCGCAGGCTACCTCCTCAGATGGCTGGTGGGCCTCTCACAAAAAGGCTCTGCCGAGCTTGCAATCAAGCAGATTATGCTCGACGCCCGTGAGAAAGCTGACCAGATCATTGCAGACGCCGAACAGGAGGCTGAAAAAATACAGGCAACACTCAAGGAAGATTTGAAAGAGCGCGAGGAAGCGCTGATCGCAAAAGACACGCGTATTGGAGAAAAAGAGCAGTTCCTCGACAAGCGGCAGCTTGATATTGACCGCGAAGTTGAGCGCATTAAGCTCCAGATCGAGGAAGTGCGTGCCATAAAAAACAAGGCCGATGCATTGCTTGCCGAACGCGGAAAAGCAGTCGAATCGGCAGCCCGCATGAGCGAAGACGATGCGCGGACAGAGCTGATGCGCACCGTGGAACAAAAGCATGAAGAGGATATGATGATCCGCATCCAGAAGCTTGAGATCGACGGCAAGGAACGACTCGAGCAAAAGGCGCGTGACATTCTTTCGACATCAATCCATCGCCTCGGCAATGCGGTGCAGACAGACATTTTGACCACCAATGTGCCATTACCGAGCGATGATATTAAGGGCAAGATCATCGGCAAGGAGGGCCGGAACATCCGCGCCTTCGAGCGCGCGACCGGCGTCGATGTGCTCTTGGACGAACAACCGGGTATGATTGTCATTTCCTGCTTCGATCCGATCCGGAGACAGGTTGCACGCATCGCGCTCGAAACGCTCATCGTCGACCAGCGCATCCAGCCAGCAAAAATCGAAGAGGTGGTTGAAAAGTCGAAGCAGGATGTCACCCGCATCATGAAGCAGAAAGCTGAGGAGGCGCTGTACGAGGTGGGCCTCACCGGATACGATCCGAAGCTGGTTGCAATCTTGGGACGGCTTCACTTCCGCACCAGCTATGGCCAAAATGTCCTCTACCACTCGGTAGAGATGGCGCACATTGCAGGAGTGATGGCAGCAGAACTCGGCGCTGATGTAAAGGTTGCAAAAGCAGGAGCGCTCTTCCACGATATCGGCAAGGCGGTAGACCATGCTGTCCAAGGAACGCATGTTGAGATCGGCCGCCGCATCCTCGAGAAATTTGGTGTCGACAAGCGCATTATTCAGGCAATGCAGGCGCACCATGAAGAGTACCCATACGAGACCGTGGAATCGTACCTGGTGCAGGTGGCAGACGCGATCTCTGGCGGGAGACCGGGCGCCCGCCGCGACTCGGTGGAAAACTACATTAAGCGACTCACTGAGCTTGAGGGTATCGCAACCTCCTTCCCTGCTGTTGAGAAGGCGTACGCTATTCAGGCAGGCCGTGAGCTGCGGATATTCGTCAAACCAGAAGAGATGTCTGACCTCGAAGCGCGCGAACTTGCACGGAACATTGCCCTTAGGGTTGAAAACGAGCTTAAGTATCCTGGCGAGATAAAGGTAAATGTCATTCGAGAAATGAGAGCTATTGAGTTTGCGAGATAACCATTGTCTAATCACTATACGCAGGGTCCAAACGGAGGCTCTTGCGCTCAAAAATCACGGTCGTATACTGTCAGTGTATTACCAGCCAACCGGCGATACGCCGAAAAAGCCTTATGAATAAAGCAGATATTGCGGACACCGTGCACTCGGTACTTGGGGGGACCAAAGTTCAGGCCGAGGAGGTTGTCGAAACCATCATCGACACCATCGTCAAAGCGCTGAAAGGTGGCGACGAGGTCTCTGTTGCCGGTCTCGGCATCTTTTCAACCAAGATGCGCCCGGCACGCACGGGTCGAAACCCGCGCACTGGCGAGACTATCAAGGTCCCGTCGATGCGGGTGCCAAAATTCCGCGCCGCAAAGGCGTTGAAGGAAGCAGTAAAGTAGGGAGAAAGACTGTCTCAAACAAAAAACCGCCGAGCACAACCAGCGGCTTTTTGTTTATGCGTGCCATTCGGTCCGGAGTGAACAACCACACAAAAATCCGACTCCTGAACAACGCTGACATGGGCGTTTTTCGCCGCGTCTCCTGATCTGTTTTCCGCCGATCGAATACACTGGTTCCGGCCTCTCCACGCAGCCTCTCCCCTTGCCCGTGAGATTGCTCATGCACAGCGGACACTCAACGGTGCGCGCGCCGCAATCACGGCATCGATGTTTTTCCGCCTCCTCTAATCTAAACCGAATTGGCGGAAACTCCATACCGACAGTATACCTAACTTCTTCCCTCTCCGACTCTGTTAAAGCGGAGCCGAGACCCAAGATCAAACGAGGAGAGCGCGGTCGCCCCCGGGGCGCCAACCGCCCCGGAGATGAACCCAGACTTCAACCGCGTCGAACCGGCCATTGTAGCAGGCGAGAAACGGCACAACGCCGGAAAGAGCTGGTTTGCCGAAAAAGAACATCGGCGATGCTGCAGTAAACTTGGCGAGGACTTTTGAGTTAGGGTCGCTTATGAGGAGGTCGTTCAGGTAATCGCGCATCGCGCAGATCTGAACATATGAGGCCAGACGGTCTTTGAAAGGATAGAGTGCCGGACCGATGTGCTTTTCTCCGCTCTCGCCGAATGCGGCGCGCTCTGCGAGAAGCCTGCCGCTCGGGGCAATCTCCGTCTTATCGAAAAAATCCTCTATTCTTTCGCCAAGAGTCCTCGGCTCAGGCTCAGCCGTATTTTTTGGCGGCTTTTCCATATGCAAGGAGCATAGCATAAAGGGGATTTTTTGAAATCAAGGGGCGATGTCGGTTTTCTCGTGCTAATTAAAGAAGGAGTTGGTGTCTGCCCTCTCAGGTATTTTGGCAGTTCAACCTAGTAACTGCTCGAGAGTGGCATCGTTCCTACATCAATGCCTCTGTGCGGGCGAGGGGAATCGAACCCCTTCTACCTGCTTGGAAGGCAGGTGTCATACCGGTAGACCACGCCCGCAAATGAGGACCGCCGTTAAGAAAGCCTCTTAAGGAGTCCGAACGCCGCGAACGCAGACATGGCTTACGAACGCGTCCCCCTACTCTATCAAACACACTCTGAAGAAGCTAGAATGACCGAATGAGCGAGTCCCTGATGCGTGCTGTACGCGGTATGATGCTGGTGCTATTTTTGCTCCTCCTGTCCTTTCTGCTTCCGCAGCCAGCAGCTGCGCCAATTGCCCTACCTCCTGCCCGCGTCACGGTGGCTACTGTACCGGTCGCGACTACAACACTGCAGGTTGCAAGCTCGACCCCAAATACTACTGAGCCAGATTTTGACAACCCGAAAACGCCTGCGACGCCAGCTAGAGAGCCCGAACAGAGCGCCCAGGTGCCAAAAATTGAAAAGGTTGAGGACCTGAAGATAACGCTCAACCAAGCCATAGAATCATTTAACCAGCAGGCTGCTGCGCAGCCGGGCTCAATAAACGACCGTGTCCGCGGGGCATTGATCAACATTCTTTGTACCACCGAATCTGGTGGGCCGTTCAACTCTATTTCTTCGTCCGGTGTCATTATTGATCCGCGCGGCGTCATACTTACAAATGCACATGTTGCCCAGTACTTTTTGCTCTCTGAATTCGTTACCTGCAGCATCCGAACCGGAAGCCCGGCCGTGCCCGCATACTACGCAGAACTACTCTTCATCCCCCCATCATGGATTGAAAAGAATGCGGAAAAAATAGACGATGAGCGCCCAACCGGAAACGGTGAGCATGATTACGCACTCCTCCGCATTACCGGCGCTACGGAGCCCGAGGTCTCGCTGCCCCCTCAATTTCCATTCCTCCTTACCGCGCTGTACTACCCTACCCCAGGCACCGATGTGCTGGTGGCTGGTTATGCAGCTGGATTCCTTGGAGGAATCAGTGTACAAAAGGAACTTTACGCATCAAGTGCATTTTCGAAAATTGGCGAAGTGTATACTTACGGCACCACCACCGCAGACCTTTTCTCTGTCGGTGGGACCATTGTGGCGCAACAAGGCTCCTCGGGTGGCGCTGTCGCAACCACCGACGGCACGCTTATTGGCACTATCGCAACCGCCTCGATTGGCGAGACTACGGGCACCAGCGACCTTCGTGCCATTGCAACCGCATACATTGTGCGCGACTTTGAGCAGGAACGAGGCAAGAGTCTCGAGTCATTACTCTCGAGCAACCTTGGTTTTGAAGCTGCCCTTTTTGAGCAGCTCTACGCCCCGGCACTCCGCGAGGCCCTCCTTGCAGTGTTTTTCTAAAGCGCTTTTTTCTTACTTCTATACTTTCCTGTCCCATTGCATGCTTCGCAGATCCTCACAATCTTTGGCACATCGGAACCGATAAACTTGTTTGAATCTTTAGACTGATCAGTGGCAATTACCTCTCCTCCGCCCTCGCAACCTCCACATACACCTTTCTCCATAAACTCCTTCATTCGCAGGACAAAAGCGCTATCCCCGGGCACAATGGCACCCTTTGATCCGAAGCACTCTATTCCTACATATGATTTGGCCCTTTTAGGAGCATCAGACCGTCGTCTTGGTGGTTTTTCGGACATCAGCGGACTATATAATAAATCACCTTATTGTCAATATCTCTATCGCTGGGTGCCTTGGACTCGGTTTAGAACCTCAAATCAGCAATGTGCCGCCCACAAGGTGTGAGATGACCACTTTCTTTCTCCGGTCGGGGCGTAATGGTACATTCCGCCCTCGACCTACGAAAAAAGTTGTCTAGCAAGCTGACCACTTTCTTTCTCCGGTCGGGGCGTAGGGAATCGAACCCTATCTACCTGCTCCCAAAGCAGGCGTACTACCGGCATACTCCGCCCCGAATACCTTGAAACTATACACTACTGGTGTCCTTTTGTCCTTTACTATGCCCCGATTACTATGTCTCTGGTGTGTCGTACCCTGGCAGCTTTGGTTGCACGATCCAGAAAGACGGCCATAACATCGAAGCGCCACTCCCCTTCATATCGTTTCGAGGCAAGATATGCCTGTATCACTCGCCCCATCCGTTCAAGCTTCCTTGGGTGCACATTTTCCTCTGGACGATAAGTTTCATATGGAACACCTGCGCCCGTTTCATATGAAACCGTCTTTACCTCAACGAAAATCAATACCCCGTCCGTTCCCCGTGCAACAATGTCTATCTCTCCATAGGGCTTTCTGAAGTTCCGCTTGACTACAGTGTAACCGGTGCGAGCAAGAAACTGGCTTGCTACATCCTCTCCAATCCTCCCAACTTCATTGTGTTTAGCCATGTTTCATATGAAACTGTTTCACGAGAAACGCATGCAGGTTGTCCTTAACAAAATAAGGCTTAAAATAAGAATTTAATTCAATCATTTCCCATGAATGAACTGCCCTTTATGTCCTTTATGCACAAAAGTCACAGTTTTGTCCACAACTATGGATCGTTTCATGTGGAACGCGTTTTTCGTGAAAACTCATAGATAAGGGTCATCTTTGAGATCTTATTGGGGGCGACAATCTTGGTCGCTTGCCCACCCGAAGCGCTTTCAAGAGGAATAAATAAGGAAAGAGTGATGTTCGAGGTAACAAAGCCGAGTTTCGAAACCTGATATTGTATGTCAGCGATTCTTGCAATATCCTGCTCGCCGCTCAGGTACTCGACACGAACGAGGCGGTTCCTCAACCTTCGGGCCAGCTGCAGCATAGGGTGGGGGAGCGCCTTCGTGATATCTATAACCTCTCCCATACCTTTGATCATCGTACACGGTTTCTGGAAGAGTGGAAGTATGCTACAATCCCTCCGTTGCGGCTATGGTTTAGTGGTAGAATGCGTCCTTGCCAAGGACGAGACGAGAGTTCGATTCTCTCTAGCCGCACAAAACCTGCGTTTTGTGCGCGCTTGAAGAGACATCGAACGCCGGAGCGTTGCGAACCGTTGCGGTGAGCAGCGAGGCGGTGCCCAGCCCGAACCAGACCGGAGGGGAGGGAGAGAGGCGAGGGAGATTCTCTCTAGCCGCACCATGAGGGAGGGTAGTGCCGCTCCGTGGAGCACTGCCGGGAGAATGGTTCGGCCAAGCTTGGCTTAGCCGCACAGGATGATTTTGGGTTTATACTCAGTGTACGCGCCCATGGTGAAATGGATATCACACCTGTCTTCGGAACAGGCGTTCTGGGTTCGAGTCCTGGTGGGCGCACACGAATGATGAAATTTGCTACTCCTCCAGAAGTTACTGCTATTGCGGAAACCCTTGAGCGGGCAGGATACGAAGCCTACCTGGTTGGTGGATGCGTGCGCGATCTTATTCTTGGTCGTACTCCAAAGGACTGGGACTTTACCACAAACGCGACCCCAGAGCAGATCCAATCATTATTTGCTGAAACTTTTTATGAAAACGATTTTGGGACTGTTGGCGTGGTTACCGAAAGCAGCGATCCGAAGCTCAAGGTTGTCGAGGTAACCCCATACCGCGCAGAAGGGGAGTACCGAGACGCGCGAAGGCCGGATACAGTCGAGTTTGGTGTCTCTCTCTCAAAGGATCTTACACGACGCGACTTTACCATAAACGCCCTCGCATACCGCGTTACTACACAGTCCCTGGTTGACGAGCACGCTGGACGAAATGACCTAGAAAAAGGGCTCATCCGAGCTGTGGGTGATGCAGAACTTCGTTTCCGCGAGGACGCACTGCGCATGATGCGGGCGATCAGGTTAAGCGCGGAGCTCGGTTTTGCAATCGAGGCAACGACTGCTGCGGCCATCCACAAAAACGCTGCCAACCTCGCCAACATATCGAAAGAGCGCATCCGCGACGAGTTGATCCGCAGTATCGAAACCGACGAACCCATGGCGGCAATCGTCGTACTCCAAAAACTCGGACTTCTTGCATACATCGCTCCAGATCTGGAACGGGGGATTGGGGTATCACAGAACCAGGCACACACATTTGATGTGTACGAGCACCTCTTACGCACTATGCAGCACGGTGCGGATAAAAAGTGGGACCTTGCGATCCGCGTTGCAGGATTGTTCCACGATATTTCAAAGCCAGAGACCAGGAGATGGTCAGAGGAGAAGCGCGACTGGACCTTTCATGGCCATGAGGTAGTGGGGGCAAAGGTAACCAAACGCATCCTGCGCGACCTTAGATTTCCTGAGGACCTTGCAAGGAAGGTGGTATTGCTGGTCCGGTGGCACATGTTTTTTTCTGACCCTGACAAGGTTACGCTCTCTGCGGTCCGAAGGCTTATAACCAATGTTGGGCGTGAGAATATCTGGGACCTCCTGAATCTACGAATCTGTGACCGGATCGGCACCGGAAGGCCGAAGGAGCAGCCCTTTCGACTCCGCAAGTACATGGCAATGGTCGAGCAGGCGCTCCGCGACCCAATCACCGTTGGCATGCTCGCTGTTGATGGGAAGCGGGTGATGGAGGTGGTGGGGGAACGGCCAGGGCCGCGGGTGGGCAATATGCTGCACGCACTCCTCGAAGAGGTGCTCGAGGACCCGAGCAAAAATACGGTTGAGTATCTTGAGGATCGACTAACAACACTTGCAAAACTATCGGACAAGCAACTAGCACAAATGGGAAGGTCAGGAAAGGACAAGCTCGAGGCTTCGGAGCGCGAGGCAGTGCAGGGAATAGAACAGAAGTACTGGGTAGGATAATAAAGGACAAATAAACAACCCCGACTGGTCCAGTCGGGGTTGTTCGGTTAGTGGTATTTTGGCTCTACTTCGTCACAATATCCACGAGGTTGAGGACGCGTAAGCAGCCAAAAGGACATCAACCAAAGAACATCTGATGTAATTGTATGTCCTTTACACCATCCGTAAAGGGCATGGGTGTGGATAGTCAATTGCACCCTTCAGGAAGGATAATTAACTCGTAGGGCCCCTTGAATACTCCCTAGAGAACATGGGGACATTTCTCCATCCAGTATCCTTTGGGGCAGTGTAGAAGGACCAATGCTCGTTGGTAATCTGTCGCCCAAGACTTTTGATCCTCATATTTAGAAATTCGTCAGAATAGAGAGCGTTTATCTCTTTGAGTTCGCTTATAAGTTGGTCTCTTCTCTCTCTTGATGAAACCTCAAAGACGAGTGCAATTTGCTCTTCTGGCAAACCCTGATACTGACGATTAATCTCAAATTCTGCAAGGAACTTTGCATGTAAATCCTGCGCGGAATATCTTCGGTCCTCCAAAGCTATATCAAGGCAGGTAACAGACTCATACGATGAGGCGTGACAGTCTGACCTGTGCCCGCCAATATCGTTTCCGATTGCCATGTTGTCTGCCGAGGCAGTAATAACAACATCGTCGGTTGTGCCTGTATAGATTTTTGACGCCGCAATGAACTCCACATACTTACGATTCAACTTTGAAGGAAGCTCAACAATCATCCCAACATTGCCGTTCCGCGCCTTTGCGACTTCAGGAAATGGAATAAACTCATTCGAGTTTCCATCCATATCCGCATCAAAAACATCCAAAACCATGCCCTCACCACCAGTACTTAAAAATTTATTTTTTTCTGTTAAGTATGTCAGTTTGAATATGATGCCCTCGATGGTTCCCTTTACTCGATCAAGATCCGAATTGGTAACCGTTCGTCTTGAAAGAACTTCTATTGAGCGTTCAATCTGCTGATTTAAATTGGTGAGTACCTCTATATCATCTTTCGCTCTCTCACTTCCAATTGCTGACCGTGTCTCATTAATGAGATCAGATATCTTTTCCGAGAACGAAGAAAGACTCAATCGAGTAGATTGAAGATTAGAAGGGGCATAATCTCCTGAAAGAATAGGGAACACATTCTCATACCTTCCATATACTCCCTGGGAAAAAGAATCGGCGAGTTCCTGCGCCGAAACCCCCAATGATGGACGGATGTCTAATGTTACCTCTGGTCCGCTATTCACTGTCGGCGCAGGAGTATTCAACCACTCCTCAACCAGATGCCAAATTCGTTTATCATAAATCGATTGCAACAACTGCTCGGTCTCCGCGACGCTCCTATCGAATCGCGAGATCCAGAGGTACGCATCAGAAACTTTACCGCTTGCGTCTAGTGCAGTATTTTTAAGTTCAGCCGCAGAAATACTGAGAGCCGAAACTCCAACATTTTTTGAATCACGAGCCAAATCTACTGCATCAAACGCCGCAACCTCTCCTTTCCTGAGTTCAGACACAATTTTCATACCTTCCGTAATAAGAAGCCAGTTTGCCTCAGTATTCTGAACTAAGTTCTTGGTCTCGTGAAACAGTCTGAGCCGGTCTACTATTTGCTCAGCACTGGTGCGCATATCCTCAACGCTAATGGAAATATCATCAATCGTTACCATTCCTTCGCCGGAACTACGCGAACCTGAGGCCTTCAGAACAAAGGATTCAAACCCCTGAATGTCTCCCGGTGCTAGCGCTAAGAACTGATGTGAAACTTTAGGAGAGCTTAAGATACCGTCAAGAAGTATCGAACGAGCTGCTTCGCGCATCTGACCTGAGTATGCTGCATGGCCTCCAAATGCCGCCGCCCCGAGCCCCAACCACGCAAACAAAGTTCTTGAACGAACAAAGCTATTGAGTGAACGAACAAACTTATGTTTAAGAGCAAAATGTGGCAGGTAGGTGTTTAAGATGCCGGCAAGGATAGCAGGAGGAACATACCAAAGAAGGGCAGGCGACGCAATGAACACGGCAGGAATGCCAATTAAAGAAAGAGTGGCGGCGGTACCATCAATTGAGAGAGGATTTTTCAGAGCTCGCTTTACACCCTCAAATGCACGAAGCGTCGTCTTTCGAGCAATTGGAGCAATAGTCTGACGAGCCACGAAGCGCATAAGCCACGAAGCTCGCTTATACAAGACCATGTCACTCGAAAGCCATGCCTTTGAGCGGCGCGCATACTCGTACCCATGCGTTTCTGCAAGAATCTCTGCGTACTGTTCTATAGAGTACTGGAGCCCTTCTCCTTTTTGTTCAAGTTTGACCATCCTTGCAAAGGAGGAGTCCTCAAAAAAGCGGGAGGTGAGTGGACGAGCGCGACCCCTTTTACCAACAAACTGAGAACGGATACCTGGAAGCTCATAAACTGACAACGGAATTTGGGAAGTGAGATGCAGCATGCGAGCCCGCCAGTATGCGTTACCGTATTTGCGGAGCATTCGCTCGGTTTTCTCGCGCGCCAGTTCATTCAGATTTCGTATCTCTGATCTTTTTGCTCTCGAGACTGTTTCGATCCTCGCCATAAATGATAGTCGGCCCAAGTTTGGGCATCAGCCAATTATATCATATCAAAGTAAAAAAGCAAGTACCCGCGCACGACCTGTACACTAACTTAAATCAGAGGTTCGTGCAGGTCCTGCCCTCCGCGAGCTATGTTGTCTAGATGTGCAAAATATAGATAAGTGGGAGATCTCGCGTCAGTCAATCTGCGGAAATTGCTTTGAACCGCGGCACGCGCAATTAATATCTCTTGGTACGCCTGCCAACCTACATAAGGAACACTGAACTCGTTTGCGGATCGAAAGACAACTTTGTGGCGTTTAATCAATTCGGCATATTTGATGCACTCAGTAACAAGTCGATATGCATCAAAAATAGCAACATCCCCAAATTTTTGACGCGCACTACTCCCCGGAAGAATGTCTACGGTCATACGCCGCTGAATCGGAGCAAGCCGACCTAACACTGCTGCAGACTCTTCAGCTGCAACCTCAAGTATTTCAAATCTATCCTGAACCTCTCTCGTATATTGAAACCCTTCATAAGCCAGATACACTCCGCCTCCCAACAGTGCGAGCAGTAACCCGCGGCGGGTGAGTGGGGAACGACGAGGTTGCTCAACCTGCATTGCCGCAGTGAGCAGAAACGCCCCCTCAGGAGTGTTGCTCATAGACGCCTTTACTCTAGCACAATTTTGTTGTATCGCAACTACCTCTCATGTAACTCAAGCACCACCGGACAATGGTCAGAACCCATATAGGAGGGGAGCACGGTTGATGAGCGGATGCGCGGCACCAGAGATGCAGACACAAACCAGTAGTCGATACGCCAACCGATGTTACGCGCGCGGGCCTGCCGCCAATGACTCCACCAGGTGTAGTGGCCGTTACCCTGAGTAAAGAGCCGGAAGGTGTCAACAAACCCAGCCTCAATGAGGCGGTCAATGCCCGCGCGCTCTTCATCAGTAAATCCGTGTTCGCCGACATTCTCCTTAGGATTTGCGAGATCATCCTCAGTGTGTGCAACATTAAGGTCACCGCAAAAAACCACTGGTTTTTCCTTTTCAAGCAGTTTGAGATACGCAAGGAACGCCGGGTCCCACTGCCGCTCGCGGAGACTTAGGCGCGAGAGGTCGGGTTTGGCATTCGGCGTGTAGACATTGACCAGCCAAAAGTCCGGGTACTCGGCAGCAATCACCCTGCCCTCACGGTTCGGATCGCCATACCCGTCATCAGTAAGGCGATAGACATTGGCCAATGTTTCTGGAAATCCGTTTCGGACTGCAAGCGGTTTTAGTTTAGTAAAAATTGCAGTACCGCTGTACCCCTTTTTTTCAGCACTGTTCCAATACTCTTCATACTCGGGGAGGTCGATCTCAGACTGTCCCTGCTCAGCTTTGGTTTCTTGCAAACAAATAATATCCGGCCGTATGCCAGCAACAAATGGAAGAAAGAGATTTTTGCGATGCACGGCACGAACGCCGTTCACATTCCACGACGCGAGCTTCATGCCCGAACTCTAGCACAATGACTGTCCCCTATGCCTTCCGCGCTTTGCGAAACGACTCAAACAACTCCTTAACGCTGTCTTGTTTTTCAATATCTCTTGCCAACCGTTCAGCATCGCCAACCTTCCTAGAGCATGCCACAACCATCGACTTAATTTCGGAAAGAGAACTCTGTGCGCTGTTTTTGCCGAGCGCAATAAACGCCGCCCCGACTTGCGCCTGCGCATCAAGCAAACGAAGCTTCAAAATGCCCAGCATTTCTCCAGTCGTAGTGTCGGAACCCACTTTTTCTAGCAATCCAAAGACCTTCTCATACGCATTTTGCAAAAGCGTGAGTCTCAGTTCTAGATTTGCGAGCGTGCGGCGCAGCGCGTCCTTTATCTCATTCTCATTTTTGCTTACCGGGAACCGTTCGCCCGGCTTCTGTGACACTTCCACTGCAGCAAATGTTGGAGCTAAAGGGAGTAGGTGTTCAGCAATGCCAGCTGTCGCCATCGGATCAGCATGCTTTTTGGTTGCCAGTTCTGCGACCCCAACAACCCCAAAAATCGCAAGTCCGAGCGCGCCAATAATACTCGCCCCATTCCGTATCCCGTCTTTCAACTTCTCACGGCGCGACGCATCCATAGGTTATGGGGGAACCATACACCCGCTTCATGCAAAGCGCAACACTACTTCCGCCGCTTGCCGTGAAAAGTTCGATGAATGTCACGGAGGTGTTTGTCGGTCACATGCGTATATACTTGCGTGGTCTGAATGTTGGCATGCCCAAGGAGCGCTTGAACCGAACGCAAGTCAGCCCCGTTCTCCAGCAAGTCAGTTGCGAAAGAATGCCGAATCACATGCGGGGTCACCTTTTTTGAAATCCCGGCACGGACGGCATGCCGTTTTACCAAATGCTGAATGTTCGAGGGCGTCGCGCGGTGCGGATGCTTGGACCCGCGGCCATAGTCGACAATCAGGGCTTCTTCCATATCCTTTCGTGCCGCAAGGTACCTCTGAATCGCCTCGCGCGCGCTTTGGGAGAGAAAGACGACTCGCACCTTCTCTCCCTTACCGCGCACGGAAAATTCGTCTCGTTTGAGGTCAAGGTCGGTGTTGAGGGAACACAATTCAGAAACACGAAGTCCGGTCGAAAAAAGGAGCTCGAGCACAGCACGGTCCCGGAGATCGGCAAATGACTTGCCGCTCGGTGACGCCAAAAGCCGCTCAAGCTCGCTTGCAGAGATAAGGTCTAATGAGCGTTCAGGGACCTTTGCAAGCTCGATTTTGTCTGGTTGGAGGCTTTTGATATCGCGTTTTGCAAGAAACTTAAGGAATGCGCGGAGCGCGATGAGGTAATAGTTCTGCGTCTTTCGCTTCAATGTCAGGCCGCTGCCCGGTACGCGCGGATCAGCGGGTTGGCGATTCAGCCACAGCCGATACTCGCGGATGACCGTGTCCGTGATATGCGCTGGATCCGAGAGCTTGGAAAATTGGAGGAATCTGCTCAGGTAGTGGTCGTAGTTCTCAATTGTTTTCAGCGAACGGCCCTTGGTGATCTCGAGATACTCGAGAAACTCGCGTTTGAGCTCGGGCAATGTCTCCATACGCGGCAGTATAACGCCTCTGCCACACCATTATTGGTGCGGTCCGAGCGGGTTGCGGAGCGCCTTTTGGCGTGGTACTATGGGAACCATGTTGACAAAGCTACAAAAGACACGGGTGGCAAAGACCGTACAGAAGCATGAAACTGACACTGGGTCAGCGGCAGTGCAGATCGCGTTGCTGACCAAGCAGATCCAGGAGCTTGCCGCACACCTCAAAAAGCACACTAAGGACAAGCACTCGCGCCGCGGCCTACTCCAAATGGTTGCTAACCGCCGATCGCACCTCAAGTACCTCGAAAAGTCTGACAAGAAGGAGTACGCAAAGGTTGTCCGCACGCTCGGACTCAAAAAGTAGCCGTCGAAATACCCCGCAGGTACGGTAGACTGTGTAGGTGCGTTTGCACGGGCACAGCAGTTAGTAGTCGTGCAGCAGAAAAACTATTTATATGGCAGCAATCAAACATAAAGCCCAGCGCGTCGCCGTTTTTATCGACACGCAAAACCTCTACCATTCAGCGAAAAACCTGTTTCGTTCGCGGGTTAATTTTGCAAATGTGCTTAAAGAGTCGCTTGCAAACCGAACGCTCATTCACGCAGCAGCGTATGTGGTAACCACCGAATCTGGAGATGAAAAGGCATTTTTTGAGGCGCTGACAAAGATCGGGATCGAAACAAAAACTAAGGATCTTCAGGTCTTTTCTGGCGGAGCCAAAAAGGCAGACTGGGATGTGGGCATGGCCATTGACGCAGTAAAGCTCGCGCCGAAAGTCGATGCGATCGTCCTTGCAACCGGCGACGGCGATTTCGTCCCGCTGGTTCACTACCTGCAGTCGCTCGGTGTACAGGTTGAGGTTATTGCTTTCGGCAAGAGCTCGTCTGGCCGCCTCCGCGAAGCAGCGGACGACTTTATCGACATGGGCGAGAATCCAAAGCACTATCTCATGACCTCCCGTTCGTACCTTCCTGCATTTATTGCAGGAAAGACACCCGAGCAGCCCGAGCCTCCAGAACTAGACGCAGACGAGGACATTCCAACCGTCGTCGGAGCCGATCCAGAAAAATAGAAGGTGTCAGAGCATCGCCTTTTGTGATACAGTACGCGCATAGCAACGCGTGGTGATCAGATATGCAGGCACTGCCTGAAATCTGCTCATCGCGTATAACTCGCGATACATGCACCAGAAAAAATTTGAGACTACCGTCGGCGGCAAAAAGGTCGAGGCACTTTTTAGCGACCTCGCCGGACAGGCAAACGGCTCAGTCATGTTACGGATGGGCGAGACCATGGTGCTGGTCACCGCGGTCATGGGTTCAAAAGAACGCACCGATATCGATTACTTTCCGCTCTCTGTCGAGTATGAAGAGCGATTTTATGCCGCAGGACAAATCCTCGGATCGCGGTTTGTCCGCCGTGAGGGTCGACCATCGGACGAGGCGGTGCTCTCGGGCCGGATCGTAGACCGCACCATCCGCCCGCTCTTTAATCCGATTCTTCGCAAAGATGTGCAGGTTATCGTTACCGTGCTTGCAATCGGCGAGGACGATCCGGACACCATTGCAGTAACGGCGGCATCGCTTGCGCTTGGTTCTTCCAATATTCCCTGGGACGGACCAGTATCAGCCGTGCGCGTTGGGAAGAGAAAGGGAAGTGACGCGTTTAGCATTAACCCCGCCTATGCTGAGCGGAATGCGGCCGACGCTGAGCTTGATCTACTCGTCTGCGGAAAGGATGGAGTTATTACTATGATTGAAGTCGGCGCACAGGAGGTTCCTGAAGCGGTCATTGCACGCGCGTTTGATGTCGGAATGGCGGAGATCGAAAAGCTTCAGTCATTCCAAAAACAGGTGATTGCGGAGGTGGGTAAGCAAAAGCTAGAACTCAAAGAGCTGGAACGAAATCCTGAGATCGCAGCGCTCTTTGCAACATTCGAACCAAAACTCGAAGCAGCACTCTTTACCGGCACGCTTGGCAAAAATGACGGTTCGTTCAAGGAAACATGGGTGCAACGGGTGAGAGAGGTCCTTCCGAATGAGGTGTCTGAAGCGCTTAAGTATCTCGACGAGCGGATTGAGCAACTCCTCAGAACAAAAGCAATCGACGAAAAAAAACGCGTTGATGGCCGCGCCATGGACGAGATCCGACCGCTCTTCGCGCAGGCTGGCGGCGTCTCGCCAATCCTCCACGGATCCGGCATTTTTTACCGAGGCGAGACACATGTGTTTTCTGCGCTCACCCTAGGCGGGCCGGACGACTCGCAGATCATCGACTCAATTGAAGGCGAGGGACGGGAGGTCAAAAAGAGGTTCATGCACCACTACAACTTCCCTCCATTTTCGGTAGGAGAGACCGGCCGTGTGGGCGGGATGAACCGGCGCATGATCGGGCACGGTGCTCTTGCAGAAAAGGCTCTTGCCGCGATCATTCCTCCGAAAGAAACATTTCCATACACCATCCGTCTGGTGTCCGAAGCGTTCTCATCAAACGGGTCCACCTCTATGGGATCGGTGTGTGCATCCACGCTTGCCCTCATGGATGGCGGAGTACCGATACTCGCGCCCGTTGCAGGCATCGCAATGGGGGTTATGTACGACGGGCCCGACCGATACGCAATCTTGACTGACATCCAGGGCGCGGAAGATCACCACGGGGATATGGATTTTAAAGTTGCGGGAACTGCGACCGGAGTTACGGCAATTCAACTCGATGTGAAGGTAGATGGATTGCCGCCGCGGATCATGGCGGAGGCCCTTGAAGCAGCGCGCGTCGCACGCATGAAGATTTTGGATGTGCTGCAGCAGGCGATTCCTGCGCCGCGCGCGGCGCTCTCGCCGCGCGCGCCAAAAATAGTGGCTCTTTCAATCCCGGTTGATATGATCGGTCTCGTTATTGGCCCGTCTGGGAAAATGATCCGCAGCATTGAAGAGGAAACTGGAGTCAGTTCTATCGCCATAGAAGACGACGGATCTATCGCTATTACCGGTGTCGGCGACGGTCCAGAAAGAGCTGCAGCAATTATCCGCGACCTTACGCGGGTATTTCAGGCTGGGGATGTGATTGAGGGTCCAGTGACTCGCATTATGGACTTCGGCGCATTCGTAAAACTTGGCGGCGGCAAGCAAGAGGGGTTGGTACACATTTCAGAGTTTGCTCCGTTTCGCATCGCCTCAGTCCGCGACGCTGTTCAGGAAGGAGAGACGGTCCGCGCGGTCGTAAAGGAGATTGATGAGCAGGGCCGTGTTAATCTTTCCATAAAGATGGTTGATCCGGACTTCGCGACGCGCAAAGGTCTCCAGCCAGCGCCAGCGGATCAGGGCGGTGGATTCCGTCCGAGAGGAGGAAGGAGTGACCACCGCCCGCATGGACACCGACACACACCAGGACACTCCTAATCCAAAGCCGCCATCACTGCCGCGGATCCGCACCTTTCAGCAGGACATCAGCGCAGAGGTGAGTAGGCAAGGCGCAACATTGACGACTATTGTGGGCGCGGAGCGCGAACGGGCCGCACGCGAGCTCGCGCTCGGCACCGAAGAGGCGCGAGAACCTTCAACAAACACAAGGAATAGACGCTCCTTGTCCCTACTCTTAGGAACGGTGGGATTGGTACTGTTTGGCATCCTCTTGCTCATTGGCATTTCACTGTTTGGTTCGGAAGAGTACGAACTGAAGGACGACTCGCCCGCAATCGTCCTCCCTAATCAACGAATTTTGGTCCCGAACATCGGCTCGCGCGATATTGTCGAAGCGCTTTCGGTTACCAGACGCAACACCTCGCTTCCACTCGGAGAAATCGCGATGGTGGTTATGGTGAGCGGCACCGCAACCACCTCTGCATCGGAAATGCTATCAGCCCTCGGTGCACCGGCGGCACTCATCCGGGAAACAAACGAGCTCATGATCGGTATCCACTCGTTCAATCGCAACCAGCCGTTCATCCTTATCCGCGTCGGCGAATATGATCGTGCACTTGCAGCACTCCTCGAGTGGGAAGAGGAGATGGGCCGTTCGCTCGGTTCATTTTTTAGGCCGCTCAACGGAACCACGCCACCGACCACTGAATTTACTGACACCGTGTACCGAAACCTGGATATCAGAAAGAGCCAAGATACCTGGCCGATCATGTACGGCTTTCTCCAAAACGACCTCATCGTTATCACCACAAATGAACAGACGGTGACGGAACTCCAGAGCAGGTTGCGCGCCGCCCCCGTGCGTTAATCTATCCATCATGCTACAATCGGGCGCATGATAACTCAAGAAATTCTTACTCAGCTTACCGAACGGCTTCGGAACGAACAGAAACTGCTCGAAGAGGAGCTCTCGAAACTCGGCGCCAGAAATCCAGCTAACCCGAGCGATTGGGTTCCCGCAAAGCCGGAGGGCGAGGAATTCGGGGCAGACAAAAACGATAATGCCGACATTATCGAGGAAATGCACGAAAACAATGCAACACTCAACGAACTCGAGGGACGGCTCAACAATGTGCTTCGTGCGCTCGACAAAATTGCAGCGGGCACTTACGGCATCTGTGAGGTTTCAGGCGAGGAAATTGAGCTCGAGCGCCTTGAGGCAAACCCTGCAGCTCGAACCTCCATCGCTCATATGAGCGAGGAACAGGCACTGCCCTAGCTATGGCATTCGCCCGCGTGACCTCCGTCCAGCCGGGCTTCCCTCACTCAAGCATTGTCACCATTGAAGCAGACCTCTCGCGGGGTCTGTATTCGTTTGCAGTAGTCGGCCTTGCAGGGAAGGCGGTTGAAGAAGCACGCGACCGCATGTCAGCAGCAATCAAGCATACAGGATACCGGAGCCCAAAGAATCATAATCACAAGGTGGTGCTCTCTCTCGCTCCAGCTGATTTAAAGAAAGAAGGGACTGTATTTGACCTTCCTATGGCACTTGCGTACCTGCTCGCAGCAGAAGAAATATCATTTGAACCGCGTGGATACGCGTTCTTAGGCGAGCTTGCACTTGACGGAGGGGTGCGGTCGATCAAAGGAGCGCTCCCCGCCGCGCTCGCGTGCCGCGAGCGCGGCATCCGCGAACTTATAGTGCCGGAAGCAAATGCCGCAGAAGCAGCACTGGTTGAGGGAATAACCGTATACGGCGCGTCATCGCTGCGCGAGGTTATTAATCACCTCGAGGGTAAAAAGCCGATAAAAGCACGAGAACGAGAGGATCATCGGATTGAGATGTCCCCATCCACCGACCTCGCAGACATCAAGGGTCAAGAGACCGCGAAACGCGGCATCGAGATCGCGGCTGCAGGGAGACACAACCTCATGCTCGTGGGGCCTCCTGGTACCGGCAAAACCATGCTCGCGAGCGCGCTCCAGGGCATCTTGCCGCCACTCACCTTCGACGAGGCAGTCGAAGTGACTGCCATCCACTCGGTTGCAGGAACGCTCAACGCGCCGATTATCTCAGAACCGCCAATCCGCGCACCACACCACACTGCGTCCTATCCGGCACTCGTCGGCGGCGGGGCCATACCCAGACCCGGCGAGGTCACCCTTGCGCACTGCGGAGTTTTATTTCTTGACGAGTTTCCTGAGTTTGAGCGGCGGGCTATCGAGGCACTGCGCGAACCGCTCGAAAATCGATGCATCACCGTGTCGCGAGCATCGGGGAGTATTACCTTTCCTGCAAACATCATGCTCATTGCGGCGCTGAACCCGCCAACCGGTACCAGCGACCCTCGGGAAGTTGCTCGGTTTCAACGCAAGCTCTCAGGAGCAATCATTGACCGCGTCGATTTGTGGGTGGAGGTCCCACACATCCCGCACGAAAAACTTTCCTCGCGCACAAGAGGAGAGCCGTCGAGCGCTGTGCGCGGCAGGGTAGAGCGGGCCCGCGCACGACAAGCAGCCCGATGCGCAGCAATCGGAGCCAACGGAACAACCAACAGCCAACTTGCGTCAAAACACCTGGATGAACGAATAGGGGTTACCGCTCCGGCAGAGTCCGCACTTACCCGCGCAGCAAAGCAGATGCGGCTCTCGCCTCGTTCGTACCATCGCATCTTGCGCATTGCGCGAACCATCGCTGACCTTGACGAATCTGACACCGTCTCAGAGGCGCATGTGCTCGAAGCGCTGCAGTATCGCCCCAAAATTTCCTCCTAACTAAATTTTTAAAATGGATTCTTTGCTCCACGAACCTCAAAGTGGAGGTGGGCGCCGGTTGAGCGGCCAGTATTGCCCGAAAGGCCGATTTGTTGACCCTGAATGACTTGTACGCCGGTTGATACCGAGACTTGCGAGAGGTGCGCGTATACGGTTTGCGTGCCATTCGGGTGTGCGATCACTACATACTGACCGTATCCGCCGTTCCACCCATACCCCCGTGCAACCACCACGACACCATCTGCTGAGGCTATGACTTTGGTGCCGATCGGAATTGCAATATCAATGCCATTGTACCCATGGATGCCCTGACTCTTCCTACCCCCAGCCACCGGACGCATAAAGTAACCTGCGATCTCCGGACCGCCAGCACTGCGGACCTGGGCGCTCGGTACCACCTGAACCGTAGGCGCAACCTCGACGCCAAACGGAATGATAATTTCGGTACCGACCGCAAGTGGCGAGCCATCAAGGCCGTTAAATTCTGAGACTTCGATCAAGTCTCCTTTGTACTTCTTAACAATCCCGGCAAGGGTCTCACCTTTTTGAACGGTATGTTTGATGCCCGAGATGGGAAGGATAACCAGCTGGTCGCCTGGATGGATATCTCGCGCATTTTTGAGATCGTTCGCCCACAAAATGGTGTTCGCGGTTACCCCATACGCCTGTGCAATGCTGGAGAGCGTATCGCCATTTCTGACCACATACAGAGAAATCTGGCCGTTTGAAGCACTCGAATTCAAGATATCCGCATTTGTACCCTCCGGGCCAACCTCAGCAACCAACGCTACTCCGTCTACGGTAAGAATGTCTCCGCCTCCCTTTGCTGGATTCGGGTCGACATTGGTAGCTGCCCTCAGAACCGGCGTCGACCAGCTATGGATGTTTTGTGAACCTTGAGCGGCCTGGGCAGTAGAACGGACAGCTACAGCAGCAAAGTCCCACAACGAGTATGCCTGCGCCGCGGTCGGCACAAGCAGGAAATGTATGAGTGGAGCGAGGGCGATCAGCAGTGCCGCAAGCTGTACCTGTGTCTTTGTTTCGATATGAATTCCCTCACGGGAGCCGGTTCGGTCAATCGGAAAGTGGCTCAATAGAGCCACGGAACAGAAAAACAACCATTCAGGGGCAGGACCACTATACCCCCCGGACCGGCAGAGTCAACTGGCATTTTGGAGAGGGGTGGATAACGAAAAATCGGGGGTGTTGCTATAGTTTCCTGGTGGAACACGGGTTGAATGAAGAGCAAGAACGGGCCGCGCAGCATCGGCTGGGGGCGCTCCTCATACTCGCCGGAGCCGGAGCCGGCAAAACCAGGGTGGTAGTCCATCGCATAGCAAACCTCATCAAGGCTGGCACCCCTCCCGAGAAAATCCTCGCCGTTACCTTTACCAACAAAGCCGCGAGGGAGATGAAAGAGCGGGTGCGCACGCTTATTTCCTCCTCTTTGTCTCTCTCGCCGTACGATATGCCTCGAACCGAGCCGTTTGTGGGAACTTTCCACGCGCTGGCGCTCCACATACTTAAGTCGTTCCATGCTGCGGCAGGACTGCCGCGGCGTTTTACCATCTACGACCGGAGCGACTCAGTGCGGGCAGCCCGTGAGGCGCTGCAGAAGGCTGGTTTTGACCCAAAGCAGCTTGAACCCCGGCGCGTTCTTGGCATTATGAGTCGGCATAAGGGAGACGATGTCTCGCGTGAGCAGTTCCAACATGAACGCGCCACATCATACATTGACGAGGCAGTTGCCGAAGTCTGGGCCGCCTACGACAAGATTCTTGCTGCCGAGGATGCGCTCGACTTTGACGATATTTTGGTAAAAGCACTCAGGCTCCTGCGCGAGCATGCCGAAGTTCGGGCGCAGGTACAGGCATTCTGGGACTTTGTGCATGTCGACGAGTACCAGGATACGAACCGCGTGCAGTACGAGCTAGTCAAACTCATTGCGGCGCACGGCAACATTGCCGTCGTCGGAGACATTGATCAAAATATATACAGCTGGCGCGGAGCATCGATCGAACACATTATGCGCTTTGAACAAGACTACCCCGACGCGTCGGTGGTATTGCTAGTAAAAAATTACCGTTCAACAAAAACCATCCTTGCTGCCGCAAACGCTGCTATTGCAAAAAATATCCATCGCCGTGAGAAAGAATTGGTGACTGACAACCCCGACGGCGAGCGAATCAAGATCGGCGGGTTTGCAAACGAGAGTGATGAGGCGCATTTCATTGCCGAGGAGGCGCATCGACTCATTGCGAACGGCGCTGACCCGAACGAAATTGCCGTTTTGTACCGCGCCAACTTTCAGTCGCGCGTACTTGAAGAAGCTTTTTTATCACTCAGCATCCCGTACCAAGTGCTCGGAACACGATTCTTTGAACGGGCAGAGATTAAAACCGCGCTTGCGTACCTCCGTGCAGCTCTTAATCCGTCTGCAGCAGCCGACATCGCGCGCGCCATTAACGAACCGTCGCGCGGGATCGGCAAGGTGACACTTGCAAAGGTGCTCGCAAAGCAGACTGCAACACTTTCTGCAACACAACAGGCAAAAGTGGCGCAATTCTACACACTTCTCGAGCGGATTCGCACCAGCATTGGAACTGAACCTGCATCGCACGCAGTTAAAAAAATGCTTTTGGAGAGCGGGCTATGGGAGCGGTATGACACCACAGACCCGGAGGACGAGGAACGCCTTGCAAACCTCAAAGAGCTGGTGACTGTTGCTACAAAGTACGACGGACTTTTGCCCGGAGAGGGGATCGAGCTGTTGGTCGAGGAGGCGGCACTCCAATCAGACCAGGACGAACTCCAGGATCGGCACGCAAAGAAGGACGGAGTCAAATTAATGACCGTGCACGCGGCGAAGGGGCTTGAGTTTGACTCGGTCTTTATCTGCGGACTTGAAGATGGGCTGTTCCCACATGCACGAGATGCGGGGGACCAGGTTGACGCCGAGGAGGAGCGGAGGCTTTTTTATGTCGCCCTGACGCGCGCCAAGGTGCGCGCGTATCTCTCATACGCACTCACGCGCCAGATCTTTGGCACCCGCTCGAGCAACATGCCGTCCGAGTTCATCACCGAGATCGACCCTGCGCTTGCAGAGGTTGTACAAACTGATGTTCCTGCCGACGGACCTCAGGTGCGGACCATCTACCTATGAGAAAAACACCAAAGCTTGGGCAACACCTCCTCACAAACCCACGCGTGTGCGCGGTGGTCGCGGATGCCGCGGGGGTCGGCGCTGGTACCCGCGTCCTTGAGGTTGGGCCAGGAAAGGGGATACTTACAAGCGAACTTCTCACTCGCGGCGCATCAGTGGTCGCGATTGAAAAGGATCCGGCAATGGTTCAAATACTAGAAGAACGATTTTCAAACGAGCTGAATCGTGGTGCTCTCATTCTTATCGAAGGAGATGTGCGGGAGGTGCTTCAGTCCACCGTCGTTGAATCGCCATATGTTGTTGCCGCAAATATTCCGTACTACATCACCGGTGAGCTGATCCGCTTATTCCTGACCGCACCAACGCAGCCGACTGCGCTTGCACTCCTGGTTCAAAAAGAGGTTGCGGAGCGGATCGCCCGTTCAAAAAAGGAGAGTATTTTGTCCCTCTCAGTGCAAGCATACGGCACACCGCGCTACATAGAAACCGTAAAAAGGGGCAATTTTAACCCCCCACCAAAAGTAGATTCTGCAGTGCTTGCGATAACCGACATCTCACGGAAACATTTCGCAAAAGTTGCCGAGACGGATTTCTTTCAGGTTATTAAAGCAGGATTCGGCCAAAAACGAAAGACGCTTCGGGGCAACTTGGGTCGCGTATTCGGACGCATGCGAGTTGAGGCGGTGTTTCTGGACCTCAAGATCCCGCCCCAAGTGCGCGCCGAGGATATTAGCCTCGACATCTGGCTCAAACTCGCCGTACTACTTGCTTGAGCCGTGGAATATGATCCGTCCGCCGGTCTTCCCGATAAACTTGTCGCCGGGGGCAATATCGCAGGTTGAAGCTGGGCCGGCCATACCAAGCAACCATTGCCCGATATGTGCTGGAGGGCCAAAAAGATAACTGAAGGTGCCGCCAAACTGGTAAATATAAATCCCGGGCGTCGGCGGGCCGAGCAGGATGTAGTATCCGCTGAGGTTATAGCAGGGGAGTAGTTCGAGTACTTGACCACCAAACGGTCGTGCGGGGACAGAAACACCACCAGCAAGCGATGCGGCAAAGACCGAGAGCGGAACCAGGAGCACTAGAACTGCAACGATGCGCAACATACTCACACTTACACGGTAGCACAGCCGAGATGCTCATTTTCAACCTATATACTGAATGAATGGAAATCCGCGCCACTCCGGTGACGGTCATTGTTGCAGGTGTTTCTGCTCTTGCACTCATCGGTGTCGCATTTTGGATGCGCAGCGACGGAGCATCGATACTTACTGTGTCAAAACCGGTACCAATACAAGTGAGCAACACGAGTGCGAACGAACTTGCTTCAGATGATGATGTTGACGGGCTCCTCAATTGGCAAGAGACACTCTGGGGCACCAGCATCACCAATGCAGACACGGACGGCGACGGTGTTTCTGACGGCGCTGAGGTAGCCGCCGGCACCAACCCGCTCCGCGAGGGGTCAGTACCGATTACTGAGGAGCAGTATGCCGCACCAGACTCGCTGCGGCCGACCGAGGCGCTCGCGCGCGAGCTGTTTGCCACCTACATTGATGGGAGGCAGAACAAGTTCTCGAGCATCGAACAAGACCGTGCAATTGCAGACATCGTTGCCGAACGGACTCGCGAGCTCGACATCCCGACCGCAATCACCGAGGCAGATCTCACCATCGACAAAACGCTTTCGGTCGCCGTGTACCGTGGATCATTGGACACTGCGCTCCGCCGCGCGACTGCGGTGCGCGAATACGAACTCAATACCTTTGCAAAACTTTTTATCGCGCAGGGTTCGCAGAAAGAGAGCGTGGCGCAGCTTGCAAGTGCCGCGACACTGTATACCTCGATCGCAGGAGAACTCCGCACGATGCCAGTGCCCAGCACCGTGGCAACCGAACATGCGCGGCTTACGAGTGCCATCGAAACGCTGGGATACACAACTGCCCGCATGAGCAGCTGGAGCGCAGACCCGCTTGAGGCACTGGTATTAGTAAACGCATTTACCGAAGCAGAGGATACAATGAATACGGCGCTTGACCGCTTATATCGCGCCATCCGCATCCGCTCATGAAATACATTTACACCATCTCGCTCCTTCTCATCCTTGCTGCGCCGCATGCAACCTTTGCTATCGGCGAAGGACTTTTGGGGTGCGGCGCGGCAGGCGGAGGCGCACTCGCAAGCGGGGTGGCGTCGGCAGCAGCGGGACTCGAGGTGCCGGTATCCGATAGTGTGACCAGAAAGGCAACTACAGAGGTAAGCACCAAAGAGTGCATCCTGGACGGTCTGGTGGTTGCGATCCGACAAGGCTTAATCTCTGCAATAACCGAATCAATTGTTAACTGGATTAACTCTGGGTTCGAGGGTTCACCAGCCTTTGTTACCGATCTGAACAGCTTCCTCCGCGATGTTGCGGATGAGACTGCGCTCGACTTTATCCAGGGATCAGATCTTGCGGGGCTCTGCAGTCCTTTTGAACTTGAGGTGCGTATCGCGCTTGCACTGGACTACCAGCGCACCTTCCGTGATCGGGCCGAGTGTACCTTGGGCGATGTTACAGACAATATTGAGGATTTTTTGGGTGGCAATTTTAGCGCAGGTGGGTGGCCTGCCTGGTTTCGCCTGCATGCCGATCCTCAAAACTCACCATTTGGCGCATACCTGATATCCAGAAACGAGCTCGCGCAGCAGATTGCAAGCGCGCAGGGCGAGGAGCTTGCATACCTTGATTGGGGTGACGGCTTTTTTTCAAAAAAGGAGTGCGCGGAATACGAAAACACAAAAAAGAGCGCGGGTGGGCAGCAGCAGAATGTCGGATCGTCACTCGGCAGCGCACCAAAGTGTCTTGAATGGAAGATCGTCACTCCGGGCACGCAGATCGACCGCGCGCTTGGAGATGCACTTGGGAGCGGGTACCGCCAACTCGAACTTGCTGATGAAATCGATGAGATCGTAAGCGCGCTTCTTGCCCAGCTTGCCCAGCAAGCGTTGACGGGTGTGCAGGGACTCTTTGGCCTCTCGCAGAACTCGGACGGCCGTGGTTCGTACCTTGACCGACTGGTCGACGAGACAGAAGGCGGCAGCATTGAGGCGGGCAAAGATGCGCTTGATTTTGACCTGCGGAGCGCGATTGCAAACGAGGAAGAGTATGTTGATGTGCTCGAGGATATTATCGACGATCTTGATAGTGCTCGCGATGCCATGAGCGCCGTGTATGAATGCTACCTGGATCTTGGAAGCGGCATATCGTCCACCATTAGCTCGGTAACGGCGCTGGAGCGGGCAAATACGGCGTCGTCGACCATCAAAACCAGCCTCAACCCGCAGCTTGCGCTCCGCACCGCCGATCTTACTCGTGCCGAAAGTGCTATTGACGAACTCGAGCAGCTCCGCAGCGACCTCCGCCTCACGAGGACTGCGGAGGAGGTGAACGCTGCGGCAAACGATCTTGACGCGCTTGTTGCAGGCGGGCTTGTCCACTCGGCGGCCGAACTCTCGCTCCTCATTACCGACCGCGCCGTGGGGAAGGCAGCGCTGGAACAGTTTGAAACCGACGCTCGCACCCAACTCTCAGAATGCAGACAATA
>JAYOEC010000023.1:0-2954 GCA_038106525.1 Minisyncoccota bacterium | reverse complement strand
CGCTTACCTTGATTCTTATTTCATCTCCTCTTGGCATTGTGGGAAGAGCGATACCCTACTCCAGTAAGTATGCGGACATGTGGTGGAAGGCGCTTACCACTCAGGCACTTTTTGCCCCTATCTTCTTTCTTCTTATTGGTATTGCATTCAAAATACAAGAAGGGATTGTTTCGAGACTCACTTCTGTGTCTTCTGCTGGCATTTCTTCTGCCATCACAAAAAATAGTGCTTTGGGCGGGGGATTTGTGACAGATATTTCTACTTCACTTCTGACCTTCTCAATAGCAAGTATGTTTATGTACCTGGCGCTTAGGATAGCAAGAGGTATGAGTGCAGAAGCGGGAGAACTAAAACCAGTGTACGATTTTTTCTCAAAGCGAGCGGGGAATATATCCTCGTTCGTCGGCCGAAATACTATCGGCGCACTTTCAAATGCTGCGTACCAAAGCAACATTCAGAAAGGACTTGAGAGCGTCCCAATACTAGGAGTACCATTCCGTACTCTCGGGGGAGTGTTTAGATCTGGCTCGAATGCGAAATTCGGTGGAACAGTTGGATATTCGGAGGCGCAGAAAAAGCGCGGAGAGACTATTGAGTCACAATTTGCACGACTTGGTGAAACAAAACCAATTATCCAAAGATTAAACGAGAGTGAAAAAAGCTTTAGGAAAAGGCTTGAAGATGAAAAAAAATCAGCAGACAAAAGACAGGCTCTCTATGCTACTGGGAAGGTGCTGCAGTCGGAACAGCCTATTTGGGGTGACACAACAATCCGCGCAGCGACACAGGGGATGCGGCAAAAGATTGATGCTCGAAAGCTCGAGCTGCTCATTGGCGCATGGGATAAGAACAGAAAGAATACTGCTGAGAATGAATTCCCAACTCTTAATGCTGAGGTCGTTGCCATACTGAACAAACACAACATCACCATGAGCAAAGATCTTAAGAAGCTGCATGAAGACTTGGTGCTTGCTCGTAAAGATGCGAATAATAAGGCACTTACGGAGAAGGAACGAATTGGGGCGCGAGCAGAGGCAGAAAGAAAAATGCAGGAAATTGAAACCGAGGAAAACAGCATTCAAAAGAAATATTCAGATACTATTGCCAAACTGGACCGCGACATTCAAAAATCTCAAGACGGTCTGAGATCGGGTGGTGCGGTACTGCCAGAAAGACAAAGAGAATTTCTAGTTAAGGAAGTTGATAGGCTGCGCACCGAGAAATCACAATCTCTGGACATGCAGCGCGAATATGAACACGCGAAGGCAATGCGAGACAGCACTCGCGACATCTTTGCCAAGCCGCCTGAGTTTAAGTAAATAATAGACACCATGAATACTCAAAACATTCCGGAGGAGATACTGAGCGCGCTTGCCAAACTCCCACCCGAGCTTGCAGCAAAAATCTACAGTGACGAACTGCTGGGGGTTATCCGTGCCCTGGGGGAGCGGCACGGACTCCGTATCGACCAGGTAGGCGAGCTTGAGGGAGTTATTAACCTCAGGCTTGCTGGCGTTATCGAGGATGCTGATTTTAGAAAGTCGGTAGCAGAAGCTGTCGGCAATGAAAAATCCGCACAGATTCTTACGGAGATCGATGAACAAATATTCAAAACCGCAAAAGATGAGTTGATAGAAACGGCAAACGCACCGAAAACCGAACTCGAAACTGTGCAAAAAGTGCCGGAACCTGCGCGTTCTATAGTAGAAGTAAAACTTGCAAATCCTTCAAACGAACCTGCTACTGAGACAAAAAAACAAATATCCCCGGTGCAATCAGAGGAACCTCCTGCGTATAAGGGGGTCGATCCGTACCGAGAGCCAGTCTAGAGCTCTATCTACTTGCGAGATCTTCCCTCATTTTAGCCCACTCCCTGCGCTTGATTTCTCTAATTTCTTTGTCACGAATTGAAAATGCCATGTGGTGTTTGAATGATTTACCTATTTCACTTCGGTCACAAGGGACCCAATTTGTTGCAGCATCATAATATCCTGGACCCTCAATAAACACATGGGGAAAAGGTACAATATTTGAAGAAATTTGGATAAATCCTCCAGGCGGTACTACAACGACTTCTTGTGTTGTTGGATGTATCATTGAATACAATTGTCCCTCCTTGCCCCCGGGAAGGTGACAGATCTGCTTTAAAAACACATCGTCATTAAAGTGAACATCATTCTCAGTCGCCACGAGTGGGGTAAAGCCATCGTAATTTATTGTAGGCCCACGATCGCCAGCTTCAGCAGAATGTCCGGCAATAGTCGCTACGAGCGCCCCAACCGCAAGGATACCTACCTTCTTTTTTGAACGAACAGTATCAGCGGGCTTTGAGCCCTCCAGGGTGTCCCCGCCGAGGCGGGGTTTTGGTCCCCGTTCCATATTTACCAGCACTATACCCATACGCAGCTGATTGTCAATGGGCCAACAACTGGGGTGTGAATAGCGGGTATACTCTTAATAG
Source organism: Minisyncoccota bacterium (assembly GCA_038106525.1). GTDB lineage: Bacteria > Patescibacteriota > Minisyncoccia > Phycocordibacterales > Phycocordibacteraceae > Phycocordibacter. Next base: position 493 of record JAYOEC010000023.1, on the reverse strand, counting down.
TATGCGCTTTCAGGTTCCACAGTTTATTGAGGTAGAGGACAAGGTGTTCGGCCCCTTTACCATTGCCCAGTTTATATACCTTGCGGGGGGGTTCGGATTCTTTGGCGCCCTGTGGCTGATGCTCCCCTTATGGCTTGCGATTATTCTTGGGGGTCCGGTTGCAGTCCTGGGACTCGCGCTCGCATTCTTCAAGGTCAATGATCGTCCGCTCATTACCACCATCGAACATGCGCTTGGGTACTTTGTCAGCCACAAACTCTACATTTGGGATAAAGCAAAGCGCGCACCCGAGGATATTGCTAAAGAGGCTGCCGAACGGGCTGAGGATCCATCGCGCTTTGTCCCCGCTGCAACTGCAAACAAGCTTAAAGATCTTGCGTGGTCGCTCGATGTTCATGAAAACCTCTACAGCAGCGTAGAAAAGCGCGGGCAGTAGCGTTTTCGTGCGCTATAGTTTATCCATGGCTGCTGAGCAGCAGAAATCACGAGCGGC
>JAYOEC010000022.1:0-2981 GCA_038106525.1 Minisyncoccota bacterium | reverse complement strand
GCACCGAAAGCCGATCGTGCACTAATCGAGCAAGTCGCTGCTGACTGGCGCTTTTTTTAATATTAGGAATTGTGTACTCTTTGGTTGCACTGCCGCTTTCAAATTGTTAGTTTTGGTTTATGGACAGGAAGCAGTGTGCAGCGCCATCTAAGATTTTTTTCTCGTTCGCGGGAGTGCTCTGCGTGCTATTGACCCCTTACCAAGTACTTGCGGTCACAAAAACAATACGATTATCTCCGACGATCATTACTACTGGTTCGTCATGGGAGGTCCCAGGTGATTGGGATAGCAACAACAACACGATCGAGGTGGTTGGCGGCGGTGGCGGAGGTGAGGACAATGGCGATTCCGGCGGCGGCGGAGGAGGAGGCGCATATTCAAAATCAGTAAATGTACAGCTTACTCCTGGCAGTATCGTGAGTTATGTGGTCGGACTTGGCGGAACTGCGGGGGCAGGACAAGCAGGAGGCACCGGAGGAGATACCTACTTTTGTAATACGACAACCAACTGCTCTTCTATTAGTGGTAGTGCTGTTGTTGTTGGTGCAAAGGGCGGATTTGGTGGAGGTACATTTGGTGCTGATTCAGGCGGGCAGGGCGGCGATGCATCACTAGGAATCGCGTATGCAAATGGCGTTCTGAATGGCTCAGGAAGTGCAAAAAATAGTGGCGGCACCGGCGGCACCGGTAACGGGACTGGTGACTCGGGCGGCGGTGGCGGCGGAGCGGCAGGGTTGGATGGCGCAGGATGTAATGGAGGAAATGGGAATACATCGTTAACCACAGGTGGTGGGGGTGGTGGAGGAGGGGCGGGAGGTGGAGAGTGCACCGCCGGTTCTCCAGGAACCTCGACTGTTGGTGGTGCCGGTGGTGCCGGTCCATCTGGCACTGCCGGTGGTGCCGGCGGCAATGCATCAGATGGAGGGAGTGGATCTGTCGGTTCAGGCGGAGGAGGGTCAGATAACCTAACCCGCGGAGGGCAAGGAGGAAATGGAGCAGAGTGGATTGCGGTTGGGTCTGGCGGTGGAGGTGGTGGCGGGAGTAATAGGGACGAAGGCGGCGACGGAGGCCTCTTTGGGGGAGGGGGCGGTGGAGGCGAAACCATGGGTGGGCTTGGTGCGCGCGGGGTTATAGTAATCACTTATGGTGGAAAGAGTCCAAATACCACTACCTGGCTAGTGCCGAGCGACTGGAACAGTGACAACAATACCATTGAAGTAATTGGCGGTGGTGGTGCTGGGTTCTCTGCAGGCAATAGCAACGGTGCTGCTGGCGGTGGGGGCGGCGCATACTCGAAATCGGTAAATGTTACCCTGACGCCAGGGTCGTATGTGACCTTTGCTGTTGGTCGTGCAGGTGTCCTTAATTCAGTGAATGGCGGAGACAGTTATGTGTGTAATGCAACGACAAACTGTGCAAGCATTTCTGGCTCAGCGGTGGTGGCAGGTGCCAAAGGTGGGACGGGTGCTACCAGTGTGACATTGAACGGTGTTGGAGGTGCGGCAGCGAGTGGTATTGCTTCTGGATCTGGATTCGTAAAGTACGGCGGAGGCAACGGCGGCGGCGGACATAACACTGGGGATTCTGGAGGTGGTGGTGGCGGCGCTGGTGGTCCAGGTGGCGATGGAGAAGTGGGCGGGACAGGTTCATCCACTGCAGATCAGGGGGGCGGTGGAGGTGGTGGCGCTGGTGGCGCAAGTTCGTCCGCTGGATCAAATGGTGGAGTGATTGGCGGAGTAGGTGGCGATGGTCCTGACGGAACTGGAGGCGGGTCTTCTGGGGCAGATGGAACTGCAGGGACAGGCGGCGGTGGTGGCGGCGGAAGCGACGCATCATCAGGCGGCGATGGAGCATACTACGATCTCTGGGGAGGTTCAGGGCATGGTGGCGGAGGTGGTGGTGCGGGAGACAACACCAGTTCCTCAGCATCTGGCGGTGGCGGTGGCGAGTTCGGCGGTGGTGGCGGTGGCGGGATCTTTGCTGGTGCAGGAGCGCGCGGCATTATTGTCGTAACCTATACACAAGGTGACTCACGGAGGACACTCACCTTCATCGAAGGAATTATCAAGTTCATCGAGGGGCGAATTAAATTATTCTCTCGATGAGCAAATCTTTGCTTATCTTGGCGGTTGCTGCGGCTGGAAGTATTGCAGTTGTCTTTTTTGTAATCGGTTTACCCCTCTTTGGGGTGGAGTTTCCGAAGGGCCAGGTTTCTGGCAGTTCTGTGTCAGACGGTTTTTATGAATTTAGGAGTACACGCCAACTTTTTTCAATTCGCTATCCCGATACATTCGAGTATGCGCGCAGTCGAGATTCGGCAACCAGTTTTAGCTTCGTGTTTCAGGACACTGCCGGGCCGCGGGCATTTCAGATTTATGTTCGAAACTACGACTTGTCTGATATACCCGAGAGCGAGTTTTTGCTCGATGTGCCGAGTGGTGTGCGCTTTGACGAACAACCAGTAGTACTTGATGGAGTACCGGCGGTACAGTTTATCTCTCGAACTTCTGATGGTGTTGAGTTGATCGAGATGTGGGCGATCACTCGAGGAAGACTATATGAAATCACTGCGCTCCGTGAGCACAAAGATCTTTTTGACAGTGTTATAGCCGGATGGAAGTTTTTGTAGGAGAGGGTTCGTACATTGAGTAGCGGTATACTGATGGTATGCGTTCGTATGGAGTTCCGATGGTGCTTGCGCTCTGCATCGCGGTTGTGGTGTTTGTGTTTGCGCAGAATGGCGGAGACAAAAAGGAAATGTTTTTTGCAACCCCATCATTTACCATTCGAGGTAGTATAGATCAAGATCTTGCCGATCGGACCGTGGTTGACTTCGGAGAAAATGCTGACGGTACGGTATCCTACAGCTATCTTGCGAGTGCGGTCCCGACTCAGATCTCCGACTGGGAGATCCCTGAGCTTAGGAACGAAACCTCGTACACTACTTTCGATAAGGTGATTGAGGAGGGGTCTGACCCTAT
>JAYOEC010000021.1:0-3992 GCA_038106525.1 Minisyncoccota bacterium | reverse complement strand
GCTTCCATCTGCACGCACGAATACTGCCTGTGTTGTTGGGTTGTCGGGTGATTTGGGGGCAGGGAAGACTACATTTGTGCAGGCGCTTGCGCGCGCCCTTGGCGTCCGGTCAAAAGTAACCAGCCCGACCTTTGTGATCGCGCAGCGGTATCCAATCCGTCATCCGGTTTTTGAATCACTGGTACACATAGATGCGTATCGACTGATGCCCGGGGAGGAGCAGACTATCGGTTGGGACCAGTACCTGAATGACCCAAAGAATCTTGTGGTGGTGGAATGGCCAGAGCGGTTGGGTGGCGCCTTTCCAAAGTCGGCGTTCTCTGTCCGTTTTGAGACCATTGGGGAGCAGGAACGAGATATAACCTATGGCTACTAAGCGGAGAGAGACACTGGTACTTCTTGATACGCACGCGATCATTCATCGTGCGTACCATGCGTTGCCGCCGCTCACCGCACCGACCGGAGAGCCGGTCGGTGCGGTCTACGGTCTCCTCATGATGCTCCTTAAACTGATTACAGAGCTGAAGCCAGATCATGTAGTTGCCGCGTACGATCTCCCCGGCCCAACCCATCGACATGAAGTGTATGAAGCGTACAAGGGTACGCGACCGAAGCTCGAGGAGGATCTGACACAACAAATTGCGCGATCGCGCGATGCGCTCCGGGCGTTCGGTGTGCCAGTGTACGAGGCACCGGGGTTTGAAGCCGATGATGTCATCGGGACTATCGCGACTTCAGCGAAAAAAAACTTTGATGTCATTATTGCGTCCGGGGATATGGACACGCTTCAGCTGGTTGATGGTACCCGGGTGCGCGTGTATACGCTCCGAAAGGGGATTCAAGATACCGTTTTGTACGACGAGGATGCGGTGCGAGCGCGATTCGGGTTTGGGCCAGGGCAGATACCAGACTTTAAGGGTATCGCCGGTGACGCGTCAGACAATATCGTCGGTATTCCGGGAGTTGGAGAAAAAGGAGCGACCGAGCTCATTACTCAGTTTGGTTCGCTCGAAAAAGTGTATCGTGCACTTGCAAAGGACCCGAACGCAGTCGTGGCGCGCGGGATGCGTGCACGGCTCCAACAGTTGGTGGCAGAACACGAGGACGAAGCAGAGTTTTCAAAGGTGCTTGCAACTATCAGGACTGATGCCCCGATTTCATTTGTTGAGCCTGAGAGAAGTTTTTTTGAAACATTTGATGGTGACCGGGCCGCAGCATTTTGCGCCGAACTCGGATTTCGATCACTGGTTCCGCGCATCCAAAAGCTGCAGACTGCCGAGACGGTTTCGAGAGCCGTTATGCCGAGCGGTGAGGTGCTCCACGGCACCCAGCAACATACGCAACTTTTTAAGGAATGTCAGGTAATGGTGTGGCTCCTCAACTCAGAGACCACCAATCCAACCGCGGACGATATAGTTGCGGTCAGCAGGGAGCGGGACATTGTTGCAGCGCATGCGCGACTCGAATCGCTCATTACCAAGGCAGATCTAACGCGAGTGTATCGGACTATCGAGCAGCCCCTCATCTCGGTTGTTGACGCTTTGAACCGCCGTGGCGTCAGGGTTGATAGTACCGAGCTCGCGGCGCTCTCGCAGGCATATCATGCCGAGCTCTGCACACTTGAGCAGCAGATCTTTGATGTGGCTGGCGAGAAGTTCAATATTAACTCGCCAAAACAGCTCGGTGCTATTTTGTTTGACAAACTTGGACTTGGCGGAAGTAGGCAGAAAAAGACCGCGACTGGTCAGGTGTCGACTCGTGAATCTGAACTGGTAAAGCTTGCGGGTAAAGCGCCCATTATTGATCTTATCCTTCAGTATCGAGAGCGAGCAAAGCTTCTTGGTACCTACATCGACGCCATCCCGCCACTCCTTGATCAATCAGGAAGATTGCATACTACTTTTTCGCAAACTGGAACGACGACGGGCAGGATCTCGAGTCGCGATCCGAATCTGCAGAATATCCCAATTAAGACCGATCTTGGGAGGCGGATCCGGCAGGCGTTTGTGGCTCCCGAGGGCATGGTGCTCCTTGCGTGCGATTACTCGCAGATTGAACTCAGGCTGGCTGCTATTTTGTCTGGCGACGAAAAGCTTGGCGGGATTTTTATGCGCGGCGAAGATGTCCATGCTGCTGTTGCGGCACGCGTTTTTGGAGTTGACGAAAGTGCAGTAACCAAGGAGATGCGCCGCCGTGCCAAAGTTATTAATTTTGGGATCCTCTACGGTATGGGCGTCAATGCGCTTCGGGAGCAGCTTGGTACGGACCGTGCCGAGGCACAGGACTTTATGAATAAGTATTTTGAAACCTTTGAAACTCTCGCCCGGTATCTTGAAAAAACGCGGGAGACTGTCGCGCGTACCGGTTATACGACAACCCTGTTTGGTCGGCGGCGCTATTTCCCCGGCATGCAATCATCCGTTCCATTTATCCGTGCTGCGGCAGAGCGCATGGCGATCAATGCGCCACTCCAGGGGACTCAGGCGGACATGATTAAACTTGCAATGGTGCGCATCCACGACCACTGCGCCACCGTGTACGGCGATGTGCCCGGTATTGTGCTTCAAATACACGACGAGTTGGTGCTTGAGGTTCCGGAAAAAGAGCAGCGCACAATTGCAGAGGCAGTTGTCGGCATCATGACCGAGGTGCTTCCGCGCGCGGATACCGCCGGTATTCCGATTACTGTTTCTGCTGAGGTAGGGAGGACTTGGGGGAGCATGCACCCTCTTTACGGCAAATAGTATGTTGTATTTTTTTGTCGGCGATGATGTGGCACGGGCAAAGGCAGATGCACTGCGAAAGTCCGAAGGGCGAGCAGTGGTTCGTTTTGGAGAGGGAGCCGAGCCGTTCGAGAACATCGGCGGATACCTTGAGCAGCAGGGCATGTTTCAGCCAGCGCTTGCGCTCATCCTTGACCGCCCACTGGACGACGATACAGGGAGAGCGTGGCTGTTTGACCGTAACGATGTTTTGGAGAGCGCAAGCGCGCTTGTATTTGCCATTCAGCCGGAACTTAAAGCGCTTGAACAAAAGAAACTTCCGAAGAATGCACAGATCGTTTCGTATACAGTGAGCGAAGGGAAATCCGTTTTTGCGCAGCCGGAGCATACTGCCTTTCAGCTTGTTGACGCTCTGCAGGCAGGGGACCGTAAGCGGGCATGGATTGTGTACCGCTCGCTCATTGAGGCCGGAGTAAGTCCGGAGGAGATCCATGGCGCTCTTGCCTGGGCTGCGCGCGGCGTGGTGCTCGCATCAAAAACGGCAACTGCAACTGAGGCGGGGATGAAGGATTATCCGTATCGAAAAGCGCGCGCCACTGCTCTGAAAGTCGGTGCTGCAGCCGCTGAGCAAGGTGCCGCAGAATTGGTTCGAATGTACCACCGTGCTCGCGCCGGGGGTGGTGACCTTGAAAGGTTGCTCGAGATACATATTTTGAAAAAAGATTGAGCACCCTACCTTGAAGGGTTTAACAAAATGAGGCATACTCACCTTGCGCGCCCATAGCTCAGTCGGTAGAGCAGCTCCCTTTTAAGGAGAGGGTCCTTGGTTCGAATCCAAGTGGGCGCACTTGGAATATCGCGCACTCATCCTCCACAACATCCGTTCAATGGAGAATGTCGGAAGCATGTTCCGCACCGCGGACGCGTTTCGTGTTTCAACGATATACCTCACCGGGTACACCCCTGCGCCACTTGATCGGTTTCAAAGACCGGTGGGGAAGATTGCAAAAACCGCGCTCGGTGCCGAACATTCGGTTCCCTGGGAGCGCGGCGATCTTACAGTAACCTGCGCTGCACTCAAGTCCCGTGGGATACACATCGTAGCGCTTGAGCAGGATGCACGATCGATGCCGCTCGCCTCTTTTGATATTCAAGGAGGTGCGGCCCCGGGTTGGGCGCTCGTGGTAGGGAATGAGGTTGATGGACTTGATGAAGCTGCGCTCGGTCTTGCCGATTGCGTGGTTGAAATCGAAATGCATGGGGAAAAGG
>JAYOEC010000020.1:0-4255 GCA_038106525.1 Minisyncoccota bacterium | reverse complement strand
GTCCATACGAAGACCTCATCGCCTTTCTTGAGCATATTGGAGGTCACTGGACCCCCAGGAGTCTCCGAGGTAAACTCGCCACGAACATCAGTACCCGAAACATACACAATGCCGGTGGTTGCATCAACGGCGCTGTCGTGGCTGATAGCGCAGGTATAGGTCCCGCCCCGCGTCACAAGGTCACTCCAAGATCCAGTAAACAGACTATCTGCGGTTCCTGAAGAATCTGACGGCGAATCTCCGGCAGGGACACCAGCGCCAGAAAAATAAAAGAGAGTACCGCCAACGATAACAACGACCGCCAGCACACTCACCCAAACCATCTGTGTAGACATAGGATAAAAAACGAATGGTAATATCCTCAGCCTAGCACACTATCTTTGGCGACTGCGCTCAACAAAGGTGAGTGCGGTCCCAGTCTTTCCACCGCGGCCGGTCCTCCCAATGCGGTGTACATAATCTTCATAAGTCATCGGCAGGTCGTAGTTGATGACATGCGTGATTCCGCGGATGTCCAAGCCGCGCGCAGCGACATCGGTTGCGACCAGAACTCGCGCATGCGCATCCTTAAATGCCTTGAGCGCACTCTGCCGCTTGTGGTGCGTCTTATTGCCATGAATTGACTCGGCACGGATACCATGCGCGCACAGATCCTTTGCAAGGCGTTCAACACCGTGCTTTGTCGCACCAAAGACTAAAACGCGCTCGAACTCTGGCCGTGCAATCAACTCGCAGAGTGTGTTGAATTTTGACATGCCGTGTTCGATATGAACGACATCCTGATCAACAGAGTCGGCAGTCTCCTCAGTCCGAACAGAAATCTTAACCGGATTGCGGAGAAACGCACCGATAAGCCGCTCGATATTTGGCGTCATGGTTGCAGAAAAAAATAGAGTTCGTCGCTCCGCCGGAGTCTGAGCCATAATTGCACGCATGTCATGAATGAATCCCATGTCGAGCATTCGATCCGCCTCATCAAGAACCACAGTCTGCATCCGCTCGACCCTGAGGGCCTTTCGTTCAATAAGATCTTTGAGCCTTCCTGGGGTACCGATGACAATAGAGACATTCTGACGCGCTTTTTGAACATCGCGGAACACCGAAGTGCCGCCAACAAATACGGCGCTCGAGATTCTGAGCCCCTTAGTAAACCCCGCAAGCTCGTGCGCAATTTGAATGGCAAGCTCGCGAGTCGGAACCATAATGAGTGCGCGATGATCAGCATGCGCAAGGACGCTCTCGATAATCGGGAGTAAAAATGCCGCGGTCTTGCCAGTCCCGGTGTTTGCGATGCCAACGACATCGTCGCCACGAAGTGCATGCGGTATTGCGCGATCCTGTATCGGCGTCGGCACCTGGTACCCACGATCCGCAATGAGCCGCTTGAGGACATCATGCATTTCAAAATCGCTGAACTGATGTTCTGGCACAAACTGCTCACGAGCTTCAGTAATGACCGCGCGGCGAACGAACCTCGCAGGATCAATGTACGCCCCAAAGTGGCGCGGCGAACGGGAGCGGCGAACGGGCCGCGGACGGCGATGATGAAAAGGGGCGCGGCGATGCATGTTTTCCGGTCCGCCATCGCGAAGGGCAGCCCGACACGAGTACGAAATCTAATCCCATTATATCAGATCAAGGCAATTCTGTCAAAAAGCACACCCAGCATATGCTGGGTGTGCTTTTGATCTCCTCTCAATGCGTCGGCAAGTTAGGAACCAAATGCCGCTTTGAGTTTCAGAAGAGATGCATCAAACGATACCTTGAATGCATCCATCGCGGACTTGATGGCAGCATCGCGGGTTTCGCGAAGCGCTTTCACCTGCGAGTCAATATCGCCAGACGGTTTTATGGTCGACTTGAACGCATCATTTGCACTTTTAAGCGCTGCCCGGAGTGTTTCGCGGACGATTTGCGGATCAACACCGGCAGCACAATCTGCCTTTGCCTTTGCAATTGCTGCGTCGATTGCAGACTGATGCGTTGCAGCTGCAGTGTCTATTGCCGACTGTCTGCCGCTAATCAGCGCATCAATGCTCGTGCGAAACGCAGTAACCGCAGCATCCACTGCCGTACGGCGAACCGTAACTGCAGCCTCGACCTCGGTCTTAAAGGTAGCAACCGCAGCTTTTTGCGCGTCAGTAGTCGCTCGTTCGTCAAGCTTTGCATAACGATCGATGCGATTCTCATCGCGGTCAAGCCGGCGGTCGTCGAGTTTTCCGTCCCGGAGGCCACGGCGCTCATCCTGCTGCTCGCCCCGCTCAGCAACCCGCTTATCATGGCGCTCAGAAAGCTGTGTTCCTGCGCCGACAAGCGAGCTCTCGATGGTTGCAATATTGGCACAGAAGTTTGCTGCACTGAGCGGCCGTGTTGATGTCGCGCCGTCAAGGCGCTTTTCAAGCTTGTCGCGGATGCCGTCAAATCCACGCGGACCCTCGGTTGCCTCCCGTGCGAAAACCGCAGCCTGCGGCACCAAAATGAGCGCAATCAGGCTGAATGCTGCAAGTTTAGAGGGAATTCGGGTCATAAAGTGCTTGTGAGGTGGTAATTGAACTTACACTAGAGACGGAACCGTCGACATCTGCATCAAGCGATTCGAGAGCAGCAAGCTGCGCGGAAATATCCGCATCAATCGCTGCAGCAAAGTCGTCAAATGACCCGGTCGGCTCTGGGATTGGCGCTGCCTCTTGCATCATCTGCTTCGAAGCAGCACCATCGGCAGACTCCATGCTGAGGAGCGCGGCCCTATCGCCGCTCTGACCCGCAAGGTAGTATGCGCCGCCGAGCACGACAACGACGGCGACCAGCGCCGACGCAACTTTCATGTGTGTACTCATGTAGCTACTGGTAATGAATAATGGCGAGCGGCGACCCACGGCTATAAACCCGACTGCTCGGGCGAGACCCTCGCGTCGCGGAGAAAGCTCCTCGCCCACACGGGCGAGTAGTGTTTGAGCATCTTCGTGCGAGAGGTTACTCATAGCTTTGGGCGTACACCCTCAAGTAAAGAACGGAGGGAACGGACCCCCCGTGACACTGCCTGACGAACTGCTTCCTCACTCTTATCCAGAATCTGGGCAATCTCTCTCGTCTCCAATCCGTCGAGATACTTGAGCCGCAGTGCGTCCGCCTCTCCTGGGCTCATGCGTTGCAAGGCATCCACAACCATCCGTGCATCGCTGCTTAGTATGGCGGATTCCTCGGGAGTCGGTTCGTCCGATCGAACGGCCAAGAGCGCTTCGTCATCATAGTCTGGTCGGCGCACCCGCGCGTGATCAATGCATGCGTTCCGCGTCATAACCAAGAGGTATGCAAGCATCGATCCGCGTCGTTCGTAACGATCAAGTGATTTGAAAAAGTTAATAAAAACAGTTTGTGTGACATCCTCAGCATCATCCCGCGAACGCAAAAATTGTACTGCGGCTCTGAAGACTGGCGCATATAACGAACGATACAACTCATCAAACGCGCGGACATCCCCCTCTCTGGCGCGCACAATGAGATCGTACTGATCCATACTGAACACTATACCGCCCTAGTACCGACGGCTGTCGTAAGCCCAATGAAGCAGCGCTTGTCGCTGAACTGGGCGACACTCACGATCCCCGCGAGTGCAATGTTTCTGAAGCTGAACAATATGGCGACGAATCATCTGCCACCGCTTGATCTGCCGCTCATCTTCCTTCGGAATCCGCCTCCCGAGATAGTACCTGCAGTACCATTGAAACCAGCCACGGGGATCGCGCGGATCAATCCACCCCTTTTTTCTCCAGACACTGAGCGGCTGCGACGCCTTGACCTTAAAAAAGTTTTTGTCCGCGTCATACCCTACGCGCGAGAGCTTTGCATTACGCCACCAGCTGGATGGAAATTCCTTAGGTCGATCTGAAAAATAGTGCCCGCCAAAAACGCCCAACCGAAGCATCTCCTCGGGTGTAAGTTCCGGCGTAAAGTCAGGATGAAAGTTTTTGCCCACAGGTTCAATCCGCGTATACCGATACCCGCGCTGCATTGCGTCCGAGACAGTTATGGTCCTGCTTCGCTTTTTTGCTGTGGTCACTCGATACAGTATACTGCGAGCATACTTCTAACCAGAATCCCATGTATAAAGTACTTGCAGTTCTTGCAATCGGCGCCATTGCTCTCGGCGCTTGGTGGTATGGCAACACTACAACGCAGCCCAAAGAACTTGGAGATGCTCCGGCGAGCATGCAGATTCCAGAAGGAGCGACTGCGGTCATTCCTGGAACATACT
>JAYOEC010000019.1:0-4290 GCA_038106525.1 Minisyncoccota bacterium | reverse complement strand
GCTTGGCGTTGCGGATGCAAATATGGAAAAGGGGCAGATGCGCGTTGAGGCAAATATATCCGTCAGTGCAACTGACGCATTTGGAACCAAGGTAGAGGTTAAGAATCTCAACTCGTTTAAATCAGTAGAGCGATCGATCGAGTATGAAATTAAGAGACAGATCGAATTGCTTGAGGGTGGGGGACAGGTGGTGCAGGAGACCAGAGGGTTCGATGAGGATCGCGGAGTCACCTTTTCGCAGCGACTCAAGGAATCATCGCATGACTACCGATACTTTCCTGATCCAGATATTCCGAAGTTGAATATTTCGTCCATTCCGGAGTTTGGCGTTGAAGTCCTCCGTGCGTCGATGCCAGAGCTTCCTTTGGCGAAGCGCACGCGATACCAAGCTGACGGTCTTCGATCTGATGAGATCGAGATATTACTCAACAACCCTGAGTACGAAGCGGTTCACCATGCGAGCATCGAATCAGAATCTGATGCGGATGTTCGTGCCATCTCGCGTAACCTTCTTCTGGGAGAAGTTCGCAGCAGGCAGCCTGATGCTGAAGCACTCTCTCAGGTTAAGGGCGTGATCGTTGAGGTTGCAAGAATGCAATCTGGCGGCATCATTTCAGCAACCGCAGCAAAGGCGGTTCTTGCGGCAATCATGGCTGATGGTGGCACCCCAAAGGAGACTGCAGAGCGACTCGGGTTGTTCCAGGTTACCGACAGTGCGGCACTTGAGAAAATCGTTGCGGATGTTCTTGCAGAGCACAAGGCAGTTGTAGACGAACTGCGAGCTGGTAAGGCTGCCGCCATCCAGTTTTTGATTGGACAGGGTATGAAAAAAAGCAAAGGTGCAGCAAGCCCGGAACTGCTTCGAGATCTCATCCACAAGCAGGTCGGGATATAGCAATTGAATCTTCAGCAAGTGCTAAGCTTGCGGTATGGATGAGCTTGTTGTTGCGCAGCATAAGTATATCTCGGCTAAACGAGCTGCTGAGTTAACTGGTTACGCCCGGGACTATATTGGGCAGCTGGTCCGGAAGGGAAAGTTGCGGGCTGAACGGGTTGGTAGGGCATGGTTTGTTCATGAAGGTGATCTTAAATCTCTTGCAGGAGCTTCTCAGACAGTGACTGACGCACCCGCACTGGTTAGGATTCAGGGTGCACTTGGATCAAAGGGGCAAATCCCACTCACTCCATCAACTATTGAGATTTCGCTTCCAAAGACATGGAGTGCAATCAAGTATCTTGATGATCCAGTGGCTGACGATAAAAAAATCTCGGACTCACGAGATTCGCTTAATTCTAAAGCTGAAACTGAAATTGCTGCTTTGAATATTGAACCGAAGATGCAGGTTGCCCGACCTCAAGGGCAACAGGCTCCAAGGTCGGAGATGGACGGAATTCGCGTGCTGTCGCGCACCCCATTACATCAAGTTGCTCGTCCAAGTGGCCACACTGGGAGTATGGGACTATTCCTTTTTCTCTTCATGCTCGGAGTTTCCGTAATGTTAGTGCTTGGAATCATTTCTTCCACATAGCCGTCGACGATCTCGGTGTGCCAGCCGAAATGTCAAGTAAAATATAGATATTCCGGCATGACGGCAAAACCAAGCAGAGATACGTTTTTGAGCACTCGCGATGCGGCAAGAAAATTTGGGTATTCGAGTGACTATCTTTCACTTTTAGTGCGGACCGGCAGGGTGCACGGCAAGCGCGATGGCAGGCAGTGGAGCATTGATGAGACCTCCCTGAAATCTTTTTTTGAGGACGCGCGGGTGCGCGATGAAGCGAGGAGGCTCCAGCTTCAACGGTCATTGAAAGGCCGAGGTGCGCACGCCCCAATCACCGATGCCTCTCACTATGTGGTTTCTGCGGCAAAAGTTTTTGCGGCTATCCTGGGTGTTGCAGTATTTTTTGGTGGCGTTGTCGCGGGCGCATATGTTTCGCCGCGGGGGTTTGACTCGCCGTTTGCCGCTGGCGTGCGCGCATCCACGGTGCAGCTCGCTGCCGCATCACAGACCGTTGATCTTTCAGCTATTGAATCACTTTTTGATCCGATTCGTAAGTGGTGGTTTGGCTCATTAACGCCACCGCCACCAATTATTGTTGAGCAAAAAATTGCAACAACGACGGTGCATGTTGTAGAACGGGTGGTGCAGCCAATCTCAGTGAGTAGTGCTATTTCTGAGCGGGTTATTCTTTCAGGCGTGAGCAGTGCACAGCTGCAAACTGAGATTGCATCGCTTGAGCAGCGGTTGCGGAGTTTGATCCCAGCATATGTTCCGTTTAGCGGACCGCCAGTCATTAGCTCGGTCACCACGCAATCGTTTGCGCAGTCACAAAAGATTGACAAGCTTGATGGTGTAACCATTACCAACGCAACGATTACTGGTGGTTCAATCTCTGATGTCAGTGGTCTTAGTTCTGGTTCCGGTTCTGGAACTATCGGTGCAGGAGCTGTTGGTCAGATTTCGTATTATGCGGCGGCAGGAGATACACTCAGCGCAACTTCAACTTTGTATTTGGATTCTGCCGAACTGGTTGGAGTTGGCACTTCGTCTCCGCTCGCAAAGTTGACAGTGTATGGAAGCCTGCTCCTTTCAGGAGCGAGTCGGTACTTTAATTTTGGAGATGTATCCGGCTCTTCTGGGTACGGAATTCGTGATAATGCTGGCGTTCTTGAATTTAAGAACAGTGGGGGTTCGTGGGGTACGCTTGGTCCGGGTGGTGGCGGCGCCGATGGTAATTGGGTGTACTTTAACAGCTCGGGTATTAGGCTTGCGAGCACTTCGAATCAGGTGGTCATTGGCGCAGGCGCAACAACAACCACTGACACGCTTGAGGTTGTTGGTTCAGCCCTCATCCGCTCACTCTTTACTACCTATGGGACTGTTACCGCACCGCAGTTTGTTGCAACCTCGAGTGGTGTCTCCACATTTCCGAACGCCTCCACCACCAACCTCACCGCTGCATACGCCTCATCAACTCAGGCACTCTTTGGATCTCTCTCAGTAGGAACTCTGACCGGCTTCCTCAAGGCCACCGCCGGCGCCGTCTCCACCGCTGCCATTGACCTTGCTGCAGACATCACCGGCATTCTCCCTGCCGCAAACGGTGGTACGGGGTGGGCATCGCTCCAGGCAAACACGCTCCTCCTCGGCAACGGCACCTCGCGCATTGCCACCACTTCCGCAGGTGTGAACGGGCAGGTGCTCGCATTAGTATCTGGTGTCCCATCGTGGGTTTCTACTACTACACTCGCAACCATTTCCGGAACGCTCGGGGTCTCGCAAGGAGGCACCGGTGCTTCATCTTTCGGTCAAGGATGGCTGTATTCGGATGGAGGAACCACTGCACTTGCTGCATCAACTTCGCCAACACTGAATTACTTTGCCGCCACCTCTACCACCGCCACCACCACCATCTCGACCGGTGGCTTTGCAGTTGGCTCCAACCACCTCATTGTGCAGCAGTCGAGCGGGAGGGTGGGGATTGGTACCTCGTCGCCGAATGCCTCATATGGTTCTAAATTCGTGGTTGATGGACTGGGAGAGTTTTATCGCAACGACAGTGGAACTAACGGTACCCTTGTTCTTGAACAGGATGGCGCTGGTGATGCAACCCTAAAGTTTTTACTTTCTGCTACCAGAGCCTGGAATCAAGGCATCGACAACTCCGACAGTGACTCGTTCAAGTGGTCTCCAGTTGATGACGCATTTGCTTCTGCCGTCATGACCCTCACCACGGCAGGACATCTTGGCATCGGCACCACTTCTCCGTATGCCCAGCTCTCAGTGCAGGCTCCCGCATCGCAGACACACCCCATCTTCGAAGTCGCCTCCTCATCACACAGCACCGTTTTCCTCTCCGTTGCTGGTTCCGGCTTCGGCACCACTACACTCTCCGGTCTCTCTATTGTTGGTTCTGCCACCTCGACATCGAATGTGGGATTCAATATCACCAGTGGGTGTTATGCGGTTAATGGCATTTGTGTCGAGTCTGGTGCAGGCGGAACTCCTGGAGGTTCTGGCTCGGAGTTGCAGTATCGATCTGGAGCATCAACTTTTGGCGCAATTGCAGCCTCTGCATACAGCGCAACATTGAACACTCTTGGCCTCGGGACCACCACACCCCGTTGGTTGCTCCAACTTGCCTCATCCACTGCGCCGCAGCTTGTACTTTCCGATGGTTCTCAAGCATCTAGCCATTGGGTTCTCAGAAATGCCGGCGGAGACCTCTTCTTCGATACCGCTCTACCGGAAACATTTGCTACTTCCTCCACTGCGAAACTCACTATTA
>JAYOEC010000008.1:6448-32095 GCA_038106525.1 Minisyncoccota bacterium | reverse complement strand
GCGGAGGCGGAGAGATTCGAACTCTCGAACCGGTTTCCCGATTGCCGCCTTTCCAAGGCGGTGCACTAGACCGCTATGCGACGCCTCCGTGCATCTTGTATACCATGCAGGTAACCTGAGGCGCCAGCGCAGAGTATGCTTATATTAAAAGCCTAACCATACTTACTATGGGGAAGGAGTATCCGACTCGTGCAGAGGTGCTTGCAATACTGGTTGAGGGAGATAAAAATCTCTCGAAAGCTGAGCATGCTGCAGAAGAGTATGAAGCGGGGTCCAGAGAGGCTCTGCACCAAGTGTATATGCGGATGGAGCGCTAGCGTCCGAGAAGTGCGTTAATCCGATCCTCGATCGGCGGATGAGTCAAAAATAGCTTATTCCACCCGCGGAGCGCTCGTGCGCCAAAAGGCGAACTGATAAACAAATGCGCAGTTGCATGGTTCGCGCTCCGCATCGGAGCAGTGTACGCACCGATTTTCTGAAGTGCGCTTGCGAGCCCCTCTGGGTACCTGGTCATAAGCGCACCGGATGCATCGGCAAGAAATTCGCGTTTTCGTGAAATAGCGAGTTGAATAAGCTGTGCAATTAGTGGCGACAGTACGGCAAGCACAATACCCGCAACCACAAGAATTGCTTGCATCCTACTGTCGCGGTCCCCATTTCCTCCCCCATGCATGATGGATCGAAGAAAGAAGTCAGAGAGTAGAGTAACGAATCCAATGAGAACTACAACAACAGTCATAACGAGGGTATCGCGATTCTTGATGTGCGCAAGTTCGTGTGCAATGACGCCCTCAAGCTCAGCGCGCTCCATCATGCGGATAAGTCCAGTAGTAACAGCTACGGCACCGTGCGCAGGATCGCGACCGGTTGCAAATGCGTTCGGTGCCGGATCGTTGATGATGTAAAGTCGTGGTGCCGACATCCCTGCGGAGATAGCTAGATTTTCAACAATGCGGCGAAGCTCTAGGAACTCGGGTCCATCGGCTGACCGCGCCCCGCTCGATGCAAGCGCCAACTTGTCTGAATACCAGTACGCGCCAATATTCATGGCAAGCGAGAGCGCCACGGCTCCATATAAGATCGCCTGGTTATCAAGCAGGTACGAAAAGGCCCACCCCAATCCGATGACCGCGATCAAAAACCCGAACATAAGAATCCAGGTCCGCCTGCTATTTGCGCTTGCTTCAGCGTACAGTGTAGCCATATGCGCCGGAAAAAGTACTAAAACTTGGCTGGAACCGGATTGCGGGCAGCTTGATCACCCTCAGTAAGCTCAAAAAACTCTTTGGGTTTGAATCCGAACCACGACCCAACCAAGTTAGAAGGAAATTGCTCGAGCTTGGTTTTGAGCGCCATGACATTTTGATTATAGAAGCGGCGCGCAGCCTGAATCTTGTTCTCTGTATCAGAAAGCTCGCGCTGCAACTCGAGGAAATTCTGATTTGCCTTGAGGTCAGGATACGCTTCTGCCACGGCAAACACTGACTTGAGGGCGTCGGTCAGCATGTTTTCTGCCTTTGCGTGTTCGCCCATTGTCTCGGCACCAAGCGCAGCAGCGCGGGCCTTGGTTACTCGGTCAAATGCCTCGCGCTCATGTGCAGCGTACCCCTTCACCGTCTCTATAAGATTCGGGATAAGATCGTACCGCCGCTTAAGCTGAACATCAATATCTGCCCACGCCTCCTTGGCACGGTTTACCAAAGTAACAAAACTGTTATAGGTAACTACTAGCCAGGCGACACTAGCAACCAAAAGACCAAGAATAATGTAAGGAATAGTCATATCTCCTAGTATACCAATACCAGAAGTGCAGTACAAATCTTGTGTTTAGTGGGAGATTCGAAAACTTTACCCATAAAAACTATTTATCTCTCCCTTCCCCAATTAGATCATCGGCCTTTTCGGAAAATGCATTATCCAAAAAAGCATCCCATTTTTGATCCTTGGTATGCTCCTTGGCATATTCAACAAGCTTCACTGCCTGGCTGACTACTAGACCCTCTACAAAATGCCTAATGGTCTTCGATACATAAACCTCAAATACTTGACTCCGAAGCTGCGACCCGTACCGTTTAAAAAGTGCAACAATATCCTCTGCATAACCATTAGATGCTGCTTTGCTGGATTTGGATAATTTCTCTAACCCTTTGGCAACAGAATTATAATCACCACTCTGAAGGAGTTTTACAAGAAGAGGATGCCATAACTCAACAAAAGCCCTCTCATTCGGAGTTAGATTTATGAAAACCCCATTCTCCATCAACACTGGCTCCTTGGACTCAACAGCTACACCCGAACGCAGGTTGATTTTTGGGCCTTCAAAACTACTCATATTTTTCTTGCTTGGGTTGATCTAACAAGTCAGCGATCTCTTCCGTTCTCTCGCTAAGCATGGTCCCGGAGGAGCTGCCTTTGAAATTCTTATCGGAAATAGCAGCCTCAATACTGCGCTTTTCCTCGATCAAAGCGAGCATAGATCGTCTTTCCTCGTCACTCATATCAGCAAGCCGCCTCGCTTTGATAATTGCAATTATTTCATCTATGCGCGCATGGGCGCTCATGGTATCGAAATGTTCATGGCGCACTGACTGGAACCCCATGTGACCACGGTACCTTAAAGGAAAAGGCCCCGCAAGGGGCCTTTTGGCTAGTAATCCATGCCGCCACCCATAGGAGGAGCCTCCTTTTTCTCTTCAGGCTCATCGGCAATAGCAGCCTCGGTGGTGAGAATAATCGCAGCGGCTGAAACCGCATGCTCGACACCGCCCCTCGTCACCTTGACCGGGTCAATAATCCCCGCAGCTACCATATCGCTGACGATTTCGTCCTTTACTGCATCGTAACCGGCAAACCCCTTTGCCTTCTTTACTTCCGCAACAACCACCTCACCGCTATCTTTACCAGCATTGACGGCAATTTGCTTCAACGGCCGCTCGAGCGCGGCAAGCACGGTGCGGAATCCGATTTCTTCGTCCTTCGAAAGCTTCTTCCAGTCTGTCTCAGCTTCGACTTTCTGCGCAGCCTTCACCAGCGCCGTCCCGCCGCCAGGAACAATGCCCTCTGCGATCGCCGCCTTGGTTGCATTCACTGCGTCCTCGATCTTGTCTTTCAGATACTTCATCTCGGTTTCGGTCGCTGCGCCCACCTTAATGACCGCAACACCGCCCGAAAGTTTGGCAATCCGCTCCTCAAGCTTCTCCTTGTCAAACTTCGAATCGGTAGATTCGAGCTGTTTTTTGAGGCTCGCTACACGGCCGTCGATGTCCTTTTTGGAACCCTTGCCACCGACAATCACCGTTGAATCCTTGGACGCAATCACTTTATGTGCACGCCCGAGCATCGAGAGCTCGGTCTTGTCGAGCTTCAAGCCCGTTTCGTCGGAGATAACCGTTCCGCCAGTGGTTACCGCAATATCCTGCAACATCTCCTTTTTCCGATCGCCATACCCAGGCGCCTTAACCGCGAGCACATGAAAGGTGCCGCGGAGCTTGTTTACCACGAATGTAGCGAGCGCTTCACCCTCAACATCATCTGCAATCACCACCAACTCCTTCTTCCCGGTTCGCGCAACTGCCTCAAGAACTGGGAGAATCTCTTGGATCGACGCAATTTTCTTGTCGGTAATAAGCAGCGCGGCGTCCTTATACTCTGCCTCCATCCGCTCGGGATTGGTAATCATGTACGGCGACACATACCCGCGATCGAATTCAAGACCCTCGACCACCTCCTTCTCGATGCCAAACGATTGCGACTCCTCAACTGTCACCACGCCATTTTGACCAACCTCAGAAATAACCTCTGCTATAGTTTCGCCAATTTCCGCCGACTCTGCTGAAATAGTCGCAACCTGCTTGATATCTTTGTCTCCCTGCACCGGCTTTGCGATCGACTTTAGAGCCTTTACACTTGCCTCGGCAGCCTTCTCCATGCCAGAACGGATGCCCATGGCATTCAAACCCATTGCCGTGTGCTTCATTCCCTCCTCTACCAACGCTTCGAGCAGCACTACCGATGTGGTGGTCCCGTCCCCTGCAAGATCATTTGTTTTTGAGGCGACTTCTTTGACGACCTCCGCACCCATATTCTCAAACTTGTCCTTAAAACTGATTTCTTTTGCTATGGTAACGCCGTCATTCGTCATGTGCGGACCGCCATACCCTTTGTCGAGGATGACATTGCGGCCACGAGGGCCAAGGGTTACCTTGACCGCGCGCGCTGCGCGCGCAATCCCCGCCTTAAGCGCGGTCCGTGCATCTGAATCAAAAAGAATTTTTTTTGCCATAGTTGCTATCGTGTAATGCGATAAATGCGGTTAGGAAATAACAGCGAGGATGTTGGATTCGCCGATGACATAGTAGGTGGTCCCGGCAACCTTAACCTCGTCATACCCGTACTTTGAGAACAATACCCGATCACCAATGGCGATGCCGAGCGGGATCCGCTCTGTACCGCTCTCATTCCACTTACCCGGACCAACAGCAATTACCGTTCCCTGCTCGGGCTTCTCCTTTGCCGTGTCAGGAATGATAATCCCCGACGGAGTCGAAATGCCAGACTCCTCTGGGCTAAGGGGCTGCACGATAACGCGATCACTGAGCGGAGCAAGCGGCGATTTGTCTCGAATTTTTGTCTCCGCACGGGGTGTAGCTGACTTCTTTGCAATGTTATGTTTCTTCTTTTTCATAATCTATGGATGTATAAAGCTCGTATGCACGGGCCAGTATACTGAAGTGAGGCAAGCTGAGTCAACGGGGGGGATGGTTGCCCTGACGCTATCGCGGTGATATACTACACAGAATAAGTATGACTATGTTTATCGGGTACCTTTCGGGTGTACTTCCGCTTGTTGAAATTGTCCTTGCGCTCCTCCTCGTCGGCGCAGTCCTGATTCAGACTCGTGGCGCCGGCATGGGAGCCTTTCAGGATGGTTCGAATCAGGCCTTTTATCGCAGGCGCGGCGGCGAGCTGTTTATCTTCCGTGCTACCATTGTGCTAGCGATACTGTTTGCTGCGGCTGCCGCAAGCGCGCTCTTCGTTCGCTAACACTATCCGCCTATGAGGCGATTCTTATTTTCAATAGTTGCACACCGTTTGCAGCTCTCTCCTTCTGAGTGGGCTGCGAGCACCTTGATTGCCTCGGCCTTTTGCATCGGAATTTTTTGGCTTTTGGCACAAGCATCACTCGCATTTTCAGTCGAGATTCCCGCACGCGGCGGGACTTACGAGGAGGGATTAGTCGGGGTGCCACGATTCATTAACCCCGTACTCGCCGTATCGGACACTGATAGAGACCTGGTTAGGCTCGTCTATGCCGGATTGCTTCGAGAGACCCCGAGCGGGGATACCGTCCCGGACCTCGCCCAGACCTATGAAGTATCAGAGGATCAAAAGACCTACACATTTACCCTGCGAGACGATATCTTTTTCCACGACGGAGAACCGGTGACCGCTGCCGATGTAGTCTTCACTGTCCTCCTCGCACAGAATCCCGCAATAAAAAGCCCGCGCAGAGCAAACTGGGAGGGGGTATCCGTGGTTGCGATTGACGAACGAACAGTCATGTTTACGCTCCGGTCCCCCTACGCGCCATTCATAGAAAATCTTTCGCTTGGAATCATCCCCCGTCATTTGTGGGAAACCGTATCTCCGGAGGAATTTCAGTTCAGTACTCTGAATACTGCACCGATTGGTGCTGGCCCCTATGAGGTAACCCGAATGCGAGTGTCATCATCCGGAGTCCCTACCTCTATTGAACTTGCAGCATTCACCAAGAGCCACGCGGTGCCGTATATATCAAAACTCCGCTTTTCGTTCTTTCAAGACGCAGAGGCGCTGCACACTGCGCTCCTCGAGGATCGGAACCTTGCTGGACACTCGGTGCTCCCCGACGAGCTTCTCGATCGTGAGGTACACGAGGCCATTTTAGGAAGAATCTTTGCGGTCTTTTATAATCAAAACCGGAATGACATTTTTGCCGAGACTGCGGTCCGCGCAGCACTTGACGCAGCTCTTGACAAAGAGTCCCTTGTTGCTACACTAGTGGATGGGTATGGCTCGGTTCTGACGGGCCCACTTCCTCCTAAAGAAATTGTTCGGACGATATCGGCAACTTCGTCCGACCAACGACTTTCGGAGGCAGCTCGTTTGCTTGCTGCGGCAGGCTGGACGAAGGGTGATGATGGTGTGTTTATGAAAAAGAACAAAACCACATCAAAGCGGCTGCAGTTCTCTTTGGTAACCAGCAACGCGCCTGAGCTCAAACGAGCTGCCGAGGAGGTCGCCGCGACCTGGCGACAGCTCGGCGTCGAAGTTGATACACAGTTCTTTGAGGCCAATGACTTGCAGCAGGAAATAATAAGACCGCGGAAATATGACGCACTCCTTTTTGGAGAAGCTATCGGACGAGACTTAGATCTCTTTGCATTTTGGCACTCGAGCCAACGGAACGACCCAGGCCTGAACATCGCACTGTATGTCAACACAGCTGTCGACGCACTCTTATCTGAGGCTCGTACCGAACAGGATCCAGCGACGAGGCGCGCACGAATCGAATCTGCAGCAGCAAGCATCGAGAACGAATTTGCCGCAACATTCCTGTACGCCCCGCATTTCGTGTATGCTGTCCCGAGCGCCGTTCAAGGCCTCAGTCTTGGAACCATCACCATGCCGAGCGACCGTTTCATCGGCATCGAAAACTGGTATCTCAGCACTGAACGCGTTTGGCCGATATTTGCACGATAAAAATTAAATAAAAAGCTACTCACAGAGACATTCATGAACTCAGCTCAACCTGCCCAGGAGTCTTCCGCCGGCAACCAAGATTCGCGAGCGCATCGGAGACCGTACTCAGCGGCTCCCCGCCGTCACTTTCGTCCCCGTTCGCAGGGCGGGCACGGTAGCAGCGCATTCCCAAATCGCCAAGGAGACCGCCGAGGGCCGCGGCGGCCAATGCGCGGGGGTCGCGGCGGGGGTCGCGGGCACTTTCGACGGCCGCCAGTCATGCCGCGCGTTCCAGTCAACGAGCCAGAAACGCGTGAACGAGTGGTGCTTCCCCCACTTTCCCAAAACAGCGTCCGAATCATCCCGATCGGCGGCGTTGAAGAGGTCGGCCGCAATATGTGCGCATTCGAGCTGCCGGAAGGCATCATTATTTCCGACGCAGGATTCCAGTTTATGGGCGAATCCGCAGCGCCTGGCATCGACTATGTTCTTCCGAACACCAGGTGGCTTGAGGACAATAAAGACCGCATCATCGCGCTTTTCATTACCCACGGACACCTCGACCACATCGGCGGTATCCCGTTTATTATTGACCGCATCGGCAATCCACCGCTGTATACCCAATTCATCACTTCGCTGATGATTTTGAAACGCCAGGAAGAGTTTCCGCACCTGCCGAAAATTGACATGCATGTCGTCGACCCGGGCGGAACTGTCATGGTTGGAAAACCTGAGACAGGAATGGTCCGGGTGAAGACATTTCCGGTTACCCACTCGATCCCCGACGCGATGGGTCTCTCGATCTACACCAAACATGGAAATCTAGTGATTTCAGGAGATCTAAAGCTCGAGCATGAGAATGGCGAACCGACCGAAAAGGAAAAGAAGGTGTGGGGCGACCTTGGAAAGGACAAAAACATTATCTTTATCGCCGACTCAACCAACGCTGAACGCGACGGCTTTTCAATCCCTGAAAAACGCGTGCATCAGACCCTTGAGGAAATCATACGAACGGTGAAGGGCCGCATCATTGTCTCGCTATTTGCATCGAACTTCGAGCGCGTTATCCGTATCATTCAAGCAGCAGAGGCGCTTGGCAAGAAAATTGTTGTTGAGGGCAGATCACATAAAACGAATGTCGACATATCCGAACGCGCTGGGCTGCTCAAAATAAAGAAAGGTACGATTATTCCTGCTGAGGCAGCGGCAGACTACCCTGCTGACAAAATTGTCATCATCTGCACCGGTGCGCAGGGCGAGGACACCGCTGCACTGATGCGCATCGCAACGAAGAAACACAAGGTACTGTCGCTAAGCGAACGCGACACCGTCGTACTCTCATCCTCGGTTATTCCGGGCAATGAACTTGCGGTTCAAAAGTTGAAGGATAACCTCCTCCGCCACGGACTCTCGATTGTTCACTACCGCTCCTCGGATGTGCACTCGACCGGTCACGGTAATACTGGAGAGCTCGTGTGGATGCGGCAGCAGGTTAACCCGACATTCTTCATGCCAGCGTACGGATACCATTCGATGCTCCGCTACCATGCAAACGCCCAGGTTAACTCGGGCTTCCCTCGCGATAAGGTTATCCTTCCGGACAACGGTATGGTGATCGAAGTGACGAACGGTACCGAACTCAACATCCATACGGAAAAGATTCCGTCCGGACCGATGATGGTAGACGGGTTCTCGATCGGCGATATGCAGGAGGTGGTCATCCGCGACCGTCAGGCTCTCGCATCAGACGGTATGTTCGTCATCATTGCAACCGTTAATCTGCGGACTGGCACGCTCAGAAAGTCTCCTGACATCATTAGTCGCGGGTTTGTGTACCTACGCGAATCACAAGGACTCCTCTCTGAGGCGCGGCTCCTTGTTAAAAAATCAATTGAAGAGCTTGCGCAGGGCATGAACCCGATCGACCTTGAGTTGGTGAAAACTCAGCTCACCGATACCGTTGAACGCTACCTCTTCCAGAAAACAAGCAAGCGGCCGATGGTAATCCCGGTTCTCATCGGCGTCTAGTCGACGCGCTATACTAAACTCCATGCGGGTGCATGGAGCGACAGGCTTTGCGCTTATTGGCGTCGTCAACTTTCTCGGTCAGTACCACTACTACCTTTTTGCATTCGTACTCTCAGCATTCTTGGCCACATTCGTTGGTGAGACTGAGGTCGGACTTGTGGTTGCAGCAAGCTCGCTTGCTGCCATGGCCGTCCTCTTGGTGGCACCAAGATTGTTCGCACGCATCGGAACCCGCGAACTTCTTGCGCTTCTTGCACTCGCCGAAATGGCGACACTTATTGGATTCTCTCTCGTCACTCAGCCAGCTGCAGTCATAAGCCTATTCATTGTACAAAGTGCCATTGTATACGCGCTCTTCATCGGCATTGATCTCCTTATTGAAACGCACACCCGGAGTGAGGCTGCGACAGGTACGGCGCGCGGCCTGATCCTCACGATCTCGAACATTGCAGTCCTTACCGCAACATACTCTCTCTCCCTCATCGCCATCGACGACGCATACCACCGGGTGTTCGGCGCAGCTGCATTGGTTCTGATCCCCTTTATTCTCATTGCGCTTCGCGGATTGCCTGGGATCTCGAATAGCGCGCACGCGCAGTCACATCGCGACACGCGCCTCTTCACAGAACTCGTACGAAACCCATCGCTCCGCGCGATAGTCGGCGCACACTGTATGCTGCAGCTCTTTTTCTCATGGATGACCGTATACGCCCCTCTGTACCTACTGAACGACATCGGCTTTAGTTGGTCTGAAATCGGTATCATATTTACCTTTGCAATGGTGCCGTACATCGTGCTCGAGTATCCTGTCGGCTTGATTGCAGACCGTTGGCTAGGCGAAAAAGAGTTTTTAATCGTCGGGTTTCTCATTCTCGCCGCAAGCACCGTAGGCATGGGATACCTGAGTTCAGGCGGACTGCTTGTGTGGATCGTCGTTATGATTGTTTCTCGCATCGGCGCGGCGCTTATCGAGGCGACTACCGAAATCCACTTCTTTCGTCATGTCGATCAGAATGACCCGGGCGCTATAACGCTCTTCAGAGTTCTTCGACCACTCGCAAGCGTCATCGCACCGCTCGGAGCATCTGCCCTGCTCTTCATAATGCCACTCAACGCGACATTCGTTGTGTTTGGTACCGTGCTGTTCTTAGGTGTTCCGCTTGCGCTTTCAATCGTCGACTCTAAATGAGCTTCTCTTGCTTTAACGCCTGAAGCGCAGCTCGTATGCGCCATTGCGGAAATTTGAGCTTCTGCACCGGCTCTCCCCGAAGAGCTGCCCGTAAAACCGCACCGCGCACCTCCCGCATTGAACCTTGGAACGGCTGCTGTCGCACATGATGCGCAGATCGGCGCGACGGATTTAAGGTCGTGCGCTTAAGATATGCGCCGTAGTCCATGAGTGCCGAATACCACTCCCGCGGAGTAATCCCTGCCCGTTCCGCGCATGTTAGCAGTTGTGTAAGGAGCGGGGCCAGCGTTCGGTCGGAGACAGCAGTCTTACGAGGAAATAGGTGGTGGAGTAGAACGGCGCGGATATTGGTTTCTATCAAAATCTCGGGTTTATTAAACGCAAATACACGAACGGCGCGGGCAGTATATGGTCCCACTCCAGGAAGATCGTCAAACTCGACCGTCCCCCAACGCTGCGCAGCCTCCCACAGGTACCGAGCGCGACGATTGTACCCAAGTCCTTGCCACTGCTGCAGAACTTCCATAAGTGACGCTGCAGCAAGCGCTCTCGGGTTCGGATACTTTCGGATAAACGCGCGGTACTTTGGCACCACCCGATCAACCTGCGTTTGCTGAAGCATTATCTCAGAAACCAACACTTTGTACGGATTGCGAGTCTTACGCCACGGCAAATGATGTCTACCGTGCTCCCGGTAGTGAGTAAGGACGACCCTTCTCAAGGAGCGCTGTAAGCGGGTGATTCGTGCAATCGTGCGATCGCGCGGGACAGGTGTATCTGCCATAGAGGACGAGCCCATTATTAACATACTTCCAATCGTTGTGCGGGATCAACGCCTCAAGATCTTTTGAAATCTTTTTTAAATCCGAATGCTTGGTAAGCCCAAAACGCCGTGCAAACCGCCTGACATGCGTATCGGTCGGGATACCGTCATAGACCCCCAAAAGCTCGCCACGGATAACATGAGCGGTTTTGTATCCAACCCCAGGCAATGCAACAAGATCAACATATGCAAGTCCTTTGAACTGCTTTGCTGCTCCAATAATATGCTTCGCCTTTGTTTTATAAAAAGTCACTGACGCAATCATTCGTTCAAGGGATGTGGGGCGCATGCGTGCAAAATCTGCCGGAGTCCGAAGCCGGGCAAACATGTCTTGCGTCACGCGATTCACCATCTTGTCGGTGCACTGCGCAGACAGTATCACCGCCACAACAAACTGAAATGGCGTTTCGTACTGCAGCTCGCTCTTTGGCTTCGGATACGCCTTTCTAAGATATCTGAGGAGGGCGAGCGCCACTGCGTGCGTATCCCTATGTTGTCGTGAGACCTTTGAGCGCACGATACATTTTTTCAACCAATGAGCCGAACGCGACGAAGAATACGATCCCCGTTGCGGCCCACCCCACGAGGGGGACAAGCCCGACGGCGCACACAACCGCCGCCCCAAGGAGTGCCCACTTCCAAGTAACGCGTGCCTCGCGCCGCACTGCCTTTGCAATCAACGCACCTACCAGCAACGATTCGAGTACGATAGCAGCCGTTACAAGGAACCCATAGAGCGCGAGCAACGCAAATCCAAGGTATGTGAACGCGACGCTCAAAATGAGTGCGATGCTCAGTATCGGCCCACCGATCATGGCTGCAAATCCAAGACCAAGCATCGGGAGAAACGAATGCAGCGAACGGTCGACAAGCGCCTGCGCGGGATGTCGAAGCCAGAACGCCGCACCAATGCTTGCAACTGCAAGCGCAAAGAACTTAAGAATCAACACAACCGTTACTGCTGCAAGTAGCGCAAGTCCGAATGTCGCTGCGTCTGCTTTCGGAACCGTAAGAGGAGTAAAGGTTACCTGGTCTCCCACTACTGCGCCCGTCGCAACATCAGCGGTCTGCGGAGCATGATATTCCAAAGTCGAACCAATACGGGCTGCAGACCCGAACGCAACCTTTTCCTGCGCATACACAATCATCGGTCCTCCTGCGGTCCCGTTAATATGCGCCTCACCTGCATACAATCGCGCTGTGCCGTTTACCACTCCGTCCATAATGACGAGTCCTCCCATTACAACCAGATCTCCGGAGACCGTCGCCCCAGGGAGAATGGTGACCGAACCACCAGCTACAATAAGATCGCCAGAAATGGTTCCTTTCACCGTTACCTGCCCGCCCGCAACGCGGACATCGCCACGCACGGCTTCAAGCAAATCTACAGTTCCGCCTGCAGCTGCAACATCGCCCCAGACCGAACCGTCGACTAGTACCTTACCCCCGGCAATAAACAGATCCTTCTGTGCAGTGGAAGAAAAGTTTGCCTGTCCACCGGCCATATAGAGATTTTCCTGAACAACTTCCTTCGGGGAAATAGATAAGAGCTCTGCAGCCTCAAAACGGGCGGCAAATGCCGAAAGCGGAGCTACGGAGAGGAGTAACAAACAAGCGACTGCAAGGGTGATATGCTTCATACCCTCATGGTACCGTTCTCCGATTGAAGTGCAAGGACCTCCCGAGCGGCGCGCCTACCCTCTTCGACCGCTCCGTGGACCGTCCCTGGATGGCCGCGGGTATGTGTCGCCTCACCGCAATAAAAGAGGGTCTCTGCAATTGGCTTTTGCAGTATGTCTCGCGCATCACCCATATCAACCGCAGGATATGAGTATGACCCAAGCGCGAAGGGATCATTGCTCCAGGAAAGATGCCGCGCTTCAGCCACCAAGTGGCGGACCGTAGACCCCAAACCGCTCACAAGGTCTTCAATAGCGGCATTAACCGCATCTCGCTCACTCATCGACGCAAGCTCGTCCGCCCTCCTGCCGCCACTGAACCCGACGAGCACCGTTTCAGGCCCAAAGCGCCGCTGCCACCAGTGACCAACCAGACCGGGCGTATCAAGCATACGAAAATCAGGCATACTTCCGTCAATCCACACGAGCGACTTAGTTGCGTTCCCAAACCCAATACCACGAACTGCCTGTTCGAACTCGGCCGGCAACCGTGGGAGAAATTCTGGTGCGCGCTGCTTCAGAACACCAATCGGTATGGTCCATACCAGACGCTCTGCGGTAAATCGTGCGCCGTTCGCACACTCAACTTCCACTGCTCCTGTCATCCAGCGGACCCGCACCACCTGGTGTATGAGCCTCACTGGAATACCAACAGCGAAACCCTCAAACACCCGATCATAGCCATCCGCGAGCCAAAAATTCCGCGCCCCATTTGTGGCGAGGCGTTCCTCGTGTGCAATGCCGCGCACGCTAAGGCGCGCAGGATCAGCAGCCTCGATATCTGCGATTTCGCGAATTTTGTAGAACTCCGCTTCAGTATCTGTTCCATGCTGTTTGAAGTACTGTTCCAAGGAGATGTCGGGGCCATCATATGTCCACAGCGCATCATCGACTTTCGTAAAGCGTTTAAACAACTCGTCGGTATCCCACCGTACACCCCCATTCTCGCCAAAAATCCGATACGAGTCTGCATGCTCAGGACCCCAAAGCACTGTCCGCAATCCAAGCTCGTTAACCATATCCCAAGTAGCAGCGTGCTCACCATGTATGAATTCTGCCCCCGCCTCTACTACCCCGCGGCCACGAAGCGTATGCACTCGCCCACCGATCCGCGGCCGCGCCTCGAGCACGACAACACGGGTGCCTCCTTTTTGAAGTTCGCGCGCTGCCGCAAGTCCTGCAGGCCCAGCGCCAATGACAATCACATCGTATGAATCGTTCACTATCGTATTGTTACATACTACTCAACCGCTCGTATGTTACACTTCGACCATGGATGTAAAGTTTACTATGCCTTCAGATGACGAATTAAAGGCTCGTCTATCAGAGGAGGAGTATCATGTGTTGCGAGAGAAAGGTACAGAGCTACCGTATACTGGAAATTTTCTAACGAAAACTCCGGACGGCACCTTTGCCTGCAAAGTCTGCGGGCAATCCCTGTTCGAATCCACGGCGAAGTTCGACTCTATGACGGGGTGGCCATCCTTTGATCAAGCAGTCTCGGGTGCTGTGCTTGAAAAGGCAGACGACTCGCATGGCATGCATCGGACAGAGACTGTGTGCAGCCGATGCGGGTCGCACCTCGGACATGTGTTTGATGACGGTCCCACCGCAACAGGTAAGCGGTACTGCATTAATTCAGTTTGCCTTGACCTTGACACTAATGTAAAGCCGCTCCCTCGCCCCGAGGAACCTACGAATGCCGAAGAGACGAGCAGCTAATGGCAACAGCGGTATTCGGCGGAGGATGTTTCTGGTGCACTGAGGCGGTGTTTTCGATGTTACGCGGCGTTACATCCGTTCTCCCGGGGTATGCGGGAGGCACAGTACCAAACCCAACATATGCACAAGTCTCTGGAGGGGAAACTGGTCACGCAGAGTCGGTACGCATTGAGTATGATCCCACTGAAGTCCGTTACCGCGACCTGCTCACTGTATTTTTTGCATCACATGACCCTACCACCGTTAACCGGCAGGGTGCCGATGTAGGGACCCAGTACCGTTCAGTAATTTTTTACACAACTCCTGAGCAGAAAAGTGATGCTGAAGTATACATTGCGGAAATCAACGCATCAAATAAGCACGGCATGCCAGTAGTAACCGCCGTCGAACCGCTTCCTGTATTTTATCCAGCAGAGAACTACCACCACGAGTACTTTGCAAAAAATCGGCAAAACCAATATTGCGCGCTCGTCATCAACCCAAAGCTCGAGAAGGTACAGAAAGAATTTGCAACGCTCCTCAAAGCTACTGCGGGATAGAAAACCAGAATGTCGCGCCCTTCCCCTCTCCCACGGAGCGGAAGCCAAGCACCCCGCGATGCCGCTCAATAATAGTTTTTGCCATCGCGAGAC
The DNA here is from genome assembly GCA_038106525.1 of Minisyncoccota bacterium. Taxonomy (GTDB): domain Bacteria; phylum Patescibacteriota; class Minisyncoccia; order Phycocordibacterales; family Phycocordibacteraceae; genus Phycocordibacter. The sequence goes on along the minus strand of JAYOEC010000008.1, from coordinate 17,302 downwards.
CTAGTCCGACACCTTCAGTATCCTTTGCTCGTGCGCGCTCGGTCCTAAAGAATTTGGTAAAGATTCTCTTGCGATCCTCTGCTGCAATGCCGATACCTTCGTCAGTAATTTCGAAAACCGCGGCATGATTTTCTGCGCGGAGCGAAATACGGATCATACCCCCGTCTTCAGAGTACATGCACGCGTTCTCGACAAGAACATCAACAACCGAACTCAGTCGCTGCGCGTCCCCAACAACTGGACTGAGCGAAGAGTCAATCGAAGTGGTGATGGTAAGTTTTCTTCGCTGAACAACAGGATCAAATCGCTGAATAGAGGTCTCGACAAGCGGCTGGAGCGAGACACGGTCCCTGGAGTACCCGTACCGTACATCTGCCGCCTGAGCAGTTTCAGAAAGTATGTTAGAAAGCTCGATGAGTCGCGCATTCGAATGATCAATCCGCTCAAGCGCGCTCCGCACTTCCGGTTGCGGCGTCCCATCAAGAAGCGAGGTTACTTCCCATTTAATGTGCGTAAGCGGTGTTCGAAGTTTGTGCGCCACCACCGTAATAAACTCATACTTCAGATGTTCTGATTCTTGTGATTGCGCCCAAAACGCTCTTCCAACCATCGCTGCACCGAGAACACTGAGGAGCGGAATGACCCATAACTGAACAACCGGGTACCGCGACACAATGTAGTCGTTAAGAAGTGGAATTGCGATTATTGCAGCAGTGGCAATAGCCACCAAGAGCGTGTAGAAAAACGCCTGTTTGATCGCGACTTTGATGTCAAGGAGATTCTCTGAAAAGATGCCGTACGCAATAAGAAATGCGTACCAGCCAAAGAAGATGCTTGGCAGCGGGCTGAATGGAATACCGTAGATAAAGAGAAACCCGGTGGGTCCGAGCCCGAACGCAATCAGCGAGGCAAGAATAAAGTATGAATCCCTTCTTCGATTCATCCCGCCGCGGCGATACGAGCGCACCAGCTCAATAAATGGGTAGATCGGTCCAAGTAAAAAGAAGGCGAGGTGAAGATTGTATACAATCTCAGGAATCGGAAAGCTCTTCATGAACGAGATCTCGTGCACTCCACTCATGAACAGTCCTGGTGTTATGAAAGCGGCTCCGATAAAAAAAGCTGCGGCCACATACGAACCGCTAATGTACCAACGAAGGGCCTTCGCACGGCCAATCATCTCGAGGATAAAATGCGTGTACGAAACGGTAATGAACACCTTGCCAACACTAAGTAACCACCACGAGTACGAAAAATCTGAAACCGGAAGAACTGACCCAACGCTAATGTACACATTTTGAAATGCGGCTGAGAAAGTGAGAAACAGGAAAAGAATATTCTGTTTGCTCTTCCAGTTCTTGAACAGAATAAAAATCCAAAGACAAATAAGTACTACTGCGGAAAAAGCATGCCCGGCAGAGAACAACAGCAGTTCTGTGCTCATGAACTACACTATGTACCGACCTGCTGGCCAACATAGGCGAGCAATTCGTGCGGATCCATCATTGCTTTTACGAAATGGGCTGCTGCGCCAAGATCGCGAGTCCTTTTTTCATCCTCGTCAGTGCCGAGATTCGAAAGCACAATAACCGGGATGCTCTTGAGCCCTGGGTCATCTTGTATTTTCTTCAGTACCTCAAAGCCATCAATCTTGGGGAGGAGAAGGTCGAGGAGGACTGCTTGATATCCGCCTTTCCGAAGCTCTGCTATCCCAGCCTCACCGTCCGGAGATATCTCGAGTGTGTGACCGGCTTTTTCAAAGATATTCTTGAGGGTACTGCCGAGGAACGGCTCGTCCTCTATGTATAAGATCCGTGCCATATACCTGTAGTATACCTTACCGATACCTATTTGTTCCCTCCTCCTCGCGCCTGTGAACCATTACCTCATCAAGGCCCATGTAGTGACCAATCTCATGCCAGAGCGTCTCCGCAATCACTGCCTCGAGGGGAGACCCCGACACCTCAGACTCCTTGCATATCGGGCGCATAAAGAGTGTGATGGTGTCAGGGAATGTCTCTCCTACCCCGTATCCATCGCCCCGCTCAGTCTGGGGCACGCCCTGGTACAAACCGAGAAGCTCGCCGCTGTCCTCACCCTCCTCGACAAGGATTGCAACATTCTTTATTTGAGAAGCAATATTTTCTGGCACCTCATCGAGTGCTGCTGCGACCAATTTTTTAAAATCTTCAACTGTTATCATATATGATAACGCCTATCATAGAAGGCTCACAAATCAGCTCTTCACACAGTACCACTCATCACCATGAGTCTACTAGGATCCAGTGCGACGAGCTTTGGCGCGATCGTTCTCAGTCAGATGCTGCTTTCGAAGGCGCACAGAGGTCGGGGTAATCTCAAGATACTCATCATCGGCCATAACCTCGAGTCCCCGCTCAATAGAAAGCTCATACGGCGGAGTCAGCATAATGGCATCGTCCGAACCAGACGCCCGCATATTGGTAAGCTGCTTGCCTTTTGTCGGGTTCACAATCATCTCCTCACCCTTCGAAGTGTTGCCAATCACCTGACCCTCATACACCTGCGCGCCGGGGCCAAGATATAAAACCCCGCGATCCTGTAAATTCCACAAGCTGAAGCCCAAAGTTGCTCCCGTAGCCATGGATATCATCGAACCAACTGCTCGTTTCTTTATCTCACCTGCATATTTCCTAAATTCAATGAATCGAGACGAAAGAATCCCCTCTCCTCGAGTGTCGACAACAAACTGATTGCGATACCCGAGAAGCCCGCGCGTCGGTCCTTCAAATATCATTCGAACCTGGCTCTCGTGCACCTTAAGATCCTTCATCTGAAATGCCCGCTGACCAAGTCTCTCAATGATTGCGCCCTGGAACTCGCTTGGAACATCAACAATGACCTCTTCAAACGGTTCGAGCATTACTCCGCCTTCCTCTTTAATAATTACCTGCGGCTGCGACACTTGAAGCTCGTACCCCTCGCGCCGCATCGTCTCGAGCAAAATGGAAATGTGCAGTTCTCCGCGACCAAAGACTCTAAAAGATTCTGCTGACGAAAAATCTACTCGGAGACCCACATTAATTTCAAGCTCCTTTTCGAGTCGCTCGCGGATTTGGCGGCTGGTTACGAACTTTCCATCGCGGCCCGCAAACGGCGAGTTATTGACCAAAAAGTTGAGTGCAATGGTCGGTTCGTCGACATGGATAGATGGCAGAGGAGTTGCACCCGCGTCAGTAGTAATTGTTTCGCCAATGTAGATGTCAGGGAGCCCTGCGAGCATGACAATGTCACCCGCCTCTGCTCGATCAGTCTCAACTCGTTCAAGCCCATTGAAAGTAAAGATCTTTACCGTCCGTCCACTGCGCACCGTGCCATCCGCCTTCTTGATGAATACCTGTTGATTAGGAGAAAGGACTCCCTCGTATACCCTGCCAACAGCAAGTCTCCCAAGAAAGTTATCATACCCAAGATTAAAGGGCTGGAAACGAAGCGGTGTTCCCTCCGGCGACGGGAGCGCCGCAGGCACCTCGGCGAGTACAGTATCCAAAAGCGGCGTCATATCCTTCCGTTCGTCATCAAGTTTTTTCATGGCTACTCCCTCCCGCCCAATCGCATACACAACGGGGAAACTTGATTGAGCATCGTCCGCACCGAGCTCAAGGAAAAGCTCGAGAACCTGCTCCTCAGTGCGATGCGGGTCGGCTGCCGGCTTATCGATCTTATTTATAACTACAATCGGCTTGAGGCCGAGCTCCAAGGATTTTTTGAGCACAAATCGAGTTTGCGGCATCGGGCCCTCCTGAGCATCAACCACCAATAGGACCGAATCAATCGAACGGAGCACTCGCTCTACCTCGGAACCAAAATCTGCGTGCCCGGGGGTATCAACAATATTGATCTTCGTTCCCCGGTACTGGATCGACGCATTTTTTGCATAAATCGTTATGCCGCGCTCCTGCTCAAGTTTGTTTGAGTCCATCGACACACCCTCCTTCGCAGCACCCGTCTGACGCAAAATGGCGTCAGTCATCGTCGTCTTTCCATGGTCAACATGGGCGATAATGGCAATATTTCTGATTTCCATAAACAAAAAAAGCCCGAGGGGCATAACAACTATACCATGCTACCCGCGTTGCGGCAATGATATTGAAGACTTTTCTATAAATACTCCGGGGACACCATTTTTCAATATCTCCGGCTTTCGAATCAAGACCGCGACAGAATTGACCCCTCGAAATGCAAGAACTTTATCTGCTATTTCGTTTGCGAGTGTCTCAACGAGCTTGCGACTCTTTCCCTTGATTACTGCATGAGCGACAGTCACCAGGCGTTTATAATTCACCGTGTCAGAAATAGCATCGCTCGCCGCGTTAGCATGAGAAGGAGAAACTGTTGCCTGAATTGAAATCAAAAAAGACTGATTCGAGATCCGCTCGTTTGGATACCATCCATGCGCACCATCAACTTTAATATTTTCTACAAATACACGGACAGCGGGTGTCGGTTCAGGAACGAACCGCTCGTCGCAAGTCCTGCAGTACGACACCATTTGTTTCATCCCTCGATGGTAAGCAACTGAAGCCACGCGCCGATGCTCAACACATGCCCACGGTCCATCGCCCTGCGCATCGAGGAGCAACATCTCAGAATTCTTCCGCACTGATTCCTTGCCCATCAGCCCATATAAATAGAACAAACCAAGCCTGTCAAATATTGAATTGCCAATCCGTTTTGCGTACAATGGACTGATGAAAATTCATATTCCGCTCGACAACGAAAATAAGCTGAAAGAGCATCTTGCGACACGAACCGACCAAGAGGCGCGGCGTATGGAGCGATACCTCGCCATGCCTGATCTCTCACGGACTTCTGGCTCTCCTTTGTACGAAATAGTTGAACGCGTCAAATGCGCACCGGCATTCAAAAATTTTGACATCATAACGATTCCTGAAATTGTGCCGACTGACATATCGTTCGATCTCTTCGACTTTTCCCCGGATCATCCTGCGCGTTCAAAATCCGACACCTACTATGTCGATGACGCAAACATCATGCGCACGCACGACACAGTCTTTTGGTACTACTACCTGAGTCATCCAGCAATACAAGAACGGATCGCGCGCGGCGAGGCAATGGGTGCTCTTTGTTACGGCAAAGTTTACCGCAAGGATGAGGTTGATTCTCGTCACATGAATGTCTTCCATCAATTCGGCGGGTGGTACATTGCCCCGCAGTCACAGACCGTTGAGCCCGAAGACCTGCACAAAGCACTCGGCGATATTGTGCGTGCTGTCTTCGGTCCAGAAATGAAGTTCCGCATTAACGCCGACGACTTCCCATACACTGACCCATCGTTTGAAGTAGAGGTCAATGTTAAGGGTACTGCCGCTGAAGGTCCTGCGCGCGGCGAATGGCTTGAAATCTTGGGCTCTGGCATGCCAAAGCAGTCTGTCTTACAGAAGATGGGGGTCGAAGGATACCATGGGTGGGCATTTGGTTGTGGGATTGAGCGACTGGCAATTATTTCAATGGCACTCCCTGACATTCGCCTCCTCTGGTCAACGGATGATCGCATCAGAAAACAACTGAAACTCGGGCAGATATATAAGGATGTATCCAAGTATCCACCGAGCGTGCGAGATATTTCATTTATTGTCCCAAAATCATTTGTACCAAACGACTACTTCGATACGGTGCGCGACATCGCCGGCGATCTTGTGGAAGAGGTGTCGCTCATCGACAAGTATGAAAATGATGCAAAGTTTGGATCTGACAAAATGAGCTACGCATACCGCATCATCTACCGCTCAATTGAACGAACGCTAACCGGCGATGAGGTCGAGCAGCTCCACACCAAGGTTGCCGAGGTAACCAAGAGCCAGTTTGACGCACAAGTCAGGTAATAGAGAAAAAGCACATACTTTGCTACACTAAGCCACATCTGTATGGCAGAGCTGGTCCTCTATGTAGTGATATTTATTGCACTTTATTTTCAAGTATTTGCGCTGCTTACCTATGTCTCAAAAGATGCGCGGCTGAGGAGGGAGCGCAGATTCGTCGGGCACTGCCCAAGTGTCGCAATTATTGTGCCTTGTTTTAATGAGGAGCAGACTATCCGCGAGACCGTCGAATCGCTGCAAACACTTGAATACCCGAAAGACAAGCTCCAAATTATCTTAGTGAACGACGGATCGACAGATGGCACCCGAGCGGTTATGGACTCGTTTGCGGCTACGCCCGGCATTAGGGTTGTTCATAAGCAGAATGGCGGCAAACACTCGGCGCTAAACACTGGTATCAGTATGACTGATGCAGAATTTATCGGCTGTCTCGACGCGGATTCGTTTGTCCACCCCGACGCACTCAAAGAGATTGTCCCCCACTTTAAGGACGAGCGGGTTGCGGCGGTGACAGCGTCAATGGCAGTCCACAATCCGCAGAATCCGCTTGAACGGATGCAGTATGCAGAGTACCTCATGGGCATTGCGCTCCGACATATACTGTCTGCGGTTAATGGCCTGTATGTAACTCCGGGGCCGTTTTCTTTCTACCGCCGTTCTGTTTTAGTTGAACAGCGCGGGTTCAGGCACGGTCACCAAACCGAAGACATGGAGATGGCTCTTCGCCTACAAAAGGCCGGTTACTGGATCGAAAATGCGCCGCGCGCAAAAGTCTATACCAAGGCACCTTCAACCCTGTGGGGGCTCTTGAAGCAGCGAACTCGTTGGACTAGTGGATTCATCAGAAACGCCTACGAGTATCGTTCAATGATCGGCAATCCGCGTTATGGAGTCCTCGGCCTCTTGGTGCTTCCGCTTGGGGTCCTTGCGGTGGTTGCGGGTATTGGGATGTTTACGGTTACCCTCCTCGATGCCGGACGGATGGTTGCCCAAGCAGCAGCAGTCCAGGGCGATGTTCCGCTGTCATTCTCCTTCTCAATGCCTCCTCTCGATTGGTACTTTATGCCAATAACTGGGGTGTTGGTCCTGAGCCTTCTTGCAATAGTGGTTATAGTGCTAACCATGGAACTTGGTAGACGAGTCTCCGGAGTTCATGGTGCTGGCACTGGCAGCCTTTGGTATATCCTTATTTATTCGTTTATTGCGCCGCTCTGGCTGATCCGTTCAACGCGCGATGTACTAGTCGGTATTAATCGTTCGTGGCGATAGTATGTCTCCAATCACACGAAATGCAATCGGAGCACTGATCATTACCGTTCTCATTATGGGAACGGTGGCAGGGGCGCTCCGGTACCTCGATACGCTTCGGGTTGCCGAGCTTGGGCAAATTGAAGACAAAATTGCCATTGATACACTCTCTCTTGAAACACAATTCGACCTCCTTGCAGAAGCTCCGTGTGAGGAGGTTTCTGCAAGCTCAGTACTTTCGAGCGAACTCAACAATCTTGCGGACCGACTTTCATTTGCAGAGGAACGGCTCGGAAACGACAACGAAGAGGTCGTCAAGCTAAAACGACAGTACACGCTCCTTCAAATAAAGGATTATCAGCTCATGAAGCGGCTTGCTCGAGAGTGTAAAAACCTGAACCCAGTGTTTGTGCTGTACTTCTACTCGAACGAGGGCGACTGCGATTCATGCGGCAGAGCTGGATACACATTGTCATACCTTCGCCAAACCTACCCGGGACTCCGCGTGTATTCGTTTGACTATAACCTTGATCTTGGAGCACTCAGAACCTTAGTCGCTGTGCTCGGTATCGAACCTCCGCTCCCCGCATATGTAGTAAACGGCGTGCGAGTTAATGGCATTGCATCAGTCAAAGAGTTTGAGTCCGTGCTTCCGATACATCTGCTTTCGACGACCACACCCGAACTTCAAGATTTAAAACCCTGAGCCGCCTCCCAGATTCGAACTGGGGACCTACTCATTACAAGTGAGTTGCTCTACCAACTGAGCTAAGGCGGCGGTACCTGTAGTATATATTAGACCGACTTTCCTTGGAAATCCTGCTGCTCTTCTCGAGGCGATAATGTTTTTAAAAACCCTGACACTTCTCTAGACCCGCCGGATTTTGGAGCAGTGACGCGCATCTTATACGAGAGTCGCGAGAGCGGCCTCTCAATCATCCTCAGTGCATAAACCGCGTGCTGGACAATGCCGTGTCCGATCTCATGCACTGCAATTCGCACCTGCTGTCTCCATGAAATCGGCACACCCCCCAAGACCGCGGCAGCCCATACCTCCTCAACGAAAGCATCCAATTGCTTCCGCTGATCAGCAAAATATCTATACCCGCGCCGCTCCTCAACCGAACGAAGTGCAAAAAATAACACGCCGAGTACTGCGGCTGCACCAATAAGAACAAGCGGCGGAATCATGCTACTTAGTGCTCACGCGGCGAATTTCGCCAATCTCTATGCGCTCGCCGAATTTCTGTACTGCATTCTCAATCATCTGCTGTATGGTGTGTGCATCATCCTTAATGTATGCCTGCTCCATGAACACGATCCCCTTCAAAAAGGCATCAACCTTGCCTGAAAGGATTGTTTCTTTAAGATTGCCTGGCTTTCCTTCGACATCAGCTGCAAACATGCCTTTAATTTTTTCCATCTCTTCTGCGGGGATATCATCTCTACGAACGAACTGTGGATTGGTAGCGGCAACCTGCAGTGCAAGATCATACGCGAGTCGAACAAATTCCTCATTCTTTGCAACAAAATCGGTCTCGGACTGGAGCTCAACTACCGCCGCCACCTTCTTATTCGCATGTACATATGCCTGCACAGCTCCAGCCCCAAGCGCACGGTCGCCTTTTTTCCCCGCAATTGAAGCTCCCTTTTTTCTAAGGAGCGTAAGAGCCCTCTCCATATCCCCTCCCGCCTCCTCAAGTGCGGCTTTGCATTGCATGACGGAAATCCCGGTCCGATCACGGAGTTCTTTAACACTCTCGGATGAAATTGTGGACATAAAAAGCAATTAGGTACTCACCAAAGTCAGTATACACCGCTAGAGTGCGGCGTGAGAGCGACCCTCCTGATAGGCTTTCGCAATCGATTCAAGGAAGAACCGAACGCTGGCCTGTGATGCATCGTTTCCGACGACCGGATACTGAATAAGCGAAAGATCGCAGTCTGAGTTTGCAATGCCGATAACTGGGACACCGAGTCCGCGAGCTTCCTTAACAGCATTATCCTCACGGCGTGTATCAACCACGACCAGAGCCTCGGGTATCTTTTCGAGCGATGCGATGCCTGAAAAGTTTTCTTCGAGGCGTTCAATCTCGCGACTGATCATAAGTCGTTCTTTCTTTGTGTACTTGGTAAGGAGCGTACCAGCATCCCGTGCATCAACGAGCTCCTTCATTCGATTCATCCTCTTTTTTATTTCTGTAAAATTCGAAAGCGTTCCTCCGAGCCACCTGCCCGCAACATACGGCATCGAAACAGACTGCGCCACATCACGAACAATTGACGCGATTTCCGGCTTTCCGCCGACAAACAGCACCGTCTTGCCCTGAGTTCCAAGCGACCGGACATACTCGAGTGCGGATTCAAGAAGCGGGGTCGTCTTAGTCAGATCGAGAATATCGGTCTTATTTTTCGTCGCAAAGACGAACTGTTTCATCGAGGCATGTCTACGAGAGCGCGAATAGCCAAAGTGCGCCCCTACCTCAAAGAGCGCGCGCACCATATCTGGTATCCCAGCTGACATGAGGGCTACTTTAGCACACCTCCTCGCCAGAGGCAACGCGCCTCAGAGAGGCGACCACCTCATCCAGGGCCCCGTCCATGATTGCAGGTAAGTTGTGCCAGGACTCCTTTATTCGATGATCGGTCAGGCGGTCCTGGGGGAAATTGTAGGTCCTGATTTTTTCCGACCGGTCACCAGTACCAATCTGGGTTCTTCTTGCTTCGGCATGCTCCTGAGCAGACCGCTCCTCTTCAAGATTTTCCAATTTTGCGGCAAGAATTTGCATCGCCTTTTCCCGATTCGCAGCCTGACTCCGCTCGGACTGCGAGCGAACCTCAAGTCCGCTCGGCTTATGGATGAGCCGAACGGCAGTCTCGACTTTATTGACATTCTGTCCTCCAGCACCACCAGAGCGGGAAAACTCCATCTCAATGTCAGCAGGATTCAACTCGACCTTTGAGCGCTGCCTGATCGGAAGAATGGCCACCGAAGCAGTTGAGGTATGAATCCTTCCGTTTTTTTCAGTAGCTGGGATGCGCTGCACGCGATGGACACCTGTTTCATAACGGAGCGCCTCGTACACCCCCCTCCCTCGAATCTCAAACGATCGGAGCCCGTCGAGGAGTTTTACCTGCCACCCGCTCCGCTCCGCATAGCGCTGATACATCCGCGCCAACTCTTCTGCAAACAGCGCCGCCTCGTCGCCACCCGCAGCTGCACGAAACTCCATCACTGCTGCTACTGGCTCGCTTGCCGACTCGGCAGCCTCGGCAGTTATCGACTCCATTTGTGCAATAAGGGCGGCGCATTGAACATCCAACCGCTGTTCCTCTTCGAGCGCCAGCTCGGCAATCGACGGATCTTTTTCAGCAAGGGCATGCGCATGCGCACGCTCAGCCTGCAGGCGGTCGTACTCAACTGCAAGAAAGCTGGTCCGTGGATCCTTGCGATACTCATCAATGGTCGCCATACAAAAAAGCGCTACCCACACAGTGTAGCGCGTCGGATTCGTTACTTCTTCTTGGCCTTTGCCGCCCTGCTCTTAAAGCGCTCAACGCGCCCAGCGCGGTCGATGGTTACCTTCTTCCCGGTAAAGAACGGATGAGATGCGGAAGAAATCTCGACAGTAATCCGATCATAGGTCTTTCCATCCTCCCAGGTGCCGGTTTCAGAGGTATGGACGGTCGAACCAATCAGAAACTGCGTACCTGCCTCGACATC
>JAYOEC010000008.1:0-6348 GCA_038106525.1 Minisyncoccota bacterium | reverse complement strand
TTTCAGAGGTATGGACGGTCGAACCAATCAGAAACTGCGTACCTGCCTCGACATCATCGAAGATGACTGGGCGGTAGTTCTGTGGATGTATCGCTGCCTTCATGGGCGTTATCCTACCACGAGGCGCCGCGCAGCGCAAAGCCTAGATCTCCTGGAACCGCGGCACGATCCGGCACTCAAAGCTGCGGGACGCCTGCTCGCCAAGCGCATTGACGCAGGTAAATGAAACCTGCTGGGTAGCGCTGAGTGGAGCCGTAGAGACCTGAACGGTCTCCATGACACCGTTTACCCCCTCAAACGACGAAGAGATGCCAGCACCCGTAAGAGTACACGAAGCGATGTTGCGCGCTGATGCAGTGACGGTACAGCTTCCTCCGGCGCGGATAAGGGGTGGTGCGCCGGTCAAAGAAAGTTCTGGCGACCCAAGAGCACCTTCTTCTGACTCAGAGATACATGCACCAAAGACACACCCAAATGGGCACTGCTCAACCAGTGATCGCGAGCACTCGGCAGTCTGGTCGTACACATCAGGCCCAACGCACATCCTTCCGACAGCACATACTGCAGGATTCAGGTCGCCAGCATCCCCTTCCCCATCACCCTCACTGCCGCCGGCTCCGTCGGAGTCTCCAGCAACAAAGACAGTTACTGAACAAAGAGAATCTGAACTCGACGAAGTGGGGACATAGGTGACCTTAAAATTTGCACGGTACCCCTTATCAACCCAGAGCACATTTCCATTCTTTATGCCGTAGTTGGTACCTTCCATCGCCACGCAATCGAACGGACTCATCTTGTTACAGTACGAATATTGTTTCGTCACCTCGATAGACTCTACTCGTTCGATTGGTACGCCAAGCGGACACTCCTGGTAGCGGTATCCAAGACTTGAACAATCGCGCTGAATGGTACTAATACCAACACCTCCTGAGCGGGTGGTTGCACGAAGTTCGTAGGTGGTCGTCTGTGGTGGCGTTACTATCGTCGTTCCTGAAGCACTATTTTGAGAGGTAAGCGGAATATACCTGATCGAGAATTTTGCGCGATACCCCTTATCAACCCAGAGCACATTTCCATTCTTTATGCCGTAGTTGGTACCTTCGAACGGCTTACAGTCATAGGGGCTCAGTTTGTTGCAGTATGAGTACTGCTGTGCAACCGACACCGATTCAACACGAGCAACGGCCACACCAAGCGGACACTCCTGGTAGCGGTATCCAAGACTTGAACAATCCATTGCAATCGTTTGAGCAGGCGGTTCCTGCTGCGACGGCGTAACCGAAATTGCAAAATTCGTCGTTGCGTAGGACGAATAATTCCGAAGCTCCCAACTCAAGGTCGAACTGCCGCCGGGTTGCACAATTGCAGGATTCGCCGAGAGTGAACATGACTGCTGCGTTGCAGTTGCCGTCGCAGAAAAGCATGAGAGCGAGAAGCCACACGCGCAATCGAAGTCCGGTCTGAGCGACTGTATCGCCGAACAGAGATTAACACCAAACGCGGAAGAATCTGATAGAGAGTCACCAAGATTAAAAAAACTGATTGCGTAAGAAGGCTGCGGGATTACCAAAATAGTAAACAAAAACGCGACGGCAATGATGCTCTGTTTCATACTATCTGTAGTATACCCCCTAGATTCCCTTCAAGAAGTCAATATTCGACTGAAAGTCTTCTGCCTTTTTAATAACACTGTCTCCATAGGTGTAATTGGTGGGGCGTTTCGTGTCACAGGCACGGCCAGAATAATAGCGACATGCTGCATTTCGTTCGGCGGTATAGGTTCCGCCGTCGGCGCCAAGATCCTCTAAAAAGAGCGCCGTTGCCATGATGGCGTGTTTAGCGTCCCACGGATTTGCCTGAGCGACCCCGAGGTTGGACTCGAGCCGCTTCTCATACAACATCCAAGTAGAAGGGATGAACTGCGACGGGCCCATAGCGCCGCCATACCCCCGCGAACTTGAATATTTGGTACCAAGCGGACACGAAACCGGGGTTGCTCCCCACACTAAATTGAGCGCGTCTGTAATCTGTTGGAACGGCTCGGTATCCCGTGGAGCCTTCATAACCTTTTCAAAAAAGGTACCTGTGTTCTTCCCCACCCCATCGCCTGTTTCAATGTCAGTAACAAAGCACGACCCGACATTTTTCCCCAGATCGGACTCTTGTGAGAGAATGGCGAGGATGAGTGCGGTTCTGACACCAGTCTGCTGCGAGGCGAACGCGGCATATTCGAGCGCCTGACCGAACTGTATCCCCTCCGCATCACGAAGCGGGAAAAGAGCGCTCCGGATCTGCTCTGATCGTCGTTGCCGCTCGGCAAGGACCTGCTGGTAATTTTTTTCCTGATTCTTGGTTACATCGAGGAGTTGCTTTTTTTCTGCTTCACGAACCGCGATCTGCTTTTTCGTCAGCTCAACTTCGTACTTAGCATCCAGTTCTTGATTCCGCTTTTCAGTAAGCTGCTCCTTTTCTTCTTCGGTCTTCTGCTTCACCTCGCGCAGTTCGTCAAACAAGTTTCGGAGCTCGTCACGAACCGTTGCGAGCTGCTCAAGATCCCCGTAAAAGGCTGAAAAATCTTCTTGTGACAGGACGAGCTCCGCGACCGAGTGTTCGTCTGCCTGGTGTTGTGCGCGGAGCATTTCCGCAAGCGACAAGCGCCCGCGCTGCAGCCGATCCTCGAGCGTACGGATATTTTCCTGCTTTTCATTGATCTCAGACGCAAGTCGCGTTACCACCACGCCTCGTTGTTTAATCTCTGCTTCAGCCTTTTTTATAAGTGCATTTAGCGCTGTAACATCGCCCTGGAGTGAACTCTTCTTTACCCGTGTTTCATCAAGAACGCGTTGCCACTCAGCAATCTCGGACTGGATTTTATCGTACTCAGCTTGGAGTCTTGCACGATCTTGATCAGTGAGGAACTCCGCCCGTGCCATGTTGCCGTGGAGCGGCATGATCAATGCAGTCGCGACGAGGAGCAAAACAAAAAGGGGGCGCATACCCCCGTATTGTACCAAGCTGATTTGTTATGCCGCTGCCTCCTCTGCCGAGACCTCCTCGTCCTTCTTTCCGCGCTCAACTGAGTCTCCAATCGCAGACATATCAACAGCCGTTGGTGCCTCCTCAAGCACTTCCTCCTTCGCCTCTGCGGCGATAGCCACCACCTCCTCCTTGTTCTCAGCAAGCGACACTCCCTCCGGAAGCTGAATATCACCGGCAACAATCTGGTCGTCGACTGCTGCAAGTCGGGAGATATCCACCAAAAGCTCATGGGGGAGGTTGGTAGGGTCGGCTTCAACCTCAATTTCATGAAGTACCTTTATGAGGTTTGCTCCCGCCTTGACCGCCGCAGACTCACCAATGAACTCGAGTGGGATCTTCACCTGCACCTTTTGCCCCTTCACAATTGCATAAAAGTCAGCATGCCGTGGAGCATTCGTAATCGGATCGAGGTCAACCTCATGGATAAGCGTCGGGATCTCAACACCATCAACCGCAAGATTGACCACGGTCGATTCTCCCGCCTTTTTAAAGACCTTTTCAAAATCGCGCTGTGGTACCGCAATCGCGATTGACTCCTGTTTTGGACCGTAGACAACTGCGGGCATAACCCCTTTTGCACGCAAAGCATCGAGGGCATTGCCCTCCTCAACGCGCCTTGCCGCTGAAAGCCCAACTGTCATGTCGCACTACTATAGCCGAATTAATGCCTTTTGCCAAGCCTATACGGTAAGGACAAGAAGCATGTTGGTGGACCCCGAGGAGCCGAACTTGAGGCCAGCCGTGACGGCAACAGTGTCGCCCGCCCCGGCTATTTTCTTTTCTTTTACAAACGCAGGTATACCAGCTACGACGGTGGTGAAATCAGATATCCCCTCTACCTTGTAAGGATACACGCCACGCACCAACGAGAGCTTTTCAACCACATCGTCGTGCGGGGTCACTGCAATAATCGGGCAATCTGGCTTAAAACGCGCGACGCGCTGCGCCGTAACACCGCGTTCGGTAAGCGCAATGATAGCTTTCGCACCAACATTGTGCGCGACATGGTACACCGATTCCGCAATGCTGTCCGGGACAGAATCCGGCACCAATTTTGTTCTCAGCATAGAGTGCTCAGTGGTACGCGCAACTTTACACATCATTTCAACCGCTTGCACTGAGTACATACCAAGTGCACTTTCCTCAGAAAGCATGACTGCGTCCGCCCCGTCGAACACAGCGTTCGCAATGTCTGACACCTCAGCGCGCGTGGGGACCGGGCTATGGATCATCGACTCAAGCATCTGCGTCGCAATAATGACCGGTTTGCCCTGCTCGTTCGCCTTCCTAATTATCTCTTTCTGGTAAATCGGCACCATCTCCGTCGGCACCTCAATAGCAAGATCTCCGCGCGCGACCATAACACCGTCTGAAACAGCGAGTATCGCGTCTAGATTCTCAATAGACTCAAGAGTCTCAATTTTTGAAATAATCGGAGTTTGTGCACCCGCTTCTGCGATCAGGCCTTTAAGCTCAACTACATCTTCGGGGCGGCGCACGAACGAAAGTGCAAAGAAATCTGCCCCTTGTCCTACTCCGAAACTAACATCCTCGCGATCCTTGTCGGTAATCGTATTGATAGAAAGGTACGCGCCGGGCACATTTACTCCGCGGCGCGGCTTAAGTTCTCCGCCAACGATCACTTTCGTGTGAATAGCACATCCCTCGACATGCGTAACTTCAAGTTTCTTTTTTCCATCATCAAGCATGATGATGGAACCTGGACCCACTTCCTTTGCGAGCCGATCGTAGTTTACATATATTTTTGTTGCATCACCCACATGCGGCTCTGTCGTGAGTACGAGCTTTGCACCTTCCGAAATCGTAATTCGCTCGCTCGTATAATCGCCAGTTCTTATTTTTGGCCCCGAGAGGTCGAACACAATCGGTACAGAGATCCCTTGCTTTTTCGAGACTGTACGAATTGCCTTGACTCTAGTTGCGTGCTCCTCATGGTTGCCGTGGCTCATATTGAGCCTTGCGACATTCATGCCGTGCAAGACGAGTGCCTCTATCTTTTCTTTCGTCTCCGTTGCCGGACCGATAGTCGCAACTATTTTAGTGCGTTTGCTGAACATGGGTGCCAATATCGAGATACTGGGATGTCTCACTATAGCGCAAGTTTACTTTTTTGCCAGGATTAAAAATCCCCTTTGGGTCGAATATCTTTTTTATCTGTCCGAAAAGCGCATACATCTCACTCCCAAACATTTGCTCGACAAACGGCGTGCGGACGAGCCCGTCATTGTGCTCGCCAGAGATAGAACCTCGATATTCGAGTACGAGGTCGTACACTCGCTTTGACAGCTCCTCAATAACCGTAATCATTCGGGTATCGTTTGGATCAATGAGCGGAATGATGTGAAAGTTGCCGTCCCCCACATGTCCCGCAATCGTGTACAAAAGGTCGTACTCGCTCAGTATCGCCTGAAGCCTCGGCAAAAATACTGGAAGTGTGGGCGGCGGAACGACAAAGTCGTCGATAAACGGTGCGGTGCGTTTCCCCCGCACTTTTTTGCGAAGGAGCGAAAAGCTCTCTCTGCGCACCACCCAGTACTTCCGGGCAGCCGCCTCTGTTCGCGCAACGCGCACGCCGACTGTTCGTACATGTCGTTGTATATCTCGCGCAAGTTTTTCCGCCTTTCGCGTCGCCTCAGCTTGCGTATCAGCGCGGAACTCGGCAAGCAGCACCAGCTTCGGGACTCCGCCAACAAGCATCATGAGAAGTTCGGGCAAAAACGCAAAACCGAGTCCAAATATGCCCCGTTTCATCTGTCGCGCAAACTCGAAAAAGTATTTTGTTGCAAGTCTAAATGTGTTGTCGTCGTACGACTCAAATGAATCAGGCTGATACGCAAGAACGCCGGGCACCAGCGCGCCGAGTTCGTGGAGATTTTGGACAAACATGACGGTCATCGCAGCGTAGGGTTTCGGCTTCACCAAACGAAACCGTATTTTTGTAATGATGCCCAAGGTCCCCTGCGCCCCAACCATAAGCCGCGAGAGATCTGGTTTTTGTGGGTCAAGATCCCAGAGCGCGTATCCTGAAGAATTTTTGTCCACCGTCGGTTTGCGCTGCGCAATAAGCTCAGCATGTTTCTGGAGCACAGGACGAAGCGCGTCCATATATGGATCATCAGAATCCTTTGAAAGGATATGTACCTCTCCATCTGACATCACCACCTCGAGCTCCGTAACATACCGTGCAGTCTTGCCATATTTTAGATTTTTTTCGCCACCAGCATTGTTCCCCACCATGCCACCCACCGCACAAATTTCGCGACTTGCGGTATAGCTTGGCAATTCGTA
>JAYOEC010000001.1:94793-115375 GCA_038106525.1 Minisyncoccota bacterium | reverse complement strand
AAAAAGTCAGATATACTGCGGCAAGGTTTATGAGTGAGCGCGCACCGACAATCCTCCTTGAACCAAAAGCTTTTCGTGCTCTGAACCTCTCTCGCGAGCTGTCGGTACAGCGGATGGGGAGCGCGATTCATGTCTTCGGATGGGGTATGGCTGGGATGTGTGTACTACTGGTCGGCGGATTTTCGATCCCGGCCCTTTTTATTGCCGCGCCATGTATGGTGCATGCAGCACGGCCACTGCGTCGTAAACTGCTCGCGCAGTATCGGCTCCCCGAACACATGTTCTAGTGGTCTGGTTAGTAGCGGATTGCCCCGACCACTTTCTTGTTTTCGTCGACGAGTCGGATGCGTTCGTACTCTTCTTTCCACAACTCTTGATCGCGCTTCAAGTACAGGTACCACTCGTTTCCGTAAAATCCAGGGGTGTTTTTATGTGCAGCAACACAGCCGTTGTAAGTAAGTGTTTCGGTAATGAAGTTTCGACATTGTGTATCTGCAGTTGTGGTATCAGTTTCGAGCGTGCAGCGGTCGATATCGTCAACTACTGCACGGCACTGGTCGGTGATTGCTGCCCCGAATACTCGCGCTGCCTCTTCTTTAGCGCGCGGACACTCGAGCTTTAGTTTTGGGGTAAAGTCCTGGAACTGCTCAAAGTAGCCAGTGCATCGGTTGGTGCGGAATGAAGCGCCGATCGGCGATCGGCCGGTGACAATGTATACGGTATCGCCCGGATTCATCGCAAGGGCGACCTCGCTTGCGGCAGAACCAGTAAACAAGAGTTCCGCCGCGTTCCCGATCTGTGCTCCGAGCGATGTTGCAGTCGACTCGACACGCCAGCCGGTAATGACGGTCCGTTGGGGGAGCGAGGCTGATGCTCGAACGATAAGATACTCGTTTTCTATCGAACTGTCGGCGCGGCCCTTTTCGAAAGTAATGTACTCAGCGTACGGAGAGCGTTCTTCTGCAAAAGTACCGAGGTAGTTGGTCAGAATTTCAAAAGTTGAATCTCCGCTGCCGCCACCGCCTGTGTCGTCTCCGTCACCACCGCTCAGCGATACGCGCGGCACCGAGTAGGCGTCGCCGGACCCAAACGGCTGGGGGAGGGATAGGAATGGGCCAGAACGGGCACGGCTATTTTCCGGTCCGCCGAGTATGAACCAGGCAATGCCGAGCAGGATCAAAAGACCAACTACCACGAGGAGATCTCCCTGGGCAGTGCCGCGCGAATATCCCATGCAAAAAGTGTACTACGGCTTTTGCAGACTCCGCTGCAGTTCCTCACGAACTACTGCAGCATCGCTCCAGTCAATTTTTGATCCGCGCGGTCCCATAATGTATGGATCAGTACCCTTACCGCTGATGAGAACGGTGTCGCCCGGGTTCGCGCGGGCGATTGCCTCGCGGATAGCGTGCCGCCGATCAAGGACGACGCTCGGCACTCGCTGCATCCCAGCAGCCATCTCGTCGACAATTGTTTGTGGATCCTCGTCGTAGGGGTCCTCGTTGGTCAAAATTACTTCTGCACAGGCAGAGTCCGCAATTGACCCCATCAGTGGGCGCTTCCATCGGTCGCGCCCGCCCCCCGTGTTTCCGAGCACACAGATCTTCCTCCCTGGGTATGCGCCATACAGCGCTTTCAGTGACTCGGCGGTATGTGCATAGTCAACAACGACGGTAAATGGTTGGCCTTCTTTTACTTCCTCAAGTCGCCCGCGGACGGTGGGGAGGGTCGCGAGTGCAGTCCGGGCAATAATATCAGGCACGGCAAATTGTGTTGCCATTTTTAGTGCGGCAAGCGCATTCATGCGATTAAAGTCTCCCGGAAGCGGAACCGTGGGAGCATCATCCAGTTCTTTGAAAGAGAAGGGGATAGCCGCTGTGACGGTCGCGTCAAGAAATCTCCTCGTTTCTTCAATATCACTGTTCGTCACCAGCACACGACGCGGCTTCGCAGACCGCTCGAGCTCCGCAACAATCGCCCGTTTTGCGGCGACATACATTTCAAAAGACCCATGCCGCTCGATGTGCTCGGGTTCAATATTGGTGACCACTAGCCCGTCGAGCGCAAGATACTTGTGTCGATCCTGGAGCACCCCCTCAGAGGTGATCTCAACAATGGCATGTGTCGCGCCCTCCTCTACTGCCTGGGCAAGCAGGTGCTGGAGGTGCCCGCGGCCTTGCATGGTCATCTTAAAGAGGTTTGGTTTCTCACCCCGCGGTGTCACAAAGCGGATGGTCGACGCAAGTGCCGTTTTGTGTCCTGCGGCAGAAAAAATGGCGTAAAGCATATCGGCAACGGTTGATTTGCCTTTGGTTCCAGTAACCCCGATGACTACGAGCCGTCGTGCGGGCATCCGGTACCAGTGCGCAAAAAACCACGCGAGGAAGGAGTGGTATGCGGGGCGAAGTCGCTCGACCATCCAGCTGGGGACGAACAGCTTCAGTATGGCAACGACCGATGCAACAAGTTGGTACATGGCTATGTGCGCGATGCAAGGCGGATCGCCTCGCGGATTCGATCGGTGGTGTCGGTGATACCGGGCGGGATCGCCCGCACCGTGTCCCGGGCTTCTTTTGCCGAGTAGCCGAGTCCGATCAGAGCAGCAACCACATCTGCGTCGGTCCCCACATCGACTGCTTGATCGCGCGGATCAAGCGCGCCGACTTTCTCGCGCAGTTCAAGAACAATTTTCTCTGCAGTTTTCTTTCCAACGCCGTACGCTCCGGAGAGTGCTGCGGGATCGTTGCGCTGAATCGCACTTCGAAGCTGCGTCGAGTCGACTGCGCTCATGATGGCAAGCGCCGACTTTGGGCCAACGCCGGAGACGGTAATGAGGAGTTCGAACCAGGTGAGTTCTTCTTTGCTGGTAAAGCCAAAGAGTTCGTGTGCAGTTTCGCGAACGGCAAGGTGTGTCCAGACTGTCAGTTCTTCGCCCTCAGTGATGCGTGCGAGTGTTGGGGCCGTGAGGTGGACGCGGTATCCGATGCCGCCGACTTCAACGACCACCTGCCCGCGGATGCTGCCCTGTACTGTGCCGCGCAACGAGCCGATCATCCTTGCATTGTATAGGCTTTTCGGGTATGGTGCATGCAATGGCAATCATAAAATCTGCAAAAAAGGCGATCCGTTCGGCTGCTCGCAAGCGGGTTATGAACCTCCGTCGCAAGCGCGCGCTCCATGACACGGTCAAGAATGCACGGGCACTCCGCAGTGCAGATAGGGCTGCTCAGGATGCCGCGGTTCGCGAAGCGTACCAGGCTATCGATAAGGCACTGAAGCGCGGTGTAATAAAAAAGAATACTGCTGCCCGTAAGAAGTCTCGGCTCATCAAACTTTTGAAAAAGGGGAAGTAACCGCTCCTTGGAGCGGTTTTTTTCTGGGCAAATGCGTGGTATAGTCCACGCATAGCTCCCGAAATGAAGCTTTTGGGAGTGGTACTCGGATGCCATAAGTTCCAGTACTTGTGGCACTCCTCGTTTGCTCCCGTCGTTCAATGGATAGGACACATCCTTGCGGAGGATGTAATGTGGGTTCGATTCCTGCCGGGAGCACCAATAAAAATGCTGGCTTCTGCCGGCTTTTTTATTGGCTTTGTGAGTGCAGGAATCGAAGCCGACCCGAGCGCGCGAAGCGAAGGAGCGATGGCGGCAGGCTCCGAGCATCTGATTAGAGTCGCGCGCTAGCAAAAGACGCATCGGAATTGAGGCGTGAGTGTGCCGAACAAAATGTCCCATTCTGTTCACTATGGTCTCCCTGCAGGAAGCCATCGACACGGGCTCACCGGCGGCGAGCTCTTTCTTTCTCAGCAGCCTCACGCGATTCGCTCGCTTCTTCATTCATCGCACGGAAGTCTGCGAGCAGCGCGTCGCGCGAAATCGTTCTGATGTTCACTGATCCGCTGAACTTTCCATCCCGATAGGTTTTAGGTTTCGAGCCGATCGGGCATGTTCAAAATACTTCGTTTGTCTCGAAACTTGGCAATCATGTACTTAATATCGTTCTTCTCTGCTTCTTCGTCGGAGATCAGGAAGTGAAATCGAATGATGAACATACCGAGATACGATGGATGACACGAGGAGAAATTGCTACCCATCCGTAAGCACTGAGCTGGCTTACGGCAAGCATTGACCATGCAAAAATGCTATTAAGCGAATGCGGCCGTAGGGAATGACTTGAATATGAAGATATTCTTCTCATCAGATAAATGGCGAGAGGTATCTATCGGGCATCTTTTATTTTTGGTATTTTATGTATGTCTTGGGAAAAGAGTCTCTGGTTTTCTGTTTGTTTTTATGGCACGAATGATTTTCTCGCTGGTTTCGGGTATAAATGGGGCAAGAAGTACTGCGATCTCTCCGACCTCTTGAGTTATTTCTGTGATAATCCGTTTCCCCTTTTCTGGATCGGTCTTTACAAGCCGATACGGCTCCTCAATTGACATTCGCTCATCAAGTTTCGCAATACGGTTCCATATATAATCCATCGCGCGGTTGAATTCAAAAGAATGTATGGCACGAGTAATTTTCTCAGAAGTAATCTCTTTGACTACAACAGGCTCAGAAAGATTATCTTCAGCAAGCTTCATCACACGGGAAACGAGGTTGCCGAGTCCATTCGCAAGATTCGCGTTGTATGTTTCCTTAAGAAGCTCATCAGTGATATCACCATCTTCCATTGGATTAATGTGGCGCAATAAGAAATAACGCACAGCATCTGTTCCATATTTCTTTGAAAACTCGAGGGGATCAATTACATTACCAAGTGACTTACTCATCTTTTGTCCATTTGTAGTGACGAATCCATGAATGAAGATCTGCTTGGTATTAGGTAATCCCGCGGAGAATAACATTGCTTGCCACATCGCTGCCTGCTGACGCACCTGATCTTTCCCAGCAAATTGAACCCCGGGCCAAAACGCCTTAAATCTTGTTTCATCGTCAGGCCAACCAAGCGTAGAGATGTAATTTACTAGCGCATCAAACCAGACATACATTACATGTGCATCATCGCCAGGAACAGGAACGCCCCATGGCATCTTTGCTTTCAGGCGTGAAATAGAAAAATCTTGGAGTCTCTCCCTTTCTATAAGAGAGATCATCTCATTAATCCTCGCCTGGGGGACCAAAAAGTCTGTGCTTTTGTAGAGAGTAAGGAGCCTATCTTGGTATTTTGAAAGACGGAAGAAATAATTTTCCTCATCTATCAATTCAATATCCAGATTTGGATGGAGCAAACATTTACCATCAGCAAGTTCAGAATCTGTTTTTTCAAGCTCACAACCCACGCAATATTTTACTTGATACAATTTTTTATATATATCTCCGGAAGTAGCACACCGCCTCCAAAATTCTTGTGCCGCTGCTTTATGCTGTGGGTCAGTGGTCCGAATAAAGGCATTATAAGAAAGATTGAGTGCATTCTTGAGGGGGAGAAATTTCGCTGCATATTCATCAACATACAACTGCGGGTCCTTTCCTTCTTCTCTTGCCTTTGCATATACTTTCTGTCCATGTTCGTCAGTGCCAGTATTGAAGAACACAATGTCGCCAATTGAACGATGGAAGCGCGCAACAGCATCAGCTTGCACAAGCTCAAGTGCGAAGCCAATGTGGGGTTTCGCATTAACATATGGCAATGTTGTTGTGATGTAGAAATTCATTTATTCTGGAGTGATCTGACGAGATCTGACATTGAATTACGAAAATAAGAAGATTTTGTTACAGGAGTTTTTTCTACTCCTTGATGAACTAAACGAAAAGAGAAAGGCGTTATTCATTCAAAAGCCCTAAAGTGGCCATATACGGCTTCATCAGCCGTCTCGAAGACCGGATAGCCGATCTCTCGGCTTCGGCCCTGTAATGTCGGCCGTTCACCACTGAAGAAGGCGTCGGCCTCAAGCCGTTGCAACTCCTCGGTTTTGCCCAGCGCGGGGCTGATGTTTGAGACGAACACCTCGCCCGGCAGGGCTTCGGGGTGAGGGTGGTCGTAGTATGGGTGGGGCGACATACCTGCAGTCTACCGCGGTTCGCTCGCTTCTTCATTCATCGCACGGGGTTGCATATTATTTTTAGCATATCACGATAGTGTGCATGCCCCGTGCCGCTCTGAACACCTACTATAGAACCCTATTTATCCCAAACCCATCCAGTCGGCAAGGTACGAGGCAAGCGAATCGAGGCGTTCGACCTCCTCGACATTCCGGTTTTTAAATTCTGTTCTGACTAAAGTCCGGTCTGTGTCCATGAGAGGGACGGTCATAATACGCACCAGCCCCTCTTTGAGCTCAAACAATAGCTTGCGAGGCTCCTCCTCTTTGATAGCGAACTTTTGAATGTTAGCCCATGGAAAGATTTGTGTACTCACATGCACGCCACGGTCTGTAATGCGGAAGGTGTGCATCGCAGGTCGACGCGAACCGACTAAAGAAACGGTGAACCCAGAAAGGAGGAGCACTATAGAAAACAAGAAGTTTCCTGCAATGAGCGCAGCAACGGCGCTCCCGACCGAAAGAATCCCCACCGTCCAATACCAATTTGATGACTTGGGGACGAACTCGCCCTCAAGCCCCTGCCATTCGGCGATAATCACCGGTTTCTCCATACACTCCTTACAAGTGTACCGCATGCACTTTGCTATTGGTTGCAGCGCATAGCTTGCTGGGGGTACAGTGTGCTCATGGAGGGGAAGTTGGTCCGAGACGGTATTCCGAAAAAGATACTAGGAAACGGAGAGCAGCCGATAGTAAAAGTTGTTTCTGGCGCAGAGCTCCTCGACTATCTGATGATCAAGCTAGTTGAAGAAGCGAATGAGGTATGTGCCGCGGAAAGGAGGGAAGACATTATTGCCGAACTTGCTGATGTGGGGGAAGTGATTGCCGCCATTTGTGCCGCAACCGGAATATCCGAAGCAGATATACGAGAGGCACAGAAAGAGAAGTTGCTAAAAGTGGGTGGATTTGAATCAGGAACCATCCTTCTCGATACAAAGTAAAATGGCGGCTACTGGCCGCTGCAACTGCCGCGTTGAGTTTTTATTCGTACTGTTTGTGTTGAGCAATCAGCTCTTCTATTGAAAAACGCATTACCTCGTTGCGTCTAGAGGAATACAGGAAGGGGCAGCCACGATCCTCGGTGCGTCCAAACGGATCCTCCCTAAACTCGTGTTTATGCTCCCACACATGATCACACATTGCCTCTACAAATTTGGGCAGGAAGGAAAAAGAATCGTCCTTTCCAATCTCAAAACAGCGAGACTCAAGAGTCGTCCTCGGATGAAGCAACGGCGATTCCTCCAGAAGTTCCCTTGGTTTAGCGTACATGATTACCTGCCTTAATATAATCGGGCTCATGCTCATGAGGTGAAAAAGGAATGTAGGCATATGCGTACGCAACGCCTCGTAAAAAAGTTTTGAGGAAAACTGTTTATCATATTTTTTTCGCAGTAGCTCTTCGTATACTCGAGCAAAAACTGCCAAGTTCATATACAGCTCCCAACTTTGTGGTGGGTCCTCGGAGCCGTGCATGGTATAGGCGAGGTATGCTGCCTCTTTTTCAGAGAGCTCGCGGTCTGGGTTCTTAGAAAGAGCGTTATCAATCTCGTTACTCATATTCTCCCATATTCGAAATTCCTCGACTCGGATTGCCTCTTCATATGCCGCTGAAAATTCACTGTAAAATTCGCAACCCCTTTTTAGTTGAGGGCGCTTGAATGTCTTCATTAACTCGGACTGGATGTGGGAAATGAGCTCTGACTGGGCAGTATTAGAAATATCTCTACCTTCAGGCAAGTCTCGTTCTAAAAGAACGACACCCTCTCTGATTGCTTTGCGCATTTGCCCCCGAAATTCTCTTCGTAAAGGTAGCGGCCTTTCTTTATTGTATGGACACCCAGTCATCGCTCTAGAGCTACTTGCTGATCGCATTTTACCACAAAGTTGAAGTATTACAATTCGCGCTCATAAAACGGATTCCTGCTTTTGAGTCAAAGAATGATTACGCGCTCATCAAACACCGAGGTGACAATAACTTCTCCGCTTCCTTGCACGACTTTGCCGACCACAAAGCTTCCCATAAAGGACATTAAACAATGTGCATTTTCTTTTTTGAAAGATATTGTGCGCTTTATGCATACGAGGTAATTTGGTAGAAGGTGCCTTTCTATATTATCTAGTTAAGGTGCATTAATTTATTTACATAAAAGAAATAAATTATGAGTATTTGGGCCGCAAAACTTGAAAAACCTTGGCAAAAAGATGTTAAGCCGGGAACCGAAGCAAAATGGGCAGCAGCAGCGCCTGTTGTTGCGAAAGAGGCCGTCAGTGCAGCAACCGGCTCTCGAACTGCAGGTGAAGCGGCGCGTTTAGCGACAGCAGCTGCACTCGAATCATCTTCTCGTTTAAAAGAAGAGGTGGGTGGCGTGATTCGAGATGCAGCTTATGAAACAGGTACGACAATAGTTGCAGCAGTTGCAGGACCATTCATTCTAGCTGGGGTACTTATCGCGATGGCATATGACGCTCTGACTGGTGACCCAAAGAGCAAATCACTTCAGGGTGACTAATTTTAGTTTTTTATAAGTTGATCGCAACAAATCCTAAAGGGTTCTAGTTTTTCGTTTGAATTAAATATTATTTTGAAAGTTGGACCTCCTGTGTTGCTCAATCGGGTCGAATGCGTCTTAAATAAAATCTACGAAGCTTAGTTTAAAATTGTTCTTTCTGTTCCGCCTTTTACCACAGCGAAATCACCTATGAGGTATTTTATTCTAGCTGCGGGCCGCCTTCGGACTTTTTAGTTTCTTTACCCTGCAGGACGGAATAGCCTCTTTTTATCCTAATTGTCCGACGCATCTCGAGTACTCATGGCCGCAACAACTTCTGCTATTGAATCATCAAAACTAGTATCGCTGATCTCATAGTAGGGGAAACCGTACTTTTCAGCTTCAATCTTAAAATACAAACTCATTGTCCTGACAAAGTTCGCCATCCCTTCGATTTTCTTTTTGCTGTAGTTTAGCTGCGTCATCCAATCCTTATCAGGAAAGCGTTCTGCATACTCAAGCATGGCATGCACATGTTCGACACTTGTATTACCCACAAACGCGACATG
Source organism: Minisyncoccota bacterium (assembly GCA_038106525.1). Classification (GTDB taxonomy): domain Bacteria; phylum Patescibacteriota; class Minisyncoccia; order Phycocordibacterales; family Phycocordibacteraceae; genus Phycocordibacter. The sequence goes on along the minus strand of JAYOEC010000001.1, from coordinate 106,268 downwards.
AGCCGGCCTATTTTTCATTTCGGACACAAGAGACGGGAGTATGGCCACACCTTCAATTACATGGACTGCGTTATCCTCGCAAAAACTATTACAGAAAGAAACCAGCGAAGGCCATATGGCATTTGATTCTCTGTTTTGATAATCGACAGTAACCTGGGGTTGCTCTAGATGGTTCTTAAGCCATTCTTCTTCAGGAACATTTTCCGTTCTATTTATGATGAAGAAATCATCCCCATTATCTGAATGCGCTTTCTTGGCTGCATTCCTAATGCTGTCTGTTGAAACAACATGGCCTCGTATCTTGTCTGCCAAGGCAAAAGCCAAGATGGTCTTACCCACACGAGGTGGGCCGCCTAAAAACCAAGTTCTGTTTAGTGCGTCGTTTTCCGGATTCACACCCTTATTATAGTCGCAGAAGCAGACTGAAAGAAGCGATCCGTTTCGAGCGCAAGAACCGCGCTCGACTTGGCGGGCTACTCGGGATTCAAACTTTGCAGGTCAATCCCCGTAAGGTTTTTTAGCATCTTATTAGGATGCGTCCGAAGGTCTTCGGGTCTACCTACTTCTAACTCATCTCCGATTCTCGAATCACAAAATACCTAAAGGATCTTGAGGATCAACCTGCTTCAAGCACTCGGCCAAACGAGGATCCGCGTTAGGAGAGAGACCTAGAGGATCTTCTTTTGTGCCATACTTATCAATACAATTTTGACGCTGTTCATCTAAGGTAGCTTGAGTGTCTTCTGAAAACTCCATTTGTTCCGTGTAATACCAATAACTGCTACTGGCGATAAGAATTAAAATAATGACGATAATGGCGACCTTGAGTCTCATTTTCTAATTGTAACATCATAAAATAACAGTGTTACCAATAAAAAGTATTCGGTATGGGAAGGGCGCACCGCCTGAGAAGCGCGAGCTCATGGGCTGCTTCAAATCCCGCATCAAGATCACGCAAGGCGTGGTGATGGTGGAGTGAGATCACTCTCTATTCCCGTCTCTATACCTCTAGAAGCACCTAAGGGCGTTGTAAAAACACCGCGATTGCGAATAAATTTGGAGAAAAGAAAAAGGCCCGAAAGTGCTTATGACACAGTCGGCCTTGATAATGGAAGTGTGATCTCGACTTGGAACCACCAGAGAAAGAACTGGGAACGAGTCAGGGTTCGTTTTGTTTTCCCAAGCATCATTCTCATCGCTTTCACGACACGAACGACCTCAGACATAACAGGCCTCCCTTACTCGTTTGCGAAGTAGTCGATACGCATGGCCTTGCGTACTTCTTCGAGGGTTTCCGCAGCAACCTTGCGAGCTGCTTCGGTTCCTTCTTTCAGAATACGCATCATTCCAGCCGGATCTTTGGCAAATTCCTCGCGACGAGCGCGAATCGGGTTGAGTTCCGCCAAAAGAACTTCCAGAAGTCGCTGCTTAACCTTGCCGTCACCAAGACCGCCGCGGCGGTAGTGGTCCTTCATCGCTTCGAGAGCCTCCTTGTCCGGATCAAATGCATCCAAGTATGCGAATACCGGGTTGCCTTCTACTGTGCCAGGGTCTTCCACGCGAAGGTGTTTCGGGTCGGTATACATCATCTTTACCTTCTGACGCACCTCATCGGCGCTATCAGAAAGCGAGATAACGTTACCGAGCGACTTTGACATCTTGCTCATACCGTCGGTTCCAGGGAGACGCGAGACGTTGGAAAGCAACGCTCTTGCTTCGACAAGAACCGAAGATTGGTAGGTGCGATTGAAGCTACGCACGATCTCGTTGGTCTGCTCGATCATCGGCAACTGATCTTCACCCACAGGCACCGTATCCGCCTTGAAAGCAGTGATGTCTGCTGCCTGGCTTACTGGGTAGATCAAGAAGCCAGCCGGAATACTCGCACCAAACTCGCGTTGCTTGATCTCGTCTTTGACGGTCGGATTGCGCTGCAAACGCGAGACCGTCAACAGATTGAGATAGTACATCGTGAGTTCAGCAAGCTCCGGCACGAGCGATTGGATGAAGATGGTCGTCACCTTTGGATCGATGCCGACGGCAAGATAGTCCAACGCCACTTCGAGGATGTTCTTGCGAACCTTCTCTGGATTTTTAGCGTTGTCCGTGAGCGCCTGCGCATCAGCGATAATGATGAACTGCTTGTGTGTGTGTTGAAGTTCCACTCGCCGACACAGCGAGCCGGCGTAGTGGCCCAAATGCAAAGGGCCCGTCGGTCGGTCGCCAGTCAAGATGGTGTGCTTCTTTTCCTTGCTCATGTTTTTACTCCTTTCCTGTATCGTAACTTTTACAAGTCATGAATGTTGAGTTTCTACTGCTCTTTTGACGCCACTTGTTCCTTTTGCGGACTGTCAAAGAGCTTGATGTATTCTCCGAAACCATTTCGAGGCTACGTACAATATAAATTGACTTTGATTTCCTGTCAATGTTTCCCTGCCACCATGCAAGAGCCACTTCACTCATGGTATAATAAATACACTATATAATTGCCTCTACAACTAGCTTGCATATGAAAAATGGTTATCGAGAAACCTAGCGTACACAATAAGAGCGAGTCTGTAGAGATCGACGAGCGAGTAAAAGACCTAGAAGACATAGCCTCTTTCCTTAGGCGAGATGCGCTTGAGACCATTGCTACTGCAAATAATGGGCATATAGGCGGCAGCCTTTCTTCTGTCGAGCTTTTAACTGCGATGTATTTCGGCGGGATTTTCCAGTTTGACACCAATGATCCTAAGAATCCCAATCGCGATAAGATATTAATTCGTGGGCACGAGGGTCCTATCAGGTACCCTATTTTTTCATTGATGGGCTATATAAAAAGGGATGAATTGGCTACTTATCGTAAGTTAGGTTCTCGACTGCAGGGGCATGAAGACATGCATGAAACCCCTGGTGTTGATGTTACGCCAAGCGGATCCCTCGGGATGTTGTTGTCCTATGGAGTTGGATCTGCGATCGAATCAAAAAACAAAGGCTTGCACAATAAAATAATAGTTTTCCTTGGTGACGGTGAGGAACAAGAAGGAAATGTCAGCGAAGCGGCGAGACATGGGGCTTCATTGGGTTTGGAAAATTTAATATGCATCATTGACAAAAACGGCAAGCAACTATCGCGACCAACAAAGGAATCCGACTCTGCATCAGATCTTGAAACTATTTGGAAAGGTTATGGTTGGGACGTCCAAATCATAAAAGATGGTCATGACATCAACGAGATATTACAGGTCTACGGCAAGCTCAGAGATATTAAAAAACCGACACTAGTAATCGCAAACACGATAAAGGGATACGGCGTGGAAGGCAGCGAGGAGCACTTCAGCGGGTACCATACATTAAGTTCTGTTAAAGATAAGAGTGTGGTAGATGCTGCAATCGTACGATTAACAAAGGAACTTGAAGAAAAAGGAGTCACTGTTGAATCCGCCACTCAAACCGCCAGAAATTATGTGAAATCGCCACAGCGATCGGAATCTTTCACACCCAAAGACGTCAGTGACATATATCAAATAAAACATGGCGAATCATCGGGAGCTAATTTGGAAGAAGGCCAAGCTCGTTATTTTTCTGAGTTAAAGGATAGGATCCTAAAAAACCCGGAGAGCACATCCTTTTATATAATTACTCCTGACCTGCTCAGAAAGGACATCGTTTTAAAGGAGGGGATGGAAAAGTTCGCACGGTTTATTGATACTGGGATTCGTGAGCAGCATGCGATAGCGATGGCCCACGGCATTTCAGTTGAAAGCCCCGAATCACGCATATATGTGTGCTACGGAGATGCTTTCCTGTATCGCGCAATGGATCAAATAAACGCAGCAGCTCAAGGGAAAAGCAATATATTAATAAGCGGCGAAAACGCAGGAATATTCCAGGGTCAAAACGGGAGAACCCATCAATCTGTTGGCCAACCCGGTGCCTTACTCCACATGCCGGGAGTAAAAGTTTATGAGCCAGCGGATACAGTCGACCTATATAATGTGTACTCAAAGGCCTTGTCTGAGAATGTGGGGCTTAGCTATATTCGTCTTCACAGAGGTGCGGTAAGACTTGAAAGAAATGATTCCGATAAAGAATCAACGGACGCTTATTACGTCCACAAACCTGATGGGGCTCCTAAATTTACGATAATCGCGAGCGGTTTCATGTTGGAAAATGCCGTTGAAGCTGCAAAGCAAATAGAAATTACCTACGGGATTCCAACCGCCGTAATTAACGTAGTTAATCAAAGCTCTCTCTCAAAAAGTTTGCCGAACCTACTTGAAACCAGTACCCCGATACTTACTGTTTACAATGGTAATCCTGACATCCTTAAAGACTCTGTTAGTGGTGCAATCTTAGAAAATCCTGATATCCCGAAACCAAAAATCGTTGCTGGACACGGATTTATGGAGGGAACATCGGGACCTGTCAACGATTTGGTAAAGCACTATAAGCTCGACAAAGATGGAATCGTTGGTATCGCAATGAGCACCATTAAGAAGGCTAAGTAGAATGGAAAAACACCACCTGATAATACTTGGCGGAAACAGTCCAGGAAACAAGAAATGGGTACAGGAAATGAGCAATTGCTTGAAGCAAAGCTACCCGATGTCAGAGTTCTATTACTCCCACTGGGATACAGAGAATAGTGATATAGATTTTGAAAAAGAGATTAGCCGATTGTCTAATCTAATAAAAGAGAAGAATCTACGGAGTTATTCGCTGGTGGCGAAATCTGCCGGATTCGTTTCAGCTCTTCAAGGCACGGTTAACGGTGAGTTACGACCAAGAACAATAGTTGGGTACGGTTTACCAATTGAATACGCTAAATACAGAGGTATAAATTTAAAGACTCTGATTGAACATTCCGCCAAAGCCGCAAGTGTCATGTGTGTTCAAGCTCGCGGGGATCCTCAAGGAAGTCTGGTGGATGTTGGGAACCTTATTACAGACATGATCCCGGTCGTAGGCATTGAGGGTCAAACTCATGATTATAGTCGGTTTGAAGACATGTCGGATATTGCTAACGCGTTCGTATCGATGCATCAGCCACATTGTGAGCACAAGATTGAAGAAGTAAAGGGAGATTCACTACAGGATGCAGTTAATGTGATTGCTAGGAATCCTGAAAAATATTCGTTTAAGAACAATTGGCTTTTCAATCCAGGCAACAAACTGTGTGTTTTTAGATTTGGAGATAAAGAATACGTATTAAAGTGGGGACTACTGCAACGAATACGCAAAGAAAAAGAGAACGCCACAAAACTCAACGCTCTAATCAAGGGGACAACAATCAGTGAGAAGGAGTTAGTTGCTGTGGTTCCTGATGTTTATACCGTTAATTCAGAGGAAGGGGGCATTCTTTCTGAATATGTTGGACCGGATTGCAATGAGTTGTTTTATCTTGGCAGAAAGAATGTGCTTTCGTGGCAGGAAGTTAGTGATACACAAAGAAAGCTGTGCGAATCTTCAGTCCTGCACAGAAATTTCTTACCACGCAACACCATAGTCGTTGGAGACAAAGTGTATTTGATAGATCTAGAGGATATTGTTTTCGGTACAGGATCACTAGATTATGATTTTTCATTGGCAACTTCCATGCTTGTTGGGTGGAGAAATGTCAGCGAAGTCGACATCGACGATGTTCAGTCGTTTTTCCCAATACATACGCAACGCACAGATCACGATAATCTCAATGAGTATGAAAACGCTTTTAAAGACATGCTGGGTTCAACAGATGACGACGGTGAAATAAGAAAACTTACCTGCGTAAATATCATTACAGCAACGACATATGCGCATAGTGCCTCGTTACTAAAAATTGATGACATTCTTCACTATTTATCTGATATCCTGCCTTCCGAGGTGGAAGTGCTTGTTGATCTACTTCTAAGTATCGAATACGGGAAAGGAAAAAATTCTCTGTATAGGAAGTTATCTAATGTTGTTAAAATAGCCTGGTTGCTGAATTCCCTGAATACAAGCAGCGAAGAAGCATACAATTTCCTTCTTTCGCGAGTGAAAAATATTCTCCTTACAAAAATGGCCTCTGAGTATCCTGGGCAGGAAATTATTGACTCGGTAAGGTTAATGATAAAGGATGGAAATTCGAGGTTTGAACCGACCCCGGGCTATCTCTCGAAGGTATCTGCTCATTTGAGTCCAGAGGTATGAAGTTATACTTGTCATCTCAGAAACTTGGTAACGATACAGAAAAACTGGTCTCTCTGTGTGGAGAGAACAAAAATGTTGCCGTTATAGCCAATGGACTGGACAACAAGCCTGATGACCATAGGAAAGATAGAGTTCAGACCGAAATCGAAAACTTGAGATTGCTTGGGTTTACTGCTGAGGAATTGGATTTAAGAGATTTTTTCTTAAATCCAAATGGACTGAGAAATTACCTCGAAGGAAAATCGATGGTCTGGATCCGTGGTGGTAGCGCATTCATTTTAAATCGTGCCATGATTGAATCTGGCTTCAACACCGTTGGGGTGGAAATGATCAAGGAGTCAAAATTGGTATACGCAGGATATTCAGCTGCATTAATTGCAGCTACAACAAATCTTTCTGGAACAGAAATAGTAGACGACGCAACAGTTATACCTAGTGGATATTCGAAAGCAACGAATCCATTCATCGGCTTAGGTCTAATAGATTTTTATCTAATTCCACACATAGACAGCAAGGAGGAGTGGGCTCAAAAAATACCACTCTGCGTAAAAACACTTCGAGAAGGAGGGGCGACGATCGTGACGCTTAAGGACGGCGAGGTGTTTATAAAGGACGATTAGATTTATAGTGGAATAGTGACATGAGCGAGACACCCTTTCCTGTGTCACTTTCTGACTACTCTGGAGGTATCAATTACATTATCTCCGCGAAGCGATACAATGGCTATATGGAGGAAGAAAAGAAATTCGTTATTCGCTGCAGAGCGATCATTTTGCATGAAGGGAAACTGTTGGTGGTGCGCCATGCGCACGACACTAGCTTTGCCGCTCTCCCGGGTGGTCACTTGGAGTTTGGCGAAGATGTGAAAGAGTGTATGAACAGAGAAATAATAGAGGAATTAGGCGTAAGGCCAGAGATAGGCAGATTGTTGTATATCAATACTTTTATTGATGGGAGAGACACTCAGCCCATAGAGTTCTTCTTTGAAGTGTTAAACAGGGCAGATTACCTAAACAGCGAGAACCTGATTCGAACGCACGCCCATGAGATCTCCGAAATAATTTGGGCAAGTCCAACTGATGATATAAAGATCCTCCCTGAGAAAATGGGGGTGGACTTTAAGATGGGTAGACTTCTTTCTAATGAAATTTGTTACATCAAAGATTAAAGAAAAAGATGCGCTCGAGACGGGTCGAAAAGCCATAGGAGAACGAGGTTATTCCGACCAACCCGGACTTAGCGGCAGGAAGTTCTAGCACGAGACGGCCAGTCGTTTCCGCGTGTTGTACCGCAATCAAAATACGGCCTAAACACAGGACTCGGCATAGGTCCGATAAAACTAACTACGAGCGGAGGAGGTGAGATTCGAACTCACGGTCCAGTTGCCCAGACTCCTGTTTTCAAGACAGGTGCATTAGACCACTCTGCCACTCCTCCGTAGAGGTGATACTACCGCGTTTTGCCTCGGACGGCAAAAAACACTACACTGATAAATAATGTCACGGCTCATGGGGATTGACTATGGTTTGAAACGCGTCGGAGTTGCGATTACAGACCAATCGGGCTCAGTTGCCTTTCCTAAAGCGGTGCTGCCCAATAATGCTTCACTTATGCGTGATATCGTTAAAATGATTGCGGACGAGGGGGTGAGCGAGGTGGTGGTGGGAGAGTCGCGCCAGGCAATGGGCGATGGAGATAATCCGATTGCAAAAAATATCCGATTTTTTGCCGAGCAGCTTGGCCGCGAGGCGCCTGTTACAATGCACTTTGAACCGGAACAGTACACTTCGCAGGAGGCGCGCGCGCATACGGGAGAGGCGCTCGTTGATGCGCGGGCCGCTGCAATCATCCTTAATAGCTTTCTTACCAAACGCCATGGCACTCACGATTGATCAATTTAAAGAAGTTGAAATCCGCATCGGCACGGTCAAGCATGCCGAGCGCGTTCCAGACTCGGACAAGCTGCTCAGGCTCGAAGTTGATTTTGGCGAGGACTCGTGCCGTCAGATCATCTCGGGGATTGCGACATTCAAGAAACCTGAGGAGATCGTTGGGAGACAATTTCCATTCGTTACGAACCTTGAGCCGCGCGTCATTCGCGGTCTGGTTTCGAACGGAATGATTATGGCAGTGGGGGAGGGCGAAACCTTCTCACTCCTTTCGCCAGAAATAACGGTTCAGCCAGGAAGCCGGATCAGGTAAGTATGAGCTATCTTGGCGTACTTGAGACCCACGCGCTCCGCTACTGGCTGTGGTTCAAGGGGTTGGTGCAACGGCGAAAAGCTGAGCCATGGCTTGCGCTATTAGGATTTGCCGAATCGTTTCTGATCCCGCTCCCGGTCGATCCGTTTCTTGCCGCAATGGTGCTTGCAGATCGTACACGGTGGGCATGGGTTGCGGCGATCGCTACACTCTCCTCGACTGCGGGCGCGGTTGCTGGGTACGCCATAGGTTTTTTTGCGTTTGATTATCTCGGCACCTACTTTGCCGCAGTCACAGATCGGTCCGAATTTGTTTCGAAAATGGCGTTCCTATTCGAGGATCATGCCACCGTGCTCTCCTTTGCTGCCGCACTGACCCCAATCCCCAATGCACCAGTGGTTATTGCAGCAGGATTTTTGTCTGCAAACCTTCTCTTTTTTACCTGCGCATGGCTGGTTGCGCGGGCTATTAGATTTTTTGGAGTTGCCTACATTATGTATGCATTTAATGCAGAAGCACTCTCGCGCGCCGAACGAGCACTGAATATCGGTACGGTTTTGTTCGTCTTGATTGCGCTTGGGTGGGCAGTGTGGCGCGTTGCGGGTATCTGATGAGGTAGCGCATTCGGCGCGTATAATGAATGCATGCAATTATGGTTTGGCGGCTTTGTGGTGCCGCCAGCGGTGCTTGCGCCGCTGGCGTTCGGTGTTGATATTTCTTCCGGATCAGTAAAGTGTGCCAGTTTTGTCCGCCGCGGTGCCGGACTTGCCGCAGGCGCGTATGCCGAGGTGCCGCTTCCGGACGGCGCGTTTCAGTCCGGGGAGCTTGAAAAGCCAGACGCCGTTACCGAGGTTGTGCGCTCGCTTCGACTCAAACATCGAATGCGCGTTGCGCATGCGTCGCTCTCAGAAAAGAAGGCGTTTTTGTATCAAGTTATCGCGCCACCGCAGCAGCAGTCGTTGAGAGAGGCGGTGGAATTTGATCTCGAAGCGCATGTGCCACTCCCGCCCGCTGAAATTGTTTTTGATTTCGAGGTGGTTCGCCGTTCATCGCAGGGGACCGTGCTTGCGGTCACTGCGTATGCTCGCCGGATCATCGAGCAGTACCTAGACACCTTTGCGCGGGCGGGGGTGGAGCTCCGGTCGCTTGAAATCGAGTCACATGCACTTGCTCGTGCAGTGGTTCCAACGACAGATCGAGATCGAGTGGTAATGGTGGTCGATATGGGCCGCGCCACGACGCGTATTGCCGTGGTCGACCATGGCGTGGTGTCGTACACGGCAACGCTCGAGCTCGGTGGCGACTCGCTCACTGCCGCGCTTATGAAAAAGTTTTCGATTGATGAGGCTGCGGCAGAACAGTTAAAGAATGAACGCGGTTTTTTGATGGGCAAGGATAATGCAGATGTGGTCGAGGCAGTCATCGGTTCTGTCTCAGTTATCCGCGACGAGCTGGTGCGCCACCTCGAGTATTGGAACCGACCGCAGAACGATGCCGTGCCGAGATCTTTGATTGAAAAAATAATTGTCTCCGGCGGTAATGTAAATATGCGCGGGCTTCCCGAATATCTCTCGGATGCGCTTCAGATACCAGTAGTTCCTGGTGCGGTCTGGCACAAGGCATTTTCTTTGAACGAGTATGTTCCTGCCATGCCCTACAATGAATCGCTCGAGTATGCGCCGGCAATCGGGCTTGCGCTGAAGAGTGTTCTTTATGAATCATGATTAACCTGATCCCTAACGAGCAGAAGCGGCGCCAAACACTCGAGTATTATCTCGCGCTTGGCACACTGTTTTCGGTGTTGTGTGCACTTATGTTCGGTATCGGCGCAGTGCTCCTGGTGCCGACTTTTGTTGCGGTCTCTGCAGATGCGCGCGAGGCTGCGCGATATGCAGAGACGCTTACACAACTTGCGGCGGTGCGTGCCGAAGGCGGTCCAGAGGCGCAAGTCGTGGCGTTTCAGGAAACCGCAGAGATCTTAACTGATTCAGCGCGCGAACCGCAGATTGCAGGGGGACTTGCGGAGATTCTTGCCCCAGTCTCTGCGGGCATATCGGTTGACGCGGTGCGGATTTCTGAAGAGGCAGATGGCCTCCAAGTTTCGCTTGTCGGAGTTGCGGCGACGCGCTCAGCATTGACTGCATTCGTATCAGCGCTCCGTGCCGTCCCGGGGGTGGCTCGGGCTGATCTTCCTGTCTCGGCACTGGTTGCCGAGACGAATAACTCGTTCTCGATCTCGATTTTGTTTATTCCGAAAGAACATCCATGATGCGCGCACTCTCACTTGCTGGAGCGATTGGCCTTCTGCTTGCGGCTGCAGGGGGTTTTTGGTATTTCACCATCGTGATTCAGGGCACCGCACACGACATAGAAGAATTGCGCAGCACCATTAAAACGCTCGAGAGCCGTGATGAGTTTGTCCGTGTCGCAGAGCGGTTTCTCTCCGACACACGCGCGGAGCGCGAGTTCCTCCAGCAGTTCATTGCTCAATCCGATGACGCTGTTACGACACTCGCTCTTGTCGAAGGGGTTGCGCGGCGCGCACGGGTGACCGCCGCTATTTCAAGCGCTACAGTTTCTGACTCTGGCGACATACATCACGATCGTTTAGTGGTGGTGGTCGCTGCACGCGGTACCTTTTCGGCACAGGTCGCGTTTATAACCGCACTCGAGTCTCTTCCGCGCGCATCCTTTGTGGAGAAAGTCGAACTCGAAGCTGCAGATAGCGGATGGTTTGGGACCTACACAATTTCTTTTGCTCGTTCAAAACAGGCGACACCATGAACCTTGAACAACTCATCGTATTTGGCAAGTCTCTTGGCTCTCCGCATCCCGCTCGTGATTGGATGCTTGCGCTCTCTCTCGCTGTCCTGGTGGGTTTTGGAGTCATCGGGTATGCCGGATACTTTTACTTTGGGATCACCACCGGCAACCTGATTGGTGCAGGGTCAGAAGTGCGTCCGCAGCCGGTATCGCTCACGAAAGGGAAGCTTGATCAGCTGATTGAAACTTACCAGACTCGCCTCGTTGATTTTGAGGCTGGGGCGTTGCCAGCATTCAAGGTTGCAGACCCGCATAAAGGCGGAAAGCGGTAGCGGGTGGGCGATACAGGACTCG
>JAYOEC010000001.1:0-94693 GCA_038106525.1 Minisyncoccota bacterium | reverse complement strand
GTTGCAGACCCGCATAAAGGCGGAAAGCGGTAGCGGGTGGGCGATACAGGACTCGGCCGCGCGTCAGATACTCGCCTTCGCTCATACCTGCGCTGGCCACCACCTCGCGCTTCGCCGAAGCGGCTCACTGCGCTCCGGCGTTCTCCTCCCGTCTCACCATACAAACTAAATCACCCCGACGCATGGTCGGGGTTCAGTAGTTTTGTGGGCGATACAGGACTCGAACCTGTGACCTTCGCTGTGTAAAAGCGCTGCTCTACCAACTGAGCTAATCGCCCGCCTGGTAACGATAGTACGAAACTAGATTCTCTACAACAGCACACCCATCAACCGCAAGTGTACGAAGCGGTTTTTGTTTTTTTTGGTCTTGTGGCCCCAGCTGGAATCGAACCAACATCGACGGCTTAGAAGTCCGCAGCTCTATCCATTGAGCTATGGGGCCCAAACCAGACTGTATACCATTTGAGGTTCTTTGAGTAGTGTAGGATGAGGCACTATGGGCGCTCCGCTCTCTATCGGCATCATTATGGATGGGAACCGCCGCTGGGCTGAGGAGCGGGGTATGCGGCCGTGGGATGGGCACCGCGCCGGTGCCGAAACGCTGAAGCGCGTGGTTGCATGGGCGCTTGAACGCGGTGGCATTGGCTCGTTGTTTCTGTATGCCTTTTCAACAGAAAATTGGAAGCGTGATCAAAAGGAGATCGAGTATCTGTTTGAGCTGATTGCAGAACTCTTTGAGCAGGGGGTGGTCGCGGGTGGAGACCTTGCGCGGGTGCGGATTCGTATCGTGGGGGAGAAGAATCGGTTTCCTGAGCGGATGCAGAAGATTTTTTCCGATATTGAGCAGCGGACCAGCACACACACACCGCTTACCGTTTGGTTTGGCCTCTCATACGGCGGCAGGGCTGAGATAGTCGCCGCAGCTGCGAGTGCGGCTGCGGCGGGTGTCCCAATTACTGAAGAGTCCGTTCGAGACAATTTGTGGACTGCAAAGATGCCTGATCCTGACTTGATTATCCGAACGGGAGGGGAGCAGCGGCTCTCTAATTTTCTAACCTGGGGCGGTGTGTACAGCGAACTCTTTTTTTGCCCGACTTATTGGCCAGCCTTTTCGAAAGATGAGTTTTTTTCCATCATCGAGCAATTTCAGAAGCGGCAACGTAGAATGGGTAAGTGATGGAGCCGTTGGTGTTGTATGAGGACGATGCTGTCCTGGTTGTCGATAAGCCGGCAGGCTTGATCGTACACTCGGACGGAAGAACGGACGAGCCGACTCTTGCGGAGTGGGTAGTCCGCCACTACCCGGCACTGAAGGGGGTTGGCGAGCCGTGGGTCTCTCCGCAGGGTGAGAGTATTGATCGCCCTGGTATTGTGCACCGACTCGATCGCACTACCAGTGGTGTCATGATTCTTGCAAAGACGGTTGCGGCACACGCGTTCCTCAAAAAACAATTTCAGGATCGAATGGTCTCAAAATTGTACTGGGCGTTGGTGTACGGGCACCCGAAGGAGGACTACGGGAGCATTGAGCGCGAAATCGTGCGCATTAAGAGCGTCCCGCCGCGCTGGGGTGTTGCGCGCGGTACTGAAAACATGAAGCGCGCTGCAGTTACCACATGGCGCGTGGCGCGTCGTGCCGCTGACCCTGAATCTGGCGAACGAGTGAGCGTTGTTGAGGCGGAACCAAAGACTGGTCGGACCCATCAGATCAGGGTCCACCTGCAGGCGCTTGGACACCCGATCGTATGTGACCACCTGTATGCTCCAACCCGCCTCTGCATACTTGGGCTCTCGCGGGTTGCCCTTCATGCGCGACGACTCACCATTTCGCTCCCGTCAGGGGCCCAAAAGACCTTTGAATCTCCGTTGCCTCCCGACCTTGCCTATGCCGACTCGCTCTTGGTTGAGTATCGAAGGTGAACGAGGCATCGTTTGCGAAATTGCTGCGGACATGGTACTTTTGAGCAACTATGGCTGTTGCAGTAGATACCAAATCGCTGACCCCAGTCGGGGTGGACGAGCGCAAGAACCTCGGCATCCGCGCAGGGGATATGGTGCGTGTCCACCAGAAGATACAAGAAAAGGGCAAGACCCGCATCCAGGTCTTTGAGGGGCTGGTTATTGCAACGAAGCACGGTACGGAGATCGGAGCCACTTTTACCGTTCGTGCCACACTCTCGGGGGTTGGAGTAGAGAAAGTCTTTCCGCTCTATACGCCGCTCATCGACAAGATCGAGATCATCCGCCGTTCTAAGGTCGGTCGCTCGAAACTCTACTATATCCGCGATAAAGCGAGCCGCGAGATCCGCCGCCAGCTCCGCAATATGGTCAATGTATCGCTTTCAACTGCCGGGGTTCAGTCGGTTGCTGCGACGGAGGACGAGTCGCCGATAGAGCCCGATGCCGCAGTGGCGGAGACAGTTGAGGAAGAAAAGGCGTAGCTGCGTTGAAAAATCAGCTTCTCTAAGGTACATTGAGCGGGCCACGAAAGGCCCGCTTCTTTCGTTGTGCTGAGTAAATTTGCGGGAGTAAGGAAACCTGCTCCCGCTGCACTCGAGAAAAGTATCCGCAAGCGAGTACTTTCTCTCTCACTTGCGGGAGTAGCTCAACTGGTTAGAGCGCCGCCCTGTCACGGCGGAGGTTGCGGGTTCAAGTCCCGTCTCTCGCGCACATGGCACAGATTGTTGTTTGTGGTGGAGCTGGTGGATTGCACAAAACGCACTAAGCATTTGTTGAGTACCTAAAAAATAAGGAGGTATCGCCAACGGATTTTAAATTTCCACATGATTGGAAGGAGGTATTGGAAGCTAAATTTTCTATTGGTCATGAGGTGTTTTACATTAAAATGTCTCTCAAGGAAAACCCAAGTTATGAGGTGTGGAGGATTTGGTTTGATAAACTTGTCCCATTTCTTACTGATGGCGTCATTTTTTGTGGCTCACTCGGCAGGTGGAATCGCACTTCTAAAGCGACTGATCTCTAACACACTTCCAATACGAGTAGCCGGGGTATTTTTTGTCGCGGCGCCGCATTCAGGAAGCAATGGGGGAGTATCTTGAAAGTGATTTCGCTCTCCCTGCTTCTATTGTGACCAACTATGATTCCGTGTTCCATTTCTTTCATAGCACTGATGATCGAATAGTACCGATTTCTGATTTTATAAAATATAAAGAGCTTTTTCCTAAAGCTCGCTTTTATCAATTTGAAAATCGGGGACACTTTATTGGGTCTGAGTTTCCGGAGCTTTTTTCGATAGTCAGTTCGTTCCTCTAATGAGGATATACTATGAGGTTTTAGGATAACTTCCACCTCATCATTAATGGGTTTGACAGTAAGATTATCTTAAGATAATCTTACTGCATGGCCACAAAAATCAACGCAGTTGGACTAAGAGAATTTCGTGAGAATACAGAAAAGTATATTACTGCTGTCAAGAAGAACCAGTCCTTCACCGTACTTCGTCGCTCTCGCCCAGTATTCAACATTGTTCCGGCAGATGTGTGGGGAGATGAAGGAAGTTGGGAAACTGTGATTGATTTCAGTAAAATTCGCAAAAACGGTGTTCCCGCTCAGGATGTACTACAGGCACTTGCACGGCTTGGGTAAGGGTGCATGGACAGGGTCACTAAATTTCTCAAAAAACTCTCAAAAAGGGATAGAAAGACCATCCAGATAGTTATTGAGCAGCTATATGCAGATGACACTAAAAGCCTTGATATCAAGAAGTTGAAAGGGGGAGGAAATTTATTCCGTGTTAGGAGGGGAAATGTCCGCATTGTCTACTCGTTGTATGGTTCAAATATCGTTATTGTGAAAATAGAGTTTCGTAATGAGGCGACCTACAGGTAACAATACCCACTTCGTTTTGCCTTTTGCTGTGTAAAGTTTATCTCAGCTGCTGCGCTATACTTTGCGCATGCGGCTAGAGCGTGCCAAGGAGTTTGTCGTTCGGTATGAACATCAGTTGTCCATCGGTTCATTCATAGCCGGTTTCGTTATCGATTCACTGGTTTTGAAGCGGATAGACCTTTTGGTATCAAACCTTGTGCTCTACGGACATCTCACCTCGGTGTTGGTAGCGATGTCAGTGTTGCATCTTATTGCAAGCTATCCGCGACGGTTTGTGTGGCTGCAGTCGGCAGGCCGCTGGTTGCCATTCCTTGCGCAGTTTTCATTTGGCGGCATGTTTTCTGGCTTTCTTATTTTTTATTCGCAATCAGGCTCACTCTGGACCAGTTGGCCCTTCCTTGCACTCATTGTCATCCTCATCGCGGTAAACGAATTTCTCCGTTCATACCAGCAGCGGCTTACCTACCAGGCGGCGCTCTTGTTCTTTTGCCTTTTTTCATTCTCCATATATTCGTTGCCGATTTTTACCGGCTCGATGGGGGACGGCGTTTTTTTCCTTAGCGGTATTGCCGCGCTTATTGCCTTTTCCGTATATATGTTCTTTCTATTTCTTATAGGGAGACACCGCTTTAGCGGCTCATGGCGGGGTATTGCGGCAGGGGTGGCGGGGATCTACATCACCATTTCCTCTCTCTACCTTCTTAACTTGGTGCCGCCGATTCCGCTCGCGCTTAAAGATATCGGCGTGTACCATCTGGTTGAGCGGGTAGATGGCGAGTATCAAGTTACGGCAGAGCCTGAGCCGTGGTATGTTCGTTTTTTTCGTCGTACCGTAACCATTGGCCCCACAGACTCGGTCTTTGTGTTCAGTTCGGTTTTTGCGCCGACGGCGCTCAATACCGCGGTGGTTCATGAGTGGCAATATTTTGATGCATCGGTTGATGAGTGGATTACTGCCTCAACCATCTCGTTTCCAATTTCCGGAGGGAGAGACGGCGGGTACCGCGGGTACTCTGAAAAAGCATTGGTATTTCCTGCCGAGTGGCGAGTTAATGTCGAGACTGCCCGTGGCCAACTTATCGGGCGCGTCCAGTTTTTGGTAGTGCGGCGCGGCTCAACACCGGCGCTTGAAACGCGTATACTGGAGTAAGGTGAAGTACTTTATTGCACACCTGCTCACGGGCGATGCAAAACGGTATCATGCGCGCATTGTTCGTGCGCTCAAGGACACGCATCGGATCCCGCTCCCCAAGCGGAACTCGCCGCCGCATATCACGATCAAGCCGCCCTTTGAATGCGGGCTTATGGGTATTGTTGAAGTCGAGCGGGAACTCCGCGCGTTCGCCCGAGCGCATTCAGCACCACGGTACACTTTAAAAGGATTTGGCCGATTCGGGTTTAAAACAATGTATTGGGATATGGCACCGCGCTCCGAAGCAATCACTTTTGTTCGCTCGCTGATTCGTCATCTGAATGCAGAGGTCCGCTGGCTTCCGCGGGCACCGCTTGAGGGGAGAAAGTTGCATGCCTCGATTGCACGCCACCTTGATCGCAAGACCGCCGCACGCGTGTGGCGGACCGTAAAGCAATACTCGCCCGAGTATCGTGGTTCGCTTGATACGGTGTGTGTAATGAAAAAGGTTAAAGATCGATGGGTGGTGAGGACCATAATCATCGTTCCGCGGACCGAGCAGCTCCCGCTCCAGCATGCCGGCATTTAACTTTTTTGAGCAGGTGCCAGCGGTACTGTACCCGTGGGGGAGCGATGTGTACAGCGCGCGACTCTCGGAATGTATTGTGCGGTATGGTATTTCGGATGCTGGCAGGTACTGCACCGACCTTATTGCGTGGCATGCGGTGCTCCATTTAGTATCTGCGCTTGTGGTTGTTTGGATGATTCGAACACTACGACATCGTTCATCTGTTGCTGCATATACGATGAGCGTCGCGTTTGTCGTGCTGGTTCTTTTTATAGAGTTTGTTGATCAGCCGATGCGGCTTCACGAGGTGGTCTTCAAGTCAGTGTTGGATAGTGTCACCTGGCTCACCCCGCTTTTAATCTACTGGCCTGTTCAGCTATTCAGACAGCGCCAGTAGAACCATGCTGAGAACGCCGAAAAGTATCGCTGCTGACTGCGCGAGCGCAGCCTTTCCTCCGCGGGCCCTTTGAAGTTCAGGAACTAAGTCCGCCGCCGCAATGTATATGAACGCTCCGGCAGTGAATGCGGCCGCGTATCCTCCAAGCTGAGGAAACTCGCTTCCTGCCGCAAGAACGAACAGTGCACCAACGAGGGCAGTGAGTCCCGAAAGAAAATTATAAAATAACGCCCGTCCGCGCCCCATGCCTGCGTGGAGCAGGAGCCCATAATCGGCGATTTCTTGCGGGATCTCATGAAGAAATACCGCTACGGTGGTTGCAATTCCAAGCGATGGAGAAACGAGAAACGCACCAGCGATCACCGCGCCATCTACCAGATTATGGACTGCGTCCGAGACTAGCACGAGAGGTGCAAGGTGCCGAGGTGCGTGGTTCTCACAGGTGTGACCCTCATGCTCAATCTCATGTGCATGGTGCGCATGATGCCAGCGCAGGTACTTTTCAAGAACAAAGAATGTTCCGATACCTGCGAGTACTGTCACTCCGAACGCAAGCTCGTCTCCGATATACTCCAGCGACTCGGGGATGAGGTGGATGAATGCGTCACCAAGAAGCGCGCCCACAGCAAGCCCGACCAGCACGGGAATCATGCTTCGGAGCCACGCCTCGCGGAGCGAAAAGGCCGCGATGCCGACCAGCGACACGAGCGATACTGCAAAAACTGCGAGCAGCGGCATTGTCCAGTATTCCATCCGGCAATGATCACACTACCGCTGAGGCGTGAGCTCGTGTGCTGTAAGGCCTGTAAGCTCGACGGCATGAAGTGCGATACGATAGCATCGGTCTGCATCCGCAGCATCGGCCTCGGAGTACTCGGCGTATTCAAGCGCGTATGCTTCCGGGACTCCCTTTTCAAAAGTCCCCTCCCAGTCAAGCCTGGTTCTCAATGCCTCTTCTTCTGACTTTGATTCAAGCCACGAATCTACTTGTTGGGTATCAACAATCGCTGACTCGCATGAGTGCATAAAGGCGAGCATGGTTCCGTTTTTTCCAAGTTCCGTCTGAATTTTTTTCATAGCCCTTCCTGCCATTTGAAGTTCAACGATGACATCATGAAGTAGCTCCATCGCGTAGGTCTGCACTTTACCTTTTTTGTCTTTGCGAATTGCTGAAAGTTTGAACGAAGCACTTCCGTTCTTCCGGTAGCGATCGATGAGGTCGATCAGTGCAGCAAAGAGGAGCGTCTCGGTCGTTAGCCGATCGGTGAGTATTGAATACAGTACCTCCGCTTGCTCCCTCGGAACATTGGGGTATTGGCTGAGTATGTATTCAAAGCCGCCTCTAGTAATCGGGGCATATACAATTGAACGGGAACCCATTGACATATCAAGGTGTTAGTTAGTGTGTAAGTGTCGTTTGGAAGGCTCGATTTCGCTCGACCTTAGACCGAGACCGTTCGAGCCTGGCATCGCCAGATCGAACTATCTCGCCCCCAAACGCAATAATTGAATCGTATGCCGCACTCGTCTCTCGAAGAGGTTCGTTGTTTGCCGGGATACTGCCAATCAGGTCATGCTGAAACGCCTCCTTGCCTCTCTTTTCTTCCTCCTCGGAGCGGACCTTTGTAAGAAGGAACCGATATGGCGTTCCGAAAAAGTCGAGAAGCTTCTTAATCCCCAAGGCAGCCTTGATGCTGTGATCAGTCGGTTCAGAAACAATTATTGCAGCGGTAAATCCGGAAGGTATCCCAGTACCGGCTCCGTCTAATCCAGCTTTTTCGTCAACTATAACAATTTCATTCTCTTTTAGTGAGAAGAGGGGAAGCAATACCTTGAGCGGCGTCGTTAGAGAGTGGCTGCAGCTCTGATCAAAAAGTATTTCATCTGTGTGTGGGCCGGCAACCATCAGCCTAATATTCGAACGAACAATTTGACTATACTTTTTAATGTACTGGTCAGGCGGCGTGATGCTGAATGAGTGAGAAGAATCTTTTGCGAGTGCGTCGCGATAGTTTTGTCCTGGGGCAAGACCACAGCACTTACGAAGCTCTGCAATCGACGCGCCGAAATAGGGGAACGGCTCTTGACAGCCAAGATTGAATGCCAGGTCCATGTTGTGATCCGCGTCAATTGCGAGCACAGACATCCCCCTCGCTGCCGCTCGCTGTGCTGTTTGTGTCGCACTAGTCGTCTTGCCGCTACCGCCCTTACCCAAGAATCCGATAATCATATATCTTGTTGCGACTAATTCGCAATAGTATTAGTATAGGGGAGCGCCGAAGCTTGTCAAACTACCGTGTGGGTGTTTGAGTAAGGAAGATGCATCGAAGAACAAAAGATCGGGCACGCATCAAGGCAGTGTTGGAGCGCGCCTCCGTGCCACTTTCTGCTTCTGCTATTGCGCATCGCGCTGGGCAGTCGGTTCATATTTCAACCGTGTACCGCGCTCTTGGACAAATGACTGCATCTGGCGAGGTTCGACGCATTGATCTTGGGAGGCGCGCTTTTCAGTATGAGTCAGTTTGTGGCAAAAGCCACCATCACCATGTAGTTTGTACGAAGTGCGGTACCATTGAGGATGTCTCAGTATGTATACCAGGTTTGATAGTCAAGCAGGCACAGCAGCAGTCCGGTTTTGCGAACCTGTCCGAACACCAGCTCGAATTTTTTGGGCAGTGTCGTTCTTGCTTTTCTGTTTCGCATCGTCAACCAGTTGGGCGAGTGCGGCGGTAGATGGTGCCCCAATAGATTCGGGCATTATTCGAGCGACGGTTGAGCGGGTTCTCAGCGACGAAGTGGTGGAGATCCCGGGGGCCGGGGCAACCACCCGCGTACAGACTCTCGAGGCAATTACCGATGAGGGTGAGCGCGCCTTCATCACAAACGACCGCGTGCCGCTTGCCGAAGGCGATTCGTTTTTTGTCTCCTGGCAGGAAGGGTCCGACGGGCCACTGTACACGGTGCGTGAGGCTGACCGCCGTTCAGTTCTCCTTATTGCGGTGCTGCTGTTTGCATTTTCGACTATCTTGGTCGGCGGATGGATAGGGGTGCGCGCGCTTATTTCGCTCGGGATCTCGATCGTTGTAATCGTATTTGTGCTGCTGCCTCAACTTGCACATGGTGCGTCACCGGTCCTCACCGCAACAACCAGTGCGGCGGTAATCCTTGGTCTTGCAATGCTGGTGACCCACGGCGCAAATCGCCACACTGCCGCTGCATTTGGCGCCAGCGTCGTAACCATCATTGGCGCGATATTTCTTGGCAGCGCGTCTGTATCTTTGGCGCGCCTCTCTGGGTTTACTGACGATACTTCAACCATACTTAACTTAAGTACTGGCGGCACCCTGAATATGGAAGGGCTGCTGTTGGGTGCTTTCATCATCGGCATTTTGGGTATTATTGATGACCTTGCGGTAACGCAGGTGCTCACGGTTCAAGAGCTCCGCGCTGCAAGTGCAGCACTCTCGGCGCGAGACTTGTACCGACGGGCAATGCGGGTCGGAAGAGAGCATCTTGGCGCGGTGGTAAACACTCTCGTTCTCGCATATGTTGGGTCAGCGTTGCCGCTCATGCTACTTTTTTCGCTCTCGCCATCCGACCCGCTCTACCTCATCAATAGCGAGGTGCTTGCGGTGGAGATTTTGCGTGCGGCAGTGGGCGGGGTTGCGCTTGCAGCGGTACTCCCGCTCGCGACATGGTTCGGCGTTCTTGTTGCAAAAAATGGCTTACCACAGGCCCATCATGGGCATAGCCATGGCGGTCACACTTGAATCGTGAGACTCGTAGTACAATAGGAAGCGTACTTATCACTTAGCTAAACCTGTCTATCAGTATGGATACCCCAAGCATGCACGGCGTCTGGCACAGCTCTCGGATCGAGAAGCTTGGCGCACTCTTTTTAGTCATCGCTTCAGTTTTTGTTGCGGTTCTTGCAATCGGATCGTTCATGGATCTGTGGCGCGCAACTCCAAGCATGGGTAATGTGATTACCGTCGACGGCGAAGGAAGCGCCACTATTATTCCTGACATTGCGACCATATCGTTTTCAGTGATGGGTGAGGGGAAAACCGCCTCGCTCGCACAGGAAGAGGCAACAAAAAAAATTAATGTTGCTCTTGCGCTCCTGAAAGAAAAGGGGATCGAGGAGAAGGATATCAAAACAACCGGCTACTCGGTTAGCCCGAAGTACAGTTACCCGCAGCCATGCTACACGCCGCCGTGTATCTACGATGAACAGCGGATTGTTGGCTATCAGGTCAGCCAGACTTCTGAAGTTAAAGTTCGTGACACGGGAGCTGTCGGAGATATCCTGAGCGCTCTCGGCGACGCAGGCATATCGCAGCTGTATGGCCCGAACTTTACGAACGAGGACGGAGATGCAGTTCGTGCTGAGGCGCGCAAAGAGGCCATTGAAAAGGCGCGCGCCAAGGCTGAAGAGCTCGCTGATCAATTGGATGTCCGTCTGGTCAGGGTGGTCAGTTTCTACGAGAACACTGGCGGATACCCGCTTCCGTACTACGCTAAGGATGCTGCAATTGGCTTTGGTGGTGCCGTTGAGTCGCGGGCGGTTCCGACAGTACCGGTTGGAGAGAATGAGGTGGTGGTAAATGTATCAATTACCTACGAAATTCGTTAGGATTCTTGACCGGTTAGCATGAAGATGCTACGATAAAAAAAGCCCCCGCAGGGCTTTTTTTATAGGAGGGGCTGCGACACAATCATGAACGCATTCATCAATTACTTGCGAGCGGTCCGCGCCGAGCTCGGACAGGTTACCTGGCCGACCTACGCGCAGGCGGTCGGGTACACAGCGCTCGTTATCGGCATTTCGCTCATCGTTGCACTCGTGCTCGGAGCGGCAGACTTTTTCCTCGCGTTTGGTTTAGAACAACTCATCATTCGCTAATCGTATGAGCAAACAATCAACCAGCGATCGAGCATGGTATGCGGTCCACACCTACTCAGGGTATGAAAACGCGGTCTTGCGTAACCTCAAGCAGCGCATAGACTCGCTCGGGATGGGGAACAAAATTTTTAATGTCGTTGTGCCGACAGAAAAAAAGATAAAGGTGGTAGGAGGCAAGCGCACCACTACGGAAGAAAAAATCTACCCAGGATACATTTTGGTCGATATGGTTGTCGATGATGAATCGTGGTTCGTGGTGCGCAATACACCGCGCGTAACCGGTTTTGTTGGTTCTGGCACGGTTCCGGTTCCGCTCTCGAAAGAGGAGATCGACTCACTCTTCAAGCGGATGTCTTCGGAGACCGCAAAACACAAGATCGACTACTCGGTGGGTGAGCCGGTGGTGGTTACTGACGGGCCGTTTAAGGATCTTGAGGGCAAGGTTGGCGAGATAGATGAGGAAAAAGGCAAGATCAAGGTACTGGTGTCGATGTTTGGCCGCGAAACGCCGGTCGAGCTCGACTTTTTGCAAATTCGTAAGATTTAAGTAGAATAAGCACACCTATGGCTAAGGTTGTAAAGAAAATCAAGCTTCAGATTCCCGGCGGCGCAGCAACACCTGCGCCTCCAGTTGGTACTGCGCTCGGCCCTGCCGGCGTCAACATTGGACAATTTGTAAAGGAGTTCAATGATCGCACCAAGGATATGCGTGGCGACATTATCCCCGTCGAGCTCTCAGTGATGGATGATCGTTCGTTTTCCTTTATTCTCAAGGTCTCTCCGGCGTCTCGCCTTATTCTGAAAGTTTCAGGTTTGGAAAAGGGGTCTAGCAAAGTTGGTACGGTTAAGGCAGGCAAGTTGACAAAGGCACAGCTCCGCGAGATTGCAGAAAAGAAAATGCCGGACCTCAATGCAAACTCTCTTGAGGCTGCAGAAAAGATCATTGCTGGCACTGCCCGAAGCATGGGGATAGATATCGTTTAAGGAGGGGTCGGCAGATTCCGGTCTAGTGTGAGCCATTCAAAGGCGGGGATTCCCCCGCCTTTTTTCATTTCCACCACTGTAAAATGGTTGGCATACTCGGGGAAAAAGGCATCCGCAGGCTCATCTGCATCAACCAAAGTGAGATACAGCCGTTCTGCAAAGGGGAGCAGCTGCGCATAGAGTTCGCCGCCGCCAATAACAAACAATTCTGCTGCATCGATCCTTTTTGCCTGTTCGAGAGCCTCACTTACCGTTGACGCACGCAGTACGCCTGCGGGGAGCCGTAGCTCCTGATTTCTGCTTACCACTATCGAGGTTCTGCCAGGAAGGGGTCGCCCGATCGACTCGTAGGTTTTTCTCCCCATGATCATCGGGTGTCCCCAGGTTAGCGCTTTAAAGCGCCTCAGATCCTCGGGCAGGTGCCATAAGAGCGCCCCCTCCTTGCCGATGCCTCGATTCCGGGCTCCAAGGGCAGCAATCATTGAGATACGAGTCATCCAGCCATTCTACACACCTTTGTCCACTGGGCCACATAAGCACCGAGGGCTATACTGTCCTTAATGCATTCATACGAAATTGAAATCAAATCTCTTCTTGGCCCGCAAGACGCGGCGGATACCTTGGTTAAGAAGATGAAGGCCGCAGATCCCACAATCAAGGTTTCTGACTCATACAAACAACTCAACCACTATTTTGAAGGTGGTGATATTAGAAAACTGTACGAAGCGGCGCTACCAAAACTTATGGAAAGTGACGCGGCAAAGTTTAAGAAAATTGCCGAGGAGGGTAAAAAAATTTCTGTTCGTACGCGTGAGATGAATGGAACCGTCATTCTCGTGCTCAAGGCGTCTGTTGATGACACCACAAGTTCTAACGGCACCGCGCGTATCGAGTGTGAGTCGACCATGTCCGGAATGACGCTCGACGACCTGGATAGACTGGTTTTAGGTGCGGGGTACCAGTGCCAGGCAAAGTGGTCGCGCGAGCGCACCGAGTATCGCATGTCGTCTAAAAACACGACTGTATGTATAGATAAAAATGCTGGTTATGGGTACATTGCTGAGTTTGAGCGAGTTATTGACGATGCGTCACAGGCAGAAGTAGTTAAAGCAGAACTGCGCTCGCTTATGACGGAGCTCGGAGTAGAGGAGTTAGCGCAGGACAGACTCGAGCGCATGTTTTCTCATTACAATCAGCACTGGGCAGAGTACTACGGTACAAATAATGTGTTCACTATCCAATAGAAGGCATGTACCTTTCTGATGTTGATATAGAAAAAGAGGTCAAGGAGGGGAACATCAAGCTTGAACCCTTTGACAAAAGACGACTTAATCCCGCGAGCTACGACATTTTGCTTGGAAATAAGTTTTTGATTACTGAGTGGCATGAACGCGGCATCATCGATCCGGTGAAGAAATTACTTCCTGCAACGCGCGAGATTACTGTAAAGGACGGGGGCGAGTTTGTGCTCCATCCAGGAGTTGTTGTTCTCGGTTTCTCTTACGATTTTTTTGGATCGGACAAGTACTTGATCCAGCTTTCTGGCAAGTCGTCTTTGGCTCGTGTTGGTCTTATGGTACACAACACTGCCGGGATTATTAACCCAGGACATTTTTTACAGATTGTTTTTGAACTCTCTAATACCAATGTCGTTCCCATAGTGCTGAGACCAAAGATGTCGATAGCACAGCTTACATTCTCTGAACTTTCGTCGTCGCCACGGCACACCTACGATAAGGTTGGCAGATATAGTAAAGATAATAACCGCGGCTATGTTCCGCCAAGAAAAAAGAAATGAAACAACATCCCGAAGAACAATATCTTGAACTCCTCCGCGATATCTTAAAAAACGGAGCTGAGAATGTGGACGAGGGCACCGGTGCGAAATCCTACGGGGTATTTGGGAGACAAATTCGTTTTGATATGGCGGACGGATTTCCGCTCCTTACGACCAAGAAGATGTACTGGAGCGGAATCCTCCACGAACTTTATTGGTTCGTCTCGGGGCAATCAAACATCCGGTATCTAGTAGATAATAATGTCCACATTTGGGATGACTATCCGTACAAAATCTATGCTGAGAAATCGAAGAAGGGTGAATTCCCAGAACTCTCGAAAGAGGAATTTATCACAAAGATACAGGAAGACGCCACATTTGCAGTGGAACATGGCGAGCTGAGGCGCATTTATAGTGAGATGTGGCGGAGGTGGCCTGCAAAGAATGGGAGGACAATAGATCAAATCAGCTGGGTGTTGAATGAGTTACGGCAGGATCCGAATGCACGGAATGCCATTGTTACCTCATGGAACCCAGAATACTTGTACGCAATGGCGCTTCCTGAAGATGCGTCTCGGTTTCCAATTTGTCACGGTTTTTACCAGACTTCGATAAAGGGAGGACGGGTGCACTTACACATGTATCAAAGGACGGCAGATATGTTTCTTGGTGTGCCGTTTAATATCGCGTCGTACGCACTCCTCCTCCATGTTTTTGCAAAGGTACTTGGACTTCCTCCTGGCGAATTTATACATTCCTTTGGCGACGCGCATATCTACGAAAATCACCTTGAACAAGTTAAGGAACAAATTGCACGCACTCCGCTTCAACTCCCAACAGTCCGCATTGCAGATTCAGTAAAGTCTATCGATGACTTTAGACCCGAGCATGTTTTGCTTGAGGGATATCAGTCGCATCAATCGCTTAAAGGTGAACTTACAGTAGCAGGGGGAGTAAAAGAACGAGATTTAAAGAAATCATGATCTGACACCTACGCCATGATCGATTATCCACACTAACACCATGGCTATGGACTATCCATTCATTGAGAAACAGGATCCCGAAGTTGCGAATGCGATATACGGAGAAGAAAAGCGGGAGTCAGAAGGTCTCGAGCTTATTCCGTCTGAAAACTATGTGTCGCGCGCAGTGCGCGAGGCAAGTAGCAGCGTCTTTACCAACAAGTATTCGGAAGGATACCCGGGCAAACGCTATTACGGCGGGCAGCAGTTTACCGATATGGTCGAAGACATTGCTCGTGATCGGGCAAAGAAGCTATTCAGTGCAGCCTATGCCAATGTGCAGCCGCTCTCCGGCGCTCCGGCGAATCTTGCCATGTACGCCGCACTTCTTGAGCCAGGTGACACAGTTCTTGGTATGGATCTTTCGCATGGCGGGCACCTGACCCATGGCCACCCGGTTACCTTTCCGTCAAAGGTATTCCGGTTTGTTCGGTACAAAATGAAGAATCCCGACACGGGCGACATTGACTACGACGAGATGCGTGAGATTGCAAAGAGAGAAAAACCAAAGATAGTGCTTGCGGGCTTCTCGGCATACTCGCGCGAGCTCGACTATGCCGAGTTCGTCTCAATCGCGCGCGAGGTCGGCGCATACGCAGTCATGGATATTGCGCATATCGCCGGACTCATTGCCGGCAAAGCAGTCCGGAACCCCTTTGACTTTGGTTTCGATATCATGACGACCACGACCCATAAGACGCTCCGTGGTCCGCGCGGCGGCATGATTTTGGTTCGTGAGGACGCCGCGCTTGCTCAAAAGGTAGATAAGGCAGTGTTTCCTGGTCTTCAAGGGGGGCCGCACATGCATGCCGTAGCTGCCAAGGCTATTGCATTTGGAGAGGCGCTCCATCCGTCGTTTGCGGCATACGCGGCGCAGGTCCTTAAAAACGCAAAGGCAATGGAGGCAGTGTTTGCCAAGCACCAGGTGCGGATGCTTGGTGGCGGCACTTCGAACCATCTGATTCTTGCTGATGTGTACGGCTCGCTGGGCGTATCGGGGCACGAGGCGGAGACCATGCTTGACGAGGTTGGGATCACGCTCAACAAAAACGCGATTGCAGACGATGCCAGAAAGCCTATGGACCCCTCTGGCATTCGTTTTGGTACGCCCGCCGTGACAACACGGGGTTTCAAGGAGGCTGAGTGTGCACGGGTTGCAGAACTCATGATTGAAGTGCTGCAGCATAAAGGTGATGCGGGGGCGCGGGTACAGACAGAGATACGGGCGCTTGCAGAGGCGTTTCCAATCCCAGAATCCTTTGTCTAGCGTCTACACTGTCTCTGTGCTATGACAGAGTGATGTCAGAAGGCAGGGTAAAGGGTCCGCACCGCGACCCTCGCAGAAAGCTCAAGTTGCCGTTTGCTGTGCGCGAACGCAGGCGGAATGATAAGAAGGAGGATCTGTGGACCGAAGCTGCGCGAAGCGCAAGCCTTTTGTACTTTTGCAATAATAAAGACTGTAGAAAGATGGGACAGACTCGCAGATTGAGTCCTTCGGCGCCTCGGCTTTGTAAGGATTGTTTTCTATCTGCAAATCACCAATCGCAGAAAGGGGGTGCTCGCAACGGATTTATAAAGAAGCATATATAGTGTGAAGTATGGAAGTACGACGCGCCATTCATGATGCGCTGTTGCGGAGTCTTGTCTCTCTTGGAATTGAGGGAGTAGCACCAGTGCTCGAACATCCAGCAGATGTGTCGAACGGCGATTATGCGACTTCAGTTGCTCTCGCCGCAGCAAAGGCAGCGAAGAAAAGCCCAAAGGCGCTTGCGGAAGAAGTTGTCGCAGTGCTTTTGAAGGATAATCTTCTCGCACAGGCAGGTGTTGCAAAGCTCGAGGTCGCAGGGCCAGGGTTCATCAACTTTTATTTATCGCGGGCCTATTTCGGAAATTCGATTGCGGACATTGCCGCGATAGGAAAGGATTGGGGCAAAAATGCCCTTTTGAAAGGCAAGAAGGTGATGGTTGAGTACTCGCAGCCCAATCCGTTCAAGCCCTTTCATATCGGTCACCTTATGTCGACGACAGTCGGCGAGTCGATTTCTCGGTTGATCGAGTGGTCCGGTCCAGAGCTCTTTAGGGCAAATTATCAAGGAGATATCGGTCCGCATGTTGCGAAGTGTTTGTGGGGCATCGAGCGGACAGGAAAGGATCCGCATGATGTTATTGCTCTTGGCGAAGCGTATGCATTTGGGCACGAGGCGTATGAATCCGATGAAAGTGCGCGATCAGAAATTGATTTCATCAACGCCGAACTCTACAAAGGGAGCTCGCAGTACCAGACGGTGTACGATATTGGGCGCACGGCGTCGCTGCAGAAGTTTGACGCATTGTATCGGCTGCTCGGCACGACATTTGACGGATTATTTTTTGAGAGCATGGTTGCTGGGCGTGGTGCCCAGATGGTTGCAGACGGACTTGCTGCCGGCATCTTTGAAGAGAGTGATGGTGCGATCGTGTACCGCGGAGAGAAGTGCGGCTTGCACACCAGGGTATTTATCACCAAAAACGGAACGCCCACTTACGAAGCAAAGGAGCTTGGGCTTGCTGAGGCAAAGTATGCAACTTTTCCGTTCGACTTAAATGTTACGACAGTAGCTTCTGAGCAGGATGGATACTTTACGGTTGTTCGTGCCGCACTTTCGGAACTGAGACCGGATATCGGATCTGCGTATCTGCATGTGCCGTTCGGAATGCTCCTCCTCACCACAGGCAAGATGTCGTCCCGAAAGGGGAATGTTATCACCGGCGAATCGCTGATTGAGACGATGCGTGTAAAGGCGCTTGAGAGGATGCAGGAGCGCGACCTTGGTGACGAAAAGGAATTGATCGCTGATGCGGTCGCCGTTGCCGCAATCAAATTTTCGATTTTGAAGCAGGGAACCGGGAAGAATATCATTTTTGATCCGACGCAGTCGCTTTCTCTTGAGGGAGACTCGGGTCCGTACCTCCAGTACGCGCATACGCGCGCGCGCTCCGTCCTCGAACGCGCGCGCGCGGAGCGGATCCAGCCATCGTCCGCCATGCTACCGGACGGCATCACGGTGCTTGAGCGGTTGTTGTATCGATTCCCAGAGGTGGTGGAGCGCGCAATGGTTGAATACGAGCCACACTATGTCACCACATTTTTAACCGAGCTCGCAGGCGCATTTAATAGTTGGTATGCGGGGACCAAGATTGTTGATCCATCCGATC
Source organism: Minisyncoccota bacterium (assembly GCA_038106525.1). Taxonomy (GTDB): domain Bacteria; phylum Patescibacteriota; class Minisyncoccia; order Phycocordibacterales; family Phycocordibacteraceae; genus Phycocordibacter. The sequence continues at coordinate 76,863 of JAYOEC010000001.1, read as the reverse complement.
CTTACTCGCCGTACAAAATTGCAATTACCGAAGCATTTCTGCACACGATGAAAAACGGTCTCTGGCTACTCGGGATCCAAGCTCCGGATCGGATGTAATGTTGACAGCTTGCTGCGCTAGTGTACGGTGGTAGGCATGTATCGGGCCTCGATCCCGCTCCTCGTCTTCCTGACCGTTTTTGTAGCTCCCACTGCCGCCTCTGCGGCAGTTTTTATTTCGGAGATTATGTATGATCCAAGCGGTACCGATACGAAACACGAGTGGATAGAGGTTATGAATTCGGGCGAGCCGATAGTTCTTTCCGACTGGAAGCTTTTTGAGGGAGGCGTTAATCACTCACTCAATCTTGTTGCGGGTGCCGAGACTATTCCATCCGGAACATATGTAGTCATTGCAGACGACCCGACTACATTTCTTGCTGATTATCCTGGATTTTCAGGGACTCTTTTCGATGTTGCGTTTACCAGCGGGCTTAATAATACGAATGGCGAAAGCATTGCTGTGCGTGACAACGCCGGAGCAGATATCGACTCGGTGACCTATACACCAGGGATGGGCGGAGCAGGAGACGGCACATCACTTCAGAAAAACGGCTCAAGCTGGGTAGCACTTCAACCAACACCCGGTGGCGGGCCCGGTGCTGCTTCAGAGGAAACGGAGGTTCCTGAGACATCAACACCATCGTCTGTTTCGGCGTCGAGCAGTCCAAGCACCAGCTCGTTTCCTGTCGACCCGAAGATCCGCATCACAGCTGGCGATGATCGGACCGCGATTGTTGGGGCTCCGCTCATATTCTCCTCGGTAGTCTATGGCCTCGCCGGCGAGCGGATTGAGAGTGCTCGCGTGGTGTGGAGTTTTGGTGATGGAACAAGCGCCGAAGGACAATCGGTAGCGCACACTTTTCTCTATCCAGGGAGTTACACGGTGGTTGCTGATGCTGCAAGTGGTGCATATAGTGCTGCCGACAGAGTGCTGGTTGCAGCGGTGCCCGCGGATCTTTCGTTCGGTACGGTGTCTCCAGAACTGGTAGAAATTAAGAACCACTCCTCTCACGAGGTTGACCTTGGTGGATGGATTTTGAGTGCGGACGGATCACGATTCGTCTTTCCTCCACGCACCATAGTGCGCCCTCAGACCCTTGTTGCATTTGCCGGTGCGGTAACAGGGGTGCGCCCAAGTGTTCCGAGCACAGTACTGCTTCAGTACCCAAATGGCATGCCCGCAGTGACCTATACGGCGCAGCTCATGCTCTCAGCTAAAAGCATCCCGAGAGCAGAACAAGAGCAACAATCGATGGCGGCCGCGAGTGGGTTGGTGCTTGGTGCGTCAGCCGGGTCATCGGATGGTTCTCGCGACATTGTTGAGGCAACAACAACTGCCTCACCAAGGAGGCCGCTCCCGTATTGGGTTTTCGTTTTTATGGCTGGGCTTTTGGGTACTGCTGGTGCTGGAGCGTACCTACTCGTGTCCCATTCAAAGACCGCTGCGCCTTGAAAGTGCTGCCGTGCTAGGATTAAAAAATGCACGACGATGCGCAGCAGCGTCAAAAGTCGGATGCCGCACTCCGCGAGGAGGAGGTGCTTGCATTTTGGAAAGAACACAAGATTTTTGAACGGTCGTTGGAGAAGCCAGCCCCGAAGGGCGAGTTTGTATTTTATGAGGGGCCGCCTACAGCAAATGGTAAACCTGGCTTGCACCACCTCGAAGCGCGAGCGTTTAAGGATGCAATTCCTCGGTATAAGACAATGCAGGGGTATCGTGTGAAGCGCCGTGCAGGGTGGGATACGCACGGACTTCCGGTGGAGCTCGAGGTTGAGAAGCAGCTAGGATTTTCAGGAAAGCCGGAGATTGAGGCGTACGGTGTCGCAGCCTTTAATCAGAAGTGCCGGGAGAGTGTCTTACGGTACATAGACGAGTGGTGGCGTTTTACTGAACGCATTGGGTATTGGGTTGATCAGGCGGATGCATACTACACTTACACTCCAACATACATGGAACGGCTCTGGGGCATTCTTGCCAAGGTGCACCGAGATCGGCGGTTGTATAAGGATTACAAGGTGGTTCCATGGTGTCCTCGATGTGGCACCGCTCTTTCATCACATGAGGTTGCACAAGGGTATGAGGAAGTAAGCGACCTTGCGGTTGTTGCAAAGTTTCGCCTTCGCACTCCGGAACAGGTCGGCGAGCAGCAGCCGACCTTTATTCTCGCGTGGACCACCACTCCATGGACATTACCAGGGAATGTTGCTCTCGCGGTTGGTGGTGGCATTCAGTACCTAAAGGTCCGCAATGATGGAGAAACCCTGATTGTTGCTAAAGATCGGGCATCGTCCCTCGGCCTTTCTGCGGAAGGAGCTGAATCCTTGTCCGGCGAGCAGCTCGTTGGTCAGACATATGAACCTCTGTACCCATTTGCACGGGATTTGGCTCCTGAAAGTGAGCGCGAGCGGTTTGCGAGTGCCTTTAAGGTGTACGAGGCTGATTTTGTAACTACTGAAGATGGCACGGGAGTGGTGCATACCGCGGTCATGTATGGGGCGGATGATTTTTTGCTTGGTCAAAAAAACGATTTACCCCGTGTACATGTGGTCGAGCCGTCCGGGCGTTTTATGGATGGGGTCGGATTTTTGGCTGGCAGATTTGTACGGGATGAGGGTGTTGCGGTCGACATCATTAAGGACCTCGCGCACCGCGGACACTTGTTCTCAAAAGGGAAGCATGCACATTCCTACCCATTTTGCTGGAGATGTAAAACTGCACTCATCTACTATGCGCGCGATTCTTGGTACATCCGTATGTCCGAATTGGCTGATACTCTGCAGCGGGAGAATGCGACGGTTGCTTGGGTTCCCGCACACTTGCGTGATGGGCGCATGGGCGAGTGGCTGCGAGGCATAAAGGACTGGGCAATTTCTCGCGAACGATACTGGGCAACACCACTCCCGGTGTGGGAAGGAGAGGGTGAGCACATGGTCATCGGTTCCGTTGATGAGCTGAAACGCTATAGTAAAAAGAGCGGCAACACTTACTTTTTGATGCGGCATGGGCAGGCAATGAGCAATGTTGGGTCCGTGGTCAGTTCTCATGCGGGTGACGAAAATCATCTGACAGACTCCGGCAGGGCACAGGTTGCAAAGTCCGCACAGACTCTGAAATGGAAGAGATTTGATGCGATCTATGCCTCCCCATTCATCCGTACCAGAGAGACTGCAGAGATCGTTGCCGACGCATGCGGATTTCCGAAATCAGAAATACGATTTGATGATCGAATTCAAGAAATAGATACGGGAGAATTTGATGGAAAGTCGGTCGAGGCGTACCATCATTTCTTTTCTTCGTACCAAGAACGGTTTTACAAGACGCCCCCTGGCGGAGAAAATTTGATGGACATGCGACGCCGGATTGGCGCGTTCCTCTACGAACTTGAGGAGAAACATCATGGAGAGACTATTTTGATCGTGACGCACGAGTACGCCGTTTGGTTAGCCGAGGCAATTGCCAGAGGGGCTGATGTTGCTGGGACGGTCGCCATGAAGGATCGCGAGGAATACTACACCACTGGCGAGGTGCGCGAGTTCCAGTTTGTTCGGTTGCCGCACAATGCTGATTACGAGCTTGACCTACACCGCCCATTTATCGATTCAGTGGTGCTCGAGTCCCCGACAGGCAAAGAACTCCATCGCGTTCCGGATGTGGTCGATGTGTGGTTTGATTCTGGAGGAATGCCATTCGGCACCGAGTCACCATATCCTGCGGACTACATTGCTGAAGCAATTGATCAGACACGCGGGTGGTTTTATACACTTCTTGCGGTCGGTGTTCTCATGGGAAAGGGGGCTCCATATAACCATGTAGTATCACTGGGTCATCTGCTTGATGCGGAAGGAAAAAAAATGTCGAAGAGTCGCGGCAATGTGGTAAACCCTTGGGATGCTATTGAACAGTGGGGAGCGGATGCACTGAGATTTTGGATGTTTAGTGTCAATGATGCCGGGGATCCAAAGAATTTTGACGAAAAGACCGTCCGTGAGGCGGCTCGAGCTCTTGGTTGGTTTGATAACAGCGCAAAGTTTTATGAGATTTTTAAGAACGAAGGCGGGCCTGATATGCGTGTGATGAGTATCGATCAGTGGATGCAGCGACGGACGGAACAAGTTATAGTTGAGGTGACCTCGGCGCTCGACGCATATAATCTCACCGCAGCGACACGAGCGCTTGCAGCCCTTTTCGAAGATATTTCGCAATGGTATGTGCGCCGCATCCGTGATCGGGTTCGGGACGGCGACCGCGCTGCACTACAGACGCTGCGAAAGACATTGCATGTTTCAGCACGCCTCTTAGCACCGTTTGCTCCGTTTCTTGCTGAGGCTGTGTACCGCGGCGTTCGAGATGAACAGGATCCGGTATCCGTGCACCTTGCAGCCTGGCCGACTGTTGCTCGCAAGATATTCGATTGGAAGAGTCTTTTGCGCCTTAACTCATCTGAACTTGTATTAGATATGCAAAAGGTGCGCGAGTTGGTGTCCTTGGCGCTCGAGGCAAGACAGAAAGAGGGCATCAAGGTTCGTCAGCCGCTCTCTAGGCTCAAAATTAATGCGCCGTCACTTGCGAATAAAAACGACCTGCTCGACCTGATCCGCGATGAATTGAATGTAAAGGAGGTGGTGGTGCAAGAGGGAATACCCGAAATGGTTGAACTTGATACCACCTTGACCGATGCGCTTAGGGAGGAGGGAGAAGTGCGCGAGCTTATTCGTGAAGTGCAGGAGGCGCGGAAAATTGCAGGGCTTAATCCAAAAGACCGTGCGGTGCTGTCCGTTCCGGCCGAGCGGTTGGTATTTGCTCAGCAGCACTTCGAGAGTCTAGAGAGGGCAGCATCAATCAGTGAAGTTCGTGAAGGAGATTTCAATGTTCACAAAGCGTGAGGTGCATACACGCGGACTTGTACTGAGCCGCCGTCAGGCGGGCGAGGGATCGCTCAGGATTATGCTCTTTACCGAAGAGTTGGGGTTGGTAACTGCACTCGCCACTTCTGCTCGCGAGGAACGCTCAAAGCTCCGGGCACATCTGGTACCGGGGACGCGCGGCACCTACTCGCTGGTTCGAGGAAGAGATCAGTGGCGCGTTACGGGCGCTGTGCGGACGGTAAACGAGTATTTTGCAGTGCAACAGGAGGAAGTTCAGAAATCGTTCGCCAGAGTTATTTCGTTTGTACGACAATTTGTCCGTGGGGAAGGCAAGAATGACGAGCTCTTTGGGCGGCTCTGGGAGTACTGTGGTGCCCTTCACGATGTTTCGGCCAAAGATATCCGTACGCTTGAATACCTTGTTGTGCTACGGACCCTTGCGGCACTTGGATATGTTGCGCCATCCGACGACGAGCACGACTTCATCGCTTCTCCGCTTACTGCCGCACTTTTGATGCGCGCCGGTGCGCGCACCGGAGCGTTAGTCCGCCACATACACCGCGGTATGAGCGCCTCCGGCCTGTAGGCTTGGTACTATACAGGAATGGATCAAGAATCGCTGGATCGGCTCAGCGCCCGTGTCGAAATGCGCCCTGGCTCAGAGCCGCTCCAACGGCGACCGCTCGGCACCACACCCCCACCGGCACCTGCTGCGTGGGGGCGGGTGCCACCACCGCGCGCGCCGTCGCTTCTTGGAAGATTTTCCGTACTCGAATATCTCTTTGCGGGGTCAGTCGTCTTTTTTATCGTTGCGGCGACGGTTGCCGGTCTCATTATTTTCTCCGGTGACACTACAGTTTCGACGAAGAATGTCAGGATCGATATCCAGGGACCAACGGCGGTTCGTGCCGGAGACGAGGTGTCGCTTCAAATTCTCATTACCAATAACAATCCTGCACCGATGAACCTCACCGACCTTTTGGTTGAATACCCGACGGGAACCCGGTCTGCTGCTGATGTGTCGCTCGACTTGCCGCGCATCCGCGAGTCACTCGGCACTATCCAGCCCGGAGAAACGGTGACGCGCACCGTTCAGGCAGTCTTGTTTGGCGAGCGAGGAACAGAACTTACTGTTGCTGTTTCGGCAGAATACCGGGTGCCATCTTCGAATGCAGTATTTCGTAGCGAGGGCGAGTATCATACAACCATCAGTCAGTCTCCAGCATCAATTAGTGTTGTCTCACTGTCCGAGGTAGTGTCTGGAGAGCCCGCAGAGATCCGCGTTCGGGTCGCTTCAAATGCCACTGAACCGCTTCTGGGGATGCTGCTTGTTGCCACCTATCCCCCAGGGTTTACTTTTATCTCTTCTTCGCCAGCTCCTCGTGCCGGTTCCAATGTGTGGGATCTTGGTACCGTACTCCCTTCGGGAGAGCGGGAGATTGTGATCCGCGGTTCGTTTGTTGGCGAGGATGGTTCGGATCGGGTAGTCCACTTTACTACGGGTTCTCAAAAGCAAGGCACCGATACCATCCAGGCACCGCTTGCGGCGACCGATATCTCGTTGCTCGTTGCAAAGCCGTTCGTATCGGTACAGCTATCGCTCAATGGCGATTCTGCACCAGAAAAAAACATACAGCGGGGAGTTCCGGTTCGAGGAGAGATTCGGTGGACTAACAATCTTCCGACTCGCATTCAGGATGTCGAGATACAGCTGCGATTGAACGGCGCGGTTCTCGACAAAAGTTCAGTTAAGTCCGAACAGGGTTTCTATCGTTCTTCAGATACCACTATTATCTTTTCACCGGAGACTGATCGCAGGCTCGAAGATGTTTCTCCTGGCGAGTCTCAATTTGCAACTTTCGAGTTTGCGGCACTCCCGCAGAATGCGGGGTCGTTCCGCAGTCCACAGATCACGCTCGCTGCTACAGTCCGCGGGAAGAGAACTGCCGAGGGCAATGTACAGGAAGAAGTAGGCTCGAGCGCAAAGGCAGTCGCGCTCGTATCGACTGACCTTGCGCTTTCGGCAACACTTGCCCGCAGCTCCGGTCCGCAACCCCCAAAGGTTGAGCAAGAGACACTCTACATTGTTTCTTGGACGGTCACGAACTCATCAAACGCGGTTGCTGATACTGTGGTTACTGCGCTTTTGCCGAACTATGTTGAGTGGAAGTCTGCAGTGTCAGGGGCGGTTTCATACCATGAGAACGGCAGATCAATATCATGGGAGATTGGCGATCTTGCGCCAGGCGAACAGCGGACAGCAGCTTTTGCTATCGGTGCAGTACCCTCGCTCTCGCAGGTAAACAGTATGCCCTCTCTTGTCGTTGATCAGCGCGTGTCAGCATTTGATCGCTTTATTCGAGCCACAGTCGAGCGATCTTCGGGCTCGCTTACTACTGGCACCGGAGTTTCATCGCAGCAGGGTACTGTGGTACCGTAAGCAAGTTATGGCAGGTGACCTCATGGAAAAAATAGTGTCGCTCGCAAAACGCCGCGGGTTTGTGTACCCGGGATCAGAGATTTACGGCGGACTTGCAGGTGTCTACGACTTTGGTCCGCGAGGCGTCGAGCTTCTGAATAACATTAAGCGCTCGTGGTGGAAGGCGAATGTATATGACCGCGAGAACTATTACGGACTGGACAGCGGGATGTTCCGCCACCCAAAAACTTGGGAAGCGTCTGGCCATGTCGGGGGATTTTCGGACCCCCTGGCTGAGTGCAAGAACTGCAACACGCGCATTCGTGTCGATAAGGAGCTCGGGAGGGTCGGTGTGACGGCGGACGAAAAGATGTCGGAAGCCGAGCTCAACGACCTCTTCGACCAGAACCGAGACAAAATTAAATGTCCGATGTGCGGCAAAAAGGATTTTAGTCGCGTGAAGCCGTTTAACCTGTTGGTGAAGTCGAATCTGGGCGACTTTACATCTGAAGGAGCAGACCTGGTGTACCTACCTGGTGAGGCATGCCAGGGGATCTATCTCGACTATAAAAACATTGTCGACTCCATGAATCCGAAAGTGCCGTTTGGTGTCGCGCAGATAGGTAAAGCATTTCGTAACGAGATCAGCCCGCGCAACTTCCTGTTCCGCACTCGCGAGTTTGAGCAGGCGGACACCCAGTACTTTATAAGGCCGAATGAGAATAGAGAGGCATACGAGCAGATCAAGAAGGATCGCTGGGACTGGTACCTTTCCCTAGGCATTGCCGAAGCAAAACTTAGGTGGAAGCAGCACGACAACCTCGTTTTTTATGCAAAAGATGCATGGGACATCGAGTACGAGTTCCCGGGAGGATTTGATGAAATAGAGGGAATCCACGACCGTACTGACTACGATCTCACGCAGCACCAAAAGTTCTCGGGCGTTGACTTGCGCTACACCGACCCGGAAACAGGGGAGAAGTATGTACCGTGGATCCTTGAGACATCGATGGGTGTGGGCCGTGTATTTCTTGCAGTTCTTGCTGACGCGTATCATGAAGATGAGATGGACGGCGAAACGCGCGTCGTCTTAAAACTCGCGCCGCATCTCGCGCCAGTCAAAGCAGCGGTCTCGCCACTTCTTAAGAACAAGCCAGAGCTCGTGGCAAAAGCGCGCGAGGTGTATGCGGCGCTTAAAAAGGAAGTCCCGCAGGTGGTGTGGGACGATAACGGCAATATCGGTAAACGCTATCGCCGCCAGGACGAGATTGGCACGCCATACTGTATTGTTATCGACTTTGATACCTTGGGTGAGAGACCGGAACTCAAAGACACGGTAACGCTCCGTCACCGCGATACTGGCGAGCAGGAACGACTTTCGATTTCAGACGCCATTGCTCGCGTCCGTGATGCATCGGTGCTACGATAGCACCATGGCAGAGCGCGGGCCACTCTCGATCCATATCACCACTGGGACTGTACTTACGATTTTTGGAGTCGGGCTCTTAGTATGGTTGCTCTTTTTCCTCAAGGATCTGGTACTGATTATTTTAACCGCGGTTGTTCTTGCGAGTGCGGTTGAGCCAGGTGTGCAGTGGTTTATGCGGCATCGGGCGCCGCGCATTCTCGCGGTGGCACTGGTATACACCATTATTTTTGGGACGATATTCGGTGTTGCATACTCGTTCTTTCCGCCGCTCCTGAAGGAGACTGCAAACCTTTCCTCCGATTTGCCGCAGTACCTAGAGGCGGTAAATATTGATGATATCTTGAACAATCGCATTGTTGACTCCGCGCGCGAGGTGGTCGGCGGGGTTCCAACCTTTCAAGAGTACATAACGCAAGTACAGGGGATCTTTACTGAGACTTCGGTCGGTGCGTTTAAGGCGCTTGCAGGGGTCTTTGGTGGCGTAGTCTCGTTTGTCCTCATTGTGGTGCTCTCAATCTACTTCGCAATTCAGGAGACTGGTGTCGACGACTTTCTGCGCGTCATTCTGCCCGTCGAGCATCAGAAGTATGGCGTAGATCTGTGGAAGCGCTCGCAACGCAAGATTGGGCTCTGGATGCAAGGGCAGCTCCTTTTGTCCCTCATTGCCGGTGTCCTTGTGTATCTGTGGCTTGCTATTCTTGGGGTTCCGTATGCATTTCTCCTCGCCGTATTTGCTGCACTTACCGAGCTGATTCCGGTATTTGGCACCTACATAGCCGCTGCGCCATCGGTCGCAATCGGTTTTACTGTCGGCGGGCTCCCGATGCTGCTTGCCGTTATTGGCGGATTTATCGTCATCAATCAGCTGCAGTCAAATCTCATCTACCCGCTGGTGGTGAAAAAGGTGATCGGAGTGCCGCCGCTCCTCGTCATCATCGCACTGATTGCCGGAGGCCAGCTTGCAGGCTTTTTGGGGGTCCTGCTCTCGGTCCCGATTGCAGCGGCGATATCAGAATTTGTCGGCGACATCCAGCGTTCAAAAGAACGCCAACTTGCCGAAATGGAACACTAGGATGGGGAAGTTCTACACCACAACGCCGATATTCTATCCTAATGCGCGTCCTCATCTTGGGAACCTGTATCCAACTGTGTTGGCTGATGTCCTTGCACGGTACCATCGGCTTATTGGTGACGCTACACACTTTTTGACCGGTACTGATGAGAACACGCAAAAGATGGTCGACTCCGCCACAAAGCTTCACCGGGAGCCGATGGCGTTTCTTGATGAGACAGTACAGCAATTCAAAAAGACTTTTAATGATTTTGGAATTTCTTACGATCAATTTATTCGCACGACCGACCAACGGGTTCACTGGCCCGGCTCTACAGCTCTGTGGAAAGAGTTGGTTGCGTCCGGTGATATCTATAAAAAGGAATATGAGGGTTTGTACTGCGTTGGACACGAAGCGTTTGTAACTGAGAAGGAGTTGGTTAATGGCAAGTGTCCGGACCACGATACAGAACCACAGCACCTTAAAGAGGAGAATTATTTTTTTAGGCTTTCCAAGTACACCTCTCAAATAAAAGGGAAGATTGAGTCGGGAGAGCTGCTGGTGCTTCCAGAGACCCGTAGGAATGAAATAGTATCGCTTCTCAACGAGGGGCTTGAGGATGTGAGTTTTTCGCGCCCTCGGAGGGCCAATTGGCCTGAGAGTCTTGGAGTCCCCGTGCCTGGAGATCCGTCACAGATAATGTATGTATGGTGCGATGCTCTCGCGAACTATGCAACTGCAGTAGGGTATGGCCGCGATAAGGAAGGGTTTGCACGATGGTGGCCAGCCGATGTGCATGTAATTGGCAAGGATATTTTACGATTTCATGCGGCAATTTGGCCCGCGATGCTTCTTTCGGCGGGTATGCAGCTTCCGAGAGTGATACTCGCACACGGGCTCATTCTTTCTGGAGGAAGAAAGATGAGTAAAACTCTCGGAAATGTCATCGACCCTATTGTGCTTGCCGAAAAGTACGGCGCTGAGGCGGTGCGCTACTATTTGCTGCGCCACATATCACCTTTTACCGACGGTGATATGACCGAAGAGGGTTTTAATGACGCGTACAATGGCAATCTTGCAAACGGCCTTGGCAACCTTGTTGCACGCGTGATGAAGCTTGCCGAGGATAACCTTGATGCGCCAGTTGCAGTTAGGAATCACGCATTTCCGAAAGGGGTATCTGATGCGCTTGATGCGTTTGAGTTTACTAAGGCAATGGATGTGGTGTGGGCTGAGATACAAGCACTGGATCAGCGCATTAACGCCGAGGCCCCTTTCAAGCTGATCAAAATTCATCCCGAGGCTGGAAAACATTTAATTACAGAGCTGGTACAGAGACTTGCGTTGCTATCATATATGATAGCGCCCTTCATGCCAGAGACAGCAGAGAAAATCGGCATTGCGGTGCGAACAAATACGAAGCCCGAATCGCTCTTTAAGCGCATCGAACCATGATTAGCACGCAGCGAGTACTGCTTGTGCACGGATTCAAGACCACCCCGAACGGTTCGTGGTTCCCCTGGCTGATGGGCGAACTTAAGAAACAAGCCGTGTATGCATGCGCACTTGATATGCCGACCCCCGCGACCCCGAAGCAGGAGGAATGGGTGGCAGAGATTGCGCGTGCCGTTGATCGGCATGTTGCAGGCACGGTATACCTTGTGGGGCACTCTCTCGGGGTCGCTGCCATCTTAGACTACCTGCAGTCAGAGAATGCACGGGCGGTAGCAGGCGCAGTGCTTGTCTCTGGGAAGACTCATCCATCAGAAAACCTTGCAACCGCTGGCTTTTATCAGGCGTTTGATTTTGAAAAAATTAAGAACCAGTGCAAAAGCTTTGTGATTATACACGCAACAAACGACGATATGGTGCCATATGAAGAGGGGGTCCTTCTTGCTCGGGAGCTTGGTGTCGAACTCGTGACATTACAAGATGGCAAGCATCTGACGGGTTCGCAAGGAGTGTTTGCACTCCCTGCAGCACTTGAGGGCCTTCAAAGACTTGGACTGGTATCTGAACGGAATTCAGACAACTACTGATATGGACCTTCAGTATTTTGATGTGCACTCGCATGTATCGTTTCCAGAATACGACCACGACCGCGGCGCAGTTATTGAGCGAATGCGTAAAGCGGGGGTCGGGACTATTACGGTCGGCGTGGACTTTGCGACGAGCAAGGAGGCAATAAATTTTGCTGAAAAGAACGACGGATTCTACGCGACCATTGGTCTCCACCCAAACAACACACCGAACGAACAGTTTACTGGTGCAGCATTTGCTGAGCTTGTTTCCAACTCAAAGGTTGTAGGGGTTGGTGAGTGCGGTTTAGACTACCATCGGATAGAGGACAACGCAGCACTTAAAAAGAAGCGCCAGTGGGAGGAGTTTGAGGCGCAACTTGCATTTGCCATGCTCCATAAAAAACCACTAATGATCCATTGTCGGCCTTCGAAGGGCTCGATGGACGCGTATGCAGATTTGGCTGACCGTCTTGAGGCGGAGCATCGACAGGTGGGAGAGTTGCTCCGCGGGAACATTCATTTTTTTGTGGGGAATGTCGCACTTGCGCGCCGCTTCTATCAGATCGGCTTCACTACTTCATTTACAGGGGTTTTGACATTCGCCGACGAGTACCATGATGTCGTCAAGTTTGCACCGCTTGCCATGCTCCTTACCGAGACTGATTCGCCATACGCAGCCCCTGTTCCGCATCGAGGCAAGCGCAACGAACCCGTGAATGTTCAATATGTTGTTCGGGCTATAGCGCGCATTAGGGGCGAGCCAGAGGCCGCGGTGGCTGCGCAGATCTTAGAGAATGCAAAGCGGGTTTTTGCCATTTCCTAGAGGCCGTGATACCATTCCTGGCACTATGGCAGATGATATGACATTGGATCTTGAGGCTGGGGAAGCCGGCGTTTTTGACGCTGCTGGAGAGAAGGAGGGTGCGCTGAATGTGTACGAGGTTGGGTACCACCTGATTCCAACACTCAGCGAAGTAGAGGTAGCGCAGCAAGTAGCCGCGCTCACAAAAATGCTCGCAGATGCTGGTGCTTCTCTTGTCGGTGAAAAGGTTCCCGAAAAAACAGATCTTGCCTATGCGCTTGAGAAAAAGATTGAAGGGAAGTTAACAAGCTTTACTGCTACCTACTTTGGCTGGGTAGCGTTTGAGATTGCCCCCCACAGGCTTGCGGAACTGAAAGCTGCACTTGATCGGAATGACTCCGTCCTCAGGTATCTTGTTGTTTTGACTTCGAAGGATGAGGTAAGGGCGGTGATGGAGGGAGCGGTTATTGTTCCGACAGCCCAAGCGCCGACCGCTGCTATTCAGGCCCCGAAGCGAGCACAGGAGGAATCAGCGCAAGTCTCTGACGAGGCACTCTCCGATGCGCTCGAGTCCCTTGAGAAAGAGGATGCTACGATGAAAGAGTAGCCATGTACCTCAACAAAGCTTTCATTGCAGGCAACCTCACCCGAGACCCAGAGTTGCGGGCGCTTCCGTCTGGGGCGCAGGTGTGCACCTTTGGTGTTGCAACCAATAGGGTGTGGCGCGATCAGAGCGGAGAAAAGAAGGAGGCAACCGAGTTTCATAACATCGTTGTGTTTGGGCGCCAGGCGGATACTTGCGCGCAGTATTTGAAGAAGGGGCAGCAAGTATTGGTTGAGGGTAGGATCCAGACTCGCGGGTGGGAAAAAGATGGTCAAAAGCAGTACCGCACTGAGATTGTCGCCGACCGCGTTCAGTTTGGCGCGAAGGCAGGCGGTGCAGGGCAAGGGGCCGAGCGCAGCAGCGGGAAGGAACAGCACCGCGAGGAGGTCGAGTATCCTGAGGAGACCGTGAGCCCGGACGATATTCCATTTTAACCAGCAGTTGCAGAAACCACTGATTCCGTATATAGTCTACACACCATGCAAAATCCAGTTCCGCTTTTTGTAAACTATAAAGACACTAAGTACCTGTCGTCATTTTTGACGCCGCATGCGCGAATCATGGGCAAGCGCCGCACCAATGTGCCTGCTGCACACCAGCGCAAGATTGATCAGGCGATCAAGCGCGCGCGTTTTATGGCGCTTCTTCCGTACACTTCGAATTAGGCTTTCTCAACCCTCTCGACATACTCGCCGGTCTCCGTATTGACGCGTACCGTGTCGCCCGGGTTTATAAACAAAGGGACACTCACTACCGCGCCGGTTTCAAGCGTTGCCTGTTTCGAGCCGCCAGATACCGTGTTGCCTTTGACTGCAGGTGGGGCGTCTTTAATTATAAAATCCATCTTTATCGGGAGGTGCACCCCGAGGAGCTCTCCTTCCCAACGACGCATTTCAACCAACATATCCTGCTTCATGTAGGGGAGCTGTTCGGCGATGTGCGATTCGGGAAGAGAAAATCTGTCCCGCGGATTTTCTGGGTCGCAAAACCACGCCTCACCACGGTTTGCATAGACGAATTTCGCCTCTTTTGATTCAATATCTGCTTCACTGACGGTTTCGGCAGCATGGAACATCACCTCGGCAACCTTGCCCGTTTTCAGGTTTCTGAGTTTGGTTCGATTCGAGGGCTTGCCCATATCCTTGCGCATCACATGCGATGCAAGCACCTGGTAAATGTTTCCGTCGAAAGTGATAACTTTTCCTGAAGTTATTTCGCTGTATGTGAGGACTGCCATAAGTGTAACCGTTTGATGAGTAAGAAAGTATGAATACTGACACGGTATACCATACATCAATTCATGTATGCATTGCAAACGCTTTCAGGGGTTGACGAAGCGCTCCAAAGGAGGATAGTGAGTGGTATGGAGGCGGTCGGATCCGAACTCTCAGACGAAGAGCTCTTGCGCCAGTCGCTTGACTCGCCGGCTCTATTTGAACTCCTGATGCTTCGATACCAGCGAGAGTTTCTCTCTCGCGCTCGCGCAGTGGTAAAAAGCACAGACGACGCTGAGGATGTGGCGCAGGAGGCATTTATCCGCATGTACCGATTTGGTCCTAAGTTTGATCCAAAAAACGGCTCCTTCCGCACCTGGGCGCTTACGATCCTTATGAATGTCGCCCGGACACGATACCAGAGGCAGGTTAAAGAACGCAGCGCAACGGTGCATCTCGAAGACACACACTACGAGTCGCTTGCGGATCAGTCCGGTGAGCACGAAGATTACCTTGCTACTGACGAGGTAGTGCGGGCACTTGGCCGCGTTGATTCTGATACAGCCCGACTCTTAAGGAGAGCATACATTGACGGCATCCCGTATGTGCAAATTGCGAGCGAGGAGGGGACTACTGTTGGGGCGATAAAGGCGCGGATACATCGCGCCAAGACGGCAGTCCGCGCTGCTGCGCCAGAATAATCGTTACCTACCTATGCAACTCTCACCTCAACAAAGGAAACGAGTCATGCGCCGCGTGTACCTGATGTACTGCGGCAGGCAGGTTTGCAAGCCAATACCACGCATCATTATCTCGTTGGTCCTCCTTCTTGCGATTGTTGGCTCCGTATCAATTTTGAATATTGCCGCAAATCTTCTCAATACGGGGAGCGTTACCGGCCTCGTTCGTTTCCTCGTTACTGCATTCACTGAGGCAGAAGTGCTGGTGCAAGCGCTCGCACTTGCGCTCGTTGCGATGCTGGGGTGGGCAGGAATGGATATCGCCCGGAACACAAAGCTTGTCACATATTCGGAGCCCCTCTAGCCCTCCTTAAATTTTGTTTGGATCGCTTTCAGAAGTTCTGTGGCGATTTTTGGATTTTCCTTCAAAAACTGCCGCGTTGCATCATAGCCACGGCCAAGCTGTTCAGCTCCGAATTTGTATGACGCACCGCTCTTTTGTACCAGGTTGTACTTTTCGCCGAGCGCGATAAGCTCGCCCTCTCGGCTGATGCCCTCATTGTACATGAGGTCGAACTCAGTCTGCTTGAATGGAGCAGCGACTTTGTTCTTGACGACCTTAACCCTGACACGACCTCCGACAACCTCCTCACCTTTCTTGATTTGTGCAATGCGGCGGATATCCATTCGGACGGAGGTGTAGAATTTGAGTGCCTTACCGCCCGGAGTTGTCTCAGGATTTCCGAACATCACGCCGATCTGCATACGGATCTGGTTGATGAAAATCACCACGGTCTTTGATTTTGCAACAATGGCGGTAAGTTTGCGGAGCGCCTGCGACATAAGTCGTGCTTGCTTGCCGACATGTGCTTGCCCCATTTCTCCCTCGATCTCGTCTTTCGGGGTGAGGGCCGCAACCGAGTCTACTACTACAACATCAATCTTCCCCGAGCGAACCAGTGACTCGGTGATCTCGAGCGCCTGCTCTCCGGTATCTGGCTGCGATACCAAAAGATCCTCAGTCTTCACGCCGAGGCGTTTCGCGTACTCCGGGTCAAGCGCATGCTCTGCATCAACAAACGCACAAATCCCACCTTTTTTTTGGGCCTCTGCAATGATGTGCAGTGAGAGCGTTGTCTTTCCAGATGATTCAGGTCCGAAGATCTCAATAATGCGGCCCCGTGGGACGCCACCGATGCCAAGTGCCCAATCAAGTCCAATCGACCCGGTTGGTACCGCGTCTACGCCAACCTTCGGCGCTGAGCCGAGGGTCATAATTGCTTCCTCGCCAAATTTCGTCTTTATAGATGCAATCGCGTCCGATATTGAAGCTCGCCGATCTGCTGCGGGAGACTCCTTCTCACTCTGCTTCTTGTTCTTTGTCATGAGTGGTAGTACTTAGGTTGGTATGTAACGCGAGTACTGGGATGTGCGCTTCAGTACTCCGACCAAAGCGGTCATCAGCTTTGATGACGAACTCAGTATACCCTGCAGGGATGCTCCGCAGCACGGCGAATGATCCGTTCTCGGAGAGGGCGACAGGGTTGCCATTTATCCACAGAAATTGGACCCGTTCGGTCGAGCCGCTCACGAGGACCCGACTACTCGAGGTTGCCTGATAGGGTACCGGGCTTTCCATCGAGAGGCTTGGGCCAGCGAGTATGGGAAGAGCTGCATAAAAGGCGTATCCGGCAACAAAAACAAGGGCCGCGACCCCGATGAGGAAAGGGAGTCGGTTATCTGCGAACGAGCCGTAGGGGCTCATGCTTCAGTCTCTTGCTCACCTCCGGCACTTCGTGAGACAGTCAGAACCTCACGGGGTCTTGCGCCGTCGGCTGGACCAATAATGCCTTTCTGCTCGAGGATATCCATGAGACGGGCTGCTCGAGCATAGCCGACCCGAAGCTTCCGCTGCAAGAGCGAGGTCGACGCCTTGCCTGCCTCCTCAACAGTTGCTCGAGCATCGTCAAAGAGGTCATCATCCGCACCATCCTCCATACTTGCTCCGAACAGCGCATTCGGGCTCGCATCGTTTCCTGTTGCGGTGATAGCAATATCATCGACTGACGGATCGTTGTTTTTCTGTATATACCGTGCCACCTCCTTAACCTCCGCCTCAGAAACAAATGCGGTTTGAATGCGGTGCGGTTTTGCCATATCGGCAGACTGAAAAAGCATATCTCCAGCGCCAAGCAGGTTCTCAGCGCCGGGGGCATCAAGGATGGTGCGCGAGTCGATCTGCGACGCAACCTGGAGCGCAATGCGCGCAGGCACATTTGCCTTGATGAGGCCGGTAATCACATTAACGCTCGGCCGCTGCGTTGATAGGATGAGGTGTATGCCGACGGCGCGCGACATCTGTGCTAGTCGCACGATCGAGGCTTCAAGCTCGCGGGGGTAACTCTGCATGATGTCAGCAAGCTCATCAATAATGACAACTATGTATGGCATCTGGTCAGGAGCTGCCTCACTCGACGCGTCGCCAGTCCACCCCGCGACCACATTTTCATGATATGAACTGATGTCGCGGACCGCGTGTGTTTCAAGCAGGTTGTACCGTCGCTCCATTTCTTTGGCTGCCCACTTGAGCGAGAGAATTGCCTTTTTCGGATCGGTAATTACTGGCGTGAGGAGGTGCGGGATGCCGTTGTATAAGGTGAGTTCGACGCGCTTTGGATCAATCATGATGAACCGGAGTGTTCCTGGTCCGTTTCGATAGAGGAGCGAGGCGATCATGGTGTGTATGGTGACCGATTTGCCAGAACCCGTTGCGCCAGCTACCAAAAGGTGCGGCATTTTGGCGAGGTTGATGTAGTGCGGAGCTCCGGCAATATCTCTGCCGAGAGCCGCGTACAGGGGTCGCTTTTCGTCAGAGAACTTATGATCTGCGAGGAGTGACGCAAGGGCGACGGTCGCCTTTTTTTGGTTTGGAACCTCGATACCCACTAGTGATTTTCCGGGTATCGGAGCTTCAATGCGCACCGGGGATGCTGCGAGTGCCAACTCAAGGTTATTTTGGAGTGACACAATTTTTTGTAGCCGGACTCCCTCGGCCGGCTTCAGCGCAAATCGAGTGACGGTCGGACCGATGGCAACTTCGTCCATTTCAACCATAATCCCGAAGTTTTGCAGCGTTCGTTTGATGATATTCGCGTTCGCTTTGATGTCTCCAGTTTCTGGCTTGCCTTTTTCTCGTTCAAGTAGGGAGAGCGGTGGTGCATTGTATGCAGAGTCACGGAGTTGAAACCCTTGTGTTTGCGGCACTTCGACCTCGGGGAGCGGTTCCGGCTTTTTTTCCTGTTTTTTAACCGCAAATGGCGCGGCAACTTTAGGTTGAGGGTCCTCGTATGTGGCGACTGCTATCTCCACATCCTCATGCGGCGAGTCGTCGCGGTCCTGGTCGGCAGAGTTTTTTGGCTGCCGCTGTCGGCTAAAAAGGGTAGGGAGCCTTAGCGGAGTGTCGAGTGTAAAAAGAGTTCCGATGATAAAGAAGGCGGCAAGAAGTATGGTGCCGAATGTGTAATCAAAAAGAAGTACGAACGGCTTTGAGAGCCACACCCCCACAACACCTCCCCAGTTGCCCAAGATTGAAAGAAGGGCAGTCCCTGAAGTAAAGATGACCAGTGCACCTAGCAATCTTCCGCCCACAGGCTGTGCCTCATCGTCCCCCTCTTCCTTTCGAAGCAAGTCAAAGAGTCCAATTGCAACTGCCAGCGAAACCAGCGGCAACAGAAAGTATCCGACCCCAAACGATGTCTGTAGCCACTGGTACAGTGCTGTACCCACCAACCCTCCCGCACCGAACGGTGCGGCGATGCATAGGCCAGCGATTACCAGTGCAAGTATCGCCCAGATGCTCTTTTTGGTCTCGTCCTTTATTTGCAGTCTCGGTCGCGGGACATGCTTCCATGCCGATTCATTTTTTGGCGGCCTCCCTCGCTTTTTTGCCATAACTGTAGTGTAGCATCGGTGAACCGCTTAACTCCTCAGCTTGTGTTGATTGCGCCTTATTTGACCTACCGGGCGGGCAAGAGTACCTTGTGTCCTATAGATCCGCACCAGCGTGTATGAGTCACATGACAGACAACATAAAAGACGCTTTAGCGAATGGGGATGACAAGAAGGACCTCATTGAACAGATATCTCTTCGACTCAGTCCTGGGAGGATCTTCGCAATCCGGAAGTCAGAACGACTCCTTGCGGCAGTACATGTGGTAACGAATTTTATTCAGCAGGCTGAACCCCTTCGGGTCGAGATTCGGTCCACTGCGCTTGCGATTCTTAAACTATCGGTGGCGCCTTCGATTGAGGAGGAGGCGGGGGGTCGGGAGTTCGAGCAGCTCACCATCCAAATGACCGCACTTCTTCAGGCGGCAAGAGACGCTGGGTTGGTCTCGTCAATGAACGCTAATTTGATTGGGGAAGAGTATGCGAAACTTGCAACTTATGTGCACGGAATCGTACCGGTAGCAGATGTCCTTTTACCGCCAACTACCGTCCTTGGAGGAACTGAACATAAAGGACAAAAGGACAGAAGTATATTTAGGACAGTCAAAAGGACATCTATAGACCGTGTTAGTATCGGACATGGGGCAGACCAAGGAAGGAGGGCTGAAATATTGAAGCTTTTCGAAACGAAGGACCGTATCAGTATTCAGGACGCCATGCAGGCAGCGAACGGGGTTTCCTCAAAGACCATTCAGCGCGAACTTCTTGCAATGGTTGAGAGTGGGATCTTACTAAAGGAGGGCGAGCGCCGGTGGAGTACTTATCGAAGGGTGGAGCGATAGCCGTTGCTTTTTGCGCTATTTTGAGATACGATGCTCCCTGTGGCACAACACGCCTCAATAAGGTCTAGCGACCGCGGTGCGGTCGTTTTGTACTGCGTGTAATCCACACCTCAGGGTACCAAGACCTCAGCCCATGGGCTTCGGCTTCGGTATACTGAGAGGTACTGCGGTTCCCCACAGGGTACTGCGGTGTTGCACTTTGACAGTTTCATATACGGAAGAAAAGTATTCTTGGTTTTGGGTTTTGAATTCCTGTTTCGGAAGCAATGTTCTGCAATGATTGGACGATAGCCGAACCTTACATTTCTTAGCCATTCGACCTTGCTGCGCATTAGTAGTGTTGTGCGCGCCGCGAGGGAATGGAATTAGTTGTGCATCTTATTAGATTAGTAATTACTAAGTTGTTATTCACGGTATGACTCTTACACAATCTACGGCGAAGATTGCAGCGGCATTCGTTGCTCTCTCGCTCATGGTTGCGGTGGCTTTCGTAGCAGCTCCTCGCGCAGAGGCAGCAGCGCTTACGCAGAGCCAGATTGATGCGATCGTGTCGCTCCTTCAGTCTTTCGGGGCTGATTCGACCACGATTGCAAATGTCCAGGCGTCGCTCACGGGTTCAACCCCGTCAGTTCCGTCTACGCCGTCAACCCCGTCAAGCTCGTGCACCTTTACGCGCAGCTTGACTCTCGGTTCTTCAGGAGCCGATGTGACCTGCCTCCAGAACGCTCTCATCTCGATGGGCTACTCGATTCCGGCAGGCGCAACGGGCTACTTCGGTGCTCAGACGCAATCTGCAGTGAAGGCATGGCAGGCAGCTAAGGGAGTTTCTCCTGCGGCTGGCTACTTCGGCCCGATTTCGCAGGCAGCGTTCGCAGCATCAAGTCCGTCGACTCCGTCGACCCCGACTCCGGCAGGCACTGGCCTTTCGGTTACTGCAGGTACGCAGCCGGCAAACGCACT
The DNA here is from genome assembly GCA_038106525.1 of Minisyncoccota bacterium. Lineage (GTDB taxonomy): Bacteria > Patescibacteriota > Minisyncoccia > Phycocordibacterales > Phycocordibacteraceae > Phycocordibacter. The sequence goes on along the minus strand of JAYOEC010000001.1, from coordinate 55,985 downwards.
CTCGCCTGAGGGCGCATCGCGCGTTCCGTTCACCCGCTTCATCTTGACTGCGGGCAATGACGGAGATGTTACGGTGAGCTCGATCCAGGTGCAGCGCGTTGGTCTTGGCTCAAACGCAGCGTTCGCTGGCGTCGTCCTTGTTGACGAGGCTACGGGCGTTCAGATCGGTACTGCAAAGTCGTTCAACTCGAACAACCAAGCAGCTATCGGTCAGACCATGACGATCCCGAGGGGAACCTCGAAGACCTTCTTGGTCGCGGGCAACATGGCATCGTCGCTTAACTCGTACGCGGGTGAAGCTCCGGCAATTGCGGTGATTGGTGTTAACACATCAGCAACCGTAACCGGCTCGCTCCCAATTACGGGTGCGTACAATGTCAACAACGCAACGCTTGCAGTTGGTACGCTCTCACTTGATATGTCGAACGCGTTCGCTTCGAACTCGAACTCGACCAAGGAGATCGGCACTACGAATCACAAGTTCACCGGCTTCCGCCTCACGGCAGGCTCGGCTGAGGATGTCCGCTTGAAGTCGATCACCTGGAACCAGACCGGTTCTGTGTCGTCGACCGATCTTGCGAATGTCGTCACCGTGGTGAACGGCGTTTCGTACCCGACCACCCTCTCTGCAGATGGCAAGTACTACACTTCAACCTTCGGCAATGGCGTGGTTATCGGAAAGGGTAATCAGATCGATGTCTATGTTCAGGCCGACATCATCGGCTCGAACGCATCTGGCCGCACGGTGATCTTCGATGTCGACAAGACAACGGATATCTTCGGCACCGGCGAGACTTATGGTTACGGCATCTCGCCGTCAACCACGGGCGCATCGTCAGTTCCGGGCTCGCGTGGCACTGGTACTGAGACCACTGGTACTCCGTACATCTATGCAGCACAGGTTACTGTTTCGGGTGCGTCGGTCACGACCATCTCGAAGGCTAACGAGGTGCCTGCACAGAATGTCGCCATCAATGTCCCGAACCAGCCGCTCGGCGGGTTTGTTGTTGACTTGAAGGGCGAGGCAATGACGGTCCAGTCGCAGGTCTTCTACTTCAACTACTCATCTGGCTCGGCTTCATCGAACCTTCTCACGAATGTGACTTTGGTCGACCAGAACGGAACAGTTGTTGCGGGCCCTGTTGACGGCGTCAATGTCAGCGGTGTTGCACAGAAAGTTACCTTTACTGACTCGGTCACCTACAAGACTGGCCGCGGCGTCTATACCCTGAAGGGTAAGCTGCCGTCGACTGTCTCTGGCGGTGTGACCATCATCGCGTCAACGACTCCGTCTTCGGACTGGTCGAACATCCGCGGCGATGTCTCGGGTAACACCATCTCGCTCTCGACATTCTCGTCGGCAGTGACGATGAACACCATGACGATCAAGGCCGGCTCGGTCTCGATCGGCAACGCATCATCTCCGGCTTCGCAGACCATCGTTTCTGGCGGTTCATCGGTGCTCTTCACCAACTTCCAGTTCGATGCAACGCAGTCTGGTGAGGATGTGCGCTTCTCTTCGATCCCAGCAACACTTTCGTTCGGCGGCGGCGCAGCTGTCACTGAACTTACGGGCTGCCAGATCTTTGACGGCGCAACCGCGTTGAACACTGGTTCAAACACGGTCAATCCGTCCGGCTCGACCGGCTCGACGCAGACCTTTACGCTTGACAATCCGGTAACGGTTGCCAAGGGTACGGTAAAGACGCTCGGCGTCCGCTGCAATATCTCGGGCTCGGCAACGAACAACGGCACCTGGGCATGGGATGAGGGTTCTGCTTCGGCATACACCTTTACGGGTGCAACCTCAGGCACGACCATCACCGGTTCAGATGCTTCGGACAGCACGATTACGGTCACCATCGGTTCTGCATCAGCAACTATTGCAACGGATGCTTCATCGCCTTCGTACGCAATCGCTTCTGCAGGATCGACCGATGTTACGAACGGCGTCTTCCGCCTTCGCGCATCGAACGAGAACATTTCGCTCACCAAGCTCGGCCTTACCTTGACGAACACCGCTTCGTCTTCGGCAGGCGATCTGGTTAAGGCGTCGATCTACGACGGCGCAACCAAGGTTGGCGAGGCGTACTTCGTCGGTTCGGCTACTACCGCGACTTCGACCTTCACAACCCCGGTGACACTCACCAAGGATGTGGACAAGACGCTCACGGTCAAGCTTGATCTTGCTGATGTCGGTACATCGCAGTCAGTGACCTTCTCGGGCCACTTGGTTGCGGTCAACTTCTTGAATGCAGAGGGTGTTGGTCAGTCATCTGGTACCACCATCTTCCCGTCCGGCTCGACTTCGGTCTCCGGCACGCGCGTCATGAAGTCGTTCCCGACCGTTGCGCTTGACACCCTTTCGGGTACTGGCGTTAACGACGGCAAGCTTCTCCGCTTCAAGGTTACGGCTGACGCTAAGGGCTCGATCGGAATCACGGAGTTCAATGTGAACCTCGCGACCACGACCCTCAATGTCACCAATGTCAACATCTACGGCTTTACCGACTCTGGATACTCGGTACCGATCTCAGGCGTGTCGTCAAACGGCCAGCTTGAGGCATCGGATAACGCAGTTCCGGCGTCTGGCAATGTCGAGGTAGCTGTACAGACCTCGGCGGCTGCGGCTACAGTTATCCAGGTTCCGGCAGGACAGACGAGATACTTCGAGGTTCGCGGTTCAGTTGCAGGCGCTACATCAGGCGCATCGGCAACCACCAAGCTCCTTGGCGACTCTACATTCCCGTCGACTTCAGCAGGCGTGTCGGCTAACCCGCTCCTTGCTGCAGCCTCACTCACCACAGAAAGCTTCATCTGGTCGCCTAACTCGACCACGACGGCTATCCGCGGTGATCAGGACTGGACCAGTGGTTATGGTGTCCTCGGCCTCCCATCAGGCGGCCTGACCCAGACCCGCTCGCAGTAATCCTTCGGATTACCCGAGTTCGGTTGGGATTGAAGACCCAACGCAAAAAATCCCGCTTCGGCGGGATTTTTTGTTTGCCTGATGTTTGGTACACTGCTCGATATGTACAAGAAATACATGCTCGGCGCAGGGGCGGTGTGTATCCTTGCGATTCTCGGCGGTTGGTACTGGTTCCAGGGCGGTGCTTTGCCGGCAGCAGTATCGGTTGATGCTGAAGACGGAGTTGTCCGCGGACCTGGTTACACCATTGAGCAGGTTGCCATCGATGAGAGCGATGCGATCCCAGACATTGAACGCCCAGTCCAATTTTCACCAACAGTTCCTCCGGAGATCCGCGTGACCATCGAGCAGCGCGCCGAAGAAGCACGGGTCATTCTTCGCGCGGACAAGACCGATGCGGGCGCATGGCTGAATCTTGCGCTCTGGTACCATGCGGCAAATGATTATGATGGAGCGCGGGCAGTGTGGGAGTTCATGACCCGCGTCGCGCCGAATGACACCACCGCATTCGATAATCTCGGGAAGTTGTACCACTTTGCCCTTAGGGATTTCTCCAAAGCGGAGCAGTACTTTCTTGAATCAAAAAAAATCAATCCAGAATCAACTGTGCCGTATGTTGAACTCTTTCAGCTGTACACACTGTCGCTGAAGAATGAGCAGAAGGCATTTGCCACCATGGCAGAGGCCGAAGCTCATTTCCCAGGTGATGCTGGATTTGCCTTTACGCTTGGGGCATACTTCCGCGACACGAATCGCCCTGCAGGCGCGCGCGAGGCTTTTTTGCGGGCGCTTGATACTGCGCGCGCAGCTGGGAACATCGAGCTAGTATCGCAGATCAATGTCGAGCTCGCGAAACTCTAGTATGGTCGGCCCAGGATTTTACCGTTTTTTGATTGCCTTTGCGTTCATCATATTGTGCGCCTTCGGGGCGCTTGTCGCGCTCGGCGGAGTTGCATAAAAGGTGTTCCTCTGGTATTGTTGCGGTACGCACGACTAGAGACAGCAGGCAATCTGGCTCAAGCTGGATACAAGACCTGCCGAGGTCGCTCTCCCCATCGTGCGCACCCCCAAACCAGCAAGCTGGTTTGGATATATCGAGTAACACGATACATCATGGCAATTACTAAACAGAAAAAAGCAACGCAAATCGAATCGATGACCGAGCTTTTGAAGCATGCCGCAGCAGCGGCCATCGTGAGCTTCAGCAGGTTAACGGTAGCCGAAGCAGCTGAACTTCGAGCTGAACTTCGCAAAGAGCAGGTAAAGTTCACTGTCATAAAAAAGACATTGCTCGAACGCGCGTTTGCGGCGGCATCAGTTACTGGCGATACGCCCGCGATGCCCGGCGAGATTGCGATCGCCATTGTCCCGAAGAGTGATGGCGTAGATGTCACCGCACCTGCGCGCGGGGTCCATGCGTTCGTTAAAAAGTTTAAGGACAAGCTGTCCTTAGTAGGAGGTATTATCGAGGGTTCATTTCTTTCCGAACAAGATACGAAATCGGTTGCTACGATTCCACCGACTCCGATTCTGCGCGGCATGTTCGTGAATGTTATCAATTCACCGATCCAGCGCTTTGCGATAGCGCTTGGTGAGGTAATAAAAATTAAATAGTGCAGTATGTCACAAGACGAAATTATTGCAGCAGTTGAAAAGATGACCGTTATCGAGCTCAATCAGCTCGTGAAAGCAATTGAGGAGAAATGGGGCGTCTCAGCAACTGCCGTTGCAGCAGCTCCTGCGGCGGGTGCTGCAGCGGATGCAGGCGAAGCAAAGTCCACCTTTACCGTAAAGCTAGTTGATGGTGGCGCACAAAAAATTGCAGTTATTAAGGTAGTTAAGGAGGCACTTGCGCTCGGTCTTAAGGAAGCAAAGGACCTTGTTGACGGTGCTCCAGCGGTCCTCAAGGAGGGAGTGAAGAAGGAGGATGCTGAGGCCCTAAAGGCATCAGTCGAGGCAGCGGGCGGAAAAGTTGAGCTCGCGTAGCCAGGTATGTGTTTCAAAAACGCCCCAGCTGATGCTGGGGCGTTTTTTTGATTCTGTGGCGGCTCTCGGGTAGAATAGCGAGGCTATGTTCAGAAATCTTGCGAGACTATTTAGCTCGCCGCTCCGCATCAGGATCATCAAATTTTTTGCACTTCAGCCGGAACATACATACACTTCGCGCGAGGTTGCGGGGCTCATCAGTGCCCCGCGGATTGAGGTGCAGCGAGAAATGGCAGCACTTGCGAAGCTCGAAGTGCTCCGGTCAACTGCAGGGAGAGGCGGCGTGCAATACGAGTGGGATTCCTCGCATCCATTTTCTTCAGGATTGTCTGAATTCCTTGAAACCACCACGGCTCCTACTGATCGGGTTGTTGCAGACGCATTTCGTCGAGTGTCCTCTGTTGTCGCGGTAATTACCGCTGGGCACCTTGTTGGTGAGCCGCGCAGTTCCGCGGAGCTCATTATTATCGCGCGCAAGCCTCGGGATCCAAAGATTGCACTTGCAGTTCGCAAGCTTGAAGCAATGACCGTGATCCCCATCCGCTATGCAATCCTTGAGCCTGCAGAGTTTGCGTCTCGAAAGGAGGCATACGACCGCCTTATTCGAGATGTACTTGATTTTAAACACCGCATCGCGTTTGGTAGGATGCCAACCCTCTAGCAGAGGAATCCGTACTCCACAGCATCTCCACCGTGTTTTGCACAGAAGTGCTATGGTGGTAGCAGCCCCCCGAGGGCTCCTTAGCAAGTTTTTAGTAAAGTAATTCGTACAGCAATGCTTATACAAACATGGGCGGATGTGCTGACGGGGTCGTTCCAGAGCCTCTGGTTCGGCATTGTCGCATACATCCCCAACATTATTGTCGCAGTAATCATCTTTGTTGTCGGTTGGCTCATTGGCGCCGCACTGCAAAAGGTGATCGAGCAGGTACTCAAGTCTTTGAAGCTTGATAGTGCACTTAAATCGACTGGTCTTAATGATGTGGTCGAGCGGGCCGGGTTCTCGATGAACTCGGGTGCGTTCGTCGGTATGTTGGTGAAGTGGTTTGTGATTATTGGATTTTTGGTCGCGTCGCTTGATGTACTTGGCTTGAATCAAGTAAACGCGTTCTTGAGCGATGTAGTGCTCTCGTACCTCCCGCAGGTGATTGTCGCGGTGCTCTTTATCCTTGTCGGCGCAGTGCTCGCAGAGCTTGCGCGCGATGTGGTTGCAGGTGCGGCGCGCGCTGCAGAGGTCAAGTCAGCTGGTCTTGCAGGTTCGGTAGCCAAGTGGGCGATCTGGATTTTTGCAGTCCTTGCGGCGTTGGATCAACTGCAGGTTGCGTCTGGGTTTATCCAGACATTGTTCACCGGCGTTGTTGTGGCAATCTCGCTTGCGCTTGGTCTTGCGTTCGGCCTCGGTGGCCAGGATGCAGCCGCTCGCTATATCGAGAAGATCCGTGGCGATATCGGACACAAGTAGCAGTCCTCGACTCAAAAACCCCCGCTTTGCGGGGGTTTTTATTTGGGGATATTTCGGTGGATTTCCAGGCAGTTCATGGAGCGCTGTGGCTCAATAGAGCCGCGGCGCTCCATCTTGACAGTATTTGAGGAGGGGAGTATACTAAGTAAAGTTTATGAGTACGATCACTAGAGGCACCAGGCGGAAATCGCGGTAACTCGTGTTGGGTACAGCGAAGGCCGCCACCAGCGGCCTTTTTTGATCCTTATAAACAGTTCATTGACAACTTGCATCACAACACAAGCAACACTGAGCAAGTGTTAAGTAATTGAATTCGTAAGTGGTTTTCAGACTTCCCTATGGGAGTCTGAAGAGTGTGCGGTGGATGCCTTGACTCTGTATGGCGATGAAGGACGCAGCGGTCGGCGAAACGCTTCGGGGAGGTGACGAGCAACCTTTGATCCGGAGATGTCCGAATGGGGAAACCCCGTGTGAGCGATCACGCGATTCTGACAGTATTGTCAGAAAGCAAACCTCGGGAAGTGAAACATCTCAGTACCGAGAGGAAAAGAGACTAACACATGGCGAACTTTGAGCTAAGCGGCTGATGCTGCTTCTAAGCTCTAAGTTCGTCGTAGCATTCCCTGAGTAGCGGCGAGCGAAAAGGGAGAAGCCCAAACCTGCTTGAGCAATCGAGTAGGGGTTGTAAGGCGATGGCGTTCCACTTGTTGGAAGAAGAGTTACAAAGATGATGTATAGAAGAACGCTCTGGAACGAGCGGCCCCAGAGGGTAACAGCCCCGTACTTAAAATGCATCATTCTCTTTTGCCATCGATCTTGAGTAATCCGAGACACGAATAGCTTGGATGAATCTGCCGGAACTAACCGGCAAGGCTACATACATACAGAGATCGATAGTGAACAAGTACCGTGAGGGAAAGGTGAAAAGCAGTCCGGAAGGACGGTGAAATAGTTCTGAAACCGCACATTTACAAGGAGTCGAAGAGGATTTATTCCTCGACGGCGTGCCTATTGAAGAATGAGCCGGCGAGTCTACGCATACGGCATGGCTAAGGGCGTTATGGCCTGGAGCCGAAGGGAAACCGAGTATGAATAGTGCGCAAGTCGCATGCGTAGGACCCGAAGCAGGGTGAGCTTGTCATGGGCAGGGTGAGCCCCATCGAAAGGTGGGGGGAGGCCCGAACCGGTTGGTCGTACAACGCCTTCGGATGACCTGTGACAAGGAGTGAAAAGCTTATCGAACCCTGGAATAGCTGGTTCTCTCCGAAACAGCTTTTGGGCTGGCGTCTGTTGTTCCTTTTGGGGGTAGAGCACTGGAAGGGTCAAACAGGGAGAAATCTCGTTGATCCTATCAAACTCCGAATACCAAAAGTTAATAAGCAGGCAGTTAGACGATGGGGGCTAAGCTCCATACGTCGAGAAGGGAAGAGCCTAGATCTCAAGTTAAGGTCCCTAAATTCGCACTAAGTGCATCACAAGGAAGTATTGACTCGTTGACAGTGAGGATGTTGGCTTAGAAGCAGCCACCATTTAAAGAAAGCGTAACAGCTCACTCATCGAGAGTCTTTGCGCCGAAGATAATCGGGGCTAAGTGCGGTACCGAAACTGAGGGCTTTCTGCAGATTCGTCTGCAGGGAGCGGTAGGAGAGCGCTCGCAATCGCGCTGAAGGCAAAGGGGTGACCCATGCTGGAGTATTGCGAGGTGAGAATGCCGGCACAAGTAACCACAATGCAGGTGAGAACCCTGCACGCCGAAAGACCGAGGTTTCCTTCGCAACGATGATCGACGAAGGGTTAGTCGGGCCTAAGGGGATGGCGAACGCCGCACCCGATGGACATACGGTTAATATTCCGTAACCTCGTGCCTGTGCTAAGGAGTGACGGAGTGCTGTACTAAACGCCCATGATTGGATGTGGGTCAGTACCGTGAGGATGTGTCTTCAGGAAAATCCGGGACACACTAATCCGAGCGGTGCAGCAATCTGCGGATTCGTCCGCAGAGAGGTTTGGGAGCGCGCTTCCCAGAAAACCTTCTACGCATAACAGGTATGAGTCCGTACCGCAAACCGACACAGGTGGTCAGGTCGAGTAGACCAAGGCGAACGAGTGAGAGGTCCTTAAGGAACTCGGCAAAAAAGCGGCCGTAACTTCGGGATAAGGCCTGCCCAACCCCTTCGGGGGGAGGGCCGCAGCGAAAGATTTCCTGGCGACTGTTTAACAAAAACACAGCTCCCTGCGAACTCGTAAGAGGATGTATAGGGGGTGACGCCTGACCGATGCCAGAAGGTCAAGTATGGGTGGTTCATTGGAGTAATCTGATGAGCTGGACTGTATAAGCCCTGGTGAATGTCGGCGATAACTATAATCGTCCTAAGGTAGCGTAATTCCTTGTCCGGTAAGTTCGGACGTGCACGAATGGCGTAACGACTGGGGAACTGTCTCGAGGGCTTGCTCGGTGAAAATACAATACCGGTGAAGATGCCGGTTACCTGCAGTTAGACGAAAAGACCCCAGAAGCTTTACTGTAGCTTCGTATTGGGATTGCGATTCATCTGCGTAGCATAGGTGGGAGAGGTTGAAGTGTCGATTTCGGTTGGCATGGACTCGTCAGTGCAATACCACCCTGATGCGTTGCAATTTCTAACCTCACGACAATTCGTGGGAGACAGTGCGTGGCAGGCAGTTTGAGTGGGGCGCTCTCCTCCTAAAGAGTAGCGGAGGAGCCTACAAAGGTTCGCTAGGCGCGTATGGAAAGCGTGCCGGTCGTGTAATGGCACAAGCGAGCTTAACTGCGAGACGTGCATGTCAAGCAGAAACGAAAGTTGAGCATAATGAGCCTATCCTTCGCATTAGATGCGGGGACAGATCAACGGATAAAAGTTACTCTGGGGATAACAGGCTAGTTCCGCCCAAGCGTCCATAGCGACGGCGGAGTTCGGCACCTCGATGTCGGCTCACCACATCCCGGAGCTGGAGAAGGTTCCAAGGGTTTGGCTGTTCGCCAATTAAAGTGGTACGCGAGCTGGGTTCAAACCGTCGTGAGACAGGTTGGTCTCCTATCTACTGCAGGCGTGGATTCTTGAGGAGCGTCGTCCTTAGTACGAGAGGACCGGGATGAACTGACCTCTGGTCTGTCGGCTGTCACGCCAGTGGCACTGCCGAGTAGCTATGTCGGGAACGAATAACCGCTGAAAGCATCTAAGCGGGAAGTCGCCTCCAAGATTAGGAATCGTTAAGGACCCTGAGAGATGATCAGGTTGATAGGTGTTAGGTGTACGCGCCGTAAGGCGTTTAGCCGAGACATACTAATGATCCGATCTCCCGTGGGGAAGTATGAACGCCATGAGCGAGTCAATTGTACCGCTCGGTGTTGTTGCTGTGATGCAAGAGTCAGTGTACGCAGAGCCGAGTGCTCTGTTCTGGTGATTCGACGCCGTGGTCACACCCAATCCCATTCCGAACTTGGCAGTTAAGCGCGGTAGTAGCGATGGTACTCGCAAGGGGAGAGTAGCTAGTCGCCAGAACAGAGCACTCGATACGATGCACACCGGCACCATGAGGTGCCGGTTTTTGCTACACTACAGAGGTATGCAGTGGGCCGCACGAAAACGATTGCAGCTGGGGGCAGGCGTGTTTGTCAGCCTTGCGGCGCTTGCAACGCTCGGGTGGTATTTCTTCTTATATACACCACCGTCTTGTTTTGACGCCATTCAAAATCAGGATGAAGGTGGCGTTGATTGTGGAGGCGTGTGCGCGCTCCAGTGCACGGCGCCTCGAGTTGACGCTGTGTGGACCAGGCCAGTTCAGGCAGCCGCAGGCGTGTACCATGTTGCTGCATTTGTGCAGAATCCACTTCTTGAAGTTGGTGGTACTGCTATTCAGTACACCATGTCGCTCTATGATGCATCAGGAATACTGGTGGCTACACGGCGCGGCAGTTTTGATCTTGGTCCGGGTGAGTCGCGGCCGCTTTTTGAACCGAATATCGTAACTGGGGCCCGCATACCCGTCCGCGCATCGACCGAACTTGAGGGTGGTGTGTGGACCCGCACAGTGCGCGAGCAGCATCCGCTCAACATTACTTCGCAAAGTCTCGACAGCACTGCCGCACGACTTACGGCCCGCATCGCAAACAGCAGCGCGGCGCCGGTGTCTGGCGCGCTTCTTATCGCGCTTGTGTACGATCAGTCAGATTCGCTGATTGCGGCATCGCAAACTTTCCTCGATAGTATTCCGCCACGAGGCGAACGCGAGGCAGTATTTTCGTGGGCCGTTCCATTTGCCTCGACGGTAGGCAGGGCGGACATACACATCGTGCTTCCGCATGCAGTTCGTCCGTAATACTGATTGGTTGCTCCTCGGTTCAGCGGTGTGCATCTCGCTCGCTGGACTTGTATCGATGGAGAGTTTTTCTGTATCAAGCGCGTTTGCAGATCGACAAATGGTGTGGATAGGACTCAGCCTCAGCTCTTTTTTTATTCTCTCATCCTTCGATTTAAGAGTCCTGAGGCGAACGAGCATTATTGTTGCATTGTATGGCGTCGCAGTTCTATTGCTCGCGCTGCTGTTCGTGGCCGGGTCGGTTTTTGGTGGCGCGCAGGGGTGGTTTAATCTTGGAGCGTTTGCGGTACAACCAGCTGATCCTGCAAAACTTGCACTGATTCTTGTGCTTGCAAAGTACTTTTCGCGGAGACATATCGAAATTGCACGATTCAGACACATTGTAGTGTCTGGTGCATACGCGGGGCTTCTCATGTGCTTGCTGTTTTTTCAGCCGGATTTTGGCTCTGCTGCGATTGTTGCCGCGCTCTGGGGGGCAATGGTGCTGATTGCGGGGATCCCATTTAGGCACCTTGCAGTGTTGGTCGGCGCAGCGGTAATTGCAGGGGTGCTCTTATGGAACTTTGGCTTTGCCGAATACCAGAAAGATCGCATCATAACCTTTCTCCACCCGCTCGCAGACATACAAGGCGCCGGTTACAATGCATTTCAGTCGACCGTCGCGATCGGTTCAGGAGGGCTGCTGGGGAAGGGAATTGGGTACGGAACGCAATCGCGGTTACAGTTTCTGCCTGAGCATGAGACGGATTTTATCTTTGCATCGTTTGCAGAGGAGTGGGGGTTTGTCGGTGTGTGTATCCTTCTTGCAGCGTTTGGAATACTCATATGGCGATTGGTTGCGTGCGCACGGCGTGGAGAGACAAATTTTGAATCATTATTTGCGCTTGGTGTTGCATCGCTGGTGCTTGCACATGCAGGCATTCATATCGGTTCGAATGTCGGACTATTGCCAGTGACGGGGACCACCTTGCCATTCATGAGCTACGGGGGTTCGCACCTGCTTATTGGGTATTCAATGCTTGGAATGGTGAATGCAATGCAACGGTACGGAAAGTCAGTCCGCAGCGGCGCAGACCGCGAGCTTGTTGGGTTGCCCTAAGCTACATATACCGCAGCAGTCTCTGCCACCATACGGTCAAGTCTAAATACACTTTCAACCCGGGCCCGAAGTGCTGCCGCATACTGATTTCTGAGCGCGCTATCTTCAACGAGTGATCGTAGTGCTGCTGCGAGTGCCTCAGGATTTTCGGGTTCCACCGTACGGCCGCTTACCCCATCCTCAATAACTTCCGGTATGCCGCCGACTCTTGTGCCAATGGCGGCGCAAGCCGCCCTCCCAGCTTCAAGAAGCACATACCCGAGCGCCTCGGTCCGCGATGGGAGCACAAAAAGGTCACAGGCATCGATCTTGTCTGAGGCATTTTCAATAAAACCTGGTAGATGAACGGCAACCTGCAATAATGATGCAAGCGATTCGAGATTCTCCCGTTCCTGCCCTTCACCAATAACTGTGGCGCGATACGACCCTGGCTTGAGGAGGGCAAGCGCGCGCAGGAGCACATCGATGCCCTTGTTGCGATGCAATTCTGCAATAGTGAGAATTTCGATCGGATCGTTAGGCGCGTGCTGCTGCTTGGGCGGATAAAGCTCGATACCGTGCAGTATAATGCGCATCCGTCGTCGAAATGGGGCAGTGCGAAATATGTGTTCAGAAACCGCAATAGAATCTGTTGCGAGTGCCAGCGTTGCTGCGTGACCAAGCCACCAGAGCCATTGAATAAATAAAAGCCGCTTTTCATGGTATGCCCAGCCGTGCGCGCTAAATACAATTTTAGGGACTCCAAGAAGCCGGGCAGCAACGGCCCCCAGCACGCCAGCTTTTGAAGAGTTGAGGTGTACAATATGTGGTCGCTCGCGGCGTATCACTGAGAGCAGCGATACGAATGCTGAAATCTCACGCAGCATGCTCATGTCTCGTTGCATCGCTTCGATGCTGTGCACCCGCACTCCGTGCGCGCGGAGCTTCTCGGTTAAGAGGCCTGTACCGCCGCATGCTACTGCTGGGTCGTAGTGTTGCGGTAGGTTGGTGGCAAGGTCAAATACATAACGCTGAGCACCTCCCCAGTTTGACTTGGTAACAATAAAAAGGACCTTTGTCCGCATAGATGACATACTAGCACCGACACGATCTCGGTACCCGTACCTCATTTTCTTGCTGCATGGTAAGGTATGGTATACCGATGCGCGTTGCCTACTGGCGAGACCAACTCCTCCTTTTTGTGGGCGATTGCGCGGCGCTCTTTGGTGCCTTGTGGCTTGCGCTTTTCATCCGGCACTTCACGCTCCCGAGTATTGATGACGCGATACTGCACCTCCCATTTTTGTTTCTTTTCGCATGTTCCATACTCATTTTTATTAGTGTTGGTTTGTACGATCGTCGAACAGCACTATTTGAAAAATCAATTGCCGAATCAGTTCTTGATGCGCAGATCATTATTTTCTGCATTGCGGTAGCTTTCTTTTTCTTTGCGCCGGTGAGCGTGCAGCCCAAAACGATACTTGCGTTGTATTTTGTTTTTTCTACCGCGCTCATTATCGTGTGGCGGTTCGGTGTGTTTCGTGCCATTCAGGAACTTCGCCCATCGCTGCGCGTTGTTATTGTTGGCGACGGTCCTGATATCGATGAGCTTGCAAAGGAGATCCGCTCTACACCCCGCGCGCGGTTCGAGCTCCTTGGGGTTGTTTCCTGCGAAGGGGCAGGCACGGCAGGTTCAGTCGACCGATATATTTCACAGCAGACCCCAGATCTTGCGGTAGTAGATCGCAGATGTTCGTATACTCCGCGCGTGCCAGTGCTTGACGCTGCATATATGTATGAGTCACTTTTTGATCGGGTGGCTCTTACGCTCATTGATCCGAGCGCACTGACACGCACTTCTCCGGCTTCGATAGTTTCGTATGCGATTAAGCGAGTGATTGATAGTGTCATATCGGTGTTTCTTCTCTGTGTTCTTATCTCCTGTGCGCCAATTGTGTACTTTTTCCAGCGGATTGAAGGCCCCGGTCCTCTTTTTATTGCGCAAGAACGGATTGGAAAGGGGTGGACTCGTATCCGCGTATACAAATTCAGGACCATGATAAGAAATGAATCCGCCTCGAGTTCCTGGATCGGGGAGAGTGAAAATCGTGTTACGCGAGTCGGTGCATTGCTTCGTAAGGCTTCGATTGATGAGCTGCCGCAGGTGATTTCGGTACTTACCGGTGCGTTGTCGCTCATCGGTCCGCGCAGCGATATTGTAGGGCTTGGAGAACGACTCCAGGATGCGCTCCCATTGTATCGTCTCCGGTACGCGGTTACCCCGGGAATCTCTGGATGGGCTCAAGTGAATCAAAAGTATGCGCCAGGCAATATCAGCCCTCAGTCGCTTGAAGAATCGCGCATCCGCCTGCAGTATGACTTGTACTATGTGCGGCATCGCTCGCTTCTTCTTGATCTGTCGATTACACTAAAGACTGCGCGTACGATAGCGCGGCGCTTACTTACTGCATGAAACAACACAGAGTATATATCACTGGTGCAGCCGGGTATGTCGGTGCGATGCTGGTCGACCAGTTTTCAAAACGAGACGATGTAGAGCGAATTATTGCGCTCGATAAGGAATCAATGCCGGAATTTCTTTCTGGGAACAGCAAAGTGCTGTGGATCAGTGCAAATACTGCAGATGGTTCATGGCAAGAGCGCGTCCGTGCCGAAAATCCTGACATTGTAGTGCATACCGCATGGCAGATCAGGATGCTCTATGGTGCAGCAGAGACGACCTGGAAGTGGAATGTCGACGGCTCGCATGCGGTGTTTGAGTTTGCGTTTCTGCACCCATCAGTTGAACGCCTGATTCATTTTTCTACCGCATCGATTTATGGTGCGTACCGTTCAAACACCGTTCAGCATCGATTTACTGAGGATGAGCCGATGCGAGAGGAGCAGTATCTCTATGGGGTTGAGAAAAAGAGAGTTGAGGAAATTCTTTCAGAGTTTGTTTCAAAGTATCCGCAGGGACCGAAAGTTGGTGTGGTGCGTCCCGCGGCAATTACCGGACCGAGAGGCAGGTTTGCCCGCATACGATTCGGACTCCAATCAGCGCTTTCTGGTCAGTTGCGCGGCGGCGTGTACGGGCTTATCTCTCTTATGGTTTCCTTTGTTCCCGCGACTCCATGGTGGGTTCGGCAGTTCGTCCACGAGGATGATGTCTGCGATATCGTTGCACTCCTTGCGTTTGATTCGTGGCAGGGGAGCCGAAAGGAGATTTTTAATCTTGCCCCGCCTGGGGCGCCGGTGTTTGCAAAGGATATGGCTCGAGCGGTTGGTAAGCGAGTGCTCTTGATTCCGGTTTCATTCATCCGATTTGCATACTTCATTTTTTGGCATCTTACTCGCGGCAAGGTCCCAACTTCGCCTGGAGTGTGGCGTTTCTATTCTTACCCCATCGTCATGGATGGATCAAAAATCGAACGATTGTATGGGTACCGATATCGATTGCCATCGCTCGAGGCGTTTACGACGACGAAGGGGAGGTACGAGTCGGTGGTTCCACTATCTGAGCGCAGTTCATGATGGTAGACGGTAGGGCGCTTGCAGAGAAGCGGATTCAAGAGCTCATGCGGGAGCGCACACAGTTTGGGCCGCTCGAACTGTCTTTGGTTGTCATGCATGAGGATAGGGTCACCCGGTCGTTCCTTAAGATCAAGAGCCGTGTTGCCGAGCGGCTTGGAGTAACTGTTTCGTACTCAAGTTCTGTTGCAGAAGCGCGTGGTGATGGAATTGTTCTTCAACTCCCACTGCCGGGAGGGACGGACATCGACGCGGCGCGGAACGCCATACCGCTTGAGAAAGATGTCGATGTGCTCTCTGATACTGCATTCCGTGCGTTCAGTGAGGGGAGGTTCCCGCCACCGCCGGTTTCTCGCGCAATGGAGTATGTGCTTCGAATGCATCGAGTCGATCCTGCAGGAAAACGAGTTGCGATTGTCGGACAAGGGCGACTGGTGGGTAAGCCCGCAGCGGTTTTATTTGAAAGGCTTGGCGCAACGGTGTTCAGTGTCGCCAAAGGAGACGATATTGCCGCTGTGACAGAGAACGCTGACATTGTAGTACTTGGTGCGGGAGAGCCGGGACTCCTTACTCCGAATATAATCCGGACAGGTGCAATTATCCTTGACGCCGGCACCTCTGAATCGAATGGCGCGCTGGTGGGTGACGCTGACCCACGATGTGCAGAGAAGGCAAGTATCTACACTCCCGTCCCTGGCGGTATCGGACCAATTGCAGTCGTCGAAATTTTTGCAAACCTTTTTGAGTTAGCGCGACGACTTTAGTTGTGGCATACTGCCCCATATGGTTTTACGGCGGCTTGCTGCAGCGGGACTTCTGATTTTTGGCGCGCTTCTCGCCTATTTTGTATATAGCGGAACAGGAGCAGCTGCCCAATTTCCGTTTCAGTTCGGTCTTGATCTTGCGGGTGGGACGCATCTGGTATATCGGGCAGATACCTCCCACATTGCTTCTGGTGAGGTTGGTGGGGCAATGGCCGCACTTAGGGATGTGATTGAACGCCGAATAAATGTGTTTGGCGTATCTGAGCCGCTTATCCAAGTGCAACGAGGAGGGATTGGTACTGATGGGGAACAACGGCTGATTGTCGAACTTCCGGGTGTCACGAATATTTCTGATGCGGTTGCTGCAATTGGCGAGACACCAACACTTGATTTCAAGCTCCGGACCGAAGTTGGCACTACCACGGTTTACGAGTCGACCGGTCTTACTGGACAGTATCTTTCTCGAGCGCAGCTGCAGTTTGCAAGCTCAAGAACAGGAGGGTTGTCAAACGAGCCGCTCATCGTGCTCTCGTTTACCACCGAAGGCGCTGAGCGATTTAGGAATATTACTGAGTCACATGTGGGTTCAGTGCTCGGGATATTTCTTGATGGTCGCCCCATTTCTGAACCGGTCATCCAGGAGATGATCCCAAACGGCGAAGCAACCATTACGGGCAACTTTACCCCAGACGAAGCACGGAATTTGGTACGAAATTTGAATTTTGGAGCGCTTCCGGTCCCCATTGAATTGGTCTCGTCGCAATCCATTGGTGCGTCACTCGGAGCTGCAGCACTGGATGCGACACTGCTTGCTGGTTTTTGGGGAATCATATTAGTCTCGGCATTTTTGGTGCTTTGGTACCGACTTCCCGGGCTCGTTGCTGTTGTTGCACTCGGGTTGTATGTTGCGCTTTCGCTCGCCGTGTTCCAGCTGATTCCTGTCACGCTTACGGTCGCGGGCCTCGCCGCATTTATTCTTTCGATTGGCATGGCTGTCGACGCGAATATCCTCATTTTTGAGAGAATGAAAGAGGAGCTCGCTGCTGGGAAGCAGCTGAGCGCTGCAATCAGCGAGGGGTTTAGCCGTGCATGGCTATCCATTCGCGATTCGAATCTATCATCCATTATTACGGGCTGTATCTTGTTTTGGATGGGAGGCACCCCAGTGATTAAGGGGTTCGCGCTGGTGTTCATTATCGGCGTTTTATTGTCGATGTTTTCAGCGATTACCGTTTCCCGCACGATGCTGATCGCGATTGGTTTACGGGACTCGAAATGGGGGCGGGCTTTATTTATGAGCGGATTGTCATAATCTGATCTATGTACATTGTCACGCATCGGCGCATTTGGTACGGTCTCTCCGTCGTTCTTATTGTATTGTCGTTGGTCTGCAGTGTGGTGTTTGGGCTTAGACTCGGTATTGATTTTACTGGAGGATCACTCCTCGAAGTATCTTTTTCTGATGGGAGGCCAAGTTCTGAAAGTATTGCGGCAGCGCTCGAGGCAGCCGGAGTATCTGGTGCATCAGTTCGTCCAACCGGAGAGTCTGGATATCTGATTCGCACCCCATTTATGACTCCGGATCAGTATCAGTCGGTTCGCGCAGCCGTTGGTGGCACTGAGGTTCAGTATGTATCAATTGGGCCGACCATAGGTCAGGAGTTAACTGCACGAGCGTTTTTTGCAATCGGACTGGTCCTCCTTATGATTACCCTATTTATTGCCTTTGCATTTCGGAAGGTATCCAAGCCAGTATCGAGTTGGAAGTACGGCGTGGTCGCACTTCTTGCGCTTGCACATGATGTCATACTTCCGGTCGGTGCATTTGCACTCCTCGGACATTTTTTTGGAGCCGAGATAGATACTTTGTTTGTTACTGCACTCTTGGTAATTTTAGGATTTTCTATCCACGATACCATTGTAGTTTTTGACCGGACGAGAGAGAATCTTAGGATTCTTGCAGAGAAGGGGATGGCGGAACCATTTGAAACCACTGTCGGACGATCAATTATGCAGACCTTGGGTCGCTCGATCAACACTTCGTTGACCACTGCGCTTGCGCTTGTGGCACTTATGGTATGGGGTCCGGAATCCATCCGACTCTTTTCGCTCACTCTGCTCATTGGTATTGTAGCTGGTACCTATTCTTCAATCTTTCTTGCATCACCCCTCTTGGTTACCTGGCATGCACTTTTGGGCATACCAGAAGTACAGAAGAAGCAATGATTATCGGGGTCGCAGGCACTCTGGCGTCAGGAAAGGGCGCCGTAGTCGAGTTTTTGAAATCAAAGGGGTTCCAGCATTACTCAAGTTCTGAAACCCTCAAGCAGATTTCGAACGAGCGTGGACTGCTGCCCAATCGTGAACATCTCTCAGAGCTCGCCGAGGAGTTGTCTGCGACACACACTGGTGGAGTGTTGGGGATTAACTTTGAACGCGCTCTTGCTGACGGGACGGTGCATAGCGTGTTCGAGGCAATACATCGCATGAGTGAGGCAGACTTTGTGCGGAGTAAGGGCGGGAAGATTATTGGGGTGGATGCTGATCTTGAGGTGAGATATCGTCGCGCACTACTGCGCAAGGAAGGTTTGAAGGATGCCGTGACTTTTGATCAATTTAAGGAAAGCGTTGCGCGAGAGGAGGAAGGGAGGCGCGATATTAGTAGTAATATTCGCTCAGTAATTCAAAGTGCTGACATAATTATTATGAACAATGGGTCTCTCGATGCGCTCCGCGATTCTGTAGATCGCGCCCTTGTCGAGTTCATGCAATAAGAGTCCCAACAAAGGCTTTGTTGCGGAGATAGTTGTCGATTTCCGTACTGTACCCGCCCTTAATGACTGCAACTTCCATACCAAGTGCCGCAGCATCTCGCGCCGCAACAGGATCAAACGGCGCATGCAGCCCCGGATCCCAGTGGTCGGGGAGTAGCGCAATAAACTCTGCCCAGGTGGCGCGTTCAATTTTTTGTGCCGTCGGATCGGTGTGCGGATCTGCGCTGTAGACATACTCAATGTTCGAAAGATTTATCAGTTTTTTTGCTCCAGCATTCTTTGCTAGCTGGACTGCAACATGGTCTGTTGATGCTCCCGGTTTCCATCCAGCTGAAATGATGATCTTTGCGTCGGGTATCGGCAGCGATGGGTCTGCTATAAGTTTTGGGTGTGCTTCGGCACGGAAGACAGAACGGAGGAGGTGGCCGTTTAGTCGAGTTGCATGTATTCCAAGCCAATCGAGGTCGTCTGGGAAGGTTTCCCCCAACTCCCGGGCGGCGTTTTGATAGTTCCGTGCCGTACTGCCTCCGCCAGCGATGATGATAAATCGCATTCCAGCAGCGAGGTGCGCCCGGATAAGGGCAGCAAATGCCTTTAGAAACTCAGTATCAATGGTGTCCGGGACAATAACAGATCCGCCGAGCGATATCACGGCCCATGAGGACTGCAGCATACCTTCATGCTATCACACGGGTGTGGACGAAAGTGTGGAAAAAGCTCTGTATAAAGCCACTCTTTACATACAAGCTTTCAGCAGCTTGGTGTTGACAAAGGGGTATCCGGGGGGGTAGAATGGCAGAGCCATACAGTTCCGGCTGCATGGTGCTCTTACACCTATGAAGACATTCATCTAATTTCATTAGAAGAAATCTTTCAAGGGGTGCCGGAGCAAAGCTTCGGCTTTTTTGTTTCCGGTGTTCGTTGACAATTTGGACCAAAGCATACAAACCAGAATAAGTAGTAACCAAAGAGCTTGTTTTTCTTCTGCTCCGACTACCGATCTCGCGCCTTCCAATTGGCGGCACGAGATCTTACATCAGAGTTTGATCCTAGCTCAGGGTGAATGCTGGCGGCGTGGATAAGGCATGCAAGTCGAGTGGGTTTAGACCCACGGCAGACGAGGTAGTAACAGGTAGGAACTTTCCTCATAGTCGGGGATATTCCGTCGAAAGACGGCGCAATACCCGATAGTCTCTACGGAGTAAAGATTTATCGCTATGAGAGAGGCCTGCTTCGTATCAGCTAGTTGGTAGGGTAACGGCCTACCAAGGCTATGACGCGTAGGGGAGCTGAGAGGCTGACCCCCACCGATCGCACTGAGACACGGGCGATACCTCTACGGAGGGCTGCAGCCGAGAATCTTCCGCAATGGACGAAAGTCTGACGGAGCGATACCGCGTGATGGATGAAGTGCTTCGGTACGTAAACATCTTTTATAGAGGAGGAAGTCATTGACGTTACTCTATGAATAAGGGGCTCCTAACTCTGTGCCAGCAGGAGCGGTAATACAGAGGCCCCAAGCATTACCCGGAATTACTGGGCGTAAAGGATGCGTAGGTGGCAGTGTTAGTCTTTCGTTAAATCCTCCTTGCTCAACAGGGAGATCCCGAAAGATACGGCATTGCTTGAGGATGGCAGAGGCGTGCGGAACTCACGGTGTAGGGATTAAATCCGTTGATATCGTGGGGAACACCAAAAGCGAAGGCAGCACGCTGGGACATTCCTGACACTGAGGCATGAAAGCGTAGGTAGCGAACGGGATTAGATACCCCGGTAGTCTACGCCCTAAACGATGATCACTGGCTATAGGGAGTATCGACCCTCCCTGTGGCGAAGCTAACGCGTTAAGTGATCCGCCTGGGTAGTACGGCCGCAAGGCTAAAACTCAAAGGAATAGACGGGGACTCGCACAAGCGGTGGATTATGTGGCTTAATTCGATGTCAAACGAAAAACCTTACCAAGGTTAGAAACCATACTGCACGCTCACCGAAAGGTGAGAAGCCTACGAGGGTGTATGGCAGGTGATGCATGGTCGTCGTCAGTTCGTGGCTTGAGCTGTTCCCTTAAGTGGGGAAACGAACGCAACCCCCGTTGCCTGTTTTCATTGTCAGGCGAGACTGCTCCCTCACGGGAGAGGAAGGTGGGGATGACGCCAGATCAGCATGTCCCTCTGATACCTTGGGCTGCACACATAATACAATGGGCGCGACAAAAGGCAGCGACGGAGCAATCCTGAGCTAATCCCTAAACGCGTCCTCAATACGGATTGAGGTCTGCAACTCGACCTCATGAAGCCGGAATCGCTAGTAATCGTAGGTCAGCAGACTACGGTGAATACGTTCTCGAGTCTTGTACTCACCGCCCGTCAACTCAAGGGAGCCGGGAATACCCGACGCCCGCACTCGATGCGGTCCACGGTAAATTCGGTGACAGGGAGTAAGTCGTAACAAGGCACGGCTAGCGGAAGCTGGTCGTGGATCAATTCCAAACGGAAAGGTCGTCCCACAATTTGGGATGACTTACCGGTCGATTGTCTAACGACACAGAGTATTGGCGCACAACTCTAAACTGGCGCTCGGTACCCCGATACACGAAACGGGGGTGGATCGGGGCAGAAGAAAGAAAAGCTCTTTGGATCTGGATGCTCGTCGCGTTTTGGCGCTCGACGGGCAATGCTTTTTTTGGTATATAGGATGAGCATGCGCACTTAGCTCAGTTGGTAGAGCACTCGACTGATACTCGAGCGGTCCTAGGTTCGAATCCTAGAGTGCGCACTCGGTTTTTTGTTATAGTATCCTAGGCACTAAGCCACATGGGCGCGTGGTGAAATGGCAGACACGCTACGTTCAGGTCGTAGTCCCCGCAAGGGGGTGGAGGTTCAAGTCCTCTCGCGCCCACCAATCCATTCAGTGCCGTTCCAGTATTCGAGCGGCTGAAAGTTCATTTTGTATTTTCCCTTTTCGCCGTAGACGGTGCCAAGATACGCGTGCGCTCTGCCCTCTGATTTTGCATTTCGAATTGAGTCAAGCATAAGCCATGCGCCTAGAGATTTTTGCGCGTACCGCATATCGTACGCTGAATACCAAAAGTGCATCACCCCCTCCGCTACGATTTCAAATGTATACCCAAGCACTGCGTCGCCCACATACCGTACGACTCTGAGTGGGAGCGGTGTGTCAAGTATTCCGATAAGCCGATTTTCCGGCATGACAATAGCGCCGTGTTTTTTTGAAAAGTACTCAAGCACCATCGGGATGCACTCCGGGTCCGTCTTTGCTTCTGCCGGAGTAAGCAGTTCGCGCCTGGCCTGTCCATCGAACCTTTTTGCAATCCTCCTATTTTCGCTCGACGGCTCAAATTGGCTAAGCGTGACGCGAGCACTCCGTGCCATATAAAATGTGTTCTTCTCTTCTGGGTTTTTTGAGTATGGGAGAAATCCGCCTGCATAGATATCTCGAAGCTCATCATCCTGCTCCAGGTGGCACCACACGCAGTATCCAAAGCGGTAGTTACCATAGTCCTCTCCGAATTCCTCGCGGATTACTTTCATGCGGATTTTGGAAATGCTGCAGTGATGGCAGCTGGGAGTGTGTCAAGAATCCCTCCTAAGTTACCGGAGCTTAAGATAAGCGCGACATCTCCTGGTTCGAGGCTTTGAAGGATATGCGCATTTCCTGCAGCTTCATCCAACGCCTCTGCACGAACTCCGGCAAGATGAAGTCGATTAACAATCTCTGCCTGATTCAGCTGCGCGTGCGTCTCGCTTCCTTGTCTCGCGGGTTCGTATACCAGCACGCGGCTCGCTTCTGCAAAGACCGTATCGTACCAGTGTATGGAGTTACGATTCCTCCAACTGAAGGTGTGCGGTTCAAATATAATTACCAATCGTCGCTCAGGGAAGTGCAGCCTCATTGCTTTGATCGCGGCGCGTGCTTTTTCATACGATGAACCGAACCCCTCATAGGTGCGTACGGACGAATCAGGAGTCAAAAGATCAAGGCGGCGGCGGACGCCGGTGCATGTGGCGACTGCGGTGCTTATTTCGTCAAAACTCAGTGCGCCAGTCTCAAGCAGCATCGCCGCCGCTCCGACGATGTTTTCAATATTATGCGATCCGAGGAGGACCGTCTCAAGTGTTCCGAGAGCAGCGCCATCTTTTCTGAGAACAAAGGAGCTTCGCTCAGCAAAGCGGATATCTGTGGCAGCATAGCCAGCGGAAGATGCGCCAATCCCGTACATAACTGCTGACCTTCCGGCATGCGCAAGTATCCGCTCCGTTTCCTCTCCGCGCGCAGCGACGATAACCCCCTGCTCAGGCAGACCTGCAATGAGTGGTACAAATGCGCGTTCGTAGTCGTCCGCGGTCGGAAAGACATTTACATGGTCGTGTACTGCTCCAGTGAGCAGTACATCGTGCGCGCCGAGGTGCAAAAATTTTGACCGCGGGTCCTGATGGGAGGTTGGGTACTCGTCGCCCTCCATGACGAAAAAATTTCCAGATCCGAGCCGTGCGGTTCTTGGGAGGTCGAACGGGAAAGCTCCTATGAAATACGAAGGATCTTTTCCTGCGCTGGCTAGGCACCATGCGATGAGTGTGGTACTGGTTGATTTTCCGTAGCTCCCTGCGACCACGAGCACGCGTGATTTTTTTCCAAGCTCACCGAGCACTTCGGGGAAGGTCCGCACCGGCTTCCCGCTCTCGAGTGCGGCGCGCACCTCGGCATTGGTACTTGGATCAAGTTTCGCATTTCTGCCGATGATGAACCAGTCAGTATCATCGGGGATATGCTGCGGCGTGTATCCTTCAAATACAGTAATCCCGGATTCGCGCAGGTACTCGCTCGCAGGCGGGTACAGACCCTCGTCCGATCCGGTAACATGGTATCCGGCCTCTTTGAGCAGTACAGCAATAGCGCTCATACCCATGCCTGCAATTCCGATGCAGTGGACTCTTTGCATCAGTCCATAGTACCTGATTTGTACTTCCTTCAGGGTGTGGTTAAGTACTGGTATGAAGGGCAATGTGTTGTTCGTCCTCGCTACCCCGATTGGCAACCTCGGGGATATTACTAACCGCGCGCTTGAAGTTTTGAAGGAAGTCGACTCTGTAGTGGCAGAGGATACTCGAGTAACCGCAAAACTCCTCGCGCGGTATGCGATTAAGAAGCCGCTACTGTCACTTCGCGCGCGGTCGCCGCGCGCGGCATTTGAGCGAGTTGCAATGCTGGTTGCGTCAGGGAAGTCAGTTGCATATGTTACTGACGCGGGGACGCCGGGTATTTCTGATCCTGGTGGACTGTTGGTGCAGCTGGTGCGCGAGCGGTGCGGCGAGGGCGCAATTGTTCCCATCCCGGGACCGTCTGCACTGACCGCTGCGCTTTCGGTTTCAGGTCTACCATTTTCAGAATTTCTCTTTGTCGGGTTTTTGCCGCATAAGAAGGGGAGGCAAAAGAAGCTTGATCAGGCACTCGCGAGTGGCTATGCACTGGTGTGCTACGAATCTCCGCACCGGATTCAGAAACTTTTTTTGGAACTTGTAGACAAGGCTCCCGATCGGCACGCAGTTATTGCAAGGGAGCTGACGAAGCTATACGAGCAGGTTGCGGTTGGTTCCGTGAGAGAGCTTTCTGAACGAATTGGACACGATATCCCCGTTCGGGGCGAGTTTGTCGTGGTTCTGAGCGCTTGCTAGAATGTGTGCATGTCAAAAGCGATGCTCGTGGTATGTGTCGGTGTCATCGTTGCATTTTTGCCGTTTACCGGACTGCCGCTCGTGGCAAAAACATGGATTGCGGTCGGCGCTGGCGCTGCGCTCATCGTTCTCGGATTGCTGATGCGTGTTGAGCGACTGTGGATGCTTCGTGCGCTCGGTGGCGGCCGCGTCACCGATGCCTATGCTGAAAATGCTCCACAGCCCCAAGTGCCGCATGGTTCAGATGCGTAATCTATACGGCGCGCTCCTCCTCGCGCTTTTTTTGGGCATCTGTGCGCTTGGATATCTGGTGCCGGGAAAGTGGGATAGTGCCGCAGAGGCTTTTGAACCTCGCCTCACTGAACCAGCCGCTCCTCAGCACGCATACATACAAACTCCTGATCCGTTGCGAGGAATCTACATGTCGCAGTGCGTCGTTGGTACGCCGAGTTTCCGGGACGACCTGGTACGCCTCATCGAGTCGACATCCTTGAATGCGGTGGTTATTGACATAAAGGACTACACGGGGAAGATTGCTTTCCCTACCGACAATCCAACTCTTGCTGATTCGGTTTCGGATGCGTGCGGCGCCGTAGATATGCGTTCATTTGTTGCAGCATTGCATGAGAAGGGGGTGTATGTGATTGGGCGGATTACTGTGTTTCAGGACCCATACTACACTTCAAAACATCCGGAGTCCGCAGTTCAGAGCGCATCCAAAGGCGGTCCGTGGAAGGATTTTAAAGGACTTTCGTTTATTGATGTGTCGTATCGTCCATACTGGGACTATGTAACCGAACTCTCGCGTGTCGCGCATACAGAGATCGGCTTTGATGAACTTAATTACGATTACATCCGCTACCCATCCGATGGCCCGATGGCGGATGCTCGATATCAGAACCCAAACAAGCCTGACGCGGTTGAACAATTTTTCGCGTACCTTCATGCGGCGGTCAAGCCGACAGGGGCAGTAATGTCCGCTGACCTATTCGGCATGACGACTACAAACACCGATGACCTTAATATCGGGCAGCAGCTTGAACGAGCAATGCCGTACTTTGATTACATCATGCCCATGGTCTATCCGTCGCACTATCCAAAAAATTTCAGAGATCTCGGAAATCCGAACCAGCATCCGCTTGAGATTATTCGCATTTCGATGAGTGCGGCGGTAGATCGTGCGCTTGCGACATCGACTTTAGTGCAAACCCTTGCGGGGATTCCGGTTGCGTCTACTTCGCCGCAACGCTATACGAAGTCCGTCTATCCGGCGCGGATACTGCGACCGTGGCTTCAGGACTTTGACTACGGAAAAGATTATCGGCCAGAAGATATCCAAGCGCAGATCAGGGGGGCAGAAATGGCAGGATTGACTTCGTGGATTTTTTGGGATCCTGCGAACAAGTATGCAAACTTGCGCGAGGTACTGTCGTCCTCAGGTGCGGCGGAATGAACTGGAATCGACTGCCGAGAACCTGTAAGCTGTCGCTATGGATTGGGGTTCACGCATCACCTACCTTGCAGCAACCTCATTTAAAGGACGAGTAACTCCGTTCGGGATACGGGATGCTGATCGGTTGCAACATCTCTTGGTATCTGGGAAAGTCGGATCCGGCCGCGCGCACATGCTTGCGCGCATGGCGCTTCAGGATATTGAGCGGGGCATCGGTACGGTTATTGTTGATGCTACCGGAGTGCTTACACAACTTATCCTTGAGCGACTCCCAAGCGGAGCGGAAGAACGAGTCATATACCTTGATGCTGCGGATGCCGAGTATCCGTTTTCGTGGGATGTTGCAGGAGATTTTCGCACTACTGCGCGTGGTCGCGAATTATATCGCGAACTTCTCGCGTCCCTCTATGGTGTTCCTGAGGGTCCGCTCGTCTCAGCTGCTGCCACCTATACGATGGAAAATCCCCACACAACCCCGCTCATGCTGCACTCGGTTGTGACTGATGCAGGATTCCGGTCCGATCTTAAGGACAGCGACCGCGATTTTTCTGCTCTGGTAACTGAGGATGCTGATGCCGCAAACATTATTGCCGATACTGGACGATACCTTGCCAAGGACACCATGGTCCGAAATCTTATCGGGCAGCGATCCGGAAAATTTTCGTTTGACTCGCTTCGCGCTGGGCGCAGTATCATTCTTGATGTTTCGAGGATTAGGATCTTTCCTACTCGAATTACGCCGCTCGTCAGGCTCGGAGTATATGCAGCGCGAGTTGCAGCAGCCGCGAGTGGCCCCCACGCATTGTACCTGCACGATTGTCTGAGGTATCTTAGTGTGGTTGATGTCGAACGGATGCTGAGTGACCGCAGCATTGCTGTGCAGATTGCCGACACTGCGTATCGAGAAGGCGATCTCCCAATCCGCGAGCAGGCGATTGCGCGCTCAGGATCAATCATTTCGTTCCAGCCGCACCCTGCTGATCTCAAGTTGGCTGGCAGTGTGGTGTATCCGTATCTTACGGAAGCTGAGCTCGAGCAGTTTGAGCCCGGAGAGTGCGCCGTGTCTCTGATGATCGACGGCATCCGCTCAAAACCATTTATTGCATCGGCACTGCAGCTTCCGGAGCGGACGGTGATCTCGCCGCAGGATATTGCCCTCACATCGAGGCGCGAGTATGCAACACCGCGCACGGAGGTTGACGAATCATTCCGTTCCGAGCGATCTCGGCCTGCGCCGCCGGCGGCATCTGGAGGGCCCGGATTTTCAGATGCATTTCGTTCTATGTTCGCAAAGAAGGCTGGACAAGCACCGCCGCCTCAGGCGTCGGTTCCTCGCGAGGAAAAACAGCCGCGGCCTCCAACCGCTCCTCCTGCTGCATCACCCCAAGCTTCTGGCGCACCATCACAAAGTCCAAAAGAAGTTCCTGAGCGTGAGCTGCGCGACCTTATGTATGTTGCCCCGATTCCTGCGTAACAGTACATTCGCACTTCTCATGCCTCTTACAGCAAGTGCGATGTCGTTTGCGCATATTGAGTACAACCCGGACGGCAGCGACCACAACCGTGAGTGGGTCCGAATCCTCAATACATCTCCGGTTCCTGTTATTGTTACCGACCTCAGGCTTTTTGAAGGAGGTAGTGTCCATCGCATTACTGCATTGGGCAGTTCCGAACTTGCTCCAGGCGCGAGTGCGATTATTGCTGCCGACGCAGCGACCTTTTTGAGCGAACATCCAAACTCGACGGAAGTAGTTTTCGATAGCACATTTTCTCTTTCAAATTCCGGAGAGCTTTTAGAGTTGAGAGACCGCTCTGGGGCAACTGTTGCTCAGATTCGATATCAGGGCATGAAGCCGAAGAGTGGAGGTAACGAGAAGGCACTTCTTCTTGCGGCGGTTGCGACAGAAGGGCAGGGACCTTTGCAGGGACCGTCGCTCTCGTTTCTCTGGGCCGGACTGCTTGCGGCCCTTTCGGCTTGCGTCTTTCTGGTGCTGAGGAGTGTACCGAATCGTACCGGGTCCGAGTATGAGATAGTAGAGGACATACCACAATGACATCGGCATCAAAAGTCGCTCCTGCAGCAAAGCGGGTTCTTATTTTTTCTCTCTCATACTTCCCCGATGTTGGCGGTGCCGAGGTTGCACTTAAGGAGATTACTGACCGACTGCCGAAGAGCGCATACCACTTCGAAATGATTACCATGCGCCGCCGTGTGGCTGATGCACCAGTTGAGCAAATCGGATCGGTTACCGTGCGACGGGTAGGGCTTGGTGATCGGTATGTTGATAAGGTGTTATTTGTACCGCGAGCTGCACTTGCTGCATTCGCCGCGCATACCGAACGACCTTTCGATGCGCTGTGGGCGATGATGGCATATATGACCTTTCCGATACTGCTTTTGAGGATGCTTGGTGTGGTGCTACCGTTTTCGATTACTCTTCAAGAAGGGGATTCGTACCGTCATGTATTTCTTCGTCCACACATTCTTCCTTTCTATCTTTTGCTCCGCATTGCATTTCGAAAGGCCGCAGTGGTGCAGTGTATCTCGCAGTACCTGGCGTCATGGGCCCGTTCGATGGGTGCTGAACGGGTAGTCGTTGTTCCGAATGGGGTGGATGCATCACTGTTTGTCGGTCCGACGCATCCGCCGGATGCGATCAGGCTAGTCACCGCATCGCGGTTGGTGCATAAAAATGGCATCGACACGATTATTCGCGCGCTTCCTGCACTTCAGGGCGTTTCTCTCGTCATTGCTGGGGTTGGTCCTGATGAGTCAGAATTGAAGATGCTTGCGTCTTTACTTAAAGTCGCTGATCGTGTTCAGTTTCTTGGATACATCCCGCACCGTGCTCTTGGAGAGCTTTTGCGAAGTTCGAGTATTTTTGTCCGTCCCTCGCGTTCCGAAGGAATGGGGAACGCGTTTATTGAGGCGTTTGCCGCTGGTCTACCGGTCATCGGCACCGGGGTGGGCGGGATTACTGATTTTTTGACCGATGTCCGTTTGGATGGTCTGCGCGGGACCGGGTGGGTGGTGCGGCCAGATGCCCCCGAGGATATTGTTTCTGCGGTTCTAGACATTGTGGCGAATCCTGACATTATCAATGAAGTTACAACTCGTGCCCGTGCACTTGCGCTTCGTCAGTATGAATGGGGAACGATTGCAAGTGAAATGCGCGAGAAAGTCTTTGCTTTGCTATAGTTCGCTCATGCGCCTTCTTGTTGCTACCGGTCTGTATCCGCCCGACATCGGGGGGCCGGCGACCTATGCTCGTAGCATTGAGGATGGGCTGCCTGAGCGGGGGATTGAAGTGGTCGTGGTGCCGTTTGCTTTGGTGCGACGGTACCCGCGAGGGTTGAGACATCTCATATTTTTCTTTATGCTGCTCCGCGCGCTCCGACGCGCGGACGCAGTCCTCGCACTTGATCCGTTTTCCGTCGGTATTCCTGCGGTTCTCGCTGCAACAGTCTTGCGGAAAAAGTTTTTGCTCAAGATTGTCGGCGATTACGCGTGGGAGCAGTCGACGCAGCGGTTTGGGTATCAGGGCACGATCGAGACATTTCAGCAGGCGTCGCTGCCATTCGTTCCGTCTGCATTTCGTACACTTGAACGGCTTGTTGCACGGAGCGCGGCGGCGGTTATTGTTCCTTCGCGATACCTTGGTAACATTATTGCTGCGTGGGGGATCCGGGCGGATCGTATCACCGTCATTTACAATGGCGTTTCAGTTGGCGATGTTGGCGACCCAAAGACCATCCGCGGCGTGCTCCATTTTTCAGGAAAGCTGGTGATATCTGTTGGGCGGCTGGTTCCGTGGAAGGGGTTTGAGGTGCTCATTAGGGTGTGTCGCCGTCTGAAAAAGAAACACCCCGACCTTACTCTTTTCATTGTGGGGAGTGGCCCCGACCTTGAACGCCTTGAGCGAATCGTTGCTGAAGAACGACTTTCATCTTCCGTTATTTTTGCTGGTGCGGTTGACCGTGATGCGCTGCTTCGATACCTGCGTGCTGCGGACTTGTTTGTGCTCAATACTTCTTACGAAGGATTTTCGCATCTTATTCTTGAAGCACTTGCGGTTGGGACTCCGGTAATAACCACAACAGTTGGCGGTAATCCGGAGATAATCATTGACGGTGAAAATGGTTCACTCGTAGCGCCGAATGATTTGAGCGCACTTGAGTCGCGCATTGGCGCGCTTCTTCTAAAACCTGAACTGGCGCGGCAGTATGCAGCAACGGGGCTCGAGCGGATGCATTCCTTCACCGACGCCGTGATGTTGGATCGTACCGCAGCAGTGCTGCACACACTATGAAGGTGCTAATGCTCTCAACCGATCGAACCATCCTGGATCCGACTTCGCGCGCGGCTGAGCGGATGCAGAGATATGCATCGAGGTTGGGGTGGTTGCATATTGTAGTCTATGGCGCTGGCGAGGGGCGCGAGATTGTTCTTGGCCCATCATGCACGGTGCATATGGCTGGCGGTATCGGGCGCCTTCATGCATACATCGCATACATCCGCCTTGCGCGCCGACTTGCTACGGAGCATGCGGTTCAAGTCGTGTCAGCACAAGATCCTGCTTTTGTTGGCTGTGCTGGAATCCTTGCGGCGCGAGCAGCTCGGGCGCGGCTCGAAATGCAGATACACACCAGCATTTTTTCCCCCGCATATCGGACAGAATCGTTGCAGCGGATGGTCGAGTTCCTGATCGCGCTCGTTGCGCTTCGCGGTGCTGATTGTGTTCGAACGGTCAGCGAGGAATTGCGAATCGAAGTGCAGAAGTATACCAAAAGACCCGTCACCGTACTCCCCATTGCTCCGCCACCGTTTGTTGCTGGGATGCCTCGCCCCAAGGAGCTCGTAGCTGCGCCTGCGGTGCTTGTTGTCTCACGGCTCACAAAAGAAAAACGCCTTGATCGTGTCTTACGAACGATGGCAGAGATTCCGGATGCACATCTTTACATTCTTGGCGACGGCCCGCTCCGCAAGAGGCTCGAATCTCTTTCATTCAATCTTCGTCTTGGCGGCCGTGTTCACTTTCTTGGGTGGGTACAGGATCCTCGGCCATTTTATCAGCATGCTGATTGTTTTGTTCAGTCGTCGCGGTATGAGGGGTACGGGCTCTCACTTGTCGAGGCGCTGCGCAGCGGGGTGCCAGTAGTAACCACGGCTGTTGGCGTTGTGCGCGAACTCCCTGCCGGCGCCGTTACCGTGGTGTCGGATCATGAGTATGACCTATTGAGAGCCATACGCACAACGCTCGATTCCATTCCTGAAGCCCGCCGGCGCCAGAATGCGGCGCGGGCGGGCTTTTTGAGTGCGCTCTTGACTGAAGATGCATTTGCAGACAGAGTGGCAGCACACCTATCCGCATGCGTATCCTCATAGTCTGCCAGGTTGTCGATCCATCGCACTCAAACCTTGGGTTTTTTGTGCGGTGGATTGAGGAGTTTGCAAAACACGCTGAATCAGTAGTGGTGATTGCGAGCGCGGTTGGGACATATACGCCGCCGCGGAATGTTGCGCTCTATTCTCTCGGTAAGGAGCGAGGGGTCCGCGGAGTGGGACGGATAGTGAACTTCTTCCGCCTCATCACTTCGCTGCAATACAAGTACGACAGCATATTTTGTCATATGAGCCCTGAATTTGTGCTCGCGGGCGGATGGTGGTGGCGGCTTATGGGCAAGCGCATCGGACTTTGGTATGTTCACGGCACTGTTTCAGTGCGGTTGAGAATTGCGCTCATGTTCACACACCGCGCATTTACCGCAAGCACGGAGAGTCTCCGCATCAAGAGTCCAAAAGTTGTGGTGGTCGGCCATGGAGTGGACACTGCATTTTTTAGTCCGGATTCATCAGTTGTGCGCGGCAGGCATATGTTGTCCGTTGGTCGTTTAATGCTGAAGAAGCGGCATGACCGTGCCATTGAGCGGGCAAAGATCGAAGGTCGGCCGCTCCGCATTGCAGGCGATGGGCCCTTGCGCGCTCCGCTCGAGTCGCTTGCGGCGGCACAGCAGGTCGAGGTGCACTTTTTGGGTGGTATTGGGCAGGAGGAGCTCCGCAACGAGTATCGGCGCGCCGCGCATCTCTTTCATGCATCTGAGACTGGGAGTATCGATAAAGTAGTTCTTGAGGCGATGGCATGCGATACACCGGTGGTATCAACGAGTCCGGTGTTCGCACACATGCCGCTCGCGCGCGGGTCGGCTTTCGTGCGGGAGCAGTACTCGCTCGAGCAGCTCATACCGCGCATCCTTGCTCACTATGCGTAACTACGAACTACGGCAGGCGATCGGCGCGTTCAAAAAGTACGGACTTTTTTCTGGCCTTCGCTATCTCTATTATCGCTGTATATGTGCGCCGCGGCTGGTTATGAGAGGGCAACCGATTGATCGGACTCCAGCGCGGACGGACCTGTCGATGCACATGCTGTTTGGTTCG
The DNA here is from genome assembly GCA_038106525.1 of Minisyncoccota bacterium. Taxonomy (GTDB): domain Bacteria; phylum Patescibacteriota; class Minisyncoccia; order Phycocordibacterales; family Phycocordibacteraceae; genus Phycocordibacter. The sequence goes on along the minus strand of JAYOEC010000001.1, from coordinate 23,535 downwards.
AGAGATTTTCTTATGGCCCTCTGGTCTCTGGCAAGTTTTTATCAGGTGTTTCCGGAAGTCGGAGTGCTTGTCATCCACTCTGATGGATCATTGACGAGGCGGCAGCTTCGAATACTTGCAAAGCTGCTGCCGCATGCTCGCATCGAGGACACAACCGCATTTCTTAACGACTACGGGTCCACACTCGGAAAGTACCCTGCTTTGGTGGCGTTCCGTCGAGACTTCAAGGGGTTTCAGGCGAAGAAGTTGATTGATCAGTATGTAGTATCCGACGCGCCGTATCGCATTGTGCTGGATGCGGATATGCTCTGGTTTCGAACACCAGACGAAATGGTCGAATCACTCCGATCTGGCATCCCACAACCCCGTATGATGTCAAACGGAGACACAGTGGTGCCAGTTTTCTTTGCAGATGGATCTGAGACCGCCGAACCGGTGTCCCGGGCGAATTCGGGAATTGTAATGTATCGGAGGGATCAGTTTTCTCTCGATGCGGTCGCTGCGTATGTCGCACGAACCGACTACCTGAATAAAAAGTTCACTGATCAGGCGTGTTTTGCGTCAGTTCTAAAACCTATACTACTTGATGATCGCCGGTACTGTATCAAGGGAGAGCTGACCTCTGAGGTGGTGATGCGGCACTACACCAGTCCGCAACGGCAGAAATTTTATTTGTATGGCCTCGACCGGGTGGCGCGCGCTATCCTGGGTAGATATGTGCGCAATTAACGGAACGACGAAAAAGGACCCCGAGATCGTCGGGCGCATGAACGCCGTGACTGCGCACCGAGGTCCAGAAGGAAGTCGAATACTCGAACTTCCCGGAGTAACTTTTGGCTTTAACCGCCTCGCGGTCATTGATCTTGATGAGCGCTCGATGCAGCCTCTGATGAGCGCATCCGGCCGCTACACTATCGTGTGTAACGGAGAGTTGTATAATTACCGCGAACTGAAGGGAGATCTGGACGGATACCCTTTCAAAACTGAAGGCGATACCGAGGTCATCCTCGCCGGTCTTGAGCGCTTTGGCATCGCATTTTTGGGGCGACTCAACGGCATGTTTGATTTTGCGCTGTGGGATGCACACGAGCACGAGCTTGTATTGGTTCGTGACCCGGCAGGCGTGAAGCCGCTCTATTACGCGATGCACGGCGGCGAACTCTTTTTTTCGACCGAAATGCGGGCACTGATCGAGGCTGGGGTGCCGCGCACCGTCGATCAGGAATCTCTGGGGCACTATCTGCGGTTCATGTATGTTCCGAAGGAGCGCACCATGTTTGCCGCGATTAAAAAAGTATTGCCCGGGCACGCGCTTTCATATAAAAACAAAACGATAATTCACCGACCGTACCACAGCTCGTTTGTCACGGACATTTTGCATTCGTACGCGGATGCAGTGGCTGCGGTGCGCTCCCGAGTGTCGGACGCAATAGAGCGCCAGCTGGTTTCCGATAGGCCTGTCGGCGTCTATCTCTCTGGAGGTATCGACTCGTCGGTCGTCGTATCGCAGGCAGTCCGTGTGCATCCGAACATCAACACCTACTCAATCGGGTTTGAGCTTGAAGAATCTGAAGATTCGCAAAAATTTAATGCAGATGCAAACCTCGCGCGCGAGACAGCAAAATACTTCAGCACGAAGCATCATGATTTTCGCCTCAGGAGCACGGATGTTGCGGAGCTCTTTCCGAAGATGATTGCCGCACTCGACGCGCCTATTGGGAACGCGACGACCCTTGCACAGTTCTATTTGGCAGAGCAGACCAAACCAACCGCCACCGTCGTACTTTCGGGAGAGGGAGGAGATGAACTGTTTGGCGGGTACGAACGCTACCGCCTTGCGCACCTTGCGGCGTGGGCGCGCGTGCCGCGTGCATTGAGCCGTTTTCTCCCTGGACGATTGCGATACCTCGGCTTCAGCGGTGTTGAGCGGTATTTGCAGCTCATGGCGGTGAAAGATAGTGTGCTGCAGCCGATGTACAGAACAGCACTTCCGGATTCTCGGAGCCTCTTCGAGGAAGATTTTTCAGAAGCCGGAGAGATTGTCGACCAACTCATGCGGGTCGATGAAAGAAACTGGCTCGTCGACGAGGCGCTCCTGAGAGCCGATCTCATGAGTATGGCGGCTTCAGTAGAACAACGCGTGCCTTTTCTTGATCTTGAGGTCCGTGCGCTCGCACATGCACTCCCGCGCTCATACAAAGTGACTGGCAGAAACACGAAGCGAATTTTAAAAGACGCATTCCGCGATGTTCTCCCAGGAATAGTCCTGAATCAGCCGAAGCGCGGGTGGTTCTCGCCGGGCGCAAAATGGCTTAGGCGTCCGGAATTTGTGGCACTGACACGCGAGGTGTTTTCAGACGGATACACCGAGGCGTCGGCGCTTTTCAACCTTGATGCGGTGCGCGCGTACGAGTCGGCCCACCGCGCTCGCACTGCCTACCACTACACTGAGCTGTGGGCTACACTGGTTTTTCTTGCATGGGCTAGGCGGCATCGGTGTACTGTGTAGTATGCGCATCCTCGTCATTACACCGAAGCTTCCGTATCCGCCCAGCGGTGCTGATGAGCAGGATCGGTATTTCGGCATTCAGCAGCTGGTTGAGCTTGGTCATCAGGTTCGTATTGTTGCAAAAGTCGCCACACACCAGACTCGCGATCAGGTGGTTGCGATGCAGAGCGCTCTCTCCATTGCTCCAATCAGGTTGGTTCCGTATGTGCACCGTTTGCGGCTAACGCGACTTCTGAATCCATATTATCTTGACGGAGCTGCGTTCGAGTTTACCGACCCTAAACTCGTGAATGCACTCGATGGTGTCCGTTCCGAATTTGATCCTGAGGCGGTATGGGTAGACGGGTCGTACGCGTGGCCTGCTGCAGAGTGGTCTCTCCGAAACGGTCTAAAAACCATCGTGCGGTCGGTAAATGTTGAATCGTATCACATCCTCTCAGATGAGGGATACTCATTTCCAAATATAGTGCGAGCCGTTGCGAAGTTTGCAGGAGAACGCAGACTGGCCCAGATAGGAGTACGGATTGCCGCAATCACGCCTGTTGAGCGGGACTTCTATGAGCGGAGTGGAGCTCGCGAGGCACTAGTACTTCCGCTCCGTGCGCTACCGAGCATACTCGCGCGCGGTCAGCATAAAGCGAGGAGGGAAGCATCGCCGCTCAATATTTTTTATAGCGGTTCGACATACTCGGTGGCGCACAACCTGGCTGCGGCGACATTTGTCATTCGTGAGATTGTGCCGTTGCTCCGGGTGGCACTGCAAGACAAGTTTCGACTTTACATTACTGGAGCAAAACTTCCCGAACCGCTCCTGAGTCGTCTGCCGCCTATGGTTGAGTATGTTGGGTATGTTTCCGACTATCCAACATTTCTCTCCCGCATGGATATTGCACTCGCACCGTCTTTGGGCGGAGCTGGGATGCAGCAAAAAATATTTGAGCCGCTTGCACTTGGTATCCCGACCGTTACCTCCGCGCGAGGGATTGCCGGCTACCCGTTTGTGAACGGCGCTTCAGTGCTCCTTGCTACTGAGGCAGATGAGTTTGTCTCTGCAATTGCAACACTCGGGGACTTTGAGCGACGCGTAGAGATAGGTACTGCTGCGCGACAAATCTCCGAATCGATTTTTTCAAGGCGTGCGCTTGGAGATACCGTAACCGCACTTCTCTCATGAACATCCGTACTATTAACCTCATGATTCTTAGAATGGCGCTTCGGATACCGATGCCGGTCAGAGCTCGCCGCTTTATTGAGTGGCCGGTTGCATCGAGGTTGCTCGGTAGTAATTACACAGCGCGCATCAGCACTCTAGGCGGGCTTAGCATCACCGCAGGGATGCTCGACGCGCTTGATCGTGGACTCCTTTTTTATGGCCCGTATTCGAATCAGGTATGGGAACCTGGCACGGTTGAGGTGTTACGGAAGTTGTGCACAGAGTGCACGAATGTTCTTATTGCTGGGGCACATATTGGCTACATGGTGCTTGAAGCGCGGAATGCTGCTCCAAATGCCACCATTCACACTTTCGAACCTTCACCAATTCTTTTTGCGCGCGCAAAGCAGAATTGTGCTGTCGACCGCGTTCGGCTGAACAGGGAAGCGTTGGCGGCTGCTCCGGGTGTAGCGCGATTTTCGGGGAGTGACCTCCGTGCGCACATTGATGCAAAAGGCGAGACGGTGGCAGTAACCTCGGTTGATGCGTACACTGGCGGGTTATTCGAATTCGATTTTGGCCTACTTGATGTTGAGGGGAACGAGCTTGCAGTGTTGCGCGGGTGGAGCAACCTGCCCCAATCGTTGATTGTTGAGGTAAGTTCACAAACTTCATCGAATGAAACTATTGAGTCGCTGGTGCAATACCTCTTGGGTCAGGGCTATACGCTTTTTTGCATCAACGAGCATGTTGCCGCCGCTCGCCTCTCCCGCTTTCAGGGGTCGATTGAGCAGCTTACAAAAGACCGGTATGTTAATCTGCTCGCAACGAAGCTTGGACTGATAACGCTTCAGAAACTCGGGCTTTCCATTACATCAACATGAAGATCACCTATCTCGCATTCGCTCGATTACCAACCGAACGGGCGCATGGCATCCAGATTATGAAGACTTGCGAAGCCTTGCAATCTGCAGGTGCAGAGGTGACGCTTATGGTGCCAGGGAGGAGGACGCATATCGAGGAAGACCCTTTTTCTTTTTATGGCATTAAACATCGGTTTTCGTTACTCCGGTTGAACACTCTAGACACGGTTCGATTTGGTCAGATTGGGTTTTTAATTTCGGTACTTATATTTTCAGAAGTTGCAAAATGGCAGCGATCATTTTGGACTGCCGACATTATTTATTCTCGCGATTCTATGGTTCTTTTGCAGTATCTCTTTCTCGGTAGAAAGTTGGTCTTTGAACTACATCGGAAACCCTCGCGTATTGATGCGTTTATTGCGCGCCGGGCGGCAGTAGTTATTGTGATTAACAAAGCGCTACAGGATGTCCTCGTTCACTCCGGTGTGCCTGCTGAGCGGATTGCTGTCGCGCATGACGCCGCTGATCCGCTGCAGACTCTCTTGACACGAGAGGATCTGGGTATGTCAAACAATACTCTGATTGTGTATGCGGGGTCAGATGCGCCAGGAAAGGGGAGCGAGGTTGTTCGCGCTGCCGCTCCATATGTTGATGGCGCGGTGCTTTGTATTAGCGGAAAGTCACCTGCGGTGACGCGACACATGCTTGCGAGTGCTGATGTGGTAGTGGTCCCAAACAGCGCGAAGTATGAATCCTCAAGCAAATACACCAGCCCGATGAAGCTTTTTGAAGCACTTCAGAGCGGAGCCCGCGTGGTAGTTTCCGATGTGCCTGCCATTCGTGAGGTGGTTGACGAGCGCGCTGTATGGTTCTTTACCCCAGATGATCCTCAGTCGCTTGCGGCGACAGTCAGAGACGCGCTCAACGATGGCGCTGCTCAGGATAAGTTGGCTGCGGCGCGAGTTATCGCAGCTCGCTATACTTGGGCTGCTCGCGCAAAAACGATCATGGCGGCTCTGGCTGCTGCGTGCTAGTATTCGCTCGATGGGGTTCTTGTATGTTGCCGTTGCTGCGGTTCTGAATGGGTTGGCGAGCTATTTTCTCAAAGTCGGCATTTCGCACGGAATCAAGATCTCGCTCTCTGAGGGAATCTGGGTGCTTTTCGTTACCCATGCGTATCTGCTTATTGGACTCGCACTGTTTGCATGCAATGTACTCGTATACATCCTTGCGCTCAAGCAGTTACCACTTTCGACCGCCTATCCGCTCATGGTCGCCCTCAGCTTTATTGTGGTTTCTGCTCTCTCGATCACATTTCTGAATGAACAGTACACATTTCTCAAGCTGATCGGTTTTTTGCTCATTATCGTTGGAGTCGCATTAGTTGCCCATAGACTTGCATAAATATGCGATATTTCCGTGAGCTTGCAGAAAAGGACATTCCTGCGGGCTGCGTGTTTGTCGACATTGACGGCACACTTGTCCCCGATGCGGAATCGGAAGTTGGAATTGAAGAAACTCAAGTGCTGCAGATGCTTGCACAGCACCATGAAGTTGTTCTGGTTTCAAATAAGGGCGGGGATCGGGTGAAGAAAATTGCAGCTCAATTCGGAGTTTCTGCGTACACGGGATCGCGGCGAAAGCCGGACCCCAGGATCTCTGCTGAATTGAAGAAAGCGCCTTCTGCGGTTATTGGTGATAAGATCCTGATTGATGGGGTTTTTTCTTTTTTGATCGGAGCGCAGTTTATACGGGTTGCGCCGATCAAAAGCGGAGCGGAACCACCCGGTATCCGTGCTCTGTATATGCTCGATGCGTTGGTATGGAAGGTATATGTGACTGCGCGACTGATACGAGTCTTGCAGTGGGCAAAAAATTTGCTGGTATTCGTACCGCTCTTTTTTGCAGGAGCAGCTTTTGACCTTTCGCTTCTGCTGTATGCGACAGGAGCCTTTGTGGCATTTTCATGTATTGCGAGTGCGGGGTACATCCTCAATGATGTTCAGGATCGTGGAGCGGACCAGCGGCACCCTACAAAGCGCTTAAGGGTCGTCCCTGCGGGCGAAGTTTCTTTGCCGTATGCGTACGGTGTGGGATCAGTGTGCGCCGCGGTGGCACTCCTGGTTTCTTTTGCAGTTCAGGGCCTTTGGTTTTGGATTCTTGGGTACTTTGCACTTTCAATCCTGTACACGGCATACGGCAAGCATGTGCCGATTCTTGAGATGTTGGCAGTTTCTGTCTTCTACCTACTCAGGATTCTCGCCGGAGGATTTGTTACGGATATCCCCGTATCTGCGTGGCTGCTTTTGACCACATTTTTTGCCACACTTTTTGTTACCGCAGGGAAGCGGTATGCCGAGTCGGGGAGGAGCGGAACACGAGCCGTGCTCTCTCTGTATCCACATGATTTTCTTTTACATCTGCCCGCGCTTCTCGGAGGGCTCACTATCACTGCGTATGCCCTATACTCGATTGTCGGGAGCACTCACGAACTGTTAATCTACTCGAACATTTTTGTTGTGTTCGGCATTCTGTGGTATTTGCGGGGTGTGTATCTGCGGCATGACGCAGAGCATCCTGACCGGAAGCTGTGGACCGACATGCCACTGCTTATCGCAGTATTCCTGTGGGGTGTCTACCTCACTTTTGTGGTGTATGGATTTGAACTTATACTGTCGTATATATGAAAGTACTGGTGACCGGTGGGTCGGGTTTTTTTGGGATCAACATGATCCGTTATCTCCTAAAAAAGAACTGCGAGGTTTGCTCGCTTGATGTTATTGCATTTGAGTATCCGGAACGGGGGAGGATACAAGAGTTTCGCGCCGATATTCGCGATCGTTCAGCCGTTCGAAGTGCTGTGCAGGGGTGCGACATCGTCATCCATGCTGCAGCGGCTCTGCCGTTATACACCCCCAGGGATATCCGTTCTACAGACATTGATGGGACTAGGATTGTGCTCGAGGAGTCTCAGGCAGCCGGAGTCTCGCGCGTAGTTTACATTTCTTCGACTGCTGTGTATGGGATCCCAGACCATCATCCATTGTATGAGACAGATCGTCTCCAGGGGGTTGGTCCGTATGGTGAGGCAAAGGTTGAGGCAGAGCAAATTGCGGCCTCGTTTCGCGGTAAGGGAATGACGGTGTCGATACTGAGGCCGAAATCGTTCATTGGACCTGAACGGCTGGGGGTGTTTGCACTTTTGTATGATTGGGCAGCAGATGGAAAACATTTTCCGATGATCGGTTCTGGCAAGAATCGGTATCAGCTTCTTGATGTCGAAGACTTGTGCGCTGCAGTGTGGCTGTGTATGACCTCAGACTCGTCGACAGCTGACGATACATTCAACATCGGTGCAAAGCAGTTTTTGACCATGCGGGAGGACTGGCAAGCGGTTCTTGATCGTGCCGGCTTTGGGAGACGCATCATCCCACTTCCTACATTGCCTGTAATTCTAGCATTAAGAATACTCGAATTTCTCAGGCTTTCACCGTTGTATCGGTGGGTGTATGGTACGGCATCTGAGGATAGCTTTGTCTCTATTGAAAAGGCCGAACGAGCGCTTGGGTATGCACCGCAATATTCCAACCAGCAAGCACTGGTTCGTAATTATGAATGGTACCTGAAACATCGAGATTCCTTTAAGAATCAGTCTGGCGTCTCGCATCGGGTGCCGTGGAGGCAGGGCCTGCTCGGGGTTGCAAAGCACTTCTTTTAGTATGTACCGAGTGCCATTTCTTGGTATTGCGACCGCCGTGTTCGGCGTTACCGCTTTTTTTATTCTTGTGCTTGTTATGGGGCACCCATACCGGTACCTCGCACCTGATAGTTTTATATACTTTACTGTTGCACGAACGGCAATTGATGATGGGGTGCTGTTTTCGTACTCGGGGGTGGACCATACCACTGGGGTGCATCCGTTATACTATGGACTGCTCGTCATTTTGTTTCCGATCTTCGGTGTCTCGCTCCCTGCGGGATCACTACTCCTTGGTGCCGTGCTGCTCAGTGGTGCGCTCGTGATTTTCTGGCGAGTGTTTGGGACAGCTCCGGCTCTTTTTGTCGGAATTCTCTTTCTTACCCCTTGGGGGATGAGCTTTAGTAATAATGGTGTCGAGTCGGCGCTCCTTATCTTCTTACTCAGCATACTTCTCTTAGCCTTTCGTGTGCTTGATATGCACCGAGAGCTCTCTCGAAGACTCTGCACTGCGGGAGTGGTGCTCGGCCTTATTTCTGCGGCTCGTCTAGATACTATCTTTTTTGCGATCAGTGCCGGAGTGGTGTTTGCATTCCAGTCACTCAGTCTCAACCTGAACGGAATTCGTACGAGTGCGGCGCGCGCTGCTCTCATAATTGCAGGGGCAGCAGCAATTCTCGTTCCTAGCGTGGCGCTGTATTGGGTTTATGGCGACAGCCCAGTGCCTATATCCGGAGCCCTTAAATCAAGCTTTCCTGTAGTCCAGGATGACTGGGCAGTGACCTTGCTGTCTTTAAAGACATTTATACTTGGGATACTGGTGAGCATCGTAGGGTATGCAGCCTCCAAAGTACATGCCTGGGAGCGACGCTTGTTCCTCGCACTTACGATCGGGCTCGCACTACTTTGGCTTTACAATGGTTTGTTTGTTTCAAATATTGGTGTTTGGTATTCGGCACTTCCGTTTTTTGCGGTTATAGTTTTTGTAGCACACCTGATTTCAAAGTTTATTCCATCGCACGCGATCCCTGTTGTAGGTTTACTTGCAGTATTGTTTGGCGCGCCATTTATTACGCACCTACATCTTTCAATAGAAAGAGAAGATTGGATTACTCCGCATCAGGCTGCTGCGGCATTTTTGGATGGCACCATCCATAATGGTGCGGCAGCAGCCGAGCTCAAGGACGGCGAGGTGGCATTTTTTGCCAGTACGCCAGTATATAGCCTTACTGGTCTTGCGAACAATGTAGCTTATGTTCACGCTGTGCAGGAAGGCCGACTTTCTGAATATCTGAGCGAAAGGGGAATACAGTATATTGTAGGCGGATCATATGGGTCAGGGGTTCAAGTTCCTGGGGGAGAGGCACTATTCTCATCCTGCACAAATCCGCTGTATGCTGAGCCTTTGGTTCAGATATATCGCGTGAAAGATTGCTTATGAAAAAAAAGAAAAGCAAGGTTGTGGCAGTAAGTGGCGGGTTCGACCCGTTGCACATCGGACATATCAGGTACCTCAAGGAAGCTCAGAAGCTCGGCGATTCGTTGGTTGTCATTCTTAATAATGATCATTGGCTTAGGGCAAAGAAGGGATTTGTCTTCATGCCAGAAAAAGAGCGCGCCGAGCTTGTCCGTGCCGTGGCTGGGGTGGACAAGGTGATTTTGACATCGCACAAGTTACACGACTCAGATCGGAGTGTCTCTCGTGAGCTTCGTAAACTGAAGCCAGCTGTCTTTGCGAATGGCGGTGATCGAACCAGCATGGCTGAAACTCCAGAGGCTGAGGTGTGCAAAAAGCACGGGATACAGATGGTATTCGGAGTTGGGAGAGGTGGTAAAGTTCAGTCGTCCTCATGGCTGGTAAAAAAAGTCCCGCTTTCGACGAAAGTCGATGTGCGTCCGTGGGGCAGCATGCAGACCTTCACGCATCAGAATGGGTATTGGGTGAAGGGTATATCAGTCTCGCCGGGGAGACGGCTTTCTTTGCAGTCACATCGGTTTCGTTCGGAGCACTGGGTATGTGTTGATGGAAGCGTCGAGGTCGAAATCAATGGCAAGTATAGAAGGTTGCAGGTTGGAGACAGTGCAGCATTCGGCCCACTTACACGGCACCGCCTTTCCTCGAAGTCAGGAGGGACCATCGTCGAAATCGGATTTGGAGCTAAGGTCGACGAGTCTGACATTGTCCGCCATGAAGACGACTATGGGAGAGTATAAAAAAAGAGTACTACTTATTTCGAATAGCATTGATCATGTTATGGCTGGTGGTTGGACTCGATATGCTCCAAAACACACGGAGTTTCATTACGGAGTGTTAAAGGCGTTTGCATATATATCACCGCGTAAATGGAAAGCTGATGAAAATAGAGCAAAAATACCTAAGGACTCTCTTGCATATATTCTTCCGGGTGAACTCCTGTGTCAAATGAAACCCCGGTGGTCTTCGCCAGGAGGAAAGTTGTTGTGGCAGGAGTGTCAAGGAAAGTATATCCATCATTATAAACCACTCCGGTTTCCTGACTTTTCTCCGGCTGGATCATAAGGTACTCTTGTAAATCATATGTGTGGTCTCATTGTCACAAATAGAAAGGTCTCAGAAACTGAGGTGGTAAAAGCAAACTTTTTCAACCAGCGCCGTGGTCCAGACATGACGACTATCGTGGAGGAGTATAATTTCACTTTTATTCACAATCTACTCTCCATTACCGGTGCATTTACCAAGCAGCCGTTTGTTGATTCCAAAAATGGAATAGTAGCGCTTTTTAATGGGGAGATTTACAATTATCGCGATTTCGGTCCTTTTGTCTCAGATGGTGAGTCGCTTATATCACTCTATAAAAAGTACGGATGGGATTTTGTACGCAAACTTGACGGCGAATTCGCATTGGTAGTTTTTGATTTTAAAAAAAATGAACTTCTAATCTCCTCAGATGTATTTGCGACCAAACCTCTATGGTTTGCCATTGACAAAAAATCCATCGGGATTGCCTCTTATAAGAGCAGTCTTGAGTGTCTTGGTTTTAAAAACCTGGAGAAGGTTCCGCCGAATACTATGCGTGTTTACCGTCTCAGCGACTTAAGTCTTATATTAGAGCAGTCTATATTTGAATTCTCCCTCGAGCAAAATAAGGGAACACTGGATGACTTTTTTGCTGCTTTTGAATCGGCAGTTGAAAAGCGCACGAGAGATTTGCGTGAAAAAGTTTTTATTGGTCTTTCCTCGGGACACGATTCTGGCGCTTTGGCACTTGCCATGACGCGCCTCGGTGTTTATTTCGAAGCATATTCAATTAATGGTGAGGAAAATCCTGAAATTCTGCGTGCGCGACACACGCTTTTGAGGTATCCTCCACATCAGGTGCATCTTTCGTACGCAGCCTTTTTAAAGGCGAGACGCTATATAAAGAAATATGCAGAACCACACCGACTTGAGATTAACCCGAAACACAAGTTGCGTGACATAAGAGATGATTCTGGTGCAATTGGCCTCTCGCACATATGTTCGCTCGCAAGGAGTGATGGTGCTAAGATTTATCTCTCCGGACAAGGTGCTGATGAGATCATTTCCGATTACGGCATGTGCGGAAAGAAGTTGGCCCCACACAGTACATTCGCTGGCATTTTTCCTGAAGATCTTGTCGGGCATTTCCCTTGGTACAATTTCTACGGTGGGGCGCAGAAAGATTATCTCGCCAAGGAAGAGCATGTCTCAGGAGCGTACGGAATAGAAGGAAGATACCCGTTCCTAGACAAATTTTTTGTCCAAGAATTTTTATCTCTTACTCCAGAGCTAAAGAATAAATCATATAAGTATCCCCTTGCTGAATATATGCGTAAGTACAACTATCCGTTTGACCCAACTTTTAAGAAAGGTTTTGTGCTCGGGCGTTACTCGTTTTTCGAGCGAATTCACCGACGAATGATTTTTTTCTTTGCGCGTTTTAGTAAATTATGAAAAGGTTTTATGTTTACCTAAATCAAATGTTTTCGGCACTTGGAACCGAAGAATAAAATCGTCTCGGATACATTCAATCTTTGAAAAATAGATTCCCACGGTTTCTATAACTGCAAAAGCAATGAATTCGTTATTTCTTTAAGTGCTTCAACCCTAAAGGTTATTCTTGAGGTACATCATTTATTTTGTTGCCCATGAGTCTACGCCACGAAAGTAATGTTGCGCTATACTTGGCTGGAATGGGCGCTTACTATTCTTAGTGCGCTCTAATAACTTATGTTTAAGAAGATTACCCGCGAGCACCTCGAAGTATTTCTTAAAAGGCATGCCAGTGACAAAAAAACTCTTGATATAGGTTCGGGCGGATCGCTTTATGGGTATGACCGTTTTTTCCCAAATTGTGTGACAATCGATATTGACCATACGCGCAATCCGGAAATTGTTGCCGATATGCATAGTTTGCCGTTCAAAAGTGAAGAGTTTGAGGTAGTGTTATGTATAGAGGTACTTGAACATGCACTTGACCCAAAAAGAGCAATAGCCGAAATGGAGCGGGTACTCATGAAAGGGGGAGTTTTAATACTCACAACACGCTTTGTGTATCCAATTCATGACGCGCCACATGATTACTGGCGTTTTACCAAGTATGGCCTTAGAGAACTATTCAAAGGCTGGGAAATCATGGAGCTTATCCCAGAGACAGGAACTTTTTCTGCGCTCGCAGTTCTCATACAGCGGATTGCTTACCAAACCAAATTGCGACTCAACACTCTTATCAAACTAAAACTCCTTTTCATTGCTCTGATGCTCAATCATATGAACTGGTTGGTGAAAAGTGAATATGGAGATATTAAGAAACAAGCGCTTGAGACTGATATAGTCTCGAGCGGATATTATCTTTTTGCTAGGAAAAAGTAATCATGGGGACCTTGATTCTTCGTGCAGAGTCGTTCGCAGTTGCTTTGGCGTGTTTGCTATATTCGTTTGTGCGAAGCTCAACTAGATGTTCTGTAGAGAACTCTCCGAGTTGCATTGCTGTAATCAACCTTACGACGAATATTGGCGACATGGTATGTACGACACCACTTATTGGATTATTGAAGAAGCGATTCCCAAAAACGCACATCGTTGTTGTTGGTAGATTAAAAAGTGCGGAATTACTGGCACACCATCCACATATAGACTTGCATATAAGGTTCCGTTCTTTTTGGGGAGCTCTTAGGCATTTGAAGAAGATCCATCCAGTTTTTTCTGTTGCTCTCAATCAAAGTGTATATGAATCTGGTCTTGGGTATCTTGCTGGATCGCGTTGCGTGAGCACATTCTTTTATCGGCCGCAGGCAAGTCTTTCATTCCGTATTGTAAAGCATCTTTTTTTGAAAACTAATTATACTCCTGGAAATTATTTGCCCGACGAATACTTAACCCTACTCAGCCCACTCGGAGTCCCTATCGAATCCACAGACTTATGCTTGGGTATATGTTTCGATACCATATCGCGCTTCCAAAGTGAATTGCGCGATGCAGGTGTTGATCCACAGAGATTGGTCGTAATTTTACCCGGAGCTGGGCAGTCCTTTAGAGTTTGGCCGACTAAGTATTTTGGTGATGTTGCGATTGAGATATGGCGAAAGCACGGTCTTTTTGTTGTGGTCGCAGGAGGAGCAGGCGATTCACCGCTGTATCAAGAAATCGCACATAGAGCAATCGGCGTGCCTATTTATGACGCCACCGGGCAGTCAATCGAAAAATTGAAAGCACTGATTTCGTTAGCTCGCGTTGTGATTTCAAATGACAGCGGGGGAGCGCAGATTGCGCGAGCTTTCAGTGTACCAACAGTAGTTGTGGTTGGTGCGTCTGACGCGGCAGAGCACCATAAGGAAACTAAGAACGATCGTATCGTGAAGCCCGTATATAGCAATCATTCTTTGGCACAGTCAATAGTAACGAATTACAAAACATTTGACACAGAGAGTGCAACTGAACTTATTAAATCGATCAGTCCTAATCAAGTATTGCATGAGCTTGATAAAATTTTATCACAATAGAGTTTAGCTTTTGAGATTCGTCATGCTACACTCACCTCCATGGTAAAAAAAGCTCTTGTAACGGGGATTACTGGTCAAGATGGTTCGTATCTCGCTGAACTTTTGATCGAAAAGGGGTATATGGTATACGGGTTTATGCGTCGTACCTCTACAGACCCATTTGCTCGCATCGAACATCTATATGAGTCAGGTAAAATCAAACTGATTCACGGTAATATGCGTGATCTACCAACTATACGGCGCGCGCTAGAAGAAGTAAGGCCTGATGAAGTATACAATCTCGCGGCTCAATCACATGTTGGTGTATCGTTCGAATGCCCCGACGAAACAGAGGATGTAAATTTTAAAGGAGTTGAGCGTATCATAGCGGAGACATTTCGAGTAAACCCGCAAGCGCACTTCTATCAAGCATCAACATCCGAAATGTTTGGCGAGACGCCGCCTATGCAGAATGAATCTTCACCAATGAAGCCAGTCTCACCATATGCAGAAGCAAAACTCAGGGCACACCGGCTTATTCGCGAGTATAGAGATAGGGGTTTTTTTGCGGTTTCTGGAATTCTTTTTAATCACGAATCGCCTCGTCGAGGTAAGCACTTTGTTACGCGCAAACTCACCCATTCCTTAGTGAAGGTAAAACTTGGCCTTCAAAAGACGGTTAAATTGGGAAACTTGAATGCTGAGCGTGACTGGGGTTTCGCAGGAGACTATGTTGAGGCAATGTGGAGAATGATGCAGCACAACACGCCGGATGATTTTGTAATTGCTACAGGTAAGCGTCATACAGTGCGTGATTTAGCGCAAACGGTGTGTGAGAGACTCGAAATGCCAATCCATTTTGACGGTAATGGAATTCATGAGGTTGGTATGTTAAAAAGTGGAGAGGTTATTATTGAAGTACAGCAGAAATATTTTAGACCTCGGGAGGTTGCACAGTTGTGTGGTGATGCATCAAAAGCAAGAGAGGTGCTTCGTTGGAATCCAAATGTCGATTTTAGAGAATTAATTTCTATGATGGTTGATTCAGACAAGAGACTTCTTTCTACTGACATGGAATATTATCATGACTAGTCATCGATCGTTGATTATTAGTATAAATGGCGTGGCGCGTTTTAAAATCTTTTGTTTTAAGGTATTAGGCTCAGTATATTAATTATTTATGGATAGCACTTTGATTCTTATTCCGATTTCTCCTGCGGAATTAATAGACAGGGTAACCATTTTACAACTCAAAAAGGAGCGAATTTCTGATGCTGAGAAACTCACGCATATAGAGCGTGAGCTCAAAATGCTTGAAGAAAAGATTGGCAACCTTCTCGATAGTTCTAAATTACGGAAGCTCACAGAGGCATTGCGAGATGCAAATGCTCGTATTTGGGAGGGTGAAGAACTAATACGCGCTCACTGGAAGGACAACGAAAAAGTTCTCGCAGCGTCCCGTTTGTCGCATGCAGGGAATGACGAAAGGTTCAGAATTAAATTCGAAATCAATTTGCTTTTAGGCTCAGAAATCACAGAAGTCAAGTCGCACCAAAGGTAGGATTATCCGCCAATGACTTCAAAATTTGGGCAGGGGACAATGAATTTCCCGCCCCGGTTCAGAAACTCTCTTTCTCGCCTGATGAAGGATTCTATAAAATGCCACGGCAAGACGAATAGATAGTCCGGTTTCGCTTTTCGCATCTCCTCATCTGAGTAGATTGGAATATTCGTCCCAACGGTTTTCAACCCATATTTCATTTCTTGGCGCTCGGCAATACCATCTATGAGTGTATTGTCGATCCCCCACCACTGTAAGAGAGTATTTCCCTTGGTGGAGGCTCCATACGCCCATATTTTTTTTCCTTTCGCCTTTTCAGTCTTCAAGAAAGCAAGAGTTTTGCTGCGAAGCGTAACGGATTTATTATAAAAATCGATATACACTTTCGGGTCTCTCAAATTTAAAGTCTTTTCGTAGGAGAGTATAGATTCGACGCGATATCTTGCGACATCACGATATGGTGCGGTCGCAAATGTCGTAGGGTTAGCAACTTTCTTGCGGATATACACGCGAAAACTCCCTCCGTTAATGTCGTTAAGTTGGCAATCTACTATCTCTAGATCGTGTGCGTCAAGCAAGTATTTCATTGAATCAAGGGAGTAGTATTCAAGGTGTTCGTGGCAGATGTTATCGAACGCCAACTGCCTCAACATTAGAGGAAGGTAACTCATCTGGACAACCCAAAGTCCGTTATCATCCATAATCTCCTTTACTTCACGCACAAACATGTTTGGGTCTTCTAGATCGTAGAACATCGCAATCGTAGTAATAATTTTCGCCTTTTTCCCACCGATTGAAGATTCTAGATACTTTTGTGCGCTAAAGTACTCATTTACAAAAAGGTCAAATCTATGTTTGTCCGCTTCCTCATAAGTGTTGTGCGCAGGATCAAATCCGACCCGTATAATATCTGAGTTCAAAAAAGAAAGGAGGGTCCCGTCGTTGCAGGCAATGTCGACGAATACATCTCCGGGCTGGAGTCGCATCTGTTGTGCGGTTGAAGTTGCAATCTGTCTCAACTCCTCCACCATAGATTCATTTGTGCCCGAACGGTACCAATAGTGTCGGTACATGTCATCAAAGGATGCAGAGTGTGCGAGTTGCACTAAGCCAGATTTTGGTGCAATACAAAGAGTAAGTGGTACCTTATCGATACGAGGTTCAGAGTCTCGAGGTAAGAAATCTGAAATATGCAGTTCTCCAAGCGAAAAAAGCTCAACGAGAGCTTCGCCTGATATTCGGCATGTAACTCTTTTTTTTGCAGACATATTTGTAGTTGGGGAGACAGTCACTAGGCTCTTACATCAATACCAAAAACATCAGTTCGCACTCGGCGTCGAACCTTATCAAAAACATTTTCCCAGTAAGGAGATAGATCAATAAGGTCATTTTTTACATCGCACGAGAGATTCATAAATTTTCTCAAATGAGGGGTCTTCTCACGAACGGTTACGCCGTGTGCAGAACGAATAGAGAAAGGAAAAAGTACCAATGTGTTAAGTCTGTAAGGAATTGTAGTGGCAACCTCGACATATCGCTGATCAATAAAACGCTGACCATGGAATTTTACCGAAGGTCCTTTAAATCGATATAGTTCCAATTCACCACCCTTCGAGTCGTCCTCTGGTGAACGCAAATAAAATAATCCAGAAAAAAGTTTATACAAATTATCAATATGTGCAATTTTTACGGAAGTCGCCTTTTCGGTTGAAACTGGAGTGTTTCCGGACATATACGCACTCATAAGCACATCATGCTCCTTGAACGAGTCGGTACCAGTGGTCCCCACTCGTACACTCTGAGGGTTTTCCCACCAAGGTAAAAAAGAAGAATGAAGTTCAATTAAGTCGTCCCTAAATACAGAAACAAATTTTTGAAAAAAGTCCTTTGAGCTGTGAGCCCTAAGAAATGACTGCCACATTTCAGAAAGTCCTCTAAACTTTAGTTTTTCGCATGAAAGGTTAAAGCGTTTGTTGCTCTCTATATTCTTACTGTCCATAAGTACTTCGAGGGGAGGATATTGACTAGATAGTTTTAATGCCAGCGATTCGTCTATTGCATTTTCTATAACAATATGAGGAAACGGATCTCTACGAACATCCTTACTAGTCACTTTATCAAGCACAGTTTGCATACTCACTCACAGTATACAGTTTTCTTGGGAAACTGCACCTATTATCTCAAAGAGCCTGGACTATGTTCAGACTCAAATTCTGTTATAGTAGACATTATCCATATGAGAACGGTGTTTATTAAAGTGAGTCTCTGGTTTCAGCAAATTTTTATATACCCTCAAAAGACCCTTAATGAAATTGGTGAGGATTACGACGCATATTGGCGCCAAAAGAGAGGTACCCAGCCAAATTTGTCAGTGTGGCAGAAGAAGCGCGCACAATTGATTGTGCAGGCATTGAAGAGGTCGCACGAGAAGGAATTTGAAATCATAGACATTGGTTCTGGTGATGGAGTAATTTTAAAATATATCCTTGATCATTTTCCAAATGCTCGCGCTATTGGGTATGATTCATCGCCGGTAGCTCATGAATTGGCACATAAATCTGGCATACAAGACACTCGATTCTTAAACCTGAAGGATGATATAGAATTGAAGTCAGTTTCTGAGTCGGATTATACTCTTTTGCTCGAAACTCTTGAGCATATCCCAGAGTCTGAGAAAGTACTGCGTTCTGCATATGAAAAGTCTCGAAAAGGAGTGTTCTTTTCTTTTCCCAATTCCGGTTTTTTTACTTATCGGCTTCGAATGTTATTTGGAAAATTCCCTGCGCAATGGATTCGGATGCCAAATGAGCATTTGCGGTTTTGGACATACAATGATGCAAAATGGTGGTTATGTGCACAGGGGTATAAGAATGCCCGCATAGAGGTTTATGAAGGAGTTCCCCTCATAAGGAAAATATTACCAGGAATATTTGGAGCAGGTATCTTCGCATTTCTTCCCAAAGAGTAGCGTATGGAGCCTGATAGACGCTACATCGTAGATTTTGTTTCAAGAATCAATGCACTTGAGATTGAAGGCAGGAATATCAATTCCATTTTTCAAGAAGGCAATGCTCATTCATGGTGGGCTTTTCAGCAGTTCTTTATTTTCACCCAGGTTGAGTGGTTTAGTAGCGCCGGAGATATAGAAAAGTATTTTGCAGAACAAAAGCTTCGTCATGGAGTAATCTCAAGGATACTTGTTGCATCTTTTTATTTGTTAGTCATTTTTGCAACAGTGGTAGCTGTAATTGGCGCACGCCTAAGAAACTCAAGAGTTGTGACATTCTCCTCCGACTTTCTTGACGCATCCCCATTGCCCAATCCTCGCATGAGAAACATATATCTTTTCCTTCACGAAAACAATATCTCTTATGTAGAAATTCTCCATATTACCTCAATGTCAAGCTTTTTTAAGAATATTTGCCGTCGCAAGACCCTTAGCATTTATCTTGAAGCGTTTTATATATTTGCTCAAGTCTATAACTTGTTCAAGAGGCGCAGTCAGATGCGAGAAATCGTTGAGAACTTTGACCTATCTGAATTTATTGGGTCAGAAAAAAAATTAGCACATTTTATACTTGAACAGGCAATTCTGCGCATTGAGATGAGTAAGACAAGCGTTTTTCTTTTCCAGAAACTTTTGCGTTTTCTTAATGCAAAGAACTTTCTTTCTGTAGACGACTTTAGGTATATTCCAGAACTTATTCTGGCATGCGAGCACGAGAAAGTTCATACCCATGTGTTTCAACATTCAAATTTTGGTTTTTTGACTGGTGTTTTTACACTACCTCCCGCAAGTTATGTGTTTCCATCGACCTTTTATACTTGGAGTACTTATTGGCAGAAAAGAATTCAGGAAATTAGTCCATTTTTTGCATATTATGGAAAACGTATACTCACGGGTGGTCGTTCTTTTACTCCTGCTCAACCTACGCAGATTGTGCGTGCAGCCGCAGTAGGAAAGAAGAACCCACTCGTTGTTCTTGTGCCGTATGAAGTTTCTGTAAGCAAGAATCAAATTTCCCCATACATGGGCGCATTACTTTCTGATCCTCGTATACATGTTTTATTTCTCCCACGCGGCACTATCGATCAAATTGATCGTAGTTCTCAGATTGAAAAATACTTTGATGGAAAGTATTGGGATAGTCCACAACTTAGAATAATTGAAACCTCACGCAGGGAAGAAGCAATGCGAAATTGTGATCTTGTTGCAGGCGTATATTCAGGATTTTTGGATGAATCTCTTGAGACTGGGGTTCCGGTATGTGTTTTTAAAACAGATTTTATGAATGTCAATCGTCTCGATACAGACAATCTCGCGACCCTTATAGACTTAGAGAAGGGAGACATGTATAGTCAGCTTCTTGCTGCATATCATACTCCTGATGATGTGCTCCAAGAGCGCCGCAAACGAGTAAGTGAGGGTGTTGTTGACATTAAAGAAACTCTTAGGAAGATTACAAAATATAATGTTATTTGATTTATGAACAGCACTCCCAAGGTACTCGGTATTATTCCTGCGCGTATTGGTTCGACTCGTGTTCCCCAAAAAATGCTTAAGGACTTAGCAGGGAAAACGCTGATTCGTCGTACATATGACCGGTCCGTTGGCGCTAAGAAGCTTAACGCGCTTGTTATTGCGACTGACTCCGATGATGTTGAGCGCGAAGCAGTTTCGTTTAATGCTCGTGTAATTAGGTCAGTCAAAGAACATAGTAACGGAACTGAACGTGCGGCTGAGGCCGCAAAGTATTTTACAGATTTTGTTCCGGATATCGTCGCTGTAATTTGGGGAGACGGCCCTCTATATCCGGCCTCAGTTCTCGACGATTCCGTTCAACTACTCATCGATAATCCTTCATTTGATGCAGTGGTGCCATCTTTTAAGATTAATCGCGCCCTCGTTGACGATCCAAGTGTTGGAAAGGTAGCAATTGGTTTGAATGGACAAATACTCTATTTATCGCGCTCAGCTATTCCGTACAATAAAAGTAATGAGCAGGTGGAGTACTATAGCGCGAGCGGCGCTCTTGTAATTCGCCGAGAGCTTTTAGAAAAATATGGCTCAATGCAAAGAGTCGGTCTTGAAGCGATTGAGGATGTTGAACAATTACGTTTGCTAGAACGAGGATATACAATAGGAACAATCAGAATCGACTTTGAGAATCGAGAAGTGAATACTCCCGAGGATTATGAAGCAATTCTTCGGTACTATGAGGAGCAAGAAAAAGCACCACACTAATCTTCTAGTCCTTTTTGAATTTCCAATATGACAAAAAGTCAAAATTGGTGATTTCTGAAAGTTTTATCACATCACTTCTGTAAATCGACTCCAAGTACTCGTAGTCGTCTTTTGCAACAATCTCTTCAGTTGTTTCTTTTGGTTCGGGAAGGTTGGTCATTATATTTTTCTTTTTTATTTGAGATACAAACTTGTGTATCTTTAAAAGTTTAAGGGGGGATATGAGCTTGCGAAAGAGCGGGTATATGTTGATAGCATTCTCCACTTTGTAAATTATTGTATTGAGAGTCGGAATACGGGCTCTAGAAATTCCACCATAATTAATGCGATGTAAAAGACTCGCTGGTCTATAACTATCATCAACTCCCACAAATTGATAAATCTTACGGATTACTTCTTCAGGAGAGTGTGCGATATTTTCGTAAGGTATAAAGAGAAATTGCTCCTTTTTGAAATATTTTAGGTACTCAAGAATTTTTTTCGCGTAGAATCCAGAAGCCACATAAGTATTTCCTTCCCGTTCTATAGCCTCTCTAAAACTTCTGTCCCATGTTTTAGATTTTATTTTGTGTATGTTGTAGTGTGAATATGCTCGATATATTGGGTTCCGCAGTATAACAATAAGCTTTATATCAGGATAAATGGAATGTATTCGGGACGCCGCTTCTGACACATTTAGATATCCAGGATCAAATTCCCCCATAGCTTTTTTGGGGACACAGTGCGAAAAGTAGGTTGTGTATTGAGCTCCTCCTTTCTGAAATTTGTAAATATCAGCAAAAAATTTGGTTTCTTTTATCGAAGAAAAGCATATTTCTGGATGCGCCTTGAGATTTTCAGAAACCCAAGTCGAACCACTTCTTGGTGCTCCTATTCCTATGAAAGACACAGGAGGAAACCCTTCTGGTCCGTTTTTCATAAAGGATAGTATATCTTATATTTAATGTCGCGCGACGAAAAAGAAAGTAAGTGCAACAACAATTGCGCGAGCAGCAAGGCGCGCCACCACTGCCCCCCACAGGCCCCAGAAGTATATGCCAACAAGAGTAAACACTATTCGGTTCATATTATTCACGGCGCTAAGTATATACCGCTCACGCACAACCGCCTGAGTATCAAAATATGCAGCTGAGAGGACAAAAGACATCGGAATTATAAATGCGTAGACCTGACTTAATGAGATGGCTGAAAGATACTGCGGAAAGAAAAAAGAAAACAGTAGAGGCGCTGTCACCGCGTATATTGCCGCGATTACAGTAGTCGCTAGAAAAATATTAGATGTCTTGCTCAACACCGCCCTTTTCAGCTCCTCTTTGCTCTTTAGGGCAAACTTTGGCATAGCTAGTGTATCAATGTGCTTCAGTGATCCGCGGATAGTATCCGGAATGGTAGTGGCAAGAGTAAAAACCGCGAGTTGCGCTCCTCCTAGGAGCTGAAACACCAATATGCTGTCCAAATTCCTTACTACCGTCGAGATGACGCTGATTATTGAAAGGTGTTTCCCTAGATGGTCGGTGTATGGATCAATTGAGCTGTTTTTTGTGAGGCGTATTGAGTATTGATATAGCCCGTACATTACGAATGCAGTGGTAACGAAATAAACACCAACTAAAATAGTGAGTTGTGCTTGAAGAAGAATTGCTGCCAATACTGACAAGGTTGGAGTGGCACTTTGGACAATACCACTGATTGACGCACGACGAAATTCTTTTTTGCCCATCAAAAACGGACGATAAAGTGAAGCTGCTGCTGTTAAAGGAGATGTTGCGCCGACGAAAATCAGTGAAGTTCCCAGAAAGATATTACCTTGTATGAAATAATATGCTGCACCAAGTGCAGCAATAATAATCATCCCCGCGCTCCACATCAGTGATCGTCTGAATGAGTAGTTGAGTGTTCCATCGTGACCGCGAGCCGCTGCGCGTGTAACAGCAGTAGTAAGTCCGGTAAGTGTAAAGGCACTGATTATACTTGCAAGTGTGAGTATATATTTATAGTTTCCATATTTCTCTGGCTCTATGAGATTGGCAAAGGCAACTGCGAGACCGAGAGATGCAAACATTGTTATACCCTGTCCGAATAACAACCAAAACCCACCTGAGAAGAGGTAAGAAACATCAGTCTTAAAAAGCCGGTCCAACCAGCGTTGAATCCATTCTATACGGCCCTGGTCCTCAGACATATGGCTGTCATAGTAGCATCGCTCGGAAGTCTCCATGGTATAGTACTCGGCATGGACCTAGAGCGGTTCGTGCGGATTGCAGTACTGACCGGCGTCTTTGCGACACCGTTTTTAGGGTTGATTGTTGCGAGCGAGCTCTTTTTCCCATTCATTACCGGCAAGAACTTTGCCTTCCGCATCATTGTCGAAATCATTTTCGCGCTCTGGCTGATGCTCGCACTGTACAGGCCTGAGTATCGGCCGCGCTGGTCACTTGCCCTTGCCCTTGCAGCAGCGTTTGTTGTATCGGTTGGAGTGTCGACGGTGCTTGCGGAAAATCCGTTTAAAGCGTTTTGGTCGAATTTCG
>JAYOEC010000018.1:1358-5887 GCA_038106525.1 Minisyncoccota bacterium | reverse complement strand
GTGGCGGGGGCACGGATTGCTGCACAGCAAGTGTTGCGTCAATTCAATTATAATCCGCTAAAAACAAAAGCAGAGGATTTGGCACGCAAGGAGATGGGTATTGCTTTTATAGACAAAGATTTTTGGCATGTGTATGAAGTTATATATACAAGCAAAGACAGGATTCGTAGGTATCGGATTGATGAGAATGAGCCATGGAACATGGACACCTCTCAAGCTGTAATTAAGAAACCGAAGAGAGGAGGCGGTGAGTGGGAATCTTTTGTCTTCGTCCCCTTGCATGCTACAGGGCCGTACCATTTTTTGGCAGCACAGGGCATCTACGACATCTTATATCTGCAGGGGTTTGCCAGTAAGAAGAAACTTGCTGAAAATGTCATTGCTCTCGGCATTGATCGATTTGACAAGGTTGACCAGAGAATGCGTGCCCGAAATGCATTTGCAGCTGAACTTATTATGCCAAAAGAAGCATTTTTGGCCGCTGTGCAAGAACACTGCAAGGGGATGATAACGACCACCAAGCAGCTCGAACTCATCTCGAAGATATGTAACGATGTGTCGGTCCGCTGGATAAAATATCGTGCGGAGGGTCTCGGGGTTCTCTCACTCACGCCCATGCCGAAGGAGAACATCTAGCTTGCTATACTTCTCTGTATGGCAATCAAAGTTGGTATAAACGGGTTCGGCAGGATCGGTAGAGCATTTTTTAGACTGGCGCACACGACGCCGGATATTGCTGTTGTTGCGATCAACGACCTTGGTCCTGCTGAGAGCCTCGCGTACCTGCTGAAGCGGGATACGGTGTACGGTACCTTTGCCCCTGAAGTTCATGCCGGCGCAGACTGTGTGGTGGTAAATGGAACAAAGATACCTGTATTTGCTGAAAAAGATCCAGGAAGTATTCCGTGGTCTGCTGTCGGTGCCGAAGTGGTGGTCGAGTCGACCGGTGTATTTGATAGTTTCGAAAAGGCCGGTGCACACCTCGGTGCCGGCGCACGGCGGGTGGTTATTACTGCTCCAGCAAAGGATGCGGATTCAAATCCAAACGGCAGTACTGTGCTCATGGGCATTAACACTGACAAGCTAAAAACCAGCACGGTGACATCAAATGCATCTTGCACCACGAATGCGGGATCGCCGATTATGACTGTCCTTGATGAGACACTTGGTGTTGAGTGTGCGCTCCTCAACACAACACACGCATACACCGCGTCGCAGGCGTTAGTCGATGGACCGACCAGAAAGAACCTCCGCGACGGTCGTGCTGCAGCCCAAAATATCGTTCCGTCTTCGACCGGAGCTGCACATGCCCTCGCGGCTGTGCTGCCGCAATTCAAAGGCGTCTTTGACGGCATATCAGTCCGCGTACCGGTGTCGTGCGGTTCGCTGGTTGATGTTACATTCATTGCAAAACGAGACACTACTGCTGAAGAGGTGAACGCGATACTGCGCAAGGCCGCGGCTGAGCATCGGTGGGAGGGGATACTTGCGGCAAGCGATGAACCGTTGGTGTCGTCTGACATTGTTGGCGATACGCATGCGGCAATTGCAGATTTGGCAATGACGCGCGTGGTTGGCAAAAGACTGGTAAAGGTTCTTGCTTGGTATGACAATGAGATGGGGTATGCACACACCCTCCTTATGCATGTTCGCTATGCAGGTACACAGCGCTAGCACCGTATACCTTGCGTCCGATCATGCGGGCTTCGAGATGAAGCAAGAACTCGCCGTTGCGCTTCGGATGAAGTATCAAGTGGTTGACCTTGGTCCGCACGCATACGATGCAGCCGACGATTATCCAGACTTTGTGCGACCTGCGTCGCTGCGCGTCGCTGCAGAGGGTGCCCGCGCAATTGTTATTGGAAAGAGCGGCCAGGGCGAGGCAATGTGCGCAAACCGTATCCGCGGTGTTCGTGCCGCGGTCTTTGCGGGCGGCGATCTTGACCTGGTTCGGCTTGCACGGGAGCACAATGATGCGAATGTACTTTCGCTTGGAGCAGGGTTTCTCTCTTTCGATGAGGCGCTCAGTGCTGCAACAGTCTTTCTTGAATCGTCGTTTTCTGATGACGATCGGCATCGTCGCCGAATTTCAAAACTAGATGACTGATATCATCCCTGCAATATTGCCGGATTCGTTCGAAGATCTCACGGAGAGACTCGGCAGCATTGCTGGTGCAGCACGGATTGTCCAGATAGACTTGTGCGATGGCGCGTTCAATAAAACGACGACCTGGCCGATGCATCCAAAAGATCGCGAGCACTTTTTGAACATCGTGAGAGGGGAGGAGGGGTTGCCGCACTGGCAAGACTTTGATTTCGAGGTTGATCTTATGGTGCACCATCCCGAGCGGATGCTCTCGTGGTGGATTGCGGCTGGCATTGCACGGGCAGTCATCCATCTTGAGTCGCTGCATGATTTCGGCGCATGTCGCGACGCAGCTGGTGGTTCGGTAGAGCTCGGCATCGGAATCGACCTCGACCCGCCATGGAATCTGATCAACTCAGCAATCACAAGAGCCGATTACATTCAGGTGATGGGTATCGGACGACTTGGCAGGCAAGGCGAGCCGCTTGACGAGCGCGTGTACGATGTCATTCCAAGAATAAAATCTGCATTTCCGGATGTTACACTGCAAGTGGACGGCGGCGTAACCTTGGAAAATTGCCGCGCGCTCCTCGATGTTGGCGTGGATCGATTCGTTGTTGGTTCATCGATCTTTTCAGCCGCAGAACCGCGCGCCATGCTTCTTGATTTCCAAGGATTGTAAATGGGATACACTACCTCCGAGGATGAACAGCGCATTCGGCAGCATGCTGCTGCGATCCGCGAAACAATCATCGCGATGCTCGTCGCGGCTGGTTCAGGCCACACTGCTGGCTCGCTCGGCATGGCGGATATTTTTGCATCGCTCTATTTTCACATTCTCAATCACGATCCAGCACGGCCAGATTGGCCGGACCGCGACCGGCTCATCCTTTCAAATGGACACATCGTGCCGGTCAGATACGCTTCCATGGCGCATGCGGGGTACTTCCCACTCGAGGAGTGTCAGACTTTGCGGAAATTTGGCTCTCGCCTGCAAGGGCATCCAGAGCGGGAACGGCTTCCGGGCCTTGAGACTACTTCTGGGCCACTCGGCTCCGGTTTGTCTCAAGCGGCAGGCATTGCCTACGCGGCACGGATGGATGGCAAGAAGTTCCGCACTTATTGCGTCATGTCGGATGCCGAACAACAGGCGGGGAATACTTGGGAAGCGGCTCAGTTCGCTGGCGCAAATGCACTAGGAAACCTGTGCGCCATAATTGACCGAAACAACATTCAGATTAATGGCATGACTGAGTCAGTGATGCCGCTTGAACCGCTTCGTGATAAGTACGAGGCATTCAATTGGCATGTTATCGAGGTAGATGGGCATAATATAGAGGCGATCATCGACGCGTGTGACACTGCCCGAGCAGTGTATGAAAGACCGACGGTACTTATTGCACACACCATTCCTGGCAGGGGAGTTCCTGAAATAGAGTTTGATTTCAGATGGCACGGCAAACCCCCGACGAAGGATGAAGCCGCACGATTTTTACAAATAATCCGCTCAGGCGGTGGAACTATAGCAGGTGAGTATGCTTGATGAACGCGCAGCACTCCACGCGGCTCTTTTCAGCGACACTCCTGAGCTCGCTGCAACCCGCGATGGACTCGGGACTGGACTTATCGCGGCAGGAGAGGCTGATTCGCGTGTGGTGGTGCTGTGTGCAGATCTTGCAGAGTCGACCCGCGTCGATGCGTTTCAAAAGAGATTCCCCGGGCGGTATGTAGAGCTTGGCGTCGCGGAGCAGAACCTTGCAGCGCTTGCGTCCGGCATGGCGACATACGGGAAGATCCCGTTTATTGCATCGTACGCATCGTTCAGTCCTGGACGAAATAACGAACAGATTCGCACCACCATTGCGCTCAATCGTGTCCCAGTTAAGGTGTGTGGGATGCACGCCGGCGTATCTGTCGGTCCCGACGGGGCGACACATCAGGCACTCGAGGACATCGGTCTCATGCGGATGCTGCCAAACATGACGGTTATCGTGCCCTGCGATGCTGAAGAAGCGCACAAGGCGACGGTGCGTTCCTCACAAAACGGTGCGCCGACCTACCTACGATTTTCGCGAGAGAAAACAGCACGCATGACCAGTGTCGATACTCCGTTTGAAATCGGAAAAGCCTACCGTATGTGGACAGCTGAATCTCCCCAAGTTGCCGTTATTGGCGCTGGCCCACTTTTGTCCGAAGCGCTTCGTGCCGTGCAACAACTTGAATCGCGCGGTGTCCGTATTGAGGTATACAATTTTCACACCATAAAGCCGCTCGATACTGAACTTCTTTATCGCATTGCTTCCTCGGTGCACGGATTGGTTACCGTTGAGGAGCATCAAGCAGCAGGTGGGCTTGGTAGTGCCGTTTCTGAATTTCTTGCCGAACATCGTCCGACACCGATTGAACTGGTTGCCGTGCGTGACCGCTTTGGCCAGTCAGGCAC
>JAYOEC010000018.1:0-1348 GCA_038106525.1 Minisyncoccota bacterium | reverse complement strand
TCAGGCACTATGACAGAACTCTACCGAGAGTACGGACTTGATTCGACGGCTATTGCAGCTGCGGTTGAACGGGTGCTTAAGCGCTCCGGGTATTAATCTCCTCAATTTTCGAACGCGTCAAAAGCCCTTTTTGTGCCCCAACCTCCTGAACGACAAACGCAGCGTTTATCATGCCGCGGTGCATTGCGTCCATGAGCGGCATGCCGGAAGCAAAGAGTACTGCAGTAGTTGCGGTAAAGCTATCTCCTGCACCGGTGCGGTCGATGGGCGGTTTTTCGTCCTTGTACATGGGGAGATGTCTCTCTTCGCCATTGTGGAGCGCGTACGCGCCGTTCCGGTCGTCAGAGATAATCACTGTTTTAGGGCCTAGTGCCGCAAGTCCGTGCATCAGTGATGAAACATCGTCCGCCGTTTCAGGAAGGCTGAGGATGCGTTGTGCTTCTTCTTTATTTACCACATACAAATTTGCGCGTGCGTAGAGGCGCTTCAGTCGCTCCGCACCGAGTTTAATCTGAAAGGTGCCGGGCTGAAAACAAAAAAAGATATTTGTATGCGCTTCAAGATACTCGGCGATCGAATCATGATACGATTCAGTGCCGCTCGCAAGTGAGGAGAGATACATGATTTTTGGTTCCGGCAAGTCGTCTGGAAAACGGTACGGATACTGGTGATGATTCACCAAAATGGTCCGCTCGTCCTCGTACCACAGCACATAGTGATAGTTGGTTGGCACGCCCGAATGCTGCACTATGTACGAAGTGTCGACTTGCTCCGCCAAAAAGTTCCCTAAAATTTTGTCGCCGTTTTGGTCTGCGCCGATGTTGGTCACCATTCCACTCGTGAGTCCGAGTCTGGCCGCACATACCGCGGCATTCGCAGAATTACCGACACCGTAGACGATCGTTGACGATTCAAACGGCACCTTGTCCCCGAACCGGAGACAAATCTCACAATCCTCATTGTTGATCTTGCAGTGTACTGAGGCGTCCTTAAGTCGGATAAAATCATCAACTACCGTGTCTCCGATTGCGATAAAATCCATTTGTTTCATACTGCTTCAGTATAGCGTGCGGTATGATGATTGCATGGCGCTTGCGGATGATTTGCGACGGATTATCAAAGGGGAAGTTGATGACAGTCTGGCTACGCTCGAGCAGTACAGTCGCGACGCTTCGCTTTTTAGGGTACTGCCGGAAGTTGTGGTTCGACCGAAGGATGTCGCGGATGTACAGGCACTGGTGCGGTATGCACATCAGCCCCCGGGCGTATCGTTGACTCCGCCGTCAGCTGGTACCGCTATGTCAGGTGGTCCGCTTACGAGTTCCGTTGTTGTTGATATGATGGCGCA
>JAYOEC010000007.1:0-37426 GCA_038106525.1 Minisyncoccota bacterium | reverse complement strand
TTCGGACCACGCCCGCAAGCGCGCGGGCCGCGGCAAGCTTCATCTCCTCAGTAATAGCTCCTGCACGAATATCAAGGACGCCGCGGAAAATCCCCGGATACGCAAGCACATTATTGATCTGATTTGGAAAGTCGCTTCGTCCGGTTGCCACAATCATGGCACCGGCCGCCAGCGCCTTGTCCGGCATAATCTCTGGGACCGGGTTCGCCAGCGCAAAGATAATCGGACTCGGATTCATGCGCGCAATATCCTCGCCGCTCAACAGATTGCCCTTACTGACGCCGATACACACATCCGACCCATAGAGCGAATCTTGAAGCGAACCGCCCTCTGAGCCGTCGATACTACCGTCCGCAATAAGCCGGAGCTTTTCTGGAGACAGGTCCGCACGCGCCTCAGCAATGATCCCGCGCGAGTCGACAGCGCGGATTCGTGCAGATGGTGCCGCGCTACGAATCAAGCGCACGATCGCGGTCCCGGCGGCGCCAACGCCGTTTACCGTAATACTCATATCTGCGAGGTCTCTCCCCGCGACCGCCGCTGCGTTTAGCAAGCCAGCAAGCACCACGACAGCCGTACCGTGCTGATCGTCATGCATAACCGGAATGTCGAGCTCCTGTTTCAACCGCTCCTCAATCTCAAAACAGCGGGGTGCAGAAATGTCCTCAAGATTAATTGCGCCGAACGACGGCGCAAGCGCCTTCACCACCGCAACGATATCCTCAACGGCGCGAACGCCAATGACGATCGGCACCGCATCAATTGCCGCAAACTCTTTAAACAGGGCACACTTGCCCTCCATAACCGGTAGGGCAGCTGCAGGTCCAATGTCCCCAAGACCGAGCACTGCCGACCCGTCCGAGATCACTGCAACCGTATTGCCGCGGCCGGTCAGCTGCCATGCAAGGGCAGGGTCTGCAGCTATTGCGCTTGAAACTGCGCCGACGCCCGGCGTGTACACCAGCGACAAGTCCCGCCGATCCTGTATCGGGACCTTTGACTCAATGCGGATTTTCCCTCGAAGTCTTTTGTGAAGTTCCAGCGACTCGTCTTCAGTGGACATAGGAGCCATTGTACCCTGCCCTATTTTGCCACCCGCACTGCCTCTTCAAGTTTGACTGACAAAACCTTCGAAACACCGTCGCCACCCATGGTTACGCCATACAAAATGCCTGCACGACTCATGGTCTCACGATTGTGCGTGATCACCACCAACTGCGACTTGTCCGAGAGCCCGCGCACCATGTCGCCATAACGCCTCGAGTTTGCTTCGTCGAGCGCCGCATCAGTTTCGTCGAGCACCAGAAACGGAGGAGGGTTCACCAGCGACATGGCAAAAATGAGTGCGATCGAGGTGAGCGCCCGCTCGCCGCCCGAGAGCATGACCAGCGACTTGATCCGCTTTCGAGGGATGGTAAGCGCGATATCAATACCCTCGAGCACGGCGGCTGGTTCAAACGACACAGACGCGGCCTCATCGTCAACCTCTTCCGGGGAGTTCCGCCGAACTGGTTCTGCAACCCGCACGAGCGCCGCAGTGCCACCGTCGAACATAATAGAAAAAAGGCGAGTGAACTCGGCATTGATTGCGCCGAGGCCTTCATCAAAACGCTTTGAAAGCTCGTGCTCAAGGTCCGCAATGAGCTCCTTCAGCTGGGCAGAGGATTGGGTGAGATCGGCAAGCTCCTTTTCCAAAAACTGTTCGCGTTCGCTCGCCTCTCGATATTCCTTCATAATTTCATCACCGCCCGCCATACCCATCTCCTCGAGACGGATCTTCACCTTTTCAAGGTCGCGCTTCTCCCGCTCCTGCTCCTCGCGCGACACCTCGGTCGGCACGGCCTCTTCACGGTACTGCAGCACCTCGCGGCCAATAAGCGTGGCAACTTCTGCAAGCTCGCGGGTCAGCTCGTCTGCAATAAGTGTGAGGCGTTCTTTTGCTGCAATGAGCTGCGACTCCTGATGACGAATGTCACGCTCGACAGCAGCAAGCTCGAACAGCTCGCGCTCCTTTTCTCGCTCAGCAGACTGTGCCTCGGCAAGCGCGGCGCGAATCGACTCAATCTCTGTCGCAAGCTCGGACTCGCGCGCAGCCGCTGTCTGCTCGGACTCGCCTGCGGCCGCGCGCTCCTGCCTCAACAGCGCAACATCAACCGTCGCACTCGCTGCACTCTGTGTCAGCTCGCGCAACCGCCGAAGAAATGTCTGAAAAAATGAACGGAACTCGTCAATTGCTGCGGGACCTCCAGGCTGAAGTGCGGCATCGCCCGCTACCGCAAGCTGCTCGATATCCGACGCCGGAACCGAAGCGCGGATTACCACCCGCTCCAGCGCCTCAAGCTGGCCGTCGATGCGCGCTGCCGTCCGAGCAGCAGCTGCTCGTGCTGCTCGTGCTGCATCAAGATCGCGCGAAATCGCAACGATGCGTCCGGCGCGCTCATCGGCCGCCCCAGTAGCGAGATGCTGCTTGGCTTCCTGGATGCGCGCCGCAATGGCACTTAGTTCTGCCCGCACCGTCTGATGCTCTGCGGTTATCCGAGCCCGCTCCTTCGAAACATAGTCATCCTCGCGCTTAAAGTAAACACGGTACCGTACGATCGCAGCTCCACGGAGTTCCTCGGCCTTTTCGACCTTCTCAACCTGCTTTTTCAGAAAACGGAGATGCGGGGCGATCTCGCGGCGGAGCGCTTCGACTTGTCGCATATTCTCCTCAGTCTTCTCGAGCTTGCGCACCCCTTCGTCGAGCTTGAATTGGTAGACCTTAAGTCCGAGTGCATCTTCAAGAATCTCACGACGGTCGCGCGGACTTGCGGATAGTACGCGGTCCGCCTCGCCCTGACTAATGATGTGGTGCCCGGACTGTCCAATGTTCGCTCCCGCAAGCAATTCATGAATGTCGCGCAAGCGGACCACGGAGCCATTGAGCCGGTACTCATTGAGTCCGTCACGGTGTACCGTGCGCTCGATGGTGACCTCATCAAAATCAATGTTCAAGAACCGAGATGAGTTGTCGAAAGTGATCGCTGCTGAGGCCCGGTTTGCACGCGGCGCAGCGTTTGAACCGTTCCAGATCAAGTCTTCACCTCGCTTCGAACGCATCGACTTCATGCTCTGTTCACCGAGAACAAAGCGGATCGACTCTGCAACATTCGACTTGCCGCTACCGTTCGGCCCGACAATCGCAACCACCGGAGCCGCAAAATCAAAGAGTGTCTTTTTTGCAAAGGACTTGAACCCGGTTACCTCTAACCGCTTAAGCAGCATAGAAAAAGTATAGCAGCTATGCCTGGCTCTCTTTGAGAGCAGTCTCTGCTGCAGCCTGCTCAGCTTCCTGCTTTGACTTGCCCGCCCCCTCGGCCACCACCACATCGCCTACGGAAACCTCGACGGTAAAGGTCCGCTCGTGGTCGGGACCCTCGGTCCGCACCGTGGCATACTTCGGAGTAATGCCGTACTTTGCCTGCGCATACTCTTGAAACGCGCTCTTCGGATCGCGCCAACTTCCCTTTGCAACCACTTCATCAATGTGCGGCAACACCTGCGCTACAACAAACGACTCCGCAGCAGCATATCCCTGGTCAAGGAACAGTGCACCAACCACCGCTTCAAAAGTATTTGCAAGGATGGTCGCCCGCGCTCTCCCGGTATCTTTTGCCTCGCCGCGCGAAAGGAGGAGACATTGGTTCATGCCCACCGCCTCGGCAATAGCACCGAGCATGGTCGCATTGACCAGCGCAGCACGGTATCCGGTGAGATCACCCTCATGGGCGTTTGGAAAGCGGCGATACAGGTGATCGGTCACAATAAGCTCGAGCACAGCGTCGCCCAAAAACTCGAGTCGCTCGTTGTGCTCGCCGCCAGCTCCGGACTCGTTGAGGTACGAGCGGTGGGTAAACGCGGTTTCAAGGAGCGCACGGTCTGAAAAACGAACACCTGCGCGGTCCTCAAATTGAGTAAAACATTTTTCAAGTGCAGTCTTTTTAGCAGGAGTCATAGCGGTGTGTCGTTGTGCGAAACTGCAGTAACAATCGCCCGCACATCATCATACATCGGCAGGTCAGCAAGGTCGGCAAGCAAAAACCACTGTACGGCCGTTATGCCGGCACATTCGCGACAGGCAAGCGGAGCTGCACTAGCCACCCGGCCGACAAAATAATCAACAGTGCGTCGGACAGCCCCCCTTGGTTCATGCGCAGTGTACTGGTGCTCGTGTACTGCGACGAGCTGCGGAGCCTCAATACCCAGTTCGTTACGAATCGCCCGTGCTGCTGCATCGGCAGCCAGCTCGCCATCGGCGCACTTTGACTTCGGCAATGTCCAGCGGTTAAACGCGTCGTGCACCAGCGCAATCTGTGCGTCCTTGCCAGCGCCAGCAAGCACGAGCGCGCCGCCCAGAAACTCGTCAGGAATCGACTCGGCCCGCTTCGATGCGTCGGACTTTTGTGGTTCGCCGATGTCCCGGTACACGGCCCCGAGGACACCATTTACAAATTTGCCCGAACTGTCACCTCCGAACGACTTTGCAACCTCGATCGCCTCGTTCAGCGCCACCTTTGGCGGTACTGTAGTACGGTCGCCGAAGATAAGTTCAAAGAGTCCGATACGGAGCACATTGCGGTCAATCGGTGCGATATGCTCGATTGGCCACTGCGGTGCGGCAGCTGCAATAATGCGGTCAATCTCCGCTTGCTTGGCAATAACTCCGGCGAGCAGCGATTCGGCAAACGCCCGATCTGACGGCCCGAGCGCAAACTCGTGTGCATTGCGCAGCAGCACCTCGGTAGCACGATCGGCAGTTATGCCGCCCGACAAATCGCACTCAAAGAGCGTCTGGAGGACGAGTGCCCGAGAGAGATGTCTTGATGCCATTAGCGATTCAGCCTATGCGGCGGATTTCTTTCCAGCAGTCTTCGAGGTTCGTGCGGCGCGGCGGGCGCTTTTCAGCGCCTTCAGATCAGGAAGCGTCCTGCCACGGTAGGTGCCGCCGTCGAGGACAACGCGGTGGCGCGGATGAGTAGAGCCTTCAGCGGTGGTAGCAAGCGCACGGCGCTTCAGCGCATGGTGCGAACGGCGGTTGGCCGTGTGGCTCCGCGTGTGACGCATTCTGACAACCATAGTACGCGCATCGTATCAGAAAAAACGAAAAGATGCAATTATTTGCGAGCCCGAAGCTTATAAAAAATTCCGCCGAGGCCGAGTAGGACGATGAGTGCAGTCAGATAGTTTGAGCCTCCCTCAATCGGAGAACCATGCCCCATAAATACATCGAGTCCCTCCATACTATTCAGTCATTGCGCTGGTAAACTCTTTCAGCACCGATTCGGTCGCCTCGGCAAGATGTGTGACCAGCTCCTCTTGTGCAAATTTGGTCCGAAAAAACCCCGCAACTGCCTGAAGGTCCGGCTGATCATTGCTCTCCTCTGCCATCTCGGCCAATGCCTGTTTATCCTCGTCCGAAAGCCGCTCGCCGAGCCGGACCAAAAGATCAGCTGCAATTGCCTCCATCAGGTTTTGCTCGATCTCTTTGCGCTCCTTTTCCGGAACCTCAAGTTCGTCGAGCGCCTTGTCTACCTCCGCATATAAATTGGTAACGCGCGCTGCAAGATCCTGATCAATTGGTACATCAGGAACCTGCGACGGATCGAACGGCGATGGAATAGGCTGTTGCGAGGTATCGGAATCCATAAGTGTATCCATTATACCACGAAGTTCTTCAAAAATGAACGGCGGTGAAGTGGGGACGGTCCGTGTGCGCGAATCAATGCAATATGCGCAGCAGTGCCGTAACCCTTATGGGATGCAAAATCGTATTCGGGATATCGATGCTGTGCCACCCCTGACATGTACCGATCACGCTCAACCTTGGCCACAATCGAGGCGAGCGAGATGAGCGGTTCGAGCACATCGCCGCGGATGATGGACCTTTGTTGTCGATAGTCGGCAGGAGCTGTGAGCCCGCCGTCGAGGAGAACCAGTGCATCAGCGGGAACATCGAGTTTGGCAAGTCCGCGCGCAACTGCAGTCCTGAGCGCCCATGAGATACCGCGGCGGTCTATTGCTGCAGCAGAAATAGACACCACGGTGTATGTGAGATTTCCGCAGAGGCGCTCCGTGCGCGCGAGCGCGTACACGCGCGCGCGCGCGGCACGCGCCAACAGCGTCGAGTCCCCCAGCTCAGGGCGTTTGAGAAAGCGCCACGGGGCAGCAACCACGCCAACCGAAACTGGGCCTGCCAGCGGCCCGCGCCCCACTTCATCGATGCCCACAATGATTTTTTTTGACATACAGACTACACTGTACCTAATGCCATTTTCGCACCTATCGGCGCACTCGCATTACAGCCTCCTGAATGCCCTTCCGCAGATCGACCCCTTGGTCGACCGGGCTGCCGAGTACGGCATGCCGGCGCTCGCGCTTGCAGATCGCAACAACCTCTACGGCGCAATCGAATTTTACAAGGCTGCAAAGAAAAAAAATCTGAAACCGATCATCGGTTCAGACCTGGACTATGCAATTGGAGGGGCGGAAGGGCACTTGGTCTTTATTGCCGAACATGCAGACGGATACCGAAACCTGCTCAAGCTGGTGACCCGTGCACACCTTGATAATACACTTGGGTCGCCGCGCATCCGCGCCGAACATCTCGCGACGCATGGAGCCGGGCTTATTGCGCTGGTGCCCGATACAGCGCTCCTTGCCGAGAGTGCGTCAAGTTTGATCGACGAGCTGCGGCGCTCATGCGGCGCGGACAATGTGTACGCAAGGCTCGGATGGAACGGCGGATCTGAACGCCAGCTCCGCACCGCCGGCGTTGCAGCGGCGCTTGGCCTGAGGCTCGCTGCCGCAGACGGCAGCTACTACCTTGATGCAGATGATAAAAACGCGCGAGACATTGTGCGACGCATTCAAGATCCAACTGCCTCTGCAGACGGCAACGACCGCGCGTTTATCTCTCCCGACACTGCACTTGAACGCTATCGCAATTATCCTGATGCACTCCGCGCCACTGAAGAGATTGCGGAGCGCGCCACCGTTGAGCTGAAACTGGGCGAGTGGATATTTCCTAAATTTCCGCTCGCAGACGGCACCACCTACGAAGCTGAGCTGAAAAAGGCCGCGCTTGCGGGTATCGCACGGCGCGGCCTTCAGGAGTCAGACGAAATACTAACTCGTGTCGAGTACGAACTTGGTATCATCAACCAAAAGGGATTTGCACCATACTTCCTCACCGTCGCGGACCTGCTCGGGTACGCCCGTTCAGCAAAAATACTAACCACCACCCGAGGGTCGGCAGCCGGATCGCTGGTGTCATTCTTAACCGGTATCACCAATGTTAATCCGCTTGAGTATAAACTTCCCTTCGAACGCTTTTTAAATCCTGGCCGCCCCAAGGCACCTGATATCGACATGGACATCGCCGACGACAAACGCGACCTTATGATCGCCTATGTTAAACAGAAGTACGGCGAAAAGAATGTCGCGCAGATCGGGACCTTCGGCACCATGATGGCTCGCGCGGCGGTGCGCGATACCGCCCGTGCACTCGGCTACAGCTATGGCATTGGTGACCGGATTGCAAAGCTCATTCCCATCGGCTCGCAAGGATTCCCCATGACTATCGAACGCGCGCTTGAAATGGAGGAGGACCTGCGCAAGCTCTATAAATCGGACGAGGATGCAGAGATCATCATCAACACGGCACGCGAGATCGAAGGCAATGCACGCCATATCTCCGTCCATGCGGCGGGTGTCATCCTTGCGCCCACCGACATTACCGACTATACGCCGATACAAATGGATCCGCATGGCGAGCGGATTATTACCCAGTACGACATGTACTCGCTCACCGATGAGTACGGAGGTGTCGGCTTGCTCAAGTTCGACTTTCTCGGACTTAAGAACCTCTCGGTGCTCGCCGACGCGGTACACCGCGTCGAGGAACGGAACGGTACGCATATTGAAATCGAGACTGTCCCAGTCGATAACCAGGCGGTGTTCGAGATGCTTGCAAAGGGGAACACCGAAGGCGTGTTTCAACTCTCCGGTGGCGGCATGACACGATACCTCAAGGATCTTCGCCCGACATCCATCCACGACATTAACGCGATGGTTGCACTCTATCGCCCCGGCCCCATGGAGATGATTCCTGAATACATCCGCCGCAAGCAAAATCCGGCACTAGTCTCCTACCTCGACCCGCGCATGAAGGACATCCTCGACCGTTCGTACGGCATCATCACTTACCAGGATGATGTGCTCATGACGGCAATCACCATCGCCGGATATAGCTGGCTCGAAGCAGATAACCTCCGCAAGGCGATGGGAAAGAAGATCCCTGCAGAGATGGAGGCGCAGAAAGAAAAGTTCATAACGGGAGCTGAGGAGCATGGCAAAATCTCGCGCGAGAAAGCCGAGGCGATCTGGAAACTGATCGAGCCGTTCGCCGCGTATGGATTTAACAAGGCGCATGCGGCAAGCTACGGCAAGGTTGCCTACCAAACTGCCTTTATGAAAGCGAACTACGCTCCAGACTATATGGCCGCGCTTATGAGCGCCGACGCTGGAGACACCGAGCGGGTCGCCGAGCATGTCGCCGAATGCGAGCGGCTTGGCCTCTTTGTCCTCCCGCCCGATGTCAATGAATCATACGAATCATTCACCGTCGTTACCGACACTGCAATCAGGTTCGGACTGAACTCAATTAAGAATTTTGGCGACGGTGCAGCGCGTTCGATCATTGAAGAACGGCGCGCAGGCGGCCCATTTCAGTCGCTTGGTGACTTTGCATCGCGCATTCCAAACACTGCCGTCAATAAACGCGCGCTGGAATCGCTCATTAAGGCAGGGGCGCTTGACCGGTTTGGCGAGCGAGCAGCAATGCTTTCACACCTCGAGTCTATTGCTGTCGCACAGAAGCGCGACGAGAAGGTAGAGAATCAAAATGCACTCTTTGCACTCGCGCCGCGAACGCCAATTATTGAACTCGGCACTGCTCTGACTCCGCTCGGCGACAAGCTCGGATGGGAAAAGGAACTCCTCGGCATGTATGTCTCCGGACACCCGGTCGACCAACATGATGCGGTGTTTGCCAAGTACCCGCACTCGATCCGCGCCGCGCTCATGGAGGATCGACCCG
This sequence comes from Minisyncoccota bacterium, assembly GCA_038106525.1. Lineage (GTDB taxonomy): Bacteria > Patescibacteriota > Minisyncoccia > Phycocordibacterales > Phycocordibacteraceae > Phycocordibacter. The sequence continues at coordinate 28,290 of JAYOEC010000007.1, read as the reverse complement.
GATTCCCCGCGGTGGTCGGCGGCGTCGTTGAGATTGCAAAAACAATTTTGACCAAAAACGGCGAGCGAATGGCGTTCATCACCCTCGCCGACAAGGAGGCCAAGATTGAGGCAGTCGCCTTTCCTGCAGTGTACAAATCTGCCGCAGATGCGCTGCAACCAGGTCGAACCGTACTCATGAAAGGAAAACTCTCAAACCGCAATGGCGAAAAATCGATCCTCATCGACAAGGTCAAGCTGCTCAGCTAGAGCTTATTTTTACCTTGCTTTCTTGAAAACCGATACAACTCTCTCTTATAGTCTCTAAAAAATGTTTTCTGACATTTTCGTTTCAGCTGTGCATTGCCGTCTCTAAAGCTATCAAGACGATGGGCGAGACGAATGAGCGATACATATCCACATTCAAGATCCGTTTCGAGCGAACTGTTATCAGCCTCTTTACAATCGTCAATCCTTTGCACTGAATCAAGGTCCACTATCCTGCAGTCGAGTGTAATGTTATGCCCAGTCAGGTATCCATGCATGTATCCTGATGCATGCATGCGTGCAATCTGCCGTGCTAGCTGATTTGCAAACCATTTAAGATACTGGGTGTCGGTCATCTGCCTCCTTCCAATTTCAACTTCAACAATCCTTTTAGCACGATCAATATCTGCCCGTACTTCTTCAGGACCGCCCTCGTCAAGATCTTGAATGCGCGTTTTGATAGGAAATGCCCTGATCTGGATAACAGGATACTCTCCTGGGGCAATGAGTCCGCCTGCCTGGGCACTCTTAACATTCAGAATATCTCCGTCTTGGATAATCTCTTCGATTCTGGTAATGGCGAGTGTTGTATGGGTTCTAATATGAGCAGCATTAAGCTCGCGCTCCATAGCAACATCATGGTGTGCTGCCGATCCGTAGCATAGACCGTAAGAGTACTCGTCACCTGGGGTCCCGGACAGAGAGATCCTTCCGACAGAATCAAGTGAATCATGCACGAACCCGCACCCCTTCAGATCAACTTCGTGGTAGATAGTTCCTTTGCGACTACGAAAGGTCATCTGCGGAAACGAAGCTGAGCGGTTGTGCCTGCTTCGAACAAATAGCCTTGGATGTGCTGGGGATTGACTGGTTAGAAAGAGTGCAAGATTTGTTGGCTTCCCCACCTCGAACACAAAAGGAGACATGATATCCTCATTGACATACTCCACTACATTTGCGACCTGCTCAGCAGGAAGACTTGGCCGCTCTATGTCACTTTGCAACTTCTCCATTTGAGGATAACGCCACATGATACAAAAAGGTCAACAACCTCTAAGGAACCCTGACACGCGAACACAGCGCCCACTGGACGCTGTGTTGGAATCGGAAGAGAGAACTTTGGAATGCTGCAGGTTACGCCTTTGCAGCTTCTCCTTCCCTCCTAACTTTAGCTGCTTCCTCGAGGCCTTTGATATAGAGCCCCCACCAACCAAGTTTTTTTACTGGAGTAGCCGGAAGTGCTGGAAGCGGATTTTCGAGAACCAAAGGTACCTCTACACCGCTACCCTCCTCCTCACTTTCATCGCTGGGAGTCGGAGCTGGCTCTGCCTCTACAGGCAGAACCACTGTCTCTACTTCACCGGCTCCCCCTCGGCTTTTCCCTCGTCAGCAGGATTAGCGGCAGTATCCTTATTGTTTTCGACAATAAGCATCCTCACAATCGCAAGCTCTTGAGAAAAATCGCGAGTCTGAGGAACCTCAACCGAAAGCGAAATGCCGCTTTCCTTTGCAAACGCAAGAATTCCCTGAGCATCAAGCTGCGCATCGCGTGCCTCCTTGAGCTCGCGAGCTGCATTCTTCAGCTGAGGAATCAGATTATTCATTACTACCCCGGCCTCATTTTGCTGCTGCACCGATTTAGCAATTGCTACATTTGCCTTCTCCTCAAGGACTTGTTTGAGTTTTGCGTTTTCAGCCTCGGCTGCGTCTCTAATTGCATTAAGCCGTGCGATCTCTGCCTCGCGTTCCTCCTGAGCGCGTACCTCAGCAATGAGGCGTTCAACCTCTGCCCTAGAAAAAGTCTCTTGTCTGAGCGATTCTGACATACATCGTTATATTATCTTCTAAATCTTCTAAGTTCAAATTATCCCCCTCTCGATGCATATTGTCAAGTCTCTCGATATCGCTACAACTAAGCGGTATACTGGCAATTATGGACGACAGAGATCACAAAAAATTAGGCCCTGAGCTCGAACTTTTTTACATCGACCCGGTTATCGGAAAGGGGCTCCCGATGTTCCTCCCCAAAGGAGCAATAGTGAAGCGCGAACTCGAACGATTTGTTATCGAGGAGGAAACAAAGCGCGGCTACCTCCATGTATCAACGCCTGACCTTGCCAAGCTTGAATTGTATGAAAAAAGCGGACACTATCCGCACTACAAGGATTCAATGTATGCGCCAATAGAAGTTGATGATGAAAAGTTCATGCTCCGGCCAATGACCTGTCCGCACCACTTTCAAATGTTTCTCTCGAAGCCGCGCAGCTACCGCGACCTGCCGCTCCGCTTTGCCGAGCTTGCACAGCTCTACCGCTACGAACAATCGGGCGAGCTGATGGGCCTACAACGGGTTCGCACTTTTTGTCTTGCAGATGCGCACATCATTTGTGCGTCTGAAGAGCAGGCGACCGAGGAGATCGGCAAGGCGCTCGAACTTATCGAACATATTGCCGCTGTCATTGGCCTTGTCCAAGGCGAGGACTACACCTATCGCCTCTCTCTTGGGGATCGCACAAACACTGAAAAGTATTACAAGGATGATGCGGCATGGGAGAAGGCCGAGGGGCTGCTCCGCGATCTCATGCAGAAACGCGGTAAACCTTTTGTTGAGGCCAAGGATGAAGCTGCATTTTATGGACCCAAAATTGATATTCAAATGAAGAATGTGAACGGTAAGGAGGATACCGCGTTTACGGTTCAGTATGACTTTTGCATGCCAGCACGGTTTGAGCTTCAGTACATTGCCGAGGACGGGAGCAAGAAACGAGCATTTGTGGTGCATCGTTCATCAATCGGCGCAATCGAACGCAGTATGGCGTTCCTTATCGAGCGATATGTTGGGGCATTCCCCCTCTGGCTTGCACCGGTGCAGGTGCAAGTGCTACCAGTTTCGGAGAAGCATGTGACATACGCGGAAGAGGTTGGGGAGGCGCTCAAGGAAGCGGGGCTCCGCGTGGAGATCGATGTTGCAGACGACTCGCTTGGAAAGAAGATACGGAATGCAAAGAATCAAAAAGTCCCGTACCTATTCGTCGTTGGAGACAAGGAAGTAGCGGCCGGGACAGTATCCGTTGAAACCCGCACTGGGTCAGAGGGCGCGCAACCACTTGCTACGATGATCGATCGTCTGACCCGCGAGTACCGCGAGCGACAGCAATAACACCCTGAACCCGCTGCCACGCAGTATCGAGCACGAGCAGCATCAGCCATGCACCAAACGACACGACGCCTGCCCCGCGCTCATCATCATTACTCTCAAGGCGATTCGTCTCGTTCATACTCAATTAATTTCCATTTTTTCGATAATAATGCGCGCGCCAACATTCGGGTCAAACTCTACAGACGGGCGCAGACCGTAGTTCTTCAGCTTATTTGACAATGACCTGAATGCTGCAGAGCCTCTGAGCACCTCTGCAATATGCAACTCAAGATGTGTGAGGCGCGAGGATACCGTTGGTTGAATTGAAATCGGCGACCGCCTCACCGCGTCTTCGAGTACCGAGCGGGATGCAATAAGCTCTGCAATCTCTACCCCTGCATTTACAAACGCCGAAGTAAAGTGCTCATCGTGTCCAATCTGGGCCGTAAGGCACTTGATTTCGAACTCCATGCCATCAGCAACTTGGTCTGCAAGAACTTCTTCCTCACAAGTAAGATCGATCGGGATGCATGAGATACAAATCTCGGCAGTGTCGGCATTAAAACGAATACTTGGCTTCAGGGAGTACCTGAGGAGCGCACGCGCAACAGATGTATACTCGTGAGATACTTTGATCTCTTCCATAGCATAGTCAGCGATAGCACTGAGCGCATCCTGACAAACCATCCGCCGATCAATGACACCCGGCGCCCCGAGGATGAGGATTCGTGCAAGCCCCGAAGGCCCGATGATCCTGCTGATCCCGCCCTTTGCAAACTGCGGGCTGCGCAAGTAACCATCGTGGCCGCTCAACGAATTGCGCGCGTTTTTAATGGCAAGCTTGCCAAGCACAACCATCCAGCTCGGCAATTCAACAATCTTGACCGGTGACTCCATATACTATGGTTGTGCGCGCCGACAGATTTGACAAAAATCCCCAGCAGGAATCGCGGTGTTGCCGCATGCGCAATGCCAGGCTTCAGACACCTCTCGACAGATTCCGTTTGCAGCATCCTCGCGCTTGCATGCAGAACACTCACCGGTCCCCGAATATCCCGCGTGCTTATTTCTTGGACACATGGTTGATAGAGCTTCCTTAGGGAACATATGTTTTACAAACTAAGAATGAAAATGCGCCTATTTCGAGGTATGATTCACTATTCTTTCCGCAATTCCGTGCCACTTAAGATCATTCTTAATATCCCCTCTCGAAAAATACTTTAACACTGTAGCGCCAGTCAGAAAAAGGCCAATCAGGGCTGAAGCGGAACTCACTGCTAGCATTCCGAGTCCCTTTACTTTTTCGAGTTGATCTAGAGGAAGCTGACCCCATCCATAGAGCGTAATAATCGAGACAAGAAAGGCAATCAAAGCAGCAGCACCAGTCTTTTTTAGTGTTCGAGATGCCTCTACTATCTTTTTTATTGTCTCATTCCGCTCATTCTCAGAGAGATACCTATATGGAGGATTATCATTTTTAGGCAGTCCGTAATATCTGTTTACAATTCTATTTTCTTCTGTTGGATCTTTCTTTTCTCTAGCTTTTTCGATGTGATTCATAAGTTTTTTTAATTTAATAAATCCTACCCCACTCGTTCAAACGCCTGTGCGACGGCAAGACGGAGACCGGTATACGGATTCGTATACCCGTGGTCCATCCCATGTGCAAACGCCTCCACGGCCCCCTGTACCGCTGCATCAGAAAGATGCGCTGCTGCGGCAGCCAACTCGGACGCGCTGCCATGGCGGCGTGCGCGGTACAATTGGTCGAACGCCGCCATGATGACAGTCATCACGCTTGCGGCATTTGCACCACTCGACTCAAGTGTGCGCGCTGTCTGATACGCCTGCTCGCGGTTGCCGCCCAAAATCGCGCGTGCGAGGTTCATCGCAAGCGCCTGATGATCGCCCTCAGTCATTGGAAGTTCAACCGGTCGAGCTGCAATTGGTTTCAGCTCGTCGCTGGGATGCGTCATGACTGACGCAAGAATCTCCTCAACTGTCGGGGTTGATGCTGCTGTCGCGAGCGGCTGCGGTGCCGGAGACGCGCCCGCAAGCTGCTCGACATGCTCGCTGGTGAGGAGGATCCACCCATCCTCGCGCGGAATAGTCTGTACTGCCTTATTCAAAATATCACCAAAGCGTTGCAGCACCTCACCGCGTAAGATTGCAAGTCGGAGGACTCGTTCAACCGCCTCGGGGCTCATGAGGACTCCTGCAGCATGTGCGCGGGCCTCAACGACCTCGGCAAGATCAGGAATTCCGTCTGTTGCATTCTTCTGCAGCGGAGCAGCGGCGCTCGGTGCTGTAGCGACAGACGCGTGATACCCGTTTGCACCAGATTCTGCGTGCGGAATCGAGTTTGGTACCGTTCGCGGCAGTTCAGCACTATCCCGAATCGGAATACTGACCGCGCCAAGCGCGCTTTGAAGTACGAACTGCATGCCACCGCGACCCATCACGGTGTAAGTTGCAAGTGCAGCAAGAACAGCAACAGAGAGCCAGAATGCGGCAGTAAGCGCCGGCCCTGCCTCAAAGCCGGTGTATGGGATTTGTGCGAGCGAGACAAACGCAAGCGGTGCGTCACCAGGTTTTGAAAGCAAAGAGACATTCGGCTGGTCAAGACCGCCGCCGCATCCGGAGGTGCAACCGCCGCCGCCTGTTTGTACATCAACAAACGCACTGCAGGTAGTTGTGCCATACGGCCCGCTAAAGGTTCCGACAAAATTGGTATCGTCCGACGGATATACGGTTACTGAACCACCGGAAACCGGACTCGTGGTGCCAACCCCGCCGGTAATAAAGCCGTTGGTCGAGTTGACGGAAGTCCATGAGACATCAACGCTCTCACCAGTCTTTATCGTTGAGCGGGAGAGTGAGATGGTGCACTGCGGTCCCGGCGTGCTGACCGAAAGTGTTGCATTGCAGGTAACCGTGCCGCCCGGGCCGCTGAAGGTACCACTATAAGTGGTGGTCGTCGTTGCGACTACCGACTGCGACCCTTGCACTGCCACCGAACCAATACCCTGATTAATCTGTGCCGATGTTACATTCGTGGTGCTCCAGGTAAGCGTCGAGGTTCCTCCCTGAGAGACGGAGGTCGGACTCAGCGACATCGCGCAGGTCGGGGCATTCTGTGGCGGCTTGTTGTAAAAAGTGCAAAGCACCTGCGAGTGTGTGTCGGTTACTATTCCTGAAATTGAGCTCCCCGACCAAGTGCCGTTGCTCACTGCGCCAGAACAGCCTGCACCGACAACGGTGTAGCCTGACTGCAACGACTCGGTGACGGTGTGTGATCCGGCACCAACCGTAGCAGGATTCGTATGCCCGTTCGAACCGGTTGTTGCCGTCATGGCATCAATGGTGTAACTCCATCCGCTCGCAACCGTCTGATCATTGGTGGTCGAAATGTTGCCATCGACATCAACAATCTTCTGTACCGTAATAGTGCCGACACTGCAGAGCTCTTCTGAAAGATTCTGGAGCTCGTCTGCAAGCGTCGCAAAGTTTGCAGTGGTGTAATAGTCGCCCGTGCTGGCGATCGCCTGAAGGTTGGATGCATTCTGATTTCCAATACCAAGCGCCACAATGCGCGTCCCGCCGGTCTTGATGGTGTTCGCGCGACTGATTGCAGCATTGAGCGCCATGGTAGTCGGATTCTGCGGTGCAGACCCCGCGATGCCAAAAGTGTTCGGCTTGCCGTCAGAAGCGAACAGAATGACATTCGGCGCAGACGGCCGGGGATCGTAGGTCGACGATGCCTTAAGGAGCGCATCATCCCAGTTGGTACCAGTCAGATTTCCGATCTGAAGATTGTTGACCGCGTTCACCACTGCAGTCTTGTTGGCAGTAAAACCAAGATGCACAGTTGCGGTGCGGAAAAATGAGGTGAGTGAAAATTGTGTATCAGATCCAAACCCGTTTACGAACGGAACGACAGCTCCTTTCATCTGCGCAAGTTCATTCTGATCAATTGAACCGGAGACATCAAGAACCAACGCAAGATCAATACCGCACGCATCGATCGGCGGCACCACGGTTACCGTGGTCGAGCACTGCGTACTGCCGCCGGGGCCGGTTGCCGTACCAGTATAGGTAGTGGTAGTCGAAGGCGAGACCGTAGTCGAACCAGCGGCGACCGGCGCTACCGATCCGACTCCTTGGTTGACGCTAAAGCTAGTTGCATTTGTAGTTGTCCACAAGAGGCTCGAACTGCCGCCCTGGCCAATGGACTGCGGTGAGGCTGAAAGGGTACAGACGGGCGGCAAGTTGCACTGCGCCGGCTGCGCCGTATAGGTAGTGAAGAATGCATCATTCGCAGTATCTACCGAGATCCAGAAATACGACTTGCCGCCCGACAGCCAAAGCTCGTCTCCACGGGCGCCGACAAACTTTTGCCCGTCAAACGCATCGTTCTCAAGAACGCTGTTTACAGATGTATCAACCACTTGTCCAGTGGCAACGCCCTGGAAGAATTCGATAGTACCCTCAAGATGCTCGAGGGGCGGAACGCGTGGTTGCTGCGGATAACTGCCGTACAAAAGGACGCGGATCTTGCCAGCCATGCGCTGCACAGCAAGACCCGGCACATCTGCATATGCTGCAAGATCAGAATCCGTAATTGCCGATCCTCCAGCAAAGACAGGGAACCAGGTGCCTTGCGGAATGCGATTCGATGCACTGCCCAAAAAGAGGTCGCTGGTCACACTTCCGTTCGTGCCGCTGCCGCGTTCGATATTCTGTACATCAGTAATAGTGATTCGTGCAAACGACATAGCCACGCACTGCCCGACGGTCTGACACTGTGCGGTACACTGCGCACCACCGTCGCACTGCTCCCAAGTCTGATTGACGACACCATCGCCACAGTACGGACCATACGACGGAGGAGGTGGTGTTTGAGACACCGTCACCGATGTCGAGCAAGTCGCACTGCCATACGGAGTTGAAAAGGTCGCTGTGTAGTTGGTGGTATTTGAAACCGGTACAACTGCCGAACCGGCAGTAGGTGTTGCGAGTGACCCGACACCCTGGTTGATGGAACCAGCGGTCGCATACGGCGCGCTCCAGGAGAGTGTCGTTGACCCGGATCCCACAAGAGTGCTCGGTGCTGCAGCAAGCGTACAGTACGGAGTGAAACTGCCGCCCCCACCATCGCCACCTCCAAAATTTAGATTGTAGTCATAGAATTCATAGAATGGGAAAGGGGAGAGAAAATCAAAGTTCTGGCTGCTCTCGCTACAGTCACCGCAGATATTTGAAAACGCGTGAGCAGCGTACAAAGGCACCGCAGTAGCAGCAAGAAGAAACAGCACCAGTACTGCAAGCCGCGCCATGGGATTCATCTTCTCATTATATAGCATATTGTATCAAATGTCAATGTTAGAGACTGAGGAAGAACTTTTGAAGCTCAATTTTCCTCGCGGGATCCAATTTCAAATCATTGATTCTGTTGTAATCGATATTTGCCCCCATCCCTTTCTCCACCAAATCAAGAATCCAGTGTTTCGGCAATATATGTCCATAGTGCTCTTTCGCTGCGGCCAATGCGTACGAATCAATGACTGTCGTCGATGGCTTTAGCTCCACTGTCCCCCTACGCGCCGCCTTTGTATCAACACAGAAGATCAGTTCCGGGTGTCCATCGCAGTTCTGATCCACCTCAACCATAAAAACATCCTGCCCATACCAAGATGAGATCTGCAGCGCATCATGCTTTACTGCAATCATTTTTTTAAAAACCACCTCATCCGGCATACTCCCGTTATAGCGGACGAAAAGGGCATCCGTCCCTCCGTTCGAGAATCTAGTATTTTCAAGGTAGTCCATTCTTGTACCACCCCACCCTGCAACCGGACAGGTATGAGCCTGCTCCTCAGGAAAGACCAGTGAGGTGTCGAGTAGAGTAATGTTCATGCACTCTTCAGGAATAAGCACAGCGACATTCTGACGGACCGATCCATTGCGGAGCTGAAATCGAAACAGCTCTGCCTTCCCCTGCTCAGATCGCTTGAGTTCAAAAATCAGTTTTCGCTCTCCCGGAGCGACATCCGCCACAACACCCCTCCGATTTCTCCCGAGCATGGCATCAGCCTCAAGTCCCATCGTTATCTGGTACCGGCTGCCCTGCACTCCTTCCTGCTTGAAGGCCTGGATAAACTGGTCGCGTACACTCGGGTGCAGATCGCCGCTGGTTACAAATATATCCGCCGCCTCCGAAAGATACCTATCTGTAAAAAGCATCGCGCGACGCTCTTCGAGCGTTCCTGTGGTCTTTGCAATGACCGGCCCGCGGCCGAGCTCGATAATCCTGAGCGGTGCCGGTTTTGATGCGCTCTCCTTTGCCTCAACAGTGCCGCCGAAACCTGCTGCTGCAGCCGCACCCAAAAGAATGCCGAGGAAATCTCTCTTTGTCAGATCAGCTTCTGTACTGCGCCGCTCTTGCATACCGATTAGTTATAGATACCGATAAAATCCGCTTTCACAATGTAGCGCTCCTCCTTAGCACCCAGCGAATTACAGGTCACCAAGGTCAATGTCTTGCCGCGGGTCTCGAGCCCGATCGAACCGATATCAGTGGTTACCAGGGTTACCGAACGAACTGCGTAGCGATACTCAGTCGAACCTGCGTAAACAGACACTATGTCGCCTGCATCCAGATTCTGTACATCATTAAGCGCTTTAAATGCTTGATTCCGCACCACCGGCAGGTAGCTCTGGTGCCCAAAAATCAGCACCGACCCCTCCTGGTCAAGTGTTGCAGTGCCCGGGTATCTTGCCGCTCCTCCGAGGAGCACTTGGTCAAGTTCGATGACATTGGTGGTTGCCGGATTTAGCACTTTGGTATCCACTCCAATGTCAGGAATGACAATCCGCGTTGGCAAAGTACCGCTCTGCACTGAAACTGCCTGAGCAACCGGTGCCGCCGCAGGACCTGCAATAAGAGTAAGATTCTCCGCACGGACTCTCGACACTTCGGAAAGGGTGACCACCGGCTCCCCATACGCTACCGACTCATTTGCAATTGCGGCGTGCGGAGGCTCGGGAACAAAATCAATAAGGAAGAGAAAAACTGAAAGAATAAAAAAGACGATCAAAAAAATGCCCGCCGACTCCCATGGGCGTTCGATGAGCACAAGCGCTGCAGTACTGCGCTGCGGCATAATAAAAACACAATATATTACAAATGTCCACTTGTCAAGTACTCGCCCCCGCGCCTGCTGCTCAACACGAGGCCACTTGACATATCTTAATTGGCGTGATATACAGGTATCCATATGAATTTCAGCGACCAACGCGACGCCATCGGAACTGGCGCTGTCCGCACGCTTGCGATCATCGGTTTTCTTGCCTTGGTGGGTATCGGGATGTGGGGTTCAGTAACAGTGGCCCGTGCAGTGCCAGGGGCGCTTCAAAATATTGCCGCGGCAGTGGTCTCGTTTACCCAAATCTTTATTCCTGCGTCCGAAACCATTACTCTTTCTGCCCCGCTCACCACACCGTCTGGTCAGCCAGTCACCATTTCCTTTTCCCACGAGGACAAGAACACCGACGGTTCGTACACTTTCCGCTTCAACTGTGTTGAGGGGGTAGCCGTCACTAGCGGCCAGAATGGCGCGACCGAATCAATCTTTTGCAATGTTCCCTTCCACTTCATCAATACTGCAAACACCATTACCATCACCCCGGATTCGTCTGCAAACCGCTTTGTCGACATCGAGGTGTTCATCGACTTTACGCCGAATGGTGCGGCGACGCCGACCGTGACCGGCTCAACCGCGTTAACGATCGAAAATGAGGGAGTTACCGGTAGTCCGGCCACATTGACGCCGAACCAGCCAGCCGCTACAACCCCAACAGTTCCTACTGCCCCTTCAGCGCCACGCGCTCCGGGCCACTCGACCTCGAATACCTACCCGATCCCCGGACCGGTAGCGGTCTCGAACCCGAACGGCTTTGTTGACCTGACCGCCCGCGTTATTGAGGTCGGTGTGGTAGACAAGACCACCGGCGCATTTACTGCATCGTCAACTCCGCAACGCGTCCCGCAGAACGCCCGTGTTGCAGTGCGCTTTGCAATTGAAAACAATGGCACCAAGACCTCGCCAGAATTTGCCTTTAACGCCGTTTTGCCAACCTATCCGGCGCATGTCTTTTCGTCCCCGATGCAGCAGGCACTTGGTCCTGGCGACCGTATCGAGTTTACCCTCGGCTTCGATCAATTTATTGACGCAACGCAGGGTGAGGTGACCATTAATATCGACCCGACGGGGCGGATCAATGAGCCGAACAAAGTGAACAACATTATCAAGTACACCGTCGTGGTTGTTAAATAATCTGTATGCGCTACGAAATTCCTAAAAAGACCCCTGATTCCCTGATTCGGTTCACCCGCTGGCTTGCGGTTGGCGGCACCCTCGCACTGTTTGCCATTGGAGGACAGATCGAATCCGGCACCGCTAAGCCTAAGAAGATGGTGGGGCCGTGCGATCCAATAGTGGGCGCTATCGGTGAGGCAATCGAGAAGAATTAAAACATGTCCAAAGCAGAGAATATCCAACAAGGCAGAGCAAAGCTTTTTGATACACTTTTGGAGCGTTGGGCATATTGGAGAGGAAAGGGATTGAAATCGAGCGAAGAAAATAATTTTGCATTCCATACAGGAGAACTGAGCCTTGCGGCACATGAATGTGATGAGGAAGTTGTTTTTGACGGAATGCGAAAAGCATTGAATCACCTCAAAAAGTTTCCGCCCCCTCCGCTTGATGACCGAAGCAACCAGCCAACAACCCCCAAGACTTGGGCAGAAAAAGTGAGAGCATCAAATAAAGTCCGGCAGTAATTGCCGGTTTTATTTTATTATACGGAGTATGAGCCTAGAAAAACCACACATCACCCACTGGCCACAGAAGGAGGACCGATACCCCGGATGGCTCGCGGCACTCACTGCAGTTGGCGCAGTGGTCGTCGGCTACCTACTCATCAAGTAGGGTTAAACATCCAGGTTTGCAGTCTTTGCATTTGATTGGATGAACGACTTGCGCGCCGGCACATCGGTGCCCATGAGGATGTCAAAGACTCGATCGGCATCCTGCGCATCATCGATAGTTACCTGCTTCAATACACGCCGTGCCGGATCCATGGTAGTCTCCCATAGTTCCTCTGGATTCATTTCGCCCAGGCCCTTGTAGCGCTGGATAGAGAACTTGGGAGCCTTTTTACCCTTCTCTTCGCTTGCTTCGGTGTCGGTTTCAGCCTCTCCTCCCTCAACATCCGACTCAATTTCTTCAGCGGCTACACTGCCGACCAACGCGTTCTTCTCCGCATCAGAGTATACATACGAAACCTCTTTGCCCCTCTTTATCTTATAGAGGGGTGGCTGCGCGATGTAGAGGAACCCGCCATCGATGACTCCACGGAAGTAGCGGTAAAAAAGTGTAAGCAACAATGTGCGGATGTGCGCACCATCAACATCGGCATCGGTTGCAATGATGATCTTATGGTAGCGGAGCTTTGAGATATCAAATAAATCGCCGATCGCAGTGCCGAGCGCGACCACCAAATTTTTAATTTCATTTGAGGCAAGCATCTTGTCGAGTCGGGCGCGCTCGACATTCAGGATTTTGCCACGAAGCGGGAGGATCGCCTGCGTGCGGCGGTCTCTGCCCTGCTTTGACGAACCGCCGGCCGAGTCTCCCTCAACGATAAACAACTCTGACTCGGCAGCGTCTTTGGTCTGACAATCAGCAAGTTTGCCGGGGAGTGTCATGCCGTCAAGCGCGCCCTTGCGGAGCACTGAATCCTTTGCGGCCTTTGCGGCCTTGCGCGCCTTCATGGCAAGCGTCGCCTTGCCGATAATGGCGCGTGCCTCGTCTGGGTGCGCATCAAGAAAATCGGCAAATGCCTCGCCAAACACCGTACCAACCGCGCTCTGCGCCTCAACCGAGCCGAGCTTTGCTTTGGTCTGGCCCTCAAACTGTATCTCGCGAAGCTTGACCGAAATAATCGCGGTCAACCCTTCAAGCACATCGTCTCCGGTAAAGTTTTCATCATCTTTCCCAGAACTATTTTTCTTTGCGTATGTATTCAATGTCCTCGTGAGAGCAGTCTTGAATCCGGTCACATGCGTACCGCCCTCGGGGTTATAGGTATTATTCGCAAACGCGGTAATGCGAGCCGAGATGTCATCGACATACTGAAGTGCCACCTCGACGCCGACTCCGTCAACCTCTTTTTCGGCAAAAAATACCGTGTCATGCACCGCCTTCTGAAAACGATTATTATATGCAACCAGCGACTTCAGCCCGCCCTCGAAATAGTAAGTCGCGCTCGGAACCGAGAGCGCGAGGTCGCGGAGGTAAAAAACATCAGCGAGGTCGAGCGTGTCTGAAAAACTACGAGCGTCAATGACGGACATACGCACGCTCCGGACCAAGTACGCCTGCTGACGGAGGTGCTGTACTATTTTTCCGTAATCAAACTCGGTTATCGGAAAGATCTGCGGGTCCGGCTTGAACATGGTAATGGTGCCGTGGAGGTCTGACGACCCGATCTTCTTGACCTTCGCCTTTGGCACACCGCGTACATACTCTTGAAAATGGAGTCCGCCGTCTTGGTGCACCTGCACTTCCGTCCGTTCCGACAGTGCGTTTACCACCGATGCGCCAACTCCATGAAGACCACCGGACACCTTGTACCCCGAGTTCTCTCCGCCAAACTTGCCGCCCGCGTGGAGCACCGTCATCACTGTCTCAAGCGCTGATACTTTTGTTTTTGGATGAATGCCAACTGGGATACCGTTGCCGTTGTCAACAACACGGATATATCCCCCAGGGAGCAATGCGATCTCAATATCACTGCACCGACCTGCCATCGCTTCATCGCGCGAGTTATCAAAAATCTCCCAAATAAGATGGTGGAGGCCGTCGGGGCCGGTGGTCCCGATGTACATGCCCGGCCGCTTTCTGACCGGCTCGAGACCCTCGAGAACCTGAATTTGTTCGGCGCCGTATGCGGCTTTTTTGCTTGGTTCAGCGCCTTTTGCCATAGAAAAAGACAGTTTCCTGGTACCGTTAGTATAGCATATGAAGCGCTTAAAATAGGGCTCCGTTACTGCTGTTCAGTGGTGGTGCCATCAAAATGTTCTTCCGCAGCCAGAGCATCTGCCCTAGTGTGGTGGACTGTGCCGTCTTTATGCTCCGGCGGTGAGTAGAGTGTATAGAGCTTGAGCGACTCGGTAGCCGAGGTATTGATGATGTTGTGACTCACACCAGCAGGAACCACCACCACAAATCCGTCGCGGATACTGTGCTCCTCGCCGTTCAAAATCGCCATACCCTCGCCCGCTTCACAGCGGATAAATTGGTCAACATCTTCATGCACTTCCTCGCCGATATCACTTGAAGGGGCGATGGACATGACCACCAGCTGCTGGTTCGCAGCGGTGTACAGAACCCGGCGGAAGTCGTCGTTTTCTAATGACTCGTGTTCAATGTTGTGTACAAAGCCGTGCATATGCACCCATTATATACCCATCGGGGCGCGTGAGATACGGAGCGAATAGAGGAACACCAGGAGCCCGATTGCAGTGGCGGCACTGGCAAGCCAAAGTGCAAAGTTAGAACCAAACTGCTCCCAGACAAAGCCCCCGGCAGCGCCAGCAATAAGCGCACCGAACCCTGTCGCGGCTCCAAACGCACCAAAGCCCCTCCCCCGCACACCTTCACCCACTAATGATGCAAGGTGGGCCCGCTGCACTCCGTCAGTAAACGCTGAAAAGAGGCCGAGCGCGGCAAGGCCGAGTATGAGAGTAAGAATATCTGAAGAAAGCGCGAGCACTGCATACGAAAGAATGAGGAAAAGATATCCAACAACAATGACTCGTCCGGTCCCCCACTGATCAGCAAGCCTCCCCGCAGGCCACGATGCAAGTGCAAAGATGACTCCGTATATTGCGTAGAAAAGTGGAATTGAAGTGAGCGAAAAGCCGAGATCCTGTGTTCTGAAGAGAAGAACGGCGACCGGCAGCGCTCCAGCTGCAAGCACAAAGACAGAGGTAATGTATGCAGCAAATCCTGGCGGATGCCTAAACCTCGACGACTGATCAAGCGGCTGAAGCATCGTTGCGGCGACATCACATACCCAAACCAACGACAGAACCGCGAGCAATCCTGCAAAGAATGCGGCGATAAATACGAGACTAAAGGCCTCAGGGTATACAAAGAGAATCGCAAACGCCGCAAGCGGGCCAAGGATAGCACCCATGGTATCCATGGCACGGTGGTACCCAAACGACCAGCTCATTTCGGCCTTCGGAGACGAAAGTGAGATCAGTGCGTCGCGCGGTGAGTCACGCAGCCCTTTACCAATGCGGTCAATAACCCGGAGCCCGACAACACCGCCAACCGAACCGACGAGCGCATAAAATGGGCGGGTGGCAACAGAAATCGAATACCCGATGGTAGCAAAAACCTTGCGGCGTTGCAGCCGGTCTGAAAGCCTCCCCGAGTAAATCTTCATGAGGTTTGCGGCGGCATCGGCAACACCCTCAACAATACCGATCGACCCCGCCCCGGACTTGAGCACAGAGATAAAGAAGGCCGGCATCACCGACTGGACCATCTCAGCAGAAAAATCATTAAGAAAACTGGTAATGCCGAGAAAAAAGACATTTTTCTTGAGACCAAATAGCCGATCCATGCTGAAAATAGTACCATTGCGATATGCGCTTTGTCCGTATCACCGCCGTCGTTGCGGCCTCTCTTGGTGGGCTTGCACTCCTCCTTACTCCGTCGAGCATTGCGCCGCCGCCTGCGCCGCCGCCCGACGGCGGCGGTGTTCGAGTGTTGATTCTTGGAGATATGATGTTTGACCGCTACATCCGCGAGGTTTCAAACATTGTAGGGCAAGACTTTATTCTCTCCTGTATCGCACCGTTTCTTAAAAACGCGGATCTTGTGGTGGCAAATCTTGAGGGTCCCATCACGAGCAATCCGTCGCTTAGCCTCGGTGCGCCAATCGAGAGTGCTGAAAGCTACACCTTTACCTTTCCTCCAGAGACTGCTGATCTTCTGCATCGGCATGGTATCCGTGCAGTAAACCTCGGCAACAACCACAGCACGAACTTTGGCCTCGAGGGACTCGAGGAGACGCGCATGCGCCTCGGTGCCAAAGGGGTGCGACATTTTGGCGGTGTAAACGGTACTGAGCCAGTTGCGCAAATCGAGGTAGGTGGTGTCGCTCTTTCGCTCGTCAGCTACAACCAGTTCGGAGGTGATGCGCCAGCAGTAGTGGCTGAACGCATTGCGGCCGAACATGCGTTCGGCCGCCGTGTCATCGTGTATACGCACTGGGGCGACGAGTATGCGGACCCTGCTGCACAGATGCGTGACACTGCTCGACTCTTTGTGGCAGCAGGGGCAAGCGCCGTTATCGGTTCGCATCCGCATATTGTTGGTTCGCACGAACGGATGGGTGACGCGATTGTCTACTACTCGCTCGGAAACTTTATTTTTGATCAGTACTTTTCAGATATGGTAACCCACGGACTTGCGCTCCTCATGCACATCCCCAAGGACCCATCGCAACCTATTTCGATAACGGAATATCCGCTGATCCTTCATACCGACGGCCGCACCTGCCTCAGGGAAACAAAAGAATAACCTATGTATATTAAAGTCATGGCGACCCCGAGCGCTAAAAAAGAATCTGTATCAGGCTCTGCAGAAGTGGGTTTTAAGATATCCGTCAAGCAACCCGCAGAGCGGAATCTTGCAAATCGGCGCATTATCGAAATGGTTGCCGCAGAACTTCATGCTCCCGTTCATTCCGTCCGCATTCTGACCGGCCACCGCTCACGCAGCAAGATGCTAGTCGTGGACAAGTAGTGTGGAGAGATCAGAGGACTATGCTCAACCGAGTTGGACGACACGTTCGTGGTCGAACCACCCGTGGGCGCGATGGAACCAGATCCAGGAGAACGAGGCGCCATTCCAGTAGACGAACGGCACGTAGTCGCCAACCGCCGCGTTCGGGAAGAAGAAGTAGTTATCTCCCTTGAGCATCTTACGAGCTTCCTTGTGATGCGAAAGTACCCAATCAAACTCTGCCCGACCTGCACCACCACCGTTACTTATATCGCGAACTTAATGTTAGTAACTCATAAACTCCGTCACTTCACCATCATTACCGATTGCATAGATGATCCATTTCTCTGTCTTTGGTCCTGGCATTCCTGGAGAACCTGAAGGCATTCCAGGTAAGGCGATACCTTTGATAGCTGGTTTTTCAGCGAGTAATTTCTCGACTACTTCAAGTGGTATGTGCCCCTCAATTACATAGCCTCCAACTATAGAAGTGTGGCAGCTCTGTAGATTAGTTGGAACGCCATATTGGTCTTTGATAGCAGTAAGATCAGCAACATCTACCGCTTTTACGTCTACATCTTCACGTTCAAGGTACTCTACATAGACATGACAACAACCACACGTCTTTGTCTTGTAGACAATCATTTCCTCACCCATAAGGGCGGTCTTCTCTTCGGAAACGTTTTGACCTTTCCAGATACTTATACCATTTGGCTTACTGCCTACCGATATTTGAGTTATTTCCTTACCTGTTTCCGTATCAACTACAGAGACAGTGCCTCCTTCAAGGTTTGTTACATATGCCTTGCTATTATCCTCATTAATCACCACGCCATGAGGAGCTTTTCCGACAGTAATACTTTCAGTTATTTCTTTCGTTTGAAGATCCAGTTTATACAGCTTGTTGTTTGCAGGTCGGTTCTGTAGAACACCTTGATCTGCGATATAGACGTAACGAGAATCTGAAGTCGGATAGAGTTGCACTGGTCCCTCTGAACCCTCTGGCAAGGCTACATACGATACTGATTCGAAAGCGGTATCATACAAAGCGATGCTGCGAGTCTCATACACAGACGCAGCTACATATTTACCATCGGGAGTAATTGCGGTCTGAACAGCTGAACCGTTCAGAGGTTTTACCTCTGTCGTTCCGTTTTCTAGATTAACGACGCCAAGCCCCTTTCCATCCATGAACGCAACGTAGGCAGTCTTTCCGTCAGGAGAGAGCCGCATACCGTGGGGACCGCTTCCTTCGGGTAGATTAATCTCTGTTTGCAGGAAATTGCTCGTATCAACTTTGTAGAGCTTATTTGTCTCCTGCGCCGCAATAAGTGCTGTAGATCCATCTGGAGTAAACACAACATGCGCTAGATGCTGACCATTGCCAAGCGGTATTCGTTTGATTATGGTGTCCTCTTGAGGGTCAATGACGATAACTTGATCCCCAGTGTCCATCTTCATTTCACCATGTCCCTCATCGGCATATGCTGTAGGAATGAAAAGTGAGCTATGTACGTCATGCTCCTCCATTCCAGCATTAGCTGTTACCCAAACACTTTTTCCATCTGGAGATGCTTGAACATTGTGCGGAAGATATTTCGTTTCAGTTTCTTGTTCAGTGAGGTCGATGACTTTGATTGATTTGTTTGTAGCAGGGTCAATGACATTCACAGTTCCTTCTTCTTCGACTGCCACATAGATTTTTTCTGTAAGTGCATTTCCTGTTGAGGAAATGGGGTTATTCTTTGCAAGCAACGTAATGCCTACAAGTGCAAGGATCACAATCCCGCCTAATAGATATGCTTTCTTCATAGGCTTAATTGTTGAACCACGCTTGTCGCCACTCTTTCATCATTTCAATTTCACTTGTCTGGGCGTTAATAATGTCATTTCCAAGTTTTACGAGTTCAGGACGCTTAGTCTTTTGAAGAAGCATCTCTGCCATATCTACAGCTCCTTCGTGGTGAACAATCATTTCGTCAATAAATGCCTTCTCAAATTCTTCTCCCGATTTACCTTCTAGACCTGCTGTCATGTTAGTCATTGTATCTCCCATTTCGTGTGAGCCACCCATCATATGACTACTTGTGTCAGTTGTGTCTGACATCATGGGGCAATTCATTTTTCCTGTTCCTAAGAAATATCCAAGAACAAGTCCCAGAATGAGGGTAATGATGCCGATGATAAGTATTTTGTTATTTTTTGTTTCCATAATTTTGTTTAATAAGTGCTAATAAAATAAATATGAAAAATTACGGGGCTTTGGGATGCAAAATACCTTGAGAGAATAGCTCTGTATAGAGATCAGGAATATAAAACGTAAATCTGCGAGAGACTTCTTGAGAGTCGGTTATTTCAGGCGGATCCAGTATGACCTTTTTTATGCGGGCAAAGAGAGCTAGTCCAAGAGCTATAAGTAAAAGTAGGAAGGAAGCAATAAGTGTTAGAGGAACACTGAATATGCTTTGCCATACAGAAAGATATTCAAATGGGTTCATTGCACAAATGACATGCTCTCCAAGCGTTATAGTGCAGCCAGCTTGGTGTTCACCGTGAGACATTTGAACCGCTGACAAAATGCCAAACCCACCTACCCATAAAAATACCACTAAAAGTATGCCGAGGAGGAGATATTTTGCTTTGTTTGTAAAAAATGACATACCTACATTCTATAATTTTTCAGGAGGGTTGCGTTAATTGCCACGACCACCGTACTTACCGACATCAGCACGGCTCCTACGGCAGGAGATAAGATAACTCCGACACCAGCCAGTACACCCGCTGCTAGTGGTAAAGCAAGAATGTTATAGCCGCTTGCCCACCAGAGATTTTGGATCATCTTTCGATACGTAGCCTTGGCAAGAGAAAGAATTGCAACCACATCTCTTGGATCACTTTTTACCAAAACAACATCAGCACTTTCAATAGCTACATCAGTTCCAGCACCGATAGCGATGCCGACATTGGCTTGTACAAGAGCTGGTGCGTCATTGACTCCGTCTCCAACCATCGCCACCTTATACCCTCGGGCTTGTAACTCTTTTATTTTCTCTGTCTTCTGATGCGGCAGCACTTCAGCGTAATAGGTCTTGATGCCGAGCTCCTTTGAAACACGCTCTGCGACACGCTTAGCGTCCCCGGTAAGCATAATGGGTTCAATTCCCATTTCTTGAAGTTTTTGGACAACTTCCTTTGCTTCATCGCGAACCATATCATCAAGAGCAATAGCACCTATAGGTAGTTCATCAACTAAAACAAACACGACAGTCCGTCCCTCATCTATCAAACGTTCAACACTTTTGTTGTTTACCGCTATGCTCTTTTCATTTAAATATCCTGGACTTACCACTTTGATTTGTTTCCCCTCTACAGTGCCCATTGCACCTTTGCCGGGTATTGCGGAGAAATTATTTACAGCAAGTTTTTTATCTACGCGTTCTGCTATGGCTTTTGCTATCGGATGTTCTGAGTGTGCCTCTATTGCAGCGGCATAGGCAAGAATTCGATTCTCTTGTTCATTTCCCAGTGGCACAACTTCGGTTATACCGAACTCTCCTTTAGTAAGAGTGCCCGTCTTATCAAAGACCACAGCGGTTATATTTCGCGCTTCTTCAAAAGCGGTTCTGTTGCGTATAAGCAAACCTTTGCGAGCAGAGAGAGCGGTTGAAACTGAAACCACAAGCGGTATAGCAAGACCGAGTGCATGAGGACAAGCTATGACAATAACCGCAATGGTACGTTGAAGGGCATACGCGAGATTTTCTGATGTAAAAAATGTCCAGCCGAAGAAGGTAAGTATTCCTGCACCTATCGCAACAAACGTTAGCCACATCGCTGCACGGTCTGCTAGTTTCTGGGTCTTTGACTTTTCTGCCTGTGCAGATGACACAAGCTCTATAATCTGGGAAAGATATGTGTCTTTTCCTACTTTCTGTATCTCAACTACGATTGAGCCGTCACTGTTTACAGAGCCTCCGATAACAGATTGCCCAGCATATTTTTCTATAAGCTTTGTCTCTCCCGTGAGCATCGCTTCATTTACAGAAGTTCTTCCCTCAATAACAATGCCGTCAACTGGGATCTTCTCTCCAGGCTTTACAAGAACTCTATCTCCGAGAGATAAATCAGCAACCTGGACATCTTCTATCTCTCTATCTTTTCCTAGCCGATGTGCTGTTGAAGGCATTAGCTTTGCTAGCTCTTCCAAAGCCCTTGATGCACCCATGACCGACCGCATTTCGATCCAGTGCCCAAGAAGCATAATGTCCACGAGCGTTACCAGCTCCCAAAGAAGCTCTTCTCCAGGGAGTCCTGCAAACACAGCAATGCTATATCCATAGGCAGCAGAAATAGCCAGAGCAACAAGCGTCATCATCCCCGGCTGTCTTGCTTTTACTTCATCATATAAACCTTTGAGGAAAGGATAGCCGCCATAAAAGAAAATGATTGAGGCGAGAATAAACCGAACATATACGTCCCCAGAAAAGCCGATACCTTCTACACCAAAAAACATCTGAACCATCGGCGAGAGAACAAGTACAGGAATGGAGAGAATGAGAGAAATCCAAAACTTCTTTCTGAAATCCTCAACCATATGGGCGTGATGACCTTGATGGTTGTCGTGTGAATGTTTCTCTTGTTGGCTACTGTCTGTATCAGAGCAAGAGTGGTCCGTATGGTGATGTTTGTGATGAGAAGTATCGTGCATATGGTTATTTATTTTGAGCTAACTTATACACCTTGAGGATTTCATTGATTGCCTTATCTTCCTCCTTGCCCCGCATTTGATGCACGACGTGCGTAGATAAGTGATGTTCAAGCATCACATTTTCAACGCTTCCCAAAGCCTTTTTTATGGCGTTAGATTGAGTAATGATATCTACGCAGTATTTCTCGCTCTCTACCATTTGTTGTAAACCACGCACCTGACCCTCGATGCGTCGCAGACGATTTTGCAACTGCTTTTTTATGTCTTGCTTCATATCCAAAGTATACCCCTATGGGGTATACGGTCAAGCCCACTTTCTTTTGTTGATGATGTATCCCTTTTGATTCTCATCAAGGGAAGACGTAAAAGCAAAAAGCCCCCAAACAGGCACTTTTTGCTTAAAACAACCTTTCTTAGCTTATACGAAGTTATTGACGCGTCTCGTGCGCGATAACCTATCACGAGTTGGCTGCGGGTCAGGGACTCGAACCCCAATTAACTGCTCCAGAGGCAGCTGTCCTACCATTAGACGAACCCGCAATCTTCCTCAATGTGCTTGATAAGTCGTTCTTTTTCAAGTCGCTTATCCTTTAGCATTCGCTCATGCTGTCTGGCCTCGGACTCTGAAATAAAATTCTGAGCGTAAACCAGTCTGAGGGGCGTATAAGCTTTTACCGAAAGAACTTCTTTGGCATTATGCTCGGCGATGCGTTCGTCGAGTCGGCTCATACTGCCTATATAACACCATCTCATGCGGGAGCTTTTGAGAACATATGTACCCACCATTAGACCTGCCTGCGCAGGCAGGCGAACCCGCACTACTTAGGTTTTATAGCACAAAGTAGTGCCCTTCTCTACTCCTTACCCTGGCATAATGGGCGGCATTGACTGCTCAGGTGGAGGCTGTTGCCGCTGGGCCGACTGCTCAGTAGGCGCTGCCGATACGGTTGGCGGCAGCGGCGGCACTGAAGTCGGATTTTCCTTTTCAAACGCTTCAACCGCGCGGCGGACTCGCTCGCCAACATGATGCCGATACAGATAGTGAAAGACTGCGAACGCGAGGCTGATGCCGAGTACGAGCGCAAGAATCAGTGACAGGTACTTCTGTATGAGTGAGATGACGAACACCTGCGGAGAAACTAGTACTGTTGCATCGTAGACATTCCCCGCCCGATCAAACGCGCGCACAATGACCTGCACCTCGCTCAGCGCAGGAGGGAGTTGATACGGACTCTCTGCCTCAACAAATACCGGCGATTCGGTCCCGGTGCGTGAGACATCAACAATGCCGACTTCATAGCGATCAATGCCTGAAAGCGAGTCAGTGGTTGCAAATGAAATCATGCGACGCTCAACAGAGCCGGACACCAACCGCTCGACCTGCGGCAGAAACACGGCCGGCTTCCCGGTATCGATGCGGATTGGAAAGTGGGAGACGCCGCCCCACACCCCCCGCTTATTCGCCCGGAGGTGAAAGAACCACACCCCGTCAGCAAGGGTATCAAACGCCGCAACAGTGTCAGTGGTCATAACACGCGCCTCTGGCACTGTGGTCGGAATGGTGTCAATAACATAACTGTAGCCGGTGGTCTCGGGCGCGGCATCCCAACTCAGAGACGGATTCCGATTGTTGTACCAGCTAGAGGGCGACGGGTGCGTCGAGGAGTATACTGCAACACCCTCGGGCGGTTTGGTAACAATGTCATACCTACCGCGCGTATATTCAACAATCGCGCCGGAACCGATACCGTCATTAAGCAGTACCGACGAGTCGGAAGTGAATGAAAGCGATGCCGTGCCCGGCGCAACTGCTTTGAAAGTTAATGTTGCTATTAAACCCGAGTCCGTTTTAATACCGTTTGGGATCACTCCTGCAAGCCTGGCTGTGCCCTTGGTATTGTCGTATACTGGCGGCTCTACCCAAATGCCGATGATAGAACGGCCGCCGGACGGGTTGACGATCTGAAGCCGTGTTCGATCAAACGAAATATTCAGTTCAACGGTATTTACTGACGAACCGCGCGTGTCGATAATCAGCGGAACTTCAAATATCGAACCCTCAAGAAACGAGGCATTTTGCGGCAGCGGGTACACTGCAACCCGCGGCGAGATACGATCAGCGTCGAGCGACACCACCTCGGCCTCTGCAGGAAGTGGACAAAATGCACATAATAAAAATGCGGCGACAAAAGCGCGACTCATGAATTCATACTATCAGCGCTTTTTCCAGCGCGCACCGTTCAAAACGCGTACAGGGGAGAATCAGCGGACAAAGAAAGTGGCACGAGCGGTAACCATCACCTCCTTTTCTATTGACTGTGTGTCGTACTGCCCGTAGTCGGAAACATCAATAGAGTTCGGGGCCAGCACTTGCACCACCCCTGACGATGCGCTCTTTAGTGAACCGACAGACTGCCCACCAGCAACAGCAATCTGTTCAGCGCGGGCTCGGGCGTCGGTTACTGCTGCTGCAAGGAGAGAAACGCGCAGTTCGGGAAGGTTTGTTACATAAAATTCAAGCCAATTGTTCGATACAAATATACCGCTCGGTGCTAGTTCCCCAATTCGTTTTGAAAGCGCATCAACTGCATGAACATCGTTGGACTGGATGATAACCTCTTGCCTGACCTGATACTCGCGAGGGTATGGTTCCGCCCGATACAGCTCGTCGACGCCAATCGGCATAGTAGTAATGGCTGATTCAGGAATACCGTTCTTGGTTAAAAAGGCTAGCAGCACATCTGCATCCCGCGCAACCTGGCTGTACCCTTGCGGCACCCCAGATTCACCAACCTTCCTTAGAATCGTAAGGCGCCACTTTGCCGAGTCTGCAGTTACCGCACGCTTTGCAGACCCAGTGACCGTAAGAACATTGTCGAACGAACGAACAGCATAAAAAGTGTATGCGCCAAGAGCTGAAGAAAGCACCAATGCCACACCAAGTACAGTCGCGGGTAGTAAATACTGATTCTGTTGCATATGTGACATTGTACCCTACCGCCCCTTCCCAGAAGTCATGTCGTCCACCTCCTTTCCGATGTACTTTTCTGCGTCGGCAAGATCCTTTTTTAAATCCTCAAGCGCCTCGCGCTGAGCACCAGGACTCTCCTTGCGCACCCGTTCGAGCGCCCGCAACCGCTCGTCAACATCTTCATTCAAAATATCAAACGATTTCTTCACTGCCCGATCAGCCTCGCGCGCTTCGCGCGTCAACTTGCGATGAACGGTAAACATCCGCGTAACCCCGACGAGCACCACTCCGGCACCAAGAAGCACTATGAGCACGATTGCAAATCCGAAGTACGGAATAAAGCCTCTCGTGTATGCCTCAATTCCCTCTTCGACCACCATAGGAATAGTGTTTGATGGCGGCGTCTCACCCGTCGGGCGTTCAATAGTGGCACGCACCGTGTAGGCTCCGGGCTTCAAGATGTCAGGAAGCGGGATGGTAAACGACCCATCGGCAGCTGTGTATGTAGAGATGCGCAGGCTCTCCTCGCTCACTGGCCCGATATACAAGGTAGCGAGGGATTCAGGATATCTGCTGAGTCCGTACACCACCTGTACCTCGCGAGCGCCAAGGAGTTCCGTGCCAAGCGATATAACCGGCGACTCGAGCGAAGAGGTTGCCACAGGCGCAGTATCGGCAGGCTCTGCGACCGTTTGAACCGGCACCACCGGTGCAGCTTTGATGGTAAAGTTTGCGCCCTGCAGCGCCTCCAAGATGTTGGTGCCGTTACCATCGTTCGCAAGCACCGAGCCGGACTGAAATGACACACTCCCCGCACCCTCATTCTTAGCGCGAAAGGTAACCGTTACCACGGTGCCGCCGGTGCCGGTATACCCCGCTCCGGGCAACACACCCTCAAAGGAGGCATACGCGCTCGCGTTTGAGTACGATGGATCCTGTACCCAGAAACTCAAGAAAGAATTTGATTTTGATATTGACTCAATGACAAGCGTGTTCGGGGAAAAGTTGAGAACTCCG
This sequence comes from Minisyncoccota bacterium, assembly GCA_038106525.1. Taxonomy (GTDB): domain Bacteria; phylum Patescibacteriota; class Minisyncoccia; order Phycocordibacterales; family Phycocordibacteraceae; genus Phycocordibacter. The sequence goes on along the minus strand of JAYOEC010000007.1, from coordinate 2,345 downwards.
GACACCGCATTTGCGGATATGGAAGTTGCAACCAGCACGCGGACGGTAATCCGATCGCCAACTGCATAGCTCCCCGACCCCGGAGATAGATACAAGGTCGCAGCAAAAGCTCCTAGCGGGGTGAAAAAAAAGAGAACGAACGCGAGTGCAACTGCGCGCATCCCTACCATCGTACCGCACGCCGGAGTATAAGCCATAACAAACCGCCCGCAAGCAACACCGGGACCCCAAACGAACCTAAATACCCCCACGATACATACGCCGTCGGATATGTCCACGCCATCGTAGTATTTCCGGCTGCATCAATTGCACGAACAAATATGAACTTGTGGGCATCGCCGCCTCTCAGAAAGTAGGGGTTCTCTGCCTCATCCCACTGTAGCCACGACTTAGGCATGTAGAGCAGGTACGACCGCGCCACCTCGTAACGAAGAACGCCACTCGCCTTGTCCTGCGTTGCAAACACCAGCACGCGGCCCGAGTGGTTGAATGCTGCCCCGTCGACAGATATCAGATCAAAGGCGAGCGGCGGTTCGATATCTGTCACCACACCAGAGGTTCGTGGCGCTCCGCTACTCTCAAGCAGCCTCAGTGTCAGCGATTCTGCCCGCATCGGTACTGCAGTCCCTTCGCCATCATCGGCGTATGCCTGGGGAGAGATAAAAGTAAACCGCGCCTCCCCCTCACCCACCGCCCGAACCTCAATGGTAAAGAGGTTTCCTTCTGGACCGGATACCTCTGGATTTCCCTGATACCCGTTTGGTATGAGCGCAGCAAATCGGATTGTACCGTCTGCAAATTGCGGCTTCTCTACCCAGAGCGGAACCACCGATCCTTGCTGCCGAACTCCAATAAACGAAAAAGTATTGGGGATACTAATCGAACCTTCGATTGCATTAACATATGCGCCGTCGGTCGAGAGCCACACACCGATTGTCATAGTGTCTCCGGTGCGCGGGTTAGTATACTCTGGCACCAGTGAGATGCTCGCCGCTGAAGCAAGCGAGGGGAGTATGAGGAGAAGGATGGCAAGAGTTCGAAACATATGGTTATCCGGTCCAATTTGCTGCCATGATCGAAAAATCGACGAGGCTGACAGTGCCGTCGCCATTCAAATCATACGCCACTGGAAAGCCAAGCTTCCGATACCAGAACGCTGCAATTGAAAAATCGACCAAGTTAACCCTTCCGTCACAATTGAGGTCGCCGCGCCTCGAACCGCACACTGGCGTTTGTTCAGCATCCTTCGGCACATCAGTGGTACCAACTGCAAAACCGACGAGACGACTCTGCCTGCTCACCTCTCCAGCCCGAGCAGCGATTGAGTGGGTCGAATGCTTGCCAAGCTCAAGCGGTGAAGTAATGAATGAGTACGCATACACACCGTCTGCATCAGATGCCGTTTGGAGGTACACTTCGTTTTCAGAATTAACGGTAATGGTTACTGCCGCACTTGGTGCCGTAACGCCAAAAATCCGAAGCGGATTGCCCCGCTTCACCGTACTTTTATCGACATCAATCGTCGGCGAAATAAAAATACCAGATACATTGGTGGTCACTCCCGCACTCACCACCACCGGCAATGTAACCGTTGACGATAGATTGCCCGAACTGTCAGAGCCATAGACTGCAAAGAGGTAAGTACCGGCTCCGAGTCCCGAAACCGTTATTTGAAACGCAGCGTCCTCGCCAACCTGAGTTGAAGCAATAATTGTCGAATCCCTGAGGAGAGTCACCGTCGATCCAGGATACGCACGGCCACTGAATACCACCACCGCGCTCCCCGGGACTATCAGCGCACCGCCACCTCCCCCACCACCGCCTCCTCCGCCTCCACCTCCGCCAACAGATGCAGGGGTGGCTGACACCTCGGTTGAGGTTGCAATACTAGTGCCAAACGAGTCGAGCGCGCGAACTACAAAGTAGTATGTGGTGCCGTTGGTAAGGCCGGTCCTCGTCGAGGCGGTCACATTGCCAACTGAAGAAAAAGAGTACGGACCGCCGACACTGGTTGACTGTCCCACGCTGTATCCTGAAACGGTCCACCCCAAATACCCGGTTGCGGTAGTCCATGACAGCGACACCTGCGCATCACCCGCAGCTGCGCTGAGAGCCGGCGTGCTCACCCAGGGGAAACGCAGAAAGCCGCCGCCGAGATTAAACGATGTGGCGCTCGAGGCGCCGATACCAAGCTCGGCAAGTGTGCTCCAGAGCTGAAAGCCAGCCGAACTTGAGTACCCAGCAGGCTGGAGTACCGGCTCGAGCACACGATAGCTGGATGAAGTAAACTCATCCGCAAGAGCACCAATCGGCAGGAGTATAAGAATAATGGCAAGCACGCGCAT
>JAYOEC010000017.1:0-6469 GCA_038106525.1 Minisyncoccota bacterium | reverse complement strand
GGAGGCACCGGCGCTTCGTCCTTTGGCCAAGGGTGGTTGTATTCGGATGGAGGAACCTCTGCGCTTGCTGCATCGACCTCGCCAACATTAAACTATTTCACTGCCACCTCCACCACTGCCACCACCACCCTCTCGACTGGAGGTTTTGCAGTCGGCTCCAGCCACCTCATCGTGCAGCAGTCGAGCGGGAGGGTGGGGGTTGGTACCTCGTCGCCATACACTGCAAGTGCCTCAGTTCTTGTCGTAAATGGAAATTCAGATTTCTATCGCAATAACTCTGCTACCAATGCACACCTATCTCTTGAGCAGGGAGGAGCAGGAGATAGTGTTCTGCGGTTTCTTCTCACCGGTGCCCGGGCTTGGACCCAAGGCATCGACAACTCCGACAGTGACTCGTTCAAGTGGTCTCCAGTTGACGACGCATTTGCTTCTGCCGCCATGACTCTCACCACGGCAGGACATCTTGGCATCGGCACCACTTCTCCGTATGCCCAGCTCTCAGTGCAGGCTCCCGCATCGCAGACACACCCCATCTTCGAAGTCGCCTCCTCATCACACAGCACCGTTTTCCTCTCCGTTGCTGGTTCCGGCTTCGGCACCACTACACTCTCCGGTCTCTCTATTGTTGGTTCTGCCACCTCGACATCGAATGTGGGATTCAATATCACCAGTGGGTGTTATGCGGTTAACAATACTTGTGTTGGCGGGGGCGGAGGTTCAATCACCGGGTCCGGCGCTACAGATCGGTTGACTTTTTGGACTTCTGGTTCAAACATTTCATACGACGATCGATTTGCGTACACGAGCGCAACAGGAAGGATGGGTATTGGATCAACCACACCGTATGCCAAATTATCAGTGCATGCGTATGCGAACGATACGCTCATCAACAACACACTCTTTGCGATTGGCTCGTCGACTGCGTCTGCAACTACTACTGTATTTTCCGTATCAAATACCGGACTTACAGTAATTGGCGACCAATCATCGACTGCAAATCTTGATGCACCGATCCAGCTCGGACTTGACTGGAACGCGTGGACGCTCGGCTACCGCTCTTCTGACAAGGCATTTGTAGTGGCGTCTTCAACTGACCTTGCGTCGAATGTTGCGCTCTCGATCGCAAAAGGCGGATTTTCAACCACCACACTCTCCGGCCTTTCTATTGTTGGCTCGGCAACCACTACCTCGAATGTCGGCATTGATTTGTCCGGTGGATGCTTTGCAGTAAACGGGACCTGTATCGGTGGGGGCAGTGGTGTGTCGGGTGGTGCTGCAGACAAGCTGGCGTTCTTTACCTCTGCAACAGCATTGTCATACAATGATCGCCTTCACTGGGATACGACGAACACGCGGCTTGGCATCGGATCTTCGACTCCGTTTGCCAAACTTTCCGTACACGCATACGCAGATGACTCGCTCATCAGCAACACGCTCTTTGCAATCGGCTCGTCGACTGCGTCTGCAACTACCACCTTGTTCCAGGTTAAGAATACTGGCGAGACTATCATTGGTGATTCATCAGGAACAGGCGATGCGGTGTTCCAGTTTGCTGCTGATACTAATGCGTGGGCAATCGGATTCAACTCGACTAATAAGTCATTCCGTATTGCCTCCTCCACCGTACTTACTGATGATGCAAATACCGTTCTTGCCATAACGAAGAATAGTTCCACCGCGGTCGGTATTGGTACCACAACACCATGGAGGAAGTTTGCGGTCGATGGGACCGTCTCGTTTGCAAATCTGACATTGAATGTCGGCGCTGTTGCCGGTTCAGTGTGTCTTGATTCGAATAATCAGCTTACCCGGAACACCGATAACGAAACTTGTCTTGCGTCATCGCAGCGATACAAGAACACTATCGAGAGTCTTGATACTGGATACGGTCTTTCAATCCTTCGGCAGCTCAGGCCTGTTTCGTACCAATTCAATAACGCAACCGGTACTACTCGATTCGGACTTATTGCGGAGGAGGTTGAGCTGGTGTCTCCAAAACTGGTTTCATATACTCCCGAGGGGTTGGTGCAGACGGTCCGTTACCTCGATCTTGGGGCGCTTCAGCTCCAGGCGCTTCAAGAACTTGATCTCAACCTTGCAACAATTGCATCCTCTACTGCGTCCTCTACAGCATCGTCGCAGTCGTATGCAGAACAATTTTTCAGCGGAGTATTTGGGCGATTGACCGAGTGGTTTGCGAGCGCAACGAATGGTATTGGAGACTTTATCGCGAGCCGTATCAAAACCAAGGAGCTTTGCGTTTCGGATGCGTCCGGCTCTGAGACCTGCATCACCAAGGCTCAACTGGATGCACTCATCGCTGGCGCTGCTGCTGCGCCGGCAGCAGTATCGAGCGGTGGAGGGGGTGCCGAAGGGGCTGATACTGAATCGCCATCTATCACTATCCAAGGTAATAATCCAGCGGAGATTGCAGTTGGAGATACCTATGTCGACCTTGGAGCCCTCGTTACGGACAATGTTGATCAGAATCTTGGCATCGTTACCCTGGTCGATGGGGCAGAGGTAGCTTCGATTGTTCTTGATACTACGGCTCCACGGACTTTCGAAATTACATATCAAGCAACTGATCAGGCAGGGAATGTGGGCACTGCAACACGCACCGTGATTGTCGGCGGCTCGCTTGGTACCCTTAGCCCAACCGACGATGGCGGAGACCCAGAGACTCCTGATGTCCCGGAAGTTGTCGAATCGCCTCCAGAGGTTAACGAGGATGCATCATGACTATGATCTCGCGTTTTTTTAAGAGATGTTCAGTATGGTTGGTTATAGTACTTGTCGCATCAAATGTCGGGCTGGTGTGGTATTTACTCCAGCATACGCATGAGCTTGCTGTTGCAGAGTTCCGTGAGCAGTATCCGTACATTGATCTCGCGCGGAATTTCATCAGCCAAGAGCAGTATCTTTCGACCATTCAACCACTCCGGACTGAGATTAAAAAGCGCGCCGCAGTATTTGAGTCAACAGGGAGGAAGGTATCACTCTACATCGAGTATGCTAACACGGGTGCGAATATCATCGTTAATCAGGATACTTATGTCTTTCCTGCATCGCTCGTCAAGCTCCCTATTGCAATTGCTGCAATGAAGAAGGTCGAGGATGGTGAATGGAATTTGGACAACGAACTGGTACTTTTTGCTGGCGATGCTGATATTGAATCGGGGAGAGTGGGGGCACAACTTGGAGACAACCCCATCGGCACGCGTTTTTCTATTCGGACTTTAATTGAGTACTCTCTGGTATATTCAGACAATACCGCAAGCAATATTTTGCTCAGAAATGTTGGAGACAGCGAATTGCGTGCCATTATAGACGCGCTGGGCCTCGAGGCGCTTTTCCGAAATAATGGAGCGTTGTCAGTAAAGGAGTACACACGAATTTTGCGCGCCCTTTACTCTGCAAGTTACCTTGACCGCGAGAGCTCGCAGTATGTGCTCGAGCTTATGGATGCTTCGACATTCAACGAATTTCTTACCTATGGCGTTGACGAGTCGGTCAAGTTTCCGCATAAGTACGGCGAGCATACTGACAGACGCGTGTTTGCTGATTCAGGAATCCTGTACATTCCAGAGCGTCCAGTGTTGATCTCAGTAGTGGTTGAGGGTGATTCGGAACGCACTCGCTCGAAGAGGATCTTGCTGCTGCAAGCGATTTTATGCGGGATATATCAGCAGCGACAATGCGGTTTGTGAGTACAGCGACCAATGATCACTAATGCACCCAGTACTATAAGAAAGTCTTTTGCGGCGGCGCTTATTGCCGCGATTTGCTTTTCGACTTTCCCGACTGCGCATGCAATTTCAATCGCCACCAATCGCGATGACGCGAGGAACGACCCCAATGTGGTTGATAGTTTCTTGACCATGGAAGAAACTATCGCCTCTCACAGCGCCTCTCTCTCTACGACGGCAGCTGTGCAGCCCAATACGATCGTCGAAGTTGGAGAGCCGGCGGTTACTTGGAGTACCGATGTTTTTCATGAACCCAGTCCACGCATGAGTGAGCGGTTGCGGCCTCTGCTTGTTGCAGCATCCTCATTTGATCTGCGAGCGGCGCCGCAGTCGATAGACATTATTAGCTCCCAACTGCATCCGGCAAAGGGTGAGGAGTGGGCAGTGCGGTTCCGCACCGAGGGCGTGGGGGAGCTCAGGATTACTCCGGCAGATGCTGCAACGATGCAGGACGATGAGTTTATCGGACTTCGGTGCGGCGACAAAGAGTATCAGGTAACGATTGGTGAGGGGGATAGTATTATTGCTGAAAACTGGAACTGCGATGATATTGCTCAAGTTTCGCATCTTACCCTTAGAGAGGGGAGACATGCGTTGTACTTTGAGTTTGGTCCTGCAAGCGCTGTTGCGCACAACGGTCCCAATAGCCCTGGTATTATGGGTGCCTTTAAAAAAGGTGTGGTTACTGCAACATTTGCAGGAAACGCAAGCATCAATGCACGGCAGCCAAACCCAGCTGCGGGCGACCTGATGGTGGCCATTATTGCCATTCGTCCCCAAACAGATATAGTTTCTACGCCTTCGGGTTGGACCTCGCTCGGAAGTGTATCGGGGACCGACGGCGCTGCAGAAGGTTCAGACACTGGTTCGGTGCGTCTCTATACTATGTACAAGGTGGCTGATGGCACTGAAGGGACGGCAAATCAGACTTTTTCAGAAACTGGAACGCCATCGGTGTGGGGAGTATTCATTCATCGGTACCGTTCAGCATCAAGAACTTACGACATTGCTACTTCGTCAATCAGCATTAACGCCGACTCGACCGCAATGGGAGGAACTTTTTCGAACGAAAGTCTGCAGCTTCGCTCAGGAGATATAGCTCTTCTTGCCTCCGCTTCAAATGGCGACCTTAATACCGGATACAGCGGTTGGGCGATGACTGCGACAGGTATGACTTTCGGTACCTGGACTGAGATTTTGGATTCCAACAGCGCCACGGGCAACCAGATTCGATACGCTGCTGCACAGAGTTACGGCACTTCTGGAACTGCAAATGTGAGCACAGTCTCTGCAGTCATAACCGCAGCGGCTGCCGCGTCGGGTGCATCCACCATTGTCCGTATTCGACAGGGCGAGGGCGCAAACCGCAAGGACACCTTTGTGCGTTCCTGCGGGTTGCCGGTGACGGGCAGCACTTCGGTTGCTCCTAGCTACCCCGAACATGAGATCGGCGACCTTTTGGTGCTCTTGGTCGAGGTGCGCAACTCGACTGTAACGCCAACCAATCCGGCGAGCTGGTCGAGTATTGCAAGTTACACGGGTGGCACCGGAACCTTTGGTGCAGATGCCGGAAATGCCAAGATTCAGGCCTGGTATAGACAGGCAACCTCTTCTGTGCTCACTGGTACCCAATCAGTAACCTTGACATCGGGCAACACTGCAGCGGGCCAGATATGTGCAGTGCATCGCGATGGCATAGGACTCGGAACCACCAATGGTCAGTATTGGGCCATTGACTCGGATGGCGGTTCAGATAATACCGGAGGTTCAGCGGCATGGTCTGCAACTGGTTCGGGGATAGACTACTCTGCCGCCGACGGTGGAGATGTGGTGATTGTTGGAAGCGGCATCAATTCAGACGCCTATACTTATACTGCGCACGCGCTCAGTGTTTCCGGCGTCAGCTTTACTGACCTCGGCGAGAGTACCAACTTTGTGACAAGTACCGGCAACGACTCGGCGCTGTCGACGGTAGTGGGCGAGGTGAGCAGCGGGTCGGTTAGTGGCGTTGCACCGACTTTTACCATGACCGCAAGCGGTTCGGGGACCAACGCACCTACCGGCGCCTCTATTATTCTTGCGATCCGGGGGATTACGGTACCGTTCACCGGCCGAGCCATTCGTCTCGTTGGTGCTCGTACTACTTTGTACGAAGGGACACGCATTATAGTGCGCTGATATGAATCGGGCTATTACTATGATGACGGGCGTACTGCTGCTCATTGGATTGTTTGGTATGCTCGTATTTTTTCCTGCACAGCGGACTCCTGATGTGCTAGAAGATAGTACAGAGCAGATTGCCGCAGCGAGAGAGAGGGTTCCTCCCCCAGGGCACCAACTGTATTGGAATGATACTTACCAATTTTCTCTTTTTTACCCTGAGGAATACCGCATCGAGGAGGTGATAGAGAGTAATCGGGCAATCACCGTGACCATTGAGGATTGGGTGCGCGGCTCCGGTGTGCAGGTGTATGTTCTTCCATACACTGAAGAAAAAATCACTGATGCGCAGTTTATGCTTGATGTGCCGAGCGGAATTCGGATCAATGAACGCGCTGCAAGAGTGGATGGCGTCGAGGCAGTGTACTTTGAGAGCGAGGATATCGCGCTTGGCGAGACGATTGAAATCTGGTTCATTAACTATGGGTATCTGTATGAGCTGACTGCACCGAAAGCCGATCGTGCACTAATCGAGCAAGTCGCTGCTGACTGGCGCTTTT
>JAYOEC010000006.1:0-43112 GCA_038106525.1 Minisyncoccota bacterium | reverse complement strand
GTCCTGCCTCGCTTTTTTGCTGTGGCCATTCGATACAGTATACTGCGAGCATACTTCTAACCAGAATCCCCATGTATAAAGTACTTGCACTTCTTGCAGTTGGCGCCATTGCTCTTGGCGCTTGGTGGTATAGCAACACCGCAACGCAACCAAAAGAACTTGGAGATGCTCCGGCGAGCATGCAGATTCCAGCAGGGGCGACTGCGGTCATCCCTGGAACATACTTAATTAATACTGGCGTGAGCGCCATCGGATGGTCTGTGGGAAAGCCACTCATCGACGGATATATTAATAGCGGATCACTAGCACTTTCAAAGGGTAGTATCGAGGTTTCCAACTCAGGAGCTGCAGGGAACTTTGTCATCGATATGAATACAATCGCGGTTGGTGCAACACCCAAAAAACCTGGGAAAGAGACACTCCTTGAGGAGCACTTGAAGGGCAAGAACTTCTTTGATGTCGGTACCTATCCTACTGCGACATTCACCATCTCTTCAGTTGAAGGAACACCTGAATCGGCAGAGACATTAATCTATACGGTGCGCGGGTTGCTTGAAATGAAGGGCGTTTCAGCGCCAGTCACCTTCCCTGCGACCATATACCTCCTCGATGGAGCGCTGCACGCCGATGCATCGTTTGCAATCGACCGTACCATCTGGGGCATCACCGCAGGGTCAAACAAATTTTTCGAAAACCTCGCTGACAATGTCATTGAAGACGAGATACACCTGACTCTTACAGTGACTGCGAATCAGTGATTTTCCCGTCCTCGAGCGTTATCAATCGCTCAGCACGGCGCGCATACTCTTCCTCATGCGTAACCATGATGATGGTTTGCCCCTCCTTATGAAGCTCGCCAAAAATATCCATCACCACTTTTGACGAAGCCGTATCAAGGTTAGCAGTCGGCTCGTCAGCAAAAAGGACTTTGGGCTCGTGCGCAACAGCGCGGGCAATAGAGACGCGTTGTTGCTCGCCCCCAGAGAGCTGCGACGGGATATTGCCGAGTCGGTGTCCCAACCCCATCCGTTCGAGCGCCTTCGTTGCCTCGCGGTTTGCCCGCTCCCGCGATAACCCCTGCATGAGAAGCGGGAGCGCAACATTTTCAAGCGCAGTGAGCTCGGGCATAAGCGCGTAGTCTTGAAAAACATAGCCGAATTTAACGAGCCTGAATTGAGATTTTTGAAGCGCGGTCATCCGCTCAGTGTTGATGCCGTCAATAATCACATCGCCGGTGCTCGGGTTATCGAGAAGTGAAAGTTGATAGAGTAGTGTCGACTTGCCTGCACCCGATCGGCCCATGATGGAGACAAATTCGCCGCTTTTGACAGTGAGGTTGATGCCTTTGAGCACCCGTGTCTCAACCGCGCCGTTTGTGTAAGTCTTAACGAGATCTTTTGTTTCAATCATACTAGTTTCTGCCGAGGATTGAGTCGAGCGTGTTCTTTCTAATAATCATCCAGGCGGGAATGTAGCCAGCAATGACAGTCGACACCACGAGCAGGAATACGCGGAAGAATGTTTCGCCATACTCTGCAACCAAAATGCCGTCAGAGAACGGAAAGTCAATCGGGTTTGCCGCTACTGCGGGGACCAGAAAACCGTACACCATAATGAGCCCGATTGCCGATCCGATGACCGCATAAAAGATTGATTGAAAAATGTATGAAATTTCAATTGCCGACCCTGAGATGCCGATGCCCTTTAAGATGCCAATGAACTTTCGCCGTGTGATGGCGTTAATAAACACCACAATAAAGATAGTGATTGATGCGACCACAAGACCGATCGAGCTGAATGCCGCACCGAGCATGTTAAAGGTCGCAATAATATCCTTCAGGAACTTGGGCTGCGCATCTTCAAATGTCTGAACGCGGGCAGTCTTGTCAGCCCCGCTCCTTATCAAAGTGTCACGGATCACTGCTGGATCGACACCAGGTTTCAGCTTCATTACAATCTGGTCGACATTGCCGTCGCTCCTGCCGATCATGCCGCGGAATTGGGTATCAACCATGAAAATATTGCGGCTGATATCATCGACTTTGGTTTTGACGATTCCCTTCACCGTCACCTCACGGGTAATGTCGCCGACTGAAATACGCACCTTTGAACCGATACCAACATTCTCTAGAACCTCGAGGCCTGGACTCTCGATCGGAAAATACTGTTTCAGAAGGTACGATCCGAGCACCACTTGGTCAAAATCGTTCGGAGTTAAGAAGTTCCCCTCAATCACCTTTCCTGCAACCCCGCTCACGGCATGTTCAGCAAGCGGATCAATGCCGGTGATCGGCGTCCCGGCGAGGTTCGGTTTATCATTTTCACGCCTCGTTTGATAGTTTGCCTCGACAGTGCCGCTCTCAATATACCGGGCTGAGAAGGACTGGATCTCGGGGAGCGATTCGATGAGACGGATAAGGTTCGGACTATTTTCAATGTACTTCTTATCGGTGAGGTTCGATACAATAACATCGCCAGTCCACTGCTCGCGGTATTGATCGATTGATCCCTGAATAAGGCCGACCAGGATACCCGAGACCACTACCAGGTTGAGGAAAGTGAGCACCATCACAAATATGATGAGCGAGGTGGTCCAGATGCTCGCGCGCCGAAGCTGCCGCACGGCGAGAAAAAAACCGATCTTAATATTGAGCCACGAAAACATGCTACTCGACTACGACCACATCACCAGCACTAAGCCCAGTCAGAATTTCAATATCCCCGAGGGACGAAATGCCGCCAGTGGTGACCGTACGGTCTACAACCGCACCGTCTTCAAGAACACTCACTACCTGCGCACCATTCAGGAGTCGCACCAGCCGTTGCGGAATGCTGATGGTATCTGGTTTTTCGGCAGTGGTGATTACGACATTGGTGGTCATACCACTTCTGATTCGGTCATCATTCTGGTCAAACACAAGAACAGTGCGGTAGGTCGACACTCCATCCTTTATGGTCTCTCCAAGGTCAACGGTCGCAACGCGAGCGCCAAACTGAACCTCCGGACCATATGAGTCAAAAGTGACGATTGCCGGATCGCCTTGTTTCACCAGCGCAACATTTATTTCTGGAACAAAACTCTCGATCTGATAGGTGCCAGTGCCGATTACCGAGGCCTGCGCCTCTGCCGGCGAAACACTCTTCCCAACCTTCGCGTCAATCTTAGTTACAATCCCGGCAAAGGGGGCTCTAATCTGGGTTTTTGCCAGCTGAGAGCTTGCACTAAGGACATCAGCCTCGGCAGCCTTGACTGCTGCCTCTTGCTTACGGATATCTTCAGGCGTTGCGCCTGCACGAGCAAGTGCGAGATCCTTTTCCGCAGTTACGAGCGCGGTTCGCGCTGCAGACTGTGTCTTCAGTGCAGTGGTGAGCGATGCGGTAGCTGAATTCAGATTGGTACGAGCGGTGGCCACCGAAGACTTGTACGAATCAAGAGTGCCCTGTGTCACTGATGACGAGGGTACTGACGCCGCAAGTGCAGTGCTGATATCAGAGAGAAACTGAGATGCCTGATTCAGGTACTGCTGCGCAGACGGCACCGCACCCTCGGCAGTGATTGCTGAGAGCCCGACCGTCGCAGCCTGCCAGGCATTCAGTGCCGACTCTATACTGATACGGCCTGCCTCAGCAGTATTCTCTGCCTGAGCGCTCGCAGTCTGAAAATTGAGCTGCGGGCTTGCTGAGCGCGGATTACTGAAAAACTGATCAACCGTCGCGCGAACCGACGAATCTGATGTTGCGTACGCAGCAAGTACCGCGTCGAGCAATCCCTGGTTTGCAGCGTCAAGTGCCGCGCGAGCGCTGTCGAGCGCCGACTCGGTAACGGCAAGTTCTTCCGGTCGAGTGCCTCGCTTAAGAGCATCAAGGGCTGCCTCCTCCTTTTCAAGTGCTGCCTGACGCTGAAGCAAGAGAGCATACAGGTCGCCATTTTCGATCTCCGCAATCAATGTGCCGGGGAAAACACGATCTCCCTCCTTTGTGTATACGCGCGAAATGCGGCCACTCTGTGAAAAACCAAGGTCGACCTCTTGATCAGCCATGACGCGACCTGATACTGAGACCTGCTGCAAGAAGACCCCTGGCGTTGCCACAATGGTCTCTGCTTCTCCGTTGCCTGAAGCAAACGAAACAATAATGCCAATAATAATAATTGCCGCGCCAATCGCGGCCCAGTATGCTTTTGCAAAGGATAATGCTCGTTTCATCGCCCGCAGTATACCATTTGAAATTCATTCGCGCCTAGGTCATATTTTTGTTACCATTCATCCATTCGGGGATCGGCAACGAGAAATCGGCGCCTTTCGGCAATATTCCCCGAAAATGTTTTGAGCTGGGGGATCGTCTAACGGTAGGACACCTCCCTTTGGAGGAGGGTATCTTGGTTCGAGTCCAAGTCCCCCAGCTCAGCACATTTTCCTTACCCGCGAGTCGTGAGGAATCACTTACTTTCCCTCTTGTAAGTACTTCAGCATAGTATCAGCATCTGACACCTCGAACGGATCGCTCGAGCAGTTGTCAGAGAACTCGGGCTCAACAAACATCTTTTTGATAACACCATCGTCAACAAACATCGAGTACCTCCACGAGCGATCTCCAAAGCCAAGATTTTCTTTTTTAACCAACATGCCCATCTTGCGAGTGAATTCGGCATTACCATCCGGAAGCATGAAGATTTTTTTGATTCCGAGCTTGTCCGCCCACTGCTTCATAACGAATGCGTCATTTACTGACAGGCAAATAACCTCATCAATACCAAGCGCTTTGAACTCGTCATACTTTGCGTCAAACCCAGGCGCATGGGTCGATGAACAGGTAGGAGTAAAAGCACCCGGAAGTGCAAAAAGCACCACCTTCTTACCCTTAAAAATATCGTCGGTTGAGATATCCTGCCAACGATACGGATTCTCCCCTCCGACAGATTCGTCACGAACGCGGGTCTTAAAGATGACCTGCGGGACTCGCTGATTGACCAATGTGTGTGCCATAGTTTTTTCAGTTACTGCTACACCCTCATTGTAGCTACTTGCCCGTAACAGAGGCAAGTTCCATAATGGCGAGCTGGAGCGGCAACTCGGGTACGGGCGAACGAGCGGTTTCAATGCTCGCCAAGAGGAGCTTGCGCAAGGTTTCTGAATTGATTTTTGACTGTGGATCTTTGGCCATGGTGCGCACAAGTTCTTGTTCATAATCCGCAAGGTCAGCAATGAGTCGCTCACCCACTTCAGGCGCGTACCGAAGCATGAGCAGCATTCGCATCCGCTCAATAAGAATCATGATGAGCACTGACATATCTACAGCCGCCCGTACTGCCTCCTCGACTGCCCCAAGTGCGATGGCACTGTCGCCTGTCGCAAGACCTTGAAGCACCGTGCCCACAAGTCCCGACCGCGGCGCACCAGTGATCGAGGCGACCTCGTCTGCGTCAATGGTCTTATCGTGCGAGGCGCTCAGCACCTTTTGCAGCACGGACTGTGAATCGCGAAACGAACCGTCAGCAAGGAGCGCGATGAGCTCGGCAGCAGCCCTCTCAAGCGTGTATCCCTCAGCCGCTGCAATTTTTATTACTGTTTCTGCAATTGCCCGCTGTGTCGGCTTTTTAAAAGTAAATACTTGGCAGCGCGATTGGATTGTATCGGGGACCTTCTCGAGCTCGGTGGTAGCAAGAATGAATGAGACATGTGATGGCGGTTCTTCGAGAAGTTTAAGAAACGCGTTAAACGCACCCTTCGAGAGCATGTGCACTTCGTCGACAATATAGACTTTGCGTGCAGAACCGAACGGCATGACCGCCGCCTCCTCGCGCAAGGCGCGGATATTGTCAACACCAGTGTAGGTCGCAGCGTCTATCTCATGAATATCTGTATCTCCCGCTCCAAGCGCCCCAGCAAAAATGCGCGCCACTGATGTCTTGCCGGTGCCGCGTGAGCCGTAAAAGAGGTACGCATGTGCGACATTCTGTTCCTTGAGCGCTCCCTGAAGTGCCTGCACCACATGATCCTGCCCCACCACATCCTTAAAGGAGTGCGGGCGATATTTTCGATACAGCGCAATCTCGGACATTATGAGCAGTATACCAACCATCCGCAAAAGTAGCATGCTACCCTGACGATGATGGAACAGCTGCCGGTTATTGTGTCTCTTGATACCGTATCTCGGAACAAAGCACTAGCTATCGCGCAGAGTCTCTCGGGGAGAGTGTGGGGTTACAAAGTACACCGACTTATAGATCGCCACGGACCCGAGATCGTACACATGCTGAAAAAGTTTGGGAAGGTATTTGTCGACATGAAGCTTGCAGATACGCCAGATACGGTCCGCGGCAGGATTAAGGAGTGGGCAGCGCACAATGCTGATCTTATTTCAGTTCAAGGAAATCTCGGTGCAGATGTCCTGAAGGCTGCGAGTAGCGCCGGCAGGGATCGAGCAGTCGCCATTACGCAGCTCACTTCAGATACTGATTCTTCCGAGGTGCTCCGTCGCGCGCGCGATGCATACCAATCGGGCATCCGCGTTGTTACCTGCTCTGCCTGGGAAGCCGCAGCAGTCAAGACAGCACACCCCTCCGCCCTCATTATCACCCCGGGCATTCGTGCTGCAGGCACTCCGCGCCACGACCAAAAGCGGACCGCGACTCCGGCCGAAGCCATCCGCGAAGGAGCAGACCTCCTGGTTATCGGCCGCCCAATTACAAATGCTGCGGATCCCGCTGCTGCGCTCGAAGTGCTTATGCAGGATGTTTCTGTCCAGTAGCCAGCGTCGCAAGATACTGCTTTCCGTGGCCAAGCTCAGTGCTGATGGGAACTTTTCTCAAAGACTCGGGTACCTCGCTCTCTTCATAACTCTTCAGATCAAGCCGGACCAACGCATCAAGAGGGACTCCGAGCTGTTTGCTGGTGACGCGTTGCGGGTCGCGGTTTACAATTGCAACAGCACCGATGATCTGTGGCGCTGATGTCGCATCCTTTGAAAAAGCTTGGCGAACTGCATCAATAACCTGCTTCAGCGAGCCGCCAGTCGTCAAAACATCCTCTACCATCAACAATCGTCTGCCGCCGATCTCGGTGTCATATCCGCGTTTGAGCGTCTGAATCGGCTTACCGTCCGAAGCAACAGCTTTGTCAGTAAATACTGAAGCAACCCTGAGCCCGGTTCGAACCCTCAGTTGCAGCGCAACCTGCTGTGCAAGCAACGCACCGCCAACCGCAGGCCCAATAACCGCTTCAATACGATCCCCGGCGTAGAGTTGAGCAAGGTAACCTGCAATTATCTGTGTCAGTTGCGGGTCGGCAAAAATCTTGTCTTTATTTACATAAGTATCAAGGTGCCTGCCAGAGTTTCCAACGAAGTGGCCGTGCACGACGGCTTCAGCTTTTTCAAGCAACCGCGACACCGTATCCTCTACGCGTTTCCGCTCCGCCGAATGCGATTCGTTCATCTTGACAGCATAGCAACCAACCATGCGTTCGCAAGCTACCGAGCCGAAAGCCACTCATCAACGATGCCCCGCACCTGATCAGCGCTATCAGCCTGCATGAGTCGCGCACGAAGCTCCGCAGCGCCTTCAAACCCAGAGACATACGCCTTGTAGTGCTTTTTCATAACGGCGAATGATTTATGCGGCAGCAGCTCAGTGTATATTTTGGTGTGCTCGACCATTGTGCGGAGGCGTTCTTCCAATGTCGGTTGATACACAGTAAACAGCCACGGATTTCCAAAAATAGCGCGCCCGAGCATCGCGCCGTCTGCGCCGGCATCGTTGATTTTTATAAGCGCATCAGGAACATCTCTCAAATCCCCGTTTCCGAATATCAATGTATCGCTTCCACATTCATTCCGTATTTCAACTGCACGGCGCACCCGCTCCCAACGCGCAGGTACCAGCGACAGCTCCTTCCTTGTGCGCGCATGGAGAGTAATCACTGCAGGTTTTGCATCCAAAAGCTTCGGTAGCCACTCCTCCAACTCGTCTGCATTGTAGCCAAGGCGCGTCTTAACGCTAACCGGCAGACCGTGTGCGCCAGCTTTTGCCGCAGCAATAACCTCTTGTGCCCGCGCAGGATCCTTGATATGCGCTGCTCCCGCGCCTTGCTTTTCTATCGACTTGTCGGGACAACCCATGTTGATATCGATACCATCAAACCCAAGTTCTCGTGCAAGAGCCGCGGCCTTCTCCATATGCCCGGGATGGGATCCAAAGAACTGTGCGACGATAGGCTTTTCTTCGGGGACAAATTGAAGGTCAGCAAGGAGCTTCTTCCGCCCTTCCTCAGGTGCAAGCGCAAGTCCGTCCGCCGACACAAACTCCGTCCAGGTCACATACGGCCACTGTGCGACACCTAGGTGTTGCACAGTTTTACTGTGCTGCGCAATAATGCGGCGGAACGCACCATCGGTGACATCAGCCATCGGTGCAAGTGCAAGAATGGGGCGCTCTAGGGTACGCCAAAAGTCCATGCGGACTATGGTACACTACCGTTGTATGAACCAAAAGATTATTCTTGGGGTCGTTGGACTCCTCATTGTTGCTTCAGTCGGCATTTTTATGCTTTCACCACAAAACTCACCTCTTACCGGATCAATACCACCTGGTACCTATGCCCCGCTTGCGCAGTGTCTTACGGATGCTGGTGCTGTATTTTATGGAGCGTTTTGGTGTCCGCACTGTCAGGCACAAAAACGGCTCTTTGGTGATGCTGCAGATTTGCTTCCCTATGTCGAGTGTTCAACTCCTGACGGCGAAGGTCAACTCCCTATCTGTGCCGAGGCAGAGATCAAGAGCTACCCCACTTGGGTGTTTGCGGACGGTACACGACTCTCAGGAGAGGTGCCACTCGCTACGCTCGCGGAAAAAACCAACTGCACTCTCCCCCCAGTTACCGAGTAACCATGCCTGGGCTTGAGCTTTCAAATACACTTGCTGGGTATGGAACCGTAGCACTCCAGGCAGGAAGCGTTGCCTTATTCGTTGCCCTTCTATTTCCCAGCTTTGTGCCGGGATGGAAACGCGTATTCATAAATCGTTGGGGCTTTTGGATTGCCTTCCTTCTTGTGGCCGCGGCATCGATTATAACGCTCTACTACTCGGAATTTTTAGAACAAGAACCATGCGGCCTTTGTTGGATGCAACGCGCGTTTTTGTACCCACAAGTTGTGCTGTTCGGCATTGCAGCAGTCGCAAAAGATCGCTCCATTCTTCCGTATACTGCTGCACTCTCTGTGGCAGGAGCCCTGATTGCACTTTACCAGCACTACCTCCAGATGGGCGGGTACGACATCCTGCCGTGTCCAGCAAGCGGTCCGAGTGCAGACTGCGCAGCGCGGACACTGTTCGAATTCGGGTACATTACCTTCCCACTGATGGCATTTTCACTCTTTATATTCCTTATACTCTTTGTGCTCTTTATGCGTTCCGCTGCCACCGAGCAAAAATCCCCGCTGGCATAAGTCTACCGCCCTCCTCAGAAATAGTAAGCTCGCCACCGTCTACCGCACCTCCGTGCATCGCGTTCATCGGCTCCAGCAAATGTTCGAAGGCGAAGTGCGAATAGCCAGAAGCATACCCATTCATAAGTATAAAAAGGGGCTTTGGCGATACAAGCTCGCGACATTTTTGCATCAGCGGGACTAGGTCGCGCTCAATCTTCCACAGCTCATCCTTTGGACCATGACCAAACGAGGGCGGGTCGAGGATAATGCCATCGTACCGATTGCCGCGCTTCAGCTCACGGTCGACAAACTTCATGACATCCTCGACCATCCAGCGGATCGGTGCATCGGCAAGTTGCGAGTGTTCGGCATTCAGCCGCGCCCAATCGACAGCTGTTTTTGATGCATCGAGGTGGACTACCGATGCCCCCGCCGCAGCCGCGGCAAGTGACGCACCTCCAGTATAGGCAAACAGATTCAGGACTGTCGGCTGCGCTGCAGATGCCCGTACCATCTCGCTAATCCATGCCCAATTCGGGGCTTGCTCAGGGAAAAGTCCAACATGCTTGAATGAAGTCGGACGGATAATAAATGAAAACCCCGCATACTGTATCTCCCATTCTTTAGGTAGTTCGCCTCTAAAGTGCCAGATGCCCCGTTCGCCCTGCCGCTCAAACCAGGCGTCAGCTGCAACCCACTCGGATGGACGGACGCGCTCCCAAAGCGCCTGCGGGTCAGGTCGCCGAAGAACATACGGGCCGAAACGCTCTAACTTCTCTCCCTCGCCTGAATCAATAAGCTGGTACCCCATACCCGCTATGCTACACTACGCAGGTACACAAAACTACTATGCAGAAAACAAACCTGTACTCAATCACCATCCCGCAGATGAAAAAGGTTCTTGGAGCGCTTTCTCAAATCCTCGACAAGGCAGGCGCTCATGCGGAGCAAAAGCGAAATCAGTGGGCTTCATTTGAAGAGGCGCTTCTTAACCACCGTCTAGTGTTTGACCAGTTTGATTTTAAGAAGCAAATTCAGATCGCCTGTGATACTGCGAAGGGCTGTGCTGGACGGCTCTCTGGGAAAGAGCTGCCAAAGTTTGAGGATTCTGAGAAGACGGTTTTAGAACTAAAAGACCGAATTGGGCGGACCATTGCTTTCCTCGATACAGTGACGGAATCAGATATTGCAGATAAAGAAGACAGTAAAGTATCACTCCCGTACTTCCCCGGCAAGCACCTGACCGGATTCGAATATGCTATCGAGTATGCGTTGCCAAACTTCTACTTTCATGTGGCGACCGCCTACAATATCTTGCGCGCCAACGGAGTCGATATAGGAAAAGCTGACTATATTGGAGGTCTTCCGCTCAAAGAAGAAGTATAGCATCTATGGCACATGCACTTGAGGTGCGTACTGTTGAGAAGCGATACGCATCAGGAACTGAGGCGCTGCGGGGTGTCTCGCTCACCATCCCTGAAGGAGACTTTTTTGCTTTACTCGGCCCAAATGGCGCAGGAAAGACAACGCTTATCGGCATCGTTACCGGACTGGTAACAAAAACAGCGGGGACAGCAACGGTATTCGGGTTTGACATTGACCGCGAACCGGAGCAAGCAAAAGCCTTGGTTGGGTTGGTGGGTCAGGAGGTAAACTTTAATCCATTCGAAAAACCAATTGACATCGTGGTCAATCAGGCAGGGTACTATGGCGTACCGCGATCAATCGCCATCCCACGAGCTGAGAAGCTACTTAAGGATCTCGGACTCTACGAAAAGAAGGACGGCAAGGCTATGGCACTTTCCGGAGGAATGAAGCGGCGACTTATGATTGCCCGAGCGTTGGTCCATGAACCAAAATTCTTAATTTTGGATGAACCGACCGCAGGCGTTGATGTTGAACTCCGCCGGTCGATGTGGGACTACCTGAAATCACTGACAGCCGAAGGACTCACGATTCTTCTCACCACCCACTACCTTGAGGAGGCAGAAAAGCTCGCGCGCAATGTCGCCATCATCAACAAAGGTTCGATCGTCGCCGCCGGGAGCATGGACGACATCCTGGCGATGCATACCAGCGAGGTGGAAGACACTTATACTACGGGCAAACTCGAGCAGGTCTTCCTGCGACTCACGAAGGAATAATATGCCACTCAATAAACTGTTCATTTCATACTACACCATTGTCCGAAGGGGGTTTGTACGAATTGTGCGGATTTGGCCTCAAACTATCTTACCCTCTCTCGTTACTTCATCGCTCTACTTTACCGTGTTTGGTGCCATCCTTGGCTCGCAAATCGGCTCCATCAATGGGTTCAGCTATATGCAGTTCGTGGTTCCAGGGTTGGTAATGCTCGCGGTGATAACGAACGCCTACACCGATGTGGCAACTACCTTTTTCACTTCAAAATTTTTTGCTCGGTCTATTGACGAGCTCCTGGTCTCGCCGACACCGCCCTGGGTTATTATTGCCGCCTTCGTCTCTACGGGCGTGTTCAGGGCGGCACTGGTCGGCGGAGCAGTACTCTTGGTCTCTATGTTCTTTTCTCTCCCCGCCCTTGCCCACCCGATGATAATCCTGCTGTTCTTCTTACTCGCTGCAGTTGTGTTTGCGCTTGCAGGACTCATCAACGGAATTTACGCTAAAAGTTTTGACGGTATCAGTATTGTCCCAACATTTGTCTTGACGCCACTGGTCTATTTAGGCGGCGTATTTTATTCAGCAGCAGCGCTCCCTCCATTTTTCCAGACTCTGACGCACCTCAATCCGATCTTCTACATCATTAACGGATTTCGATACGGATTTCTAGGATTTGCAGATGTGTCACTGCTCGAGGCGACCGCCGTACTCATTGCAATTGTAGCTGTATTTGTAGGTATCGCGTGGTATCTCCTCAAAACCGGCCTTGGGCTGAAGCAGTAAGTTAGAAAAAAGAGCGGAGCACCCTAAACCACCACGGAATTTGCGGGGCGGTCGCGAGGTACGCGCCTGCACTGTTGCCAAGCACTGACTCGGCAGTCGGCGCCGCTGCAGATTCAGGCAACGAGGTGGCGACACGGATTGGGACATCGGAATCCCGAATAGGAAGTTCACGGACCTCAGGAACTGATTGTGGCAAAACTTCTTTGCCCTCTTTGTCGACAGCACCTGCCTGCAAGGCTGGCTCCTCGGCCGGAAACGCATGTGGTGCTGGGGTCCCGAATACTTGCACTACAAACACGGTTTCTCTCCCCTGGTAAGTGCCGGTCGCCACGGCGACACCCATTTCGGTAAACTGCGTACCAACGATGTTTGCCCGATGAGTCGGCGAGTTCATCCACGCCTGCTCGACAGCGGCAGATTCGGTAAAATCAATGGCAAGATTCTCGCCCGCGTATAGGAAACGATACTTCTCTTCCGCAAACCAGTGCCACGGCGTGAGGCCCTCTGGCGAGGTATGCGCAAAGTAGCCCTTTGCCGCCATGTCATGCGCTTTTGCCTCCGCAACGGCAGTGAGCGTCGGATTAAGCGATAGGATTGCAAGTCCATTCGAGGCGCGATCTGCGTTCGTAAGTTCAACGAGAACAGACGAGATGACTGCTGCCATCCCCGGAACGCGGGCAACAATATACTGCGCCTGCGAGATCGCAAAAAACGAAACGGAAACAATCGCCAGCGCCGCAACCACCGGCCCCCACCCGCCCCGTACACGCACCGTGTGGTCGTTTTTGATGCCCATCGCACAAACTATAGCACCATCGCTGACAATCAAAAACCCCGCAGAGCGGGGTTTTTGACAGAGTAGCTTTCCACTAGTCCTTCCACGGGACCAATGTCGGAATCTGAAGCGCGAGGTCCGGGCACTCGAGCATATTGATCCATCGCAAGGTTGTTAGATACACGAGGCCGGTCGGCGCATTGATACCCCACGGCTTCAGGATCTCATCGAGATACTTTTGCTGAAAGGCGATTACTGCGCTCTGCGTCAGCGGTCCAAAGACCCCGGTTACTGGAAGATTGGCTCCCATCCACTTGTTCAAGAACTGCTGAAGCTTCTTCACCTGCTCAACATCGTTCTTCTTTCCAAGCCCCATGAACTTGTCCATGTAAAGGCCACACGATGCACCGAGTACTTGGCCATTGCCACCGCCGGTCGAAGCACCGAGCACCCCTCCACCAAACGGACCGAAGCTGAATGGATTTGCGCCACCAAACGGGCTCTCGTCCTCATCTTCGTCGTCAGAACTCTCCTCACTTCCTGAGCCTCCACCGCTACCGTTCTCCTCATCTTGCACTACTATGAGTGCGCTGTCGGAGTTATTTTCACCTTCCTCATCCTCACCTCCTGAAGTAATGAGTGCCGAGTTCAGGATTTGCTGATCGTCTTCAGCATCAACCGTGACGGTAATGGTAAGCGTTACTACCTGGTCGTCAGTGAGCGAACCGATATCCCACACGCCACTCACCGAATCGTAAGAGCCCTGGCTAGCTGAATATGAATCATAGTCGACTCCTGCCGGAAGGTCATCAGTCACCTGAACACCTGTTGCAGTCCCTGGGCCGCTGTTCGTTACCGTAATGGTATAGGTAATCTGCTGCCCGTCCTCAGGGGTCCCATCGCTCACCTCCTTTGTAAGCGAGAGATCGAACTCGCCACTTCCTTCGCCACCACCGCCGCCATTCTCGCCGTCATTATCCTCAGGCTCGGTGCATACGCCAGAGAGTGCCTTTACGGCATCGACATCGAATCCGTCTGCCGTTCCAGTGTGCAATGCAGAGTTTGTCGTATCGGTCAGGCGAACGAACTTAATCCACGCGAGTCCGGTCTCGTTAAAGTCGAGTCCGGTCGGTGCAGTATTCACCGCCTCCTCAGTAAGTGGGAACCACGCAGAACCGTCCTGCGACACCTCAACCGCAGCCTTCTCAAGCGGGTAGCTACCGTTCGTGGTCTCGTAGACAATAAGATCGTCACCACTTTGGTTCTCAACATAAGTATCGAACGCGAGAGTCAGCGATCCGCCGAAGCCAAGGCTGAAGAACACGCCGTCATTTGCTCCGAGCGCTGAAGATGGATTTGACCGCTCTGGAAGCACATTTGATCCATCCTTGCGCTTCTGCTGATTCGAAGCTTCAACATCACTTGCCCATTTCTCACCCGCCTCGCACACTGGCGCATTGAACGCAACACAGTAGTAGGTCTCGCCCGCAAGTACTGGATCGATCCAGTCGTAGTTATCGTAGTTCAACACATCGGTCGAACAGTAAAGCTCTGCGGAGTATTCGTCATTCTTCGTGGCTGCGCCATTGCCTGAAAGCCAGCCACTGAATGGGATGAATCCGCTTTTCAGCTGCTCGCGAACCCAGACCAATGCACCGGACGGAATCGGGGTCGAGATAATGCCGGTACCGTCAGTCGGCCCGAACGCAGTCCACGCTCCGTTTGCCATCTCAATATTGTCGTTCGGATTACCAGTACCACTCGGTGCCCACTCGAACTTCCAGTTCGGCTCAAGCCAGCACTTGCCGTTCGACTGCACCACCCAGGCTGCCGCGGTACCTGCTGTGATATTTGCACCGCCTTCGCCCCAGTTCGGGAGGTACTGTTCAGCCTCGCACATCACCTTTGTTGCAATAAGAGTTGCGGTTGGTGGTGGGGTAAGATCCTTGTTGACTACTACAAACTCTTCAGAGGCATCATCAACAGTTACTGGACCGACGCCAGAGAGATTGCTCCAGTTTTGCTTCAGAAGCTCGTCGACTGAATATGAGCCGTACGGAACATCGGTAAAGGTAACGCAGCCATTCTCACCCGTTACGCCAGCATATCCTTCGTACACCGACACCTGGAGCGAACCGTGGTTGTCACCGTACCAGCTCTCGTCTGGCGTCGTGCCGCTGCCGTCAAAGATGCGGAAGTTTGCCGGACCGTTAACGGATGGGACAAACGACTGAGCATACTCATGCGTCGCAGAGTACGGACCCCAATTCGAATTAGGGTCGAATGCTTGGTTAATCTGGAGCTCGAGAATGTCGGTTTGGTACCCAGTAAAACCATCCATCTGCGTTACCCAACCATCCTCGGTTGAGAACTCTGCGTCGACATGGTTGTCAGGGTTGCGGTCATTGAGCCAGGTGCCGTTTGCAATTGCAATGTACGACTTGCCTGCAGTGAGTGCTGCCGCAGTGTTGGTGCCAGCAACAGTGGTTGCAGGGACCTCGAGATCCTCAACCTTCTCTCCCTTCAACAGCAAAGTCCAACCAGAAAGGGGATTTTGTTTATCATCGAGCTTGCAGATGGTGATGTCCGACTTCGGCGGTTCGATCTGGCAAAGCACGCTCGTGTTGTCGAGGAAGGCACCGAGCGAGTTCGGCGATCCTGCGGCATCGCGCCACTCAACATTCGTGGTGTTTCCAACTGCAGTGAAGGTGTAGGTATGCGAACTCCAATCTGCGCCAGCAGTGTCGTCGACAGTTTGCTGTACGACTCCGTTCACCAGTGCATCAATCTTGCTCTCAGAACCCGCCGTACCCGGCCGTGGCTTGAAATCGTACGATACCTGATAGGTTTTTCCTGGAATGGTCGGGACATCCTGCGAGAGCGATACTGATGCCTGCTCACCGTTCAGCGATCCTGAAGGACCGTCCCAGTCCGAATCTATCTCAGTCCACTGCAGTCCGTGCGACGCACTCCAGCCATTCAAACCATTATGCTGGATTTCGGCCTTTGCCACCGCTGGTGCGTTGATGTCTGTAACACCAAACCACGAGACCAGCCACTCGAGACCGCTCGTTCCGTGGTCTCCGTGGTCAAAGATATTCCATGAATTTGCAGCAACCTCCGGCGCTTCGAAGCTCGGGTTCTTAAGAAGGTTTAACTCAGGATTACAGATTGGCTGCGGATCTTGGCACTCGTCTGCAGTGACGGTTGCTTTAAAGATAACGCCTGCCGGATTGTTCGAGAATGTGGAACCGCCAAGTGCGAAATTCTTAACCGTTACTTCGATAGTATTGTTGTCGCTCTGCACCAAGCTGGTAATGTCGTAATCGTAGACGGTAAGGTAGTTCTGCTCAACTGCAAGCTTAGTATCAAGTTCAGTGCCGTTGATCTTCACAACAAAACCGTTGTCAGCTGAGAGCTTGAGGTTTGCACTGGTTACTACACCGTCAATCGTAAAGGTTTGGGTAAAGACTTCGGTCTTATCAACCGTGGTGTCGTCGCCGCTGTCGGAACTCCACACCCACTCGGCGCCTGGGATAGTAACCCAGGTTCCTGGCAAGATACCTGAACCGATTTC
Source organism: Minisyncoccota bacterium (assembly GCA_038106525.1). Lineage (GTDB taxonomy): Bacteria > Patescibacteriota > Minisyncoccia > Phycocordibacterales > Phycocordibacteraceae > Phycocordibacter. The sequence goes on along the minus strand of JAYOEC010000006.1, from coordinate 26,412 downwards.
CGAACCATCAATGACCACTGCGTCGTTGCCGTTTACCTGCGTTTCGGTGCTGCTTACAACCACCGTCTGCGCGTTAGCATCGCACTGCGGGCCCGGATCGACATAGGTGTTGGTGATAGTGCAGGTAACCGTCGCACCTGGCGCAATTTGAAGATTGCTGCAGCTCTGATCCTCATTAAGGCTGTTTTGGTAAGTCACCGTGTACGGATGACCGTCCGGTATTGCCTCAATTACGGTATGAGCACCAACGGATACCTCAACTGGCACCTCGCCGTCAGAATCAAAGTTCTGTGGGAGATCGTCATCTACCTTGAATGCAAAGTCAGTGTACGGCGCATTATTGCCACTCACTACCTTTACTACCTTTAACACACCGCTGTTGCGCGCGTTGACGAAAGTGCAGGTGACTACATCTTGATTGCCAACCTGGATGCCGGTAATTGCATTCTCATTCCATGAACCATTGTTGGTTGCGCCGGTGCACGAAGCACCAATAAGGCTATAGCCGTTTTGAGACTGTTCCGAAACAGAATATGAACCCTGATCAACCTCAACCGGCGTTGTCATACCGTTTGCGCCGGTAGTCCGCTCCGAGCCGGCTACCGTGAAGGTCCAGCCTTCGCCGTTCGTTCGATCATTAGTGGTCTGCACATTGCCATCCGCGTCGATCAGCTTGTGTACGGTGACGGTTCCGCCGCAGAGATCGGTTACGATTGCCCCAAGTGTTTCGTCGAGCGAATCGAATGATGCCGACGAGTAGTACGCGTCATCCGAGGAAAGGTCCTTGAGATTCTGCGCATCAACATCAGAACCGATGCCGAGCGTAATGATGCGGGTACCCTGACTCTTGATCGCGTTTGCCTGAACAAGCGCTGCCTGCATCGCCTCGGTTTCGGTTGCCACTACATTGCTGCCTTTGCGGTTCGGGTTTCCATCTGAAGCGAACACAATGACATTCGGAATTCCGCCGCGGTTCGGCAAAGTCGAATTGCCCTTGATGAGTCCGTCCTCAAAGTTAGTACCGGTGTGTCCGGTCGAAGTAAGACCGTTGACTGCCGTCACAATAGTCGATGCGTCGCCGGTAAAGCCCTGCGCCACGCTTGCAGTGCCGTAGAATTGCGAGAGCGAGAACTCGGTCGGCGTGCCGTCAAGCGCGGTCACGAAGTTGTTCACCGCTGTCTTCATGGTCGCGAGTTCCGAAGAGCTGATCGAACTTGATGTGTCGAGCACCAGCGCCATATCGAGCCCGCACGACTGCCCAAACGGTGGATTTTCTATCGGCGGGGTGTAATGGACCTTTGCCTGAACATGATCAAGGAAGTAGGTTGCAGCGTCATTACACGGCGCGCCCTGATCATTACCCTGCACCTCAACACGGAAGTTTGTGTTCGAGAAGTTTGTTGGAGTCCACGAAAGGCCCCACGCATCAGCAGAACCGCCGAGCGTGTATTGCGCATCGGTTCCGCTCAAGGTTACCGTTTTATAGGACGAGAAGGTGCTGCCTCCGTCGCCAGAAACACGAACGCTCAACTGACAGCTGGTCGCGGTGTTCGGCGGCGTGTAGTTGACCACAACATACAGGTGGTCAACGCGGGCTGACCGATCAGAAGTGTTGGTCCTCACAACGCCGAACTTGGTGGTCCAATTATTCACCTCATCCACCGTCCACGAAAGACCAGTGAGCGGGTTAGTGGCCATGATTCGACTGTAGTCATTCCAATTGCTTGAGCTTGTCAGCGCGAATGAGCTACCGTCGCTCTGCTGCCCACCTCCCGTGCCGTTCTCAACACGAAGCGCAATAGTCGGATTTGTTCCATTTGGGCTACTCTTTCGTCCAGACACAGTCAGTGTCACCGAGTTGATAGTCGATCCGAGCGGAATAGCAGAGTTTGCAACCGCAAAAGTATGTGCTTCCCCATTTGTATCCTCAGAAATGTATGCTCCATTTGAAGCACTTACGGCACTAAGCGCAGTCCCCGAAGACGAGGTCCAATTTGAATAGTTACCTGCTCCGTTTGCAGAGTCCGTCTTATCTGTTGCTGAGCCTGCCACAGCAGAAAACCCCTCAACTCCAACTTCCAGTCCATCAATAGCTGAGCCAGACGGAACAGCAAAACCGAAATTGCGATAGCCCTGGTCGTCCCTTGAGCTGCCTGAATCGTCAGTTGCCGTAGCATACAAATCGTTGCTTGAAAGCCCATTGCTGCCACCCGTCCACTCATTCGGTGACACCGTCACTGTAGGCGAGTTGAAACCAGTGTCAGCGGCAAGTGCCGTTCGTGGAAGTGCGAGTAATGGCCCGGCGCTCAGGAGCACCAGGGAGAAGATGGTCAGTGATGAAGCAAGCTTCTTGCTCCATGCAGGAGCGCTGAACCAAGTATGAGCTATCTGCATATGTATGTTAGAGAAATTGAGTAAGGTTTTTAAATAATATAAAACCGCACCAAAGAACAGTACGCAATCAACTTAGCATGCAATAATCAGAGCATGCAAGAGGTCTTGGGATGCAAAAAACCACACTAATCAGCGCCCTGTCGGCCAGATGTCCTAGATGTAATTCGTTTGGTAAAACGCGCCCATTATAGAGAAAACCAATAGGACATACTGTCCTTTAAAATGTCTTTTATAGAGATGTCCTCTGTTGGGTTGTTTACAACCTGTGCATAACTTGCCTATCGCGGGTATCCGTGGTACCATTGCAAGACGAGAACGAGATGGTTTCACTGACCCCAGCGCCGACGGAGGGCGCAGCAAGGAAAGTTAAGAACGCATACGAGCTCGCATACTAAAAAAGTAATAAAACGATTGTGGCAAAGAAATTGTATTTCGGCGGTTTGTCATACAACACCACCGACGACTCTCTGCAAGCAGCGGTAGCCGCACACGGCACCGTCGTATCAGCTAAGGTCATCATGGACCGCGAGACCGGCCGCTCACGCGGATTCGGTTTCGTTGAAATGTCTACTGATGATGAGGCAGATGCGGTCATGAAGGCACTCGACGGACAGGAAGTCGATGGTCGCATGGTTCGTGTCTCTGTGGCTCGCCCGCCCGAAAATGGTGGCGGCGGCGGTCGCGGTTTTGGCGGCGGCAGGGGCGGCTATGGCGGCGGCTCGATGCGCTCGTTCTAACCTACTCGACACTTTGAAAACCCGGCATTCCGAGCCGGGTTTTCTTTTTTCCGAAAGTGATATACATTTGTCGCATATAGATTCATGAATGAAGCAGGAAGGATTAACCCTCTTGAAAGGCCTGCACTTGAGCGGGCTCGCAATAAGCGGCACTTTGAATCTGTCCTAGATCCTGATGCATTTAAATTTGATCCGGAGACCATAGACACCGAGCGCATTCCATGGAACCTGCAGGGCGAGGCTCGGTGCCTCGTTCGAGAGTACAATGCACGGACCGAACATCATGTGCATAGACTCGTCACACACTACAACCCCAGAAGAAAATTTTTCATAGGCGGAACGGTACTAGGAGTAGGCGTATGCATATCTTCATACATTGCCGCATTGTATGGCGTTCATCCCTCTGTATCAGGTGGCTCTCTACTGGTAGGCACCGCCGCCTTGTTTATCACCAGAGCATACTTGGCACGCCTCCTCAGCCGATATGCTGAAATTCGAAAAAATTTAGCAATGAGAGCCGCAGTTGCACTTCTTGATGGATGGTACAGCGGGAGATAAAAACCGAGTCGCTACTCGCCGGACCTGCCGTGGCGGAGTGCAGCAGCGAGCCAGAAAAGTTCGTCAAGCATGCGGGTAAGGCGGTCGCGTTGTTTGGTATCCCGCGGCTCTCCATCTTCAGAAAACGACTCCTCGGCGTTCGGAACATTGAGTCCGAGGCGGGTTACATACAGCCCAAGTTCCCTCAGAACTGGCAGCAAATTTTCCACCATGCGGACACCTCCCCACGGGCCAGAGGATACGCCAACCACGGATACTGCCTTTCGCGCGTATTCCGGATACAAAGAATCGAGGAATGTTTTTAATGACCCTGGGTATCCGTGGTTATACTCGGGACTTACTATGATAAGCGCGTCTGCGCGCGTCACAGCCTCTTGAAATCGCTGTACAGCAGGTTTTATTGATACTCCATAATCATCTTTTGGAAACGAATACTCGCGCACATCCACGAGTTCGGCCGAACATTCGGGCCGCTGCAAAAGTTCTTTCAATACGAACCGTGCGACGCGTTCACTGGCTCTCCCCTGCCGCACCGTCCCCAAAATCACGACAATCTGGAGCGGTTTTGATAGATACCCGACTCCAGTAGTGTCCATAGTCTTAGCCGCACTTCGAGCCAATGTCTCGTTCTGCAGGCCCTATTGTTGCGCGTTTCTTAAACTCGGCACTCCATCCAAGAAGATTGGCGGCAATCTGAACGAGCGAAGCAAGGCCCCCAAGTGCAGCAACAAATATCATGAACCATGACTCTGGCCATGCAAAGAATGTGGTGGCAACCACCAGCGCAAACCAGAGCCCGATACACCAAGGGCAATTAACAAGCGTCCGCAGTGTTCCTGCAGCAGTTCGTGGTGCGGCATCGGCAAACAAATCTCGCACCCACTGGGTAATCGAATCGTAGACAACCAACCGAGTCAGCCTGAAAGATGCGAGCGCAAGTACCGCCGTATCCCAAATAGTTATACCTGAAGGAATCCGACCAAGTGTCCCAAGCAGTTGATATGCAAACCACACCAACGCTACAAAGAAAAACATAAAAAACAGATTCCACCAATCAACCCTCTGCATGCTAGTATGGTATCACATGAAGGTTCTTCTGCTTATCGTAATCGTTGCTGCAGCAGTTGGTGCGTGGTGGTTGTGGCCGATGGCAGAGGTCCCAAATATCGCGCCAGCTCCAGAAATCGAAGCAGAGCTGTGCGCACAGGTCATCACCCCCGCACGAAACCCAGCGAGCGGGGAGATCCGCGAGTTTCCGACCCCGTGCGATGTACCAGAGGGATGGGAGGAGGTTGAGAACGATATTCCAGCACTTGACCTTGAAGTCATCTAACCGCAGCAACTTGCCTGAGGCATATGCGCTTCAGCAAATACCGTTCCTTAATTGCACGATCTGGCTCGACTCGCGGCCGCTCATCCCTCGCCCTGAGACCGAATGGTGGGTTGAACATTTTTTAAAAACTCTACACATGCCGCCTGACAGAGCTCCAGGAGGCAGGATACTAAGGGGCATCGATCTATTTGCCGGCAGCGGATGCGTCGGGGTTGCGGTGCTCAAGCATGTACCAAGCGCCCATGTCGACTTTGGTGAGAAGGAGGCACGACATCTCACCACCATTGAAAAAAATATCCGAATGAACGGAATCGACCCCAGCCGCACGCGTGTGTTCAGCACCGATGTGTGGAATGCCGCGCAGAGTAGCTACGACTTTGTCCTTGCAAATCCCCCCTACCTCTCGCGCGCGCGGCTCGACCGCGTTCAGCAGTCAGTCCTCGAGCATGAACCGCCTGAGGCCCTATTTTCCGACGACGACGGTTTTGAGCTTATCAAGCGCACCATCGAGGGACTGCCGCGCCATCTCGACCGCGGCGGCCAGTGCTGGATTGAACACGAGCCTGAGCACAGCAAACGCATACTTTGGACTGCAGAAAGCCTTGGGCTCACTGCATCAGCCCATGAGGACCAATACGGAGTGCAGCGCTACTCTGTTATACTGCACTCATGCTGATTCTAGGCATAGTGTTTGGCACTGTCGTCTTGGTGGTCGCGTACTATGTGTTTGCACTCCTCTACCATTGGATCCGTTATGGACACCTCTTTCCTGTGGTATGGCTCATGCTGCCGGTATACGCAATTGGGACTGCAGCACTGCTCCTGGTATCACTGACGGCACTCTCCGCACTTCTATGAACATCCGAGACATTTTTTCTCAAACTGCAAACTCGACAAATGCATTGCTTGAGGCGCCGCGGAGGGAGGAGCGCGTCATTGCAGTCATCCACTCGCACTGGTTTGTCCTTCTGCGCGAAGTGTTCTCGGTCCTCCTTCTCTTTATCCTTCCCTTTATCGCCGTTCCACTCATCGGCTATGTGATCACCGAAGCAGGCATACCCGCAGCGCACATCGGTGCAGTGTTTGGGCTCATGGGTTCTCTGTGGGCGCTCCTGTGCTGGCAACTCCTCTTTGTCCGCTGGACGGACTACTATTTCGATGTGTGGATAATTTCGAATTGGAGAATCATCGATATTGAGCTACGGGGTCTGTTTAAACTCGACATTGCGACTATCCTCGATCTCAGCCACATCCAGGATATTACGACGCGCACCACGGGGATCATTCAAAATATCCTCGGCTTTGGTAACATCACCATCCAAACTGCCGCGCAGAAACGCGAGTTTGTGTTCGAAGAGGCGCACAATCCCCGCAAGGTGGAGCAGCTGATCCGCAGCGCACAGGCCGAGCATCTTAGGCTCGAAAAGGGAGAATCGCTATGACGCAACCATACAAAGGGGTCCGTGACTTTTATCCTGAGGATCAACGCGTGCAGCGGTACATTGCAGACGCAATGCGGCGCGCTGTTGAGGCGTACGGGTATGAAGAGATGAACGGCTCGGTGCTCGAGCCAACTGAACTCTACGCGTCAAAAACGAGTGAGGAAATCGTGAGCGAGCAGACCTATACCTTTACCGACCGCGGAGATCGGTCAGTAACCCTGCGACCCGAGATGACCCCGACCGTGGCGCGCATGGTTGCTGCAAAGCGGCGCGAGCTGGGATACCCGCTCCGTTGGTACTCGTTCCAAAACTTCTTCAGGTACGAACGCCCCCAGCGCGGCAGGCTCCGCGAATTTTGGCAGCTCAATGCAGACCTTATCGGTGCTTCAAACATCGAGGCAGATGCCGAGATTATTGCGCTCGCCGCGCGGGTTATGGCAGAGCTTGGAGCACACCAAGACGACTACCGTATCCGCGTAAGCAGCCGCGCATTCCTTGATTCAGTGTACGAGCGCGTCGGCATCCCAACCGAAGACCGCCCACGGATGACACGGCTCTTAGACGCAAAGGACAAGCGCGGCGTCGAACTTGACGCATCGCTGGCTGCGGCGCTTGAGGACACTGATTCGTTTAGTTACTTTGTAGACCTATCGCGCATACTCAAAGAGCAGGGAATTGCAATTCATATTGATGCGAGCATCGCGCGCGGGTTCGACTACTATACCGGCATGGTGTTCGAGGTCTTTGACACAAACAACGAAAATCCCCGTTCGCTCTTTGGCGGTGGCAGGTACGATACCCTGATTGAAAAGTACGGTGGTGAGGCAGTGCCGGCGGTCGGGTTCGGGATGGGCGATGTTACCGTGCACGACTTTTTGTCCACACACCACCTCCTTCCTAAGCTCGAATCCAGCGCACACCTATACCTTGCGCCAATCGGGGCTGCTGCGAGGGGGGCATGGGCAGCAGCAGACCGCATCCGTATTGGAGGCGCCAATGTTGCCTTCGGTATGAAGCACGAGAGACTCGCTGACCATATCCGGAATGCCGAGAAGCTCGGAATCCCCTACTTTGCTGCGTTTGGCGATGATGAAGCGGCAAGTGAGACACTTACTATTAAACATCTCTCGACTGGAACGGAGACAAAACTTTCTTTCGACAGTGCTTCGGCGTTTTTGCTTGGAGCAGCACCACAGACCAAGCAATAATCCTATAGCAGTGCATGCGTCGCATTACCCTCGACATCGAGACCACTTCTGCAACTGGGACATTTGATATCACTGAACTTGAGCTTGCCCTCGTCGGCATCCACGACAGCGCAGACGACAGCTATCAGAGCTTTACTATCCCCGAACTCCCGAACCTGTGGCCAATCATGGAGCGGGCCGACCTCCTCATTGGGTATAATTCAAACCACTTTGATATCCCGATTCTCAATAAATACTACACTGGCGACCTTGGCACCATCCGCTCGGTAGACTTGCTTGCTGAAATCAAGCAAGTCCTTGGAAGGAGGTTGAAACTCGACTCAGTTGCTAAGGCGACCCTCGGAACCAGAAAGAGCGGTTCCGGATTGGATGCCGTTCGTTGGTGGGCAGAGGGAAAGATTGATAAGGTTCGCAGCTACTGTCTCAAAGATGTGAAAATCACTAAGGAAATATACGAGTATGCCCTTAAAAACGGCAAGGTGAGTTATGACGATTTTGGCAAAAAGCGCGACATTGTCATCGACACCTCGGGATGGGAAAAGGCGGCCTCAGCCGCCCTCACCCACACCCTTCCGTTTTAGCGGATACGCTACTGAACTGACACGCAACTTGGAACCTTAGTATTACCGGATCCTACAGAGAAGCTGGTCGCAGGCCCAAGATATTCCGAGCCAGTGCCTTGTTTGTTTGAGCCATAGAGATCCAAAGTCAAAGGATTTTCGACTATCTCCGATTTTCTTACGATACCTGGAGTTAGATATTCGCCACCATCCTTTACTGGAATTTGATTTGTCACAGTATCCTCGCAAGGACCGCTATCGCAAAGTTCACTGGGGATTTTATGCACAATCGGTTCACACAATGCGCCATCTCCGGTAAGAGTATCGTATGGATTATGAGGCATCGCCTGGGCAACAGCACCATCTGACGCAGATCCACTTTCGCCGAATCCGAGGTAGGTTGCTATTACTGCAGCGATAAGGAAAGGAGTCCGGTACTTTGATACCTTCTCCAGAGCCTGAACTGGTATATGGTTCGCAAGAAATTTGAATTTCTCGTTCATAGTAATTTTTTACTAAATAGTAACATCTTAATTATATACTATTAATTGAAATATGTCAAGGTCATTTGTTATGGAGTCTTGCGCGAAATTGGAGGAGATAAATGGAATCTGCAGCTATTTACCCCAGCCCCAAGGAGCAGATTGATTAACCACAAGGTCCAGGTATCGCGCAACCTGATGGCGGCGGGCAGGAACCTGCAGATCAATGAGCGCACCTTCAGGATCCTCTTGCGCTACAAAGCAATGCAGACGGTCGTGTGCAGCCCTCCGAGCGTGCTGAATCGACCGCTTTTCACGGCGAGTCAGACTTTTTGGCTTCTCCATTTTCCCGTCTACAGGGTCGCGTAGTACCGGTTTCTCCTTCCTCACCCTAAATCTTTCACCCCTTGGCATCTCCTAAAACCATACCGCACCCTTGAACATACCTCCGAGATTATCAACAGCTACAGAATCGCGAGTATCACTGCAGCAAGTATGAGACGGTACGCCACAAAGACCGTGAGTGGCGTCCGCCGCACCAGCAGCATGAGGAGGTGTATTGCCATGAGGCCGGCTACAAACGCTGCGCCGAAACCAAGCAAAATTTCAAATCCAGCAGTGGCCAAAAACCCTTCTGAACCAAGATCATAAAGCTTTTTTAGCCCGGACCCTGCCAAGATGGGTACGGAGAGTAAGAATGCGAACCGAGCTGCGGCGGTGCGGTCGAACCCGACATACAATCCGCCTGCAATCGTCATGCCAGACCGACTCATACCCGGCACCAGCGCTAGTGTTTGAAAAAGGCCAACTATTAAACCGTCTCTCCAATCAAATGCACGAAAGTCCTTTAAGCGTGCGCGATGTTTCAATACATACTCGCCTCCAAGCATCACGAGCGACCCAAAAATGAGCGCATACGCTACCAACTCGGGCGAGCGAAAGAGAGTGGCCATAGTATCCTCGAGCACAAGTCCAGCAAGAACAGCAGGGATGGTACCGATTAGAAGCGCGGCAGTAAGCGGGGTACCAGGACGACGGAGCAATGAGATACCGTCGCGCCAAAAGTACAGGGCCACTGCGAGCGCGGTTGCAAGCTGCAACACTGCGTCTACCGCAAGTCCATGATCAAAAAGTCCGATAGTCTCGCGAACCAAAATAAGGTGTCCAGTCGACGAGACCGGGAGAAACTCGGTGAGTCCCTGCACAATACCGAGGAGTATGTAGGCTGCACTGTCCCCCATGCTTCGGCATGGTATCATGGCGGCATACTAGTATTCAGTCGTTATGGACACACAATCTGCACCAAGTTCGAATCTCTCAATCCCAATCGCGATCATTGCTGCCGGCGCGCTCATTGCGCTCGCCGTATACTTTGTCGGTGACTCCCCAGCTACGGGCAGCACGCCGCAACCAACCAAGGTCGAAATGCCACCGGTAACTGCAGCAGACCATATCCTTGGAAGTCCTGAGGCCCTAATTACCATCGTCGAGTATTCAGACCTTGACTGTCCTTTTTGCAAACAGTTTCATGCAACCATGAAGCAGATCATTGCCGAATATGGATCTGACGGACGCGTGGCATGGGTGTACCGCAACTTCCCGCTTGCGCAGCTCCACCCGAATGCACCGCAGCTTGCCGAGGCGTCCGAGTGCGTCGCCAGCCTTGCCGGAAATGATGCGTACTGGAAGTTTCTTGATGTACTGTTCCGCGAGGCGCCAGGAAACGAACGCACAGATGTCTCGCAGCTCCCAACCTATGCAGCAGAGGTCGGAGTCAAGCCGGCGGACTTCTCCTCCTGCATGAGCAGCGGTAAGTTTAAGTCGCTGGTCGAACAGCAGTTCAATGATGCTATTGGGTCGGGCGGCCAGGGCACGCCGCACAATCTTTTGGTTACTCGCTCGGGGAGCATTATCCCGATTGCAGGTGCGCAGCCGTACGCAAACATCAAGGCCGCCATCGAGGCCGCGCTTGGCAACTAATCGTTGAGGAGTCCCATTCGGTAAATCTCGTACGAGTTCTTCCCCTCAAACATATCCGACGGGTTTGGCAGGTATGCGCGTGGGCGGCTGATCTCTGCTGTTGCGTCTGCAAGCAATCGACTGAAAACTGCAAAATCCTCAACGCAATCATCATACGAAATAATGTACCGACGCATCTGCCCGCCTGAACCGCGGTTCTTCCGTTTCTTGCATTCCTGAAGGATGAATCGTTTGACTGGCTTTTTAAACTCCTCTTGTACGGTGTAGTAGTTAAAGAGCGCTTGGAGGACAAACAGTGGCTTCTCTGCACCCAATGAGCTGAACGAATCAACAAATTTGTGGTCGATAATATCAACTGCCCCTGGGTCGACTTTAGACTGCACCACCAAGTCCGAAATCGCCTTTACCGGAAGAGCGAGTCCGGGTACATGTGCCAGCGCAGAGACTTCGACCCCAAGCACCGTGTAGCGCGGCGCTCGGGCAAGATAGAAGCCGATGGCCTGCAGATACTCGGCCTCCATTTCAGCACGCCGCGAGCGACGCGCCCGCACTCCGTCCTTTTTTCCAAAGTCGATCTCAAAGTCCGAAACGCCGCGCAGATACTCGAGCCCGAGCTCACTTGCGGCAGATTTCTTAAGTCCTCCGTAAAAGTGCTGTAGTGCGACATGTCCCGCACGACCAATCACCGATGCTGGCGAGGACGGGGTATCGTACACTTGCTCGACATACCGCTTATGCCATGCAAGTGGGTTGCGCAAAAATGCCATAAGCGAGCTGTAGCTCCAGTGACTGATCGGATACTTGCCCATAAGGACCAGTATACGCGCCCTAATTATTCAGGAATAATCAACCTCAAAAACCACACAAACGACCTGATTCAAAAATTGACAAAGTGTAAATAGTTCAGTACAATGCGATTTATGCACGAAAAAGGTAGGAGAGAAGGGGGCCGATTCCTTTGCAGGATAGCATATACCCTCTCAGAAGTGAGGGCGCATCCATCCTTGTACACGCGGCGCAGTCTGACAAGGATGATATACGGACTGCAACAGTGATAGCATACGCTGATCGCGAAGCGGCAGAGCAAGCCGCAGAATCTCTCAATCAAGACCAGAAGGAAAAAATGCTGGATGCATCAGTCCCGCTGCTCTACGGAGTTGATGCAGAAAAAGAATCATTGACAGCGACATTTACTGGCATAGCTGCATATGCCATCGGTCAGAGCCTTGCTCTTTGGAGTCGCATAAGAGACCATGAAGGAGATATTCCGATCAGTCGACTCATAGTTTCGGTGCCACGATTCGGGGGTAAGTCGGTATGCGCGCAAATTGCATGGGTCGTAGAGACAAAAGACGGCGATACTACCGAGCGATGGTACGCGGTTATTTACAGCATGGAGCAGTTTGTGCAGCTGTTACATACCAATCTTAAATGGCTGCAAGGAAAAGAAAGAAGAAGATTCTTGAAGGAAATGAACTCGATGAGACTGCCTGAGCGATCGGACGAATCAGAAGTAATTGTGCGCGGAAGGATTGGACGCGAGCTCGGGGCAGTCGTAAACTTCCTTAAATCCGGTCTCGAAAATTATCCAGAGGAAACTGAGAAGTAGGAGGACGGCTAGTAGCTCCGCAGGCGCTTTGCTTTCTGGTGAGTGCGGATTTTGTCGAGTGCCTTGGCCTCGATCTGGCGGATGCGCTCGCGTGTAACGCCGAACTCCTGCCCTACCTCCTCGAGGGTATGATAAATACCATCTTCAAGTCCATGACGCATAGCGAGGATCTTTCGTTCCTTTGGGCTTAAATCGTCCAATATCTCATGAAGCTGCTCGACTAAAATGCGATGCGCGGTTTCCTGGTCAGGACTCGGTAGCGAGTGGTCCGCAACAAAGTCGCCGCGCTGCGACGCATCCTCATCGTCACCCGAGCTGATCGGTGCCTCGAGTGATAATGTCTCCTGATTGATCTGCTCGATTTGGTAGACCTTTTCCGCCTCAACGCCCATCTCGGCAGCCACTTCCTCGGGCATTGGGTCACGGCCCAGGTCCTGCTCAAGGCGGCGGACTACCTGCTTATACTTAGCGATAGTCTCAACCATGTGAACGGGGATACGAATGGTACGGCTCTGGTCGGCGAGCGCGCGGGTGATTGCCTGGCGGATCCACCAGGTTGCATAGGTTGAAAATTTAAATCCTTTCGTGAAATCGAACTTGTCTACCGCACGAAAAAGACCAATGTTCCCTTCCTGAATGAGGTCAAGAAGCGAGAGATCGGACGAGCGGTTCGCATACTTCTTTGCAATCGAGACAACCAAGCGGAGGTTGGCGCGTGCAAGAAGATTCTTTGCCTCACTGTCACCGTTTGCAATGCGCTTTGCAAGCTCGCGTTCCTCAGTGCCGGTAAGGAGCGGGTACTGACCGATCTCGCGCAGGTACATCTGTATCGAGTCATGAGCAGATCCCTCGCCGCGATACCCGCCGCGCATCACCACTTCGTCCGGAACCTCCTCAAGCATGCCGCCGGACTCGAGCACATCAACCCCTGCAGTCGACAATCGTTCGTAGAGCTCCTCAAGGAACAGAACATCCTCTTCGATAGTCGGGAACTCCTTTAAAATTTCATTGTAGGTTACATAGCCGCGCTCCTTGCCGCGCAGCATGAGGTGCTCTGCCTTCGCCTCGAGATGTGCTCTCTTTTTTGAAGCTGGTTTCTTTGTCACCTTCCCGGCACGAGACTTTGTCTGCCGAGACGCCGCACGCGACGGCTTTTTCTTCTTGTTCGTGCGACGGGCAGGCAGCCGGCGGGCTGCCTTCTTCTTTGCAGGCCGAGCGGCGCGACGGACCTTCTTTTTGGAACGACTGGTAGCCATAGTATGACACTTTACTGAGTAGTAACGCGATTCGCAAGTGCTGCTAATTTTTCCATGAGCGCTGCAGCGCGCGCGGCATCTCCCGACTCCTCTGCCGTGCGAAGCTCTTTGACCAGCGCACGATACTCCTCGCGAGCTGCATCGGTCGAAAGATCGGCAACGATAGAGCGGAATGCGGCATCAGGGTCAGCCTGCCCGTCTAAAAAGAGCTCGGCCTCGAATATAAGCGCGGCCTGGTCCCCTGCTGCTCTGCCGTATGTATCAAGCAATGCTGATACATCTGCCGCGCGCGGATCGCCGCGCTCGAGGAACGAAAGCTCGATACCGGTCAAGAGCTTGATCAGTGACTCGGACTTCGTGCTCGCGCGGAGTGCACTTGACCCAACTGCCCCAGTACTCCGAGAATGTTGCGCACGCAACAGGTCCTCGCGGAGCGCAACTTCGCTGACATCAAGCCCCTCTGCCACTCGCTTAATAAAATAATCCTGATCGGATTTGTTGGCGATTGCGCCAATAAACGGAAGTACTGACTCTTCAGCTGCGATGCGCCGCTCGCGCGCTCCGGATATCCGTCTCAGGACATCGTGGAGGAAAAAATCCACCACCGGTTCAGCCTTGCGGACTGCATCCTTGAATAAGGATGAATCCTTCAAAATTAAATCTGCAGGATCGACCCCCTCGGGAAGCGGAACAACTTTTACATTCATGCCAAGCTGAAGCGCAAGCGTCGCTGCCCTCCCTGCGGCCGCTACCCCCGCCCGATCGCCATCATAGGCAATGATGAGATTTTCAGAATAGCGTTTCAGAATGCCGGCATGATGCTCGGTAAACGCGGTGCCAGAGGTAGCGACCGCATTCCGGTATCCCACCTTGTGCGCCATAAGTAGGTCAACCTGCCCCTCGACCAGCATTGCTGCGCCGAGATCTCTGATCGCACTTCGTGCCTCATACAATCCGTACAGCGCACGCGATTTATCAAAGACCGGGCTCTCGGGCGAATTAATGTACTTTGCGGCAGGATGTTTCGAATCGTCCTCAAAGATCCGTCCGGAAAACGCAATGCATCTGCCCGAGACATCACGGATCGGAAACATAATGCGGCCGCGAAAACGATCATACGATGATGTGATCGAAGTCTGGGCTCCGTCACCCTGATCTGGCCTCTTGACCAACCCAGCAATGCTGAGCACGCGGTCAGTAAATCCCTGCTGAATCAACGCATCCTTCAAAGAGTGCCACTCCTTAGGCGCGTACCCAACCGACCAATGCGCCACTGCTGCCCGGTCTATACCACGATTTGAAAGATACTCCTGAACCTCTGGCCGTTCTGCAAGCCTGGACTGGTACCACCCTGCAGCAGCCTCAAGCGCACGGTATACTTGCTCGCGCTCAGAGCGGACCTCCGGCCGCTCTTGAATCAACTCAACGCCGGCTCGTTCAGCGAGCAACTTTAGCGCGCCCTTAAAATCAAGTCCTTCCATCTCTTCAACAAATGAAAAGATGTCCCCGCCCTTTCCGGTCGAAAAGCAATGGTACAGTCCGCGTTCAGGTGAGACAAAGAATGAAGGTGTTTTTTCCTTTGTGAATGGCGACAACCCTTTCCAATACTTTCCGGCGCGGACGAGCTTGACATACCCGCCCACCACCTCAAGGATGGAGAGCCGTTCCTTAACCTTCTGGACAGTATCCGACATTACCGCTGTTCGTACACCTCAAACTGCGTGCGATCCTCCTCCATTCGTGCGAGTTCGGCTCGGCGTTTTTCGCGATGTGCGTGAACAATGGCATGCTTCTTGCTTCCTTGGTGGCCGGTTCCTGCCGGGATGACGCGACCAATCATGACATTTTCCTTAAGGCCGCGCAGCTCATCAACAGAACCCTTGAGAGATGCCACAATGAGCGCGCGAGTTGTGTGCTGGAACGAGGTTGCAGAGAGGAAGCTGCGGCGGCTGAGCGAGACCTCGGTAATACCAAGGAGCATTGGAGTGGTCTTGACCTCATCCTTGCCCTCCTCCTTCAGCGTGCGATTAACGCGCTCGACCACACTGACCTCGACGACCTCGCCACGGACAAACGGGCCATCGCCAGGCTCCTGCACCCGCGCACGGGAGAACATCTGTTTTAAGATAACCTCCATGTGCTTGTGCGATACCGATGCGCCCTGAAGATCGTAAATCTTGGACACCTCGTCGATCATGTACTCCTGTACTCGAGCTGGGCCGGCAAGCTCGAAAAGCTCGTCCAGATTCGCCGAGCCGTCAGTGAGTGCAGAGCCGCGCAGCACTTTTGAACCGACTTTAACCATCGGCACACGACGCGGAGGCACCAGGTACTCGATCTTGTCTCGCGTCTTTGAAGCTCCCTCAGAGCCAACATCAGGAAGTACCACGACTACCTTGCCGCTCGTATCATCTCTGAGCTCAATCACCTCTCCGTCGACATGCGACAAGACTGCGGTGCCCTTCGGTGGGCGTTTTTCAAACAACTCTTCAACGCGCGGAAGACCGTTGGTGATGTCTCCACCTACCGTTGCAGCACCTCCGGTGTGGAAGGTCCGCATGGTGAGCTGCGTACCGGGCTCGCCGATCGCTTGCGCCGCAATAGTTCCGACCGCCTCGCCGATATCGACAAGCTCGCGCGTGGTGAGATCTGCACCGTAACATTTCTTACAGATGCCGTACTCGCTCTCGCAGCTCATCGGGGAACGGACCACAACTTCAGTAACACCAGTGTCCGCAATCGCGCGGGCGTCGTCTGCAGTTAGCAATGTGCCGCGCTTTATAGAGACCCCCTGTGCCTCAACCGTTACCGCAAGCACGCGACCCTGGATTAGTTTTGCAAGATCCGCCTCCATGCCGGTTGAACGCATCTTCTGAATCGTAATGCCCTTCTTCGTACCGCAGTCATCCTCATTAACCACCACATCCTGCGCCACATCAAAGAGGCGACGCGTCAAGTATCCGGCTGCAGCAGTCTTGAGCGCGGTGTCAGAAAGACCTTTTCGTGAACCGTGCGTGGTTGTAAAGTACTCAATCGGCGTCATGCCCTCCTTCATTGACGACACCACAGGGAACTCGATGACCTCGCCCTTCGTGTTCTGCATGAGCCCCTTCATACCAGCCATCTGCGAGAGCTGACCCATCGAGCCGCGTGCACCTGAGGTGATAATGGTATAGATCGACGAGCGCTGATCCATGTTCGGCACGATCTGCTTTTCAATCTCACCCTTCGCGCGCTGCCATATTTCGATGACTAGGCGCTTCTTTTCCTCGCTGGTAAGCAAACCGTTCTGGAACTGTTCTTCGATCGAACGCACCTCGGCCTGCGCCTGCTCGATAATCTGTTGCTTTTCTTTCGGGACCCGGATATCCGCGGCATTAAAGGTTACACCCGAGCGGGTTGCAAACTGGAATCCGAACGCCTTAATCTTGTCGAGCATCGGCGGGATCTCATCAAGCCCGTAGAGACGGATCAAGTCCTCAACCAGCTTTGAGAGCGTCGATTTTTTTACCTCATCGTTGATGTACGGATAGTCCTTCGGGAATATCGAGTTGAAGAGGAGTCGGCCTACGGTGGTCTCGAACCGCTGACCATTGAACGCTCCATACCGCTTTGCATCAGACGGCTGAACCAGGACCTTTGCATGAATGTCGACATCGCCGAAATCGTACGCAAGAATCGCTGCGTTCGGGCTTGGGAAATACTTACCCTCCCCGCGCGCACCAGGGATCAGACGAGTCATCCAGAAGATGCCGAGCGTAATGTCTTTGTCAGTCGACACCACCGGAGTACCTGAACCAGGCTTCAGAATATTTTTATTTGCCGAAATGATATGTGCTGCCTCGAGCTGCGCCTCGTCAGAGAGCGGGACATGCACCGCCATTTGGTCGCCGTCGAAGTCTGCGTTAAAGGCGGTACATACGAGCGGGTGCAGCTGAATGGCATTGCCCTCAACCAGTTTTGGTCGGAAGGCCTGGATGCCCTGTCGGTGCAATGTCGGTGCACGGTTCAAGAGCACATGTTTGCCTTTGATAACCTCTTCAAGGATTGCCCACACTTCGGGGATCCCCTCTTCAATCAGCCTCCCGGCACCGCGGATATTGTGCGCAAGCTCGCGAGAAAGCAGTTTTGAAATAACAAAAGGGCGGAAAAGCTCGAGGGCCATATGCTTCGGCAAACCGCACTCGTCGAGCTCAAGGTCAGGGCCGACGACAATCACGGAGCGGCCTGAATAATCGACGCGCTTGCCAAGGAGATTAAAGCGGAAATAGCCTTGTTTGCCCTTAAGATAATCCGCGAGCGATTTGAGCGGCCGCTTCTGTGCCGCAGATGTTGCGGCGGCATTCTGTCCACGACGGATTGAGTTGTCGAGGAGGGCGTCCACGGCCTCCTGCAAGATGCGCTTTTCATTACGAAGAATAACCTCGGGCGCATGAATATCGCGAAGTTTCTGCAAGCGGTTGTTACGGTTGATCACGCGGCGATACAGGTCATTAACATCAGAGGTTGCGTGACGGCCCGACTCAAGCGCAACCATCGGACGGAGCGCCGGAGGCGTTACGGGCACACGGGTCAAGAACATCCACTCAGGACGGACACCGGCTGCAATCATGGAGCGGACCAGGTTCAACCGTTTGGTAAGCTTTTCCCGATCGGCACCGGACGCAGAACCAAGCTGAGTATCAAGTTCCGTAGCGAGCTTGGTAAGGTTAATAGACTTGAAGATTTGATAAATCGCCTCGGCGCCAATGCCGGCCTCAAAAAAAGTGCCGTACTTTACCGAAAAGCGATGGTATTCGAGTTCATCAAGAACTACGCCCTGCTGAATGCGCTCGATATCCGCCTTTGCAGCGAGCATGAGCTGCCGCAGTTCGGTCTGCGCCTTTTCATTCGAGAGCGTCTTTGATTTCGTCTTAAACTCTGCCTCAAGATCATCAATAACACGCTTGCGCTCATCCTCATTGACCTTGGTAACAATGTATCCGGCAAAGTAGATCACCTTTTCTGCATCAGTTGCAGATACGCCGAGCATAAGTGCGATGCGCGACGGCACTGAACGGAGGAACCAGATGTGCGCAACTGGCGTTGAAAGTTCAATATGGCCCATGCGCTCGCGGCGGACGATGGCACGAGTTACCTCGACGCCGCACTTCTCGCACACGATGCCGCGGAACCGGGGGCCCTTATACTTGCCGCAATAACATTCGAAATCCTTTTCGGGACCGAATACCGCTTCATCGAACAAACCGTTTTTCTCAGCTCGCTGCGTGCGGTAGTTGATGGTCTCGGGCTTGCGCACCTCTCCCCACGACCACTCCAAAATCTTTTCCGGACTTGCGAGTTTCAGCGCAACCCAGTCGAACTCTGAAGTATCTGCAACCTTGCCTCTTTTTTGATCCATAGTAGTGATGGGTTAGTTATGCGCTTTGTTCTCCCTTTCCTAAAATCACATCGAGGCACAAACCGCGAAGATGGTTTACCAGCACATTAAATGCTGCCGGAGTGTGCGACTCGCCGATATCCTTGCCCTTTACAATCGCGTCAAAGGCTGCAGAACGACCCTGAATGTCGTCTGACTTAATGGTGAGCATTTCGCGCAGGGTGTAGGCGGCACCGTAGCCAAGGAGCGCCCACACCTCCATCTCTCCAAAACGCTGACCACCGTTCTGCGCCTTGCCGCCAAGCGGCTGCTGTGTAATCAGCGAGTAAGGCCCGATTGAACGCATGTGGATCTTATCCTCAACCATGTGGTGGAGTTTCAAGATATACATGTATCCGACCGACACCTCCTGATCGAACCTCTCGCCAGTGCGGCCGTCAAACAGCTTCATGGTGCCGGTCTCCTTGTAGCCAGCCGTCTTCAGCTCTTCCTGGATCTCTGCTTCAGTGGCGCCCGCAAACGGCGGCACAATTGCCTGATACCCAAGCGTGTGCGCTGCAAGACCAAGGTGCATCTCCAAGATCTGACCAAGGTTCATACGGCTCGGCACGCCAAGCGGCGTCAGAATAATGTCAACCGGCTCGCCGTCCTCGGTGTATGGCATATCCTCAACCGGCAGTACGCGCGAGATAACGCCCTTGTTTCCGTGTCGGCCAGCCAACTTGTCGCCGACCGAAACATTACGAACCTGCGCAACAGTGATGTAAATCTTCTTAATGGTGCCTGACTCCAGGGTGTCTCCTTTCTCACGACTGAAGACTTTGACCCCGATGACACGGCCGCGCTTACCACCCTCCATGCGGAGCGAGGTGTCCTTTACATCCTTTGCTTTGTCGCCGAAGATCGAACGAAGAAGCCGCTCTTCCGGTGAAAGTTGCGTTTCTCCTTTCGGGGTTACTTTGCCAACCAGGATATCGCCAGGCCGGACCTCGGCACCGATGCGAACAATGCCCTCTTCGTCGAGATTGCGGAGTTTAGTTTCTGATACATTCGGAATGTCAGGTGTGGTTACCTCTGGGCCAAGCTTGGTATCGCGGACCGCAACATCAAACTCCTCCATGTGGATGGTCGTAAACTTGCTCTGCTGCACCAGCCGCTCGGAGATAATGATGGCGTCCTCGTAATTGTACCCGGACCAGTTCATGAACGCGACGCGGACATTCTGCCCAAGTGCAAACTGACCGTCCTTGGTGGACGAGGTGTCAGCAATAAGATCGCCCCTCTTGAGCTTCTGGCCGAGCGACACCGCTGGCTTATGATAAAAAGCAGAAAACTCGTTGGTCATCGAAAACGGCTGCAGGGTGTACTCGCGCTTCTTGCTGTCTGCATTCGTTACCACCACACGACGCGCATCTACCGCCGTTACCACTCCGGCTTCAAGCGCATAGATCAAACGGCCGGTATCGCGCGCCGCAAGTTCCTCAACGCCGGTTGCCACAATGGGAGCTTCGGCAACCACGCACGGAGTTGCCTGCTTTTGCATGTTCGAGCCCATGAGCGCACGGGTTGAGTCGTCGTTCTCAATAAACGGAACCATCGAGGTCGCGACCGAGAACATCTGGTTGCTGGCAACATCGATGTACTCGACCTCATCCTTCGGAACCAGCTTTGGCTCACCTTTGTAGCGCACCTCGACCAAATCTTCGACGATCGCACCGCTCTCTGTCAGCGCAATTGCCGCATGCGCGATCGCGTGCTGTTCCTCCTCAAACGCATTGAAGTACTTGATCTCGTCGGTAACCTTGCCTTTTACCACCTTTGCGTACGGCGACTCGATAATGCCAAAGTCATTGATGCGCGCGTATGAAGCAAGGCGGAGAATGAGTCCAATGTTCGGACCTTCAGGTGTCTGGATTGGGCACAGCCGTCCGTAGTGCGAGGTGTGCACATCGCGCACCTCAAAGCCGGCGCGTTCGCGCGTGAGACCGCCCGGTCCGAGCGCAGAAAGCGTGCGGAGTGTCTCTAGCTCTTCAAGGATATTCTGCTGCTGTGCGAGCTGCGAAAGCTGGTTTGCGGTGAAAAACTCCTTGACCGCAGCAGCAAATGGCCGCGGGTTAACGAGCTGGGTCGGGAGCGTGGTCTCGACATCGATAGTCGACATCCGGTCCTGGATGTTTCGCTTCATACGGGAAAGGCCGACGCGGACACGAGCCTCCAAAAGCTCGCCGATCTGACGGACACGGCGGAAGCCCAAGTGGTCGATATCGTCAGGCTGACTACCAGGCGTGTGGTTGAGTTCGATAATATGCGCGACAATCTGCACCATGTCGTCGAGATTGAGCGAGTGGCGCGCAAGCGATGCCGCATCCATCGGGAGATTGAACCGCTGATTGAAACGATGACGGCCCGGGTACGACAAGTCGTAGCGCTCCTCTGAAAAGAGGCTGGTGACATAGTCGCGGGCAGTATCTGCCGTCGCAAGATCACCATCGCGGAGGCGGCGATAGATCTCAACAAATGCCTTTTCTACCGTGTCCGCAGGATCCTTTTCAAGCGATGCCTGGATCGCTGCCTTGCCGCCCTGCACCCGCTCAAACAAAGTAAGCATGTCGCGGTCAAAAGTCGCACCGAGGATGCGGAGGAGCGTCGTAATCGGAAACTTGCGCTTGCGGTCAATTTTTACAAAAATGGCGCCATCATGCTCGGACTCAATTTCGATCCACGCGCCACGAGCAGGAATGATTTTTGCACCAAAGCAGGTCTTGCCACGGATATCCTCGGCGGTAAAGAAAACACCGAACGAACGGGCAAGCTGTGGCACTACCACGCGCTCAACGCCATTGATAATAAATGTGCCGTGCTCGGTCATGATAGGCATGTCAGCAAGAAAGATCGACTGCTCCTTCTTAGTGCCAAGACCCTTGTTGTGGAGGCGGACCGTCGCCTTAAGCGGCGCGTCAAAAGTCATCTTCTGTTCCTTTGCACCGTACTCGTCAACCTTCGGCTCGCCGAGTTCAAATGAAACTATCTCGAGTTCAAACTTCTTTTTTGAATAGTCAGCAATGGGAGAAAACTCTTTAAAAAGTGCCTTGAGTCCGTCGGTAACGAACGCACGAAACGAGGCAACCTGTGGCGCAATAAGGTCCGGCATCGGAACCCGGGGAGCCTGGTAGCGCTGAAAACGCTTTTGCGGGAGTTTAGTAGACATGGATACTACGATGCGCGGAACACGCAAAAAGCGTGTCCCGCTAAATTTTATGGGTTATAAAAGTATCTAAACCCACCATCCGCCGCTACTCAATCAAAAGTGGTATTCCTATACTACTCTCACACCCCTACCCGCGTCAAGGGCTACGGGTTACTTTTCCCCATTGCCCTGCTTCCAGGCATCGATGGCTGCATGGTTACCGGAGAGGAGCACCTTTGGGACGCGGTATCGCTTGCCCTTCCATATAAAGACTTCGGGGCGGGTGTACACTTCACTCGACGAGACGCGCTCCTCCTCTACTGAGTCAAAGCGGCCAAGAACGCCGGGGATCTGCCGTGCCACCGCATCAACAACAACCAGTGCCGGCAACTCGCCACCGGTAAGTGTGTAGGGACCGATTGAAACCTTTTTTGCCTTCAGGATTTTCTGCACTCGCGCATCAATGCCCTCATAGTGGCCGCAAATCAAGACGATATCTCTGATTTTTTTTCGTATCAGACCCCGCGCAGTGCGGTTGCTAAATGTCTCGCCCGAACGATCAAAAAAGAATACTTCCGCCTTCCTTTTCCCAAGCGCCTTTGCTACAGCCCGCAACACCGCCTCTGGCTCGAGCACCATTCCTGGCCCGCCGCCATACGGACGGCGGTCGACACGATCAAACTTCTTTTTTGTAAAATCACGCGGATTGTAAAACTTGACTGCAATCCGACTCTCCCGCATTGCCCGACCAATAATCGACGCATCAAGATATGCGCCAAACGCATCGGGGAAAAGGGTGATGATATGAAAGGTTATTCTCCCGCTCGCAAATCTGGTGCGGACCTTTCCTGCGATGACTTTTCGTGCCATGGTTTTTCAAATAGAGAAGCGAGCGGAGAGACCAGTACACCCAAAAACCGCTCGACCCAATTCGGCTCGCGGCTTTCGACATACTCTCGCTCAACATTATTCCAATACCCCATCACCGAACCATACCATGCGGTTGGTGAAATTAAAACTGATCCTGAGTTCCCCTCTAATTTTATTAAACAACAAGCATCAACGAGTTCCGTCAATTGGGGTGAGAGGTATGTACCAAAATCAAAATCCTAGAGCCGAATATCGTCGAGTGCGTCCTCGACCTCGCGGCTGGCAGCTCCCATAGGACTCTCGCCCATGTCCGACATTGGCGCGCGAGGTTGGCCGTTCATACGGCTTCCACCTTCCGGCTCATTAATCTTGAGGTTGACCCGAGCATTGTTCTTCATCCCCACAACACGGAGGAGGATGCGGATCGCTTTTGCGGTATTACCTGACCGTCCAATAACCTTGCCCATATCGTCGCGGTTAACATCGAGTGTGAGCAAGACACCCATCTCGTCGACCTGACGCGACACCTTTACATCATCTGGATGATCGACTAACGCCTTCACTACAAACTCAAGGAACTGTTGATCGGAGTACGGCATATTCGAAGATAATTTAGTAAGTCCGCTATCAGTATACAAAAAATCCCGGTTCAGACAACCGGGTTATGCGTGTGGTGCCTCGGCTGCCTCTGGGGCAGCTGGTTCTTGAGGAGCGGCCTCGACCTCAGCAACCGGGGTCGGCTCGGCTGCTGCCGGCGTTGGCTCGTCCTTTTTAGGAACAGTCTTTTTAGGAAGTACATTAACCTTCTTCCCTTCGATGATTCCACGGGTGATCAGAAGATTATTGACGGTGCCCGAGAGCTGTGCCCCTTTCGCCACCCAGCCCTTTACTGCCTCTGCATCAATATTTGTTGCCTTAGTTCGAGGATTATACGACCCAAGGTAGGCAAGGTGCTTACCCGACTTTGGATGAAATGCTTTTTCTCCCACGACAATGCGGAAGGACGGATCGTTCGTCCTGCCGGTTCGCTGCATGCGGATTATAAGCATAGCCATGCTATTCTAGCAGAAATGCATCGAAAGGGCAAACCGGGAACGCAGGAGCGCCCAGGGCCGCAGAAAGTCCGAGTATCCGGGGTTATTGATGTTACCCGCTCGGGCAAGGGATTTTTAGTGCAACCCGAGGGAGAGAAAGATATCCCGATCCCCCGTGAGAGTCTCGGTGGAGCACTGTCGGGAGACATTGTCGAAGTTGAGCTCCGCCGCGGCAGGACCGAGACTATTGGCCGTGTTACTCGCGTTCTTGAACGGAAGCGATCTTCTTTTGTGGGCGAGCTCGTTCTTATCGGAAGCGAGCGCATGGTCAAGCCGGATGACCCGCGCATCTATTGCCAGTTTATGGTGGTCGGCGGCATCGGCACCCCACCAGGACAAAAAGTGATCGTCGATGTGGTTAATTGGGAGACCGATCCGCCACAGGCAACCGTCCGTCGTGCGCTCGGACCCGCAGGCGCACATGATACTGAGATGCGCGCCATCCTTGCTGGCCGCGGATTCGATACCGACTTCCCTGCCGATGTGGTCCGCGAGGCAGACCAACTGTATGAAACTGCTTGGAATGAGGCGGAGATCAGCTTGCGTCGAGACATGCGCTCTGTACTCACTATGACCATCGACCCCGAGGACGCAAAGGATTTTGATGATGCAATTTCTTATCACGAGCACGCAGACGGTTCTGTTGAAATCGGCATCCACATTGCCGATGTTTCGCACTTTGTCCGCCCCGGCAGCGCACTCGACCGCGAGGCGTTAAAGCGCGCCACTTCGGTGTACCTGGTTGACCGGACCATCCCGATGCTCCCGCCACAACTCTCCGAGGATCTCTGCTCGCTCATGCCCGACACCGATCGGCTTGCTTTCTCCGCCATCTTTACCGTCCGCGGCACTTCAATCGTTGATCGGTGGTTCGGAAGAACCATCATTCACTCGCGCAAGCGATTTTCGTACGAGGAGGCGGATACCGCGCTTCGTGATTCTGCAGCCGAACACCACCAGACCCTCGCAGCACTGTGGACATTCGCCTCGCACCTGAGAAAAAAGCGGATTGAGTATGGTGCCATACTCTTTGATCGAGACGAGGTGCGGCCGGTACTGAATGAAAAGAAGGAGGTAATCGGTTTCTCCCGTCGGATACACACAGAGAGTCACCAGCTGATTGAAGAATTGATGCTGCTTGCCAATCGCGAGGTTGCTACTGTGGTTACCAAAAAGCTCGGAAAGAAAAATCGCGTATTTGTCTACCGTATCCATGATGTACCGAACGCTGAAAAGCTTGAGGAACTGTCCATGTTCCTGCGCGCAATCGGCTACCAGCTCACCGTTACCAAAAGCGGTGCATCCCAAAAGGATATCAACAAGCTCCTTTCAGAAATCAAGGGTACGCCCGAGGAACAGCTGATACAGACCGCAACCATCCGCTCGATGGCGCGCGCAACCTACACGACAAAAAATATTGGGCACTTTGGGCTTTCGTTCAAGGACTATGCGCACTTTACCTCCCCGATCCGCCGCTACCCAGACCTCATGGTGCACCGCTCTCTTGCGACACTCCTCAATAACGACCCGCTCGACGATCAGCCGCACATTGTTGAGGAGCGCGCAATCCACGCCTCGCAGCGAGAGGCCGAGGCCGCCGACGCCGAGCGCGCATCAGTCAAGCTTAAACAGGTTGAATACGCTGCGCAGAAAATCGGCGCTGAGAGGAGCGGCACCATATCCGGCATCACCGAGTGGGGTATCTATGTCGAGGATGCAGAGAGCGGCGCCGAGGGGATGGTGCGCCTCGCCGACATCCCGGGCGACCGGTTCGAGTTTCAGCCAAAAAAGTTTTCGGCAATCGGAGCACGAACTAGAAAAGCATACCGGCTCGGCGACCGCGTGCAGTTCCGATTTGTCCGCACTGATATCCGCGAACGGACTATCGATGTCGAGTTGGCAGACTAGGAACCTGCGCGACCTTCTAGTTCGTCCTCAATACCTTGTACCTGAACCTCAATTTGTCTTAGTTTAATGTGGTCTGTTGAACCAAACGATTGCCCTCGCAAGCCACCTATTTCTCCGATAAGGTCCTCTCGGTGACCACCCCGTGCCATTCGTTCGACTCTAAGCAACTTTCTGGATACAGATTCTCGAACATTGTTATCGTTCGCGGCAGGTTCATAGTGGACCATAAGAAGCTATCATACGCCACCGAATGCAGCATGCAAGGGGTTATCCACGGTACGATTCCTTGACCGCAGCGGCAACCTGCTCGACCACCGAAGGATCAAAAACATCGGGGACGATCCTGTCGCTGGTCGGGCTTCGGACCACGCCCGCAAGCGCGCGGGCCGCGGCAAGCTTCATCTCCTCAGTAAT
>JAYOEC010000005.1:26035-44017 GCA_038106525.1 Minisyncoccota bacterium | reverse complement strand
CGAAGGGCGTACCCGCCCCGGTTCGGAGGGGATTCCCGGTAGGGTCACGGAGAGGTGGCTGAGTGGTCGAAAGCACCGGTTTCGAAAACCGGCAAGGGGGAAACCCCTTCAAGAGTTCGAATCTCTTCCTCTCCGCAGATAGAAACTTTTGAATCCGAAAGGAGCCGTGCTTCGCGCAAAAGTGATACACTCACCGCCAATTTTGGGAATTCGTTTTTGAAGCAACTACCGACGAATGTAACATTCGCTCGACTTGCTTGTATTACTAGGTGGAACAAGAGCTCTGTTCCGTTACTCACCACACACATATGACTAACACACAAAAAACATTAGCAGTACCGGCACTTGCTGCAGTCGTTCTTCTTGGAGGTGCCATGGCTGGCTATGCTTCTCTTGCATCCGCTGACACTACGGATGGATCCACTGGGGCACCCACGCACGAAATGCGTGGCCCTGGCATGAACAAGGGGCATGGTCCGCATGGGCATGCCATGGGGCAGGTTACTGCGATTGATGGCAATACTGTCACAATTACAGGTCCAGATGGGACCACTATAACCGTTGATGCGGCTGCTGCAACGGTGGAGAAGGTGGTCGAAGGCTCGATGGCCGATATTCAGGTAGGCGATCGGATTGGGGTACATGGTACGCGCACGGGTACCACTGTTACCGCAGAAAAAATCATAACTGATTTGCCTGAACCTCCTGCAAGGCCGGCAGATGCACAGTAGCAGACACAAAAGCCCCGTAAGGGGCTTTTGTAATATTTGACCTCCCTCGTTTGTACAATAGAGAGCAATGGAGATTGAAGCATTGTCCGACGAGGCCATTGTGCAGGCGGTTCAACGGGGTGACACGGCGCAATTCGGCTCTATTGTCGATCGGTACGAACAAAGACTCAAACGGTATGGAAAAAAGTTTCTTTCGGGAGATGAAAATATCGAGGACATCGTCCAGGACATTTTCCTCGCAACATTCAGTGCCATTCAGAGCTTTGACACAGGGAGTCGTTTCAGTCCGTGGATCTATCGAATCGCTCACAATGCATTTGTCAACGCTCTTCGAAAAGGCAAGTATCGTCCTCTTACTATTGACCTTGACACATTGGTTGCTTATGCAGTGTATGAGGATCCTCAAGAGCGCGAGCGCGACATTGCAGAAATGAGAAGATTTATTGATGCAGGGCTGAGCAAGTTATCGCTCAAGTATCGCGAGGTGCTCCTCCTCCACTACTTTGAGGAGATGTCGTACAAGGATATTGCCGATATATTAAAAGTTCCGATCGGCACCGTAGGGGTCCGCCTCAGACGAGCAAAAGAGGCATTGCATGCAGTAATAGGAAACTACCATGAACAATTATAATTTGAGAGACAAGATATTGAGCGAGATTCGTGCAGGCAGAGTCCACATGACTCCGCGTGCGGTGTATGCGCTGCAAATTGTGGCCCTCGCAGCAATAGTCGGAGCTATACTCACTACCACAGTGTTTATTGTAAATTTCATCTTTTTTTCCATACGCATCTCGAGTTATGAATCGCTTCTATGGTTTGGGCCAAATGGTTTTTTGACCTTTTTGTACCTCTTCCCCTGGCCGCTTGCAATTGCGGATGGCGCGCTGGTGGTTCTGCTCCAATGGCTTTTGCGTAAATTCAGATTTGGTTACTTGCTGCCAGTCTTGTACATTGTGGCCGCAGTGATTCTCGGTGCGGGAGTGCTTGGTTTTATTCTTGATCGAGCAACCACGGTCAACGATCGGCTCTTTGAGGGGCGCGAGCGACTACCGCCGCCGCTCCACCAACTATATGACGGTGCACGGCACCTTCCGCCAGAGCAGGGGGTTTGTCGGTGCGAGATTCTTTCGGTGAAGGAGAATGTGCTTGTGGCAAAAGATACGCACAACACTGCGCGGATTCTTACCATAGTGCTACCACACGCAAGTCAGTATGCAACAACCAGCGGCCTTCATGCAGGTGATATTGTTTTTGTCGCCGGAAGGGAAAAGGACGGGCTTATTGAAGCGTTTGGTGTTCGTAGGGAGCCGCCGAGAGATTAAATGTGATTTAATTGAGGCATGGATAAAGTAAAAATTGAGAATCATACTTTTGGGTTTGGGGTTTGGGTTATTGGATGGATGTTTACTATTGGGTATCTCCACTTGTCATTTTGGGATGGGGCACTCGCTTTTATTATTTGGCCGTACAATCTCGGCGCCTACTTCTCAGCTCTCGGTTTCTAGCATGAGCCCCAGAGAGCTCGCGAAAGCTCTTACGCACCTCAAGCGCGAGCCGAAGATGGCCGCATTAATCAAGAGGTTTAAGAAACCCGGCTGGGAGCGTAATCGCGACTCGTTCCAAGCACTCTGTTCGGCGATCATATACCAACAGCTCTCGGGCAAGGCAGCGGCGACGATACACAAACGGTTCCTCGCGCTCTACAAAGGAGCGCGCCATCCAACCCCTGCGCAGGTCGCGAAAACGAGCATTGCAAGGTTTAGAACCGCAGGCGTTTCGCAGCAAAAGGCCGCGTACCTCGTCGATCTTGCAAAAAAGTTTTTAGACGGTACGGTGGGGCAAAGGCAATTTCATGAGATGACTGATGATGCTATCCGCGATCACCTTGTAGTGGTCAAAGGCATCGGCCGCTGGACGGCCGACATGTTCCTCATGTTTACGCTTCATCGGCCGGATGTGTTGCCAGTGGGGGATCTTGGCATTCAAAATGCTATGAAGGATGTGTTTCAGCTCCGTACATTGCCTAAGCCAGAGCGGATGGAGAAACTTGCAGAGCCCTGGCGCCCCTACCGCACCGTCGCCTGCCGCTACTTGTGGACCTCACTTGATAACCGTTAGCTTGCTCTAAGGTATAGGTAGATATCCTCAAGGGCGCGGACGGCATCACCGGCCGCAATGTTGTTTTGGTGATATGCGGCATTGGTGCAATCACCTGCAGCCCAAACACCTGTCATGGAGGTCCTGCCAGTCCGCGGGTCGATGATGATGCGGCCAATCTGATCCATGTCGACCACGCCCTTTGCATACTCGGTCGCCGGCAACAGTCCAATCTCTACAAAAATACCGGTTACGGCGAGCGTGTGCTCCTCGTTGTTTGATTTGAGGCGGTACTTGAGGCCAGTAACAAATTTTTCTCCAAGAACCTCGGTCGATTCTGCACCAGTAATCCCTGTCATATTCGGATGCGCAAGCACGGCAGTTACCGTTGACGGATCCGCAGCATAGGTATCGCGATGCTGAAGAAGGGTTACCGACTTTGCGTACGCGAGGAGCTGTGCCGCAGTCTCGAATCCTGCATTACCACCGCCAATGACCGCAACATCCTGTCCGGCAAAGAGCGGACCATCACATGAGGCGCAGTAGGTCAGCCCCTTATGTTCAAATTGATCAGCGCCAGGGACCGCCAGTCTGCGGCGGACGCCTCCGGAAGCGATAAGCACCGCCCGCGCGCCAATGGTAGTATCGTTTGAAAGTCGGATACGATAGGAGCCATCCTCGCGGCTCAACTGCTCTGCCCGAACGCCTGACATGATATCGACGACCTCGCCTGCATAGGTGCACACATGCTCCTCCAGATTTTTTGCAAGTTGCTCGCCAGATATGTGTGGAGTACCGATCCAGTTCTCGATATCAGGAGACACTACCGACTGTCCGCCGAACGACTCGGCAATCAGCGCAGTCTTGAGCAGCTTGCGGGCAGCGTAGACGCCTGCGGCGCACCCCGCAGGTCCGCCGCCGATAATGATAAGGTCGTACAGAGGTTTTTCCATGCAGCATACGCTACAAGAGCGTTACCGTATTGTAACGCTCTTGGCACAAAGCTCCAACTTTCCACTTGCTAGTTTTTCTTTGATCGGCGGAGGAACGCTGGTACCGCACCCCAGTCGTCATCGTCGTCAGCCGGCTTTGGTGCCGGTTCGGGCTTCTGCTGTGCGATTGGCGGCACGGCCTCCTCGTCCTTTGGTGCCATGATTGAATTGTAGAGTTTGCCCGCCATGTCCTCTTCCTTCTTTTCTTTTTTTGGAGTCATCTGGAAGAGCGGCGTTCGGGTTTGCGACCCCTCTTCAGGAAAGCCGGTCGCGATGACCGTGACGCGGATCTCTCCTTTGCGCAGTCGCTCGTCCTTTGAAGTACCAAAGATCACCTTGGCATTCTTATCAATTGACTCGGTTACAATCTGCGCGGCAGCCTGAACCTCGAGGAGCGAGAGGTCTTCGCCGCCAGCGATGGAAAGCAGCACTCCCTTTGCTCCGTTAATCGAGATATCGAGGAGCGGCGAGTTGATAGCTGCTCGCGCTGCTTCCTCGGCGCGTTTTTCACCGACGGCAACACCAACGCCCATGAGTGCCGATCCGGCGTCCTCCATGACCGCTTTAATGTCTGCGAAGTCGAGGTTGATATTACCCGGAGTGGTAATAAGGTCCGAGACGCCCTCAACTGCCTGGCGGAGCACTTCGTCGCACATTGCGAACGCCGATCGGACGGTCGTATCTCGGTCGACGACCGCGAGCAGACGGTCGTTCGGAATCACGATAAGCGCGTCTACTTCTTTGCGCAGCTCTTCAAGTCCTTGTTCGGCGAGTCGCATGCGCTGCTGCCCTTCAAATGAAAACGGTTTGGTAACCACGGCGACGGTGAGCGCCCCGGACTCTTTAGCAATCTTTGCAACCACTGGTGCGGAGCCGGTACAGGTGCCGCCGCCCATACCGCCTGCAATGAACACCATGTCTGAACCACGAATCGCGTCTTGGATCTCGGACTGAGTTTCTTCGGCAGCGCGCCGTCCGATAGCAGGGTTCATACCCGCGCCAAGCCCGCGCGTTAGATTTTTACCGATGTGAATCTTTGTTTTAACCGATGATTGCTGCAGGTCTTGTGCGTCAGTATTGACTACAATGAAGTCAACCCCCTTCACTTTCGATGTGACCATGTGGTTTACTGCATTTTTTCCTGAGCCGCCGATACCGACAACACGGATGCGAGCTGCTGATTCAAGTTCCTGGTGCAATTGAGGCATACAGAATAGTTATAGTAGTCGTGCACCCATCATAAATGAGGGAGGGGAGGGGTGCAAACTTTGACATTTATGGGAGAAATTGTCTAAAAAATGAGCCGAGTGAACGGCCAACATGTGCCATTGCATCGCGGATCGGTGGGCGGCCAATGCCGTCTGCGCCGGTGAGCCCCCACACCGTGAGTCCGTACGCCACCGTCCACGATGAATCCTTGATTTTTGCATCAGGAGAGAGGGCGAGCGACGCAGTTTTCGAGTGCAGTTTTAATGATTGCTCGGCGATCTCGCGGATAGGGCCGATGCCCGAGCCGCCACCGGTCAAAATGACACCGGCTGGGAGGAGCTGATCCTTGCCGAGTTTCTTAAGATGGTTGTCAATGAGCTCGAAGATGTCAGTGAGCCTTGCTACCAAGATGTCGTCAAGTTTTTTCTTAGGATAGGTCGAGTGCGTGATCGCGCCGAGCTTGAGCTGCTCGGCTTCCTCGAGCGAGATGCGCAGCCCGAGCGCAATATCCTTGGTGATGTCATGAGAGCCGATTTTAAACACTTTGACTGAGATCGGAATACCGTTATCAAATACGACGATCGAAACCGTTTCCGATCCGATGTTTGCAAGGACGGCACCGGCTTTTTTCTCCGATGTGCTTAGAGAGACTATCGAACCGGCGAGCGGCGCTGCAAGCGTATCTGCAACGGCAATATTTGCAGTCTCTACCGCATCAATGAGGTCCGACACATGCTGTTCAAGCGCAGTCACATACAGTACATCCACCGCGAGTTTGGTACCCTTCATGCCCTGCGGACGACCAAGCACCTCGACGCCATCGATTGAGTAGCCGATAGGAACAGTGTGGAGGATACGGCGGTTCATGAGGCGAGACTCGGTGTGGGTCCGCGCAGCGTCCAGTGCCTTTTCAATATCAAGGTCGGTTACCTCGGCGTCAGCACGGGCGATGATGGTCTCGCCGCGCGCGCGGACTTCGTCAAGCCCGATACCTCCAACTGAGAGGAATGCGTCACGAATTCGAATGCCACTGGTCTTTTCCGCCTGTTCGACGGCGAGCATAATCGAGCGCGTAACATCAGCGCCATTGACAATGTATCCATGCCGAAGTCCGCGAGACTCTGCGTAGCCCGTGCCGATGATCTTTGGGTAGCCGCGGCCTTTATCTTCGCGTGCGACCACTACCCGCACCTGGTAGGTTCCGATATCGATGCCGACTGCGTTTCGTTCTGCCATGCTGCATGAGAGGGACAGGCTGAACGCCAAGCTGCGCACAGTACCGCTCCTCCAATCTTGTCATTATACGCCCATGATCGTGCCCTTTGAGGTGCACCATACCGTGGATAACAAGATAAGGGAGATATGCTGCGACAGGTACGCCGAACGCACGAGCGTGTGACGGAAATTCGCTTGGACACAGCACAATCTCTCCAGAATATTTTGAGTAGGGAAATGAAAGGATGTCAGTCGCCGAGTTGATGCCGCGGTAGATGCGGTTGAGGGTGCGCATGCGCACACGCGACACAGTGCTTATTGAAAGCTCGAACCGCCGTCCAAGGACGGCGGCTTTATATTTTTGGATGGTGCGAGGACCGAGCATTAGCGCCTTGAGCGGCGGGGAGTTTCTTTGATGAGCCCCTGGCGCTCCATTTCTGCCGTGGTCTCCTTGCGGGAGATGCGGCGAAGGGCTGATACTTTGCGCTTGGTCTTTGACTTGAGGCGCTCGTGATACCTTGATCCCTTGACGCGCTTGATGATCCCAGCGCCCTGCACCCGCTTCGTAAAGCGACGAATCAGAGACATCGAGTTTTCACTTCCAGTTTTTGCTACGGAAACATTAATCATTGCTTGGCTAGTTAACCACATCTGCCGCTGATATGCAACCGTGTGGGTTAGCGACCGAGTATCAAGAGCGCCTTGTCTCGAGGGTAAGCGGTCTGCATTTCGGTTGCGGTATTTTTTATGATGACCGTTCCATCCAGTGCCTCTCGTTGTCCGATGATCGCGATTGAGCGTGGAGCATGAGTTTTTGCAAGCTCCATCTGCTCACGAAGGCTGCCTGCGAGTAGCGCATGCGCAGTGGTGATATGTGCGCGCCAGAGCGCCTCGAGGAACACGAATGCCTTGAGTTTCGCGGCGTCACCGATGTGGATCAGCATGCACTGGAGGCGATCCTCGGCCGGCTCGGGGTCAACCTTTTCTGTGAGAGAAAGCGACATGCCAACGGCAAATCCTACAGCGCTCTTATTCATCCGCTTAAAAAGATCGTCGAGTCGACCGCCACGGGCGATAGTTTCTTGGGTGTCGCCGCTTCGTACGGCGAAGATCAGCTCGCTGTGTCCTGGAGTTTCGGCAGCGAGGTACGGATCAAGGTGGTACGGAATGCCGACCGATTCGAATAGGGTAAAGGTGTCAGTCATTACCTTCCGCGAGTGTTCAGAGAGATGATCGATCGTGCGTGGCAGGCGCTCTTTAAGTTCATGCGATGAGTGGTAGAGCGCACGGTAGGCCTCCTCGGGCGCTGCCAGTGCCTGGTGCGAGAGCTCGCCGAGTTGCGAAACATATTTCTTGAAAAAGTTACCAACTTCGCGGAGGAATCGCCGTTTACTCTCTCCGTCGCCGACTGATGAAACTGCAAGCGTCAATCCCTCAAGGCCCGCTCGTTCAGCGATTGAAAGCGCTGCTTTAAGCGTGAGCGCATGCGCAATGGGGTGC
Source organism: Minisyncoccota bacterium (assembly GCA_038106525.1). GTDB lineage: Bacteria > Patescibacteriota > Minisyncoccia > Phycocordibacterales > Phycocordibacteraceae > Phycocordibacter. The sequence goes on along the minus strand of JAYOEC010000005.1, from coordinate 36,273 downwards.
TGCGCGCCGACGATTGAGAAGGCAACGGTGCTTCCGCTGCCGCGCCGCCCAACACTCCAGAGCTGCGCCGCTCCTTTGGAACCGACTGCGGTCGCTGCAAGGAGTGTGTGCGCCGCGGCGGCAGGATCATGCTTTTGTACGATTGCCTGAACGGCCCGCGGCACCGAGACCGGTGGCGCAGAAAATCCGTATGTTGCAGCGATGCGCGCTAATGATGCATCAAGTGACTCGCGTTTGATTCCTCGTTCGACTCGCATGATTAGTTGGGGAGCGATGCAGCGCCGGGCAAAATGTCAATCCTTGTTGGCGGAAAGAGCCTGATGAGCGCGCGACCAACAATGTCGTTTTCAGGCAGTGGCCCCCAGACGCGCGAGTCACTGGATTCGTTGCGATTATCACCCATCACAAAGTACTCGGTATCAGAGAGCGTGTAGCTACCAAACTCCGGCCGAGTTCGCTCGGGGTCCAAAAATTCTTGCGGTAGTGAAAAGGCTTCAGCATCTTTAGGACGGATCACAATGGTATCCCCCTGCATCTCAACGGTCTCGCCCGGAAGACCAATAATACGCTTGATAAAATACACGGATTCATCTCGCGGATACTTGAGGATAATGACATCGCCCCGCGCCGGCTCATTAAAATGGTAGGTGAGCTGGTCGACGATGAGGTACTCACCGCTTTCAAAAGTCGGCTCCATCGATGCACCGTGCACGATAAACGGCTGTGCGACGAACCACCGAATCGGAACGACAACGAGGAGCGCAACAAATACAAAGGAGATGACATCGTCTGAAAATTTCTTCTGCGTGTCACTCATACTGCGCAGTGTACGCGACACTCCGGTTCCGCACAATACTTTTTTCGTTGTCTAATTGTGTATGAGTTGCGTGGGCAGTGTAGTATCCTGTAGTGGATGGCATCGCAGCACATTATCGTGGGCCTTGGGAATCCTGGAGACCAATATCATGAGACACGGCACAATATCGGTCGCATGTTGGTTCTGCACATTGCTGCTGCAGCAGGTGTTTCGGAGTGGAAGGGAGAGAAAAAGCCTCCTCTGCAGGTTGCGCGTGGTTCTCTAGCGGGTAGGAAGGCGGTTTTTGTGCTCCCTGACACCTTTATGAACAACTCGGGCCGCGCAGTTGCGCATTTTGTGAAGTCAAAAAAGGATGCTGGCAATACGGTGGTTGCGTATGATGACATGGACCTGCCGCTGGGGACGATAAAAATATCACATGGCCGCTCTTCTGGCGGGCACAATGGCGTCGAGTCGGTCATTCGGTCGCTGAGGACGAAAGATTTTGTCCGGGTACGCATCGGTATCTCTCCGAAAGGGGTGCGTGGTCAGGCGCGGAAGCCAAAAGGGGAGGAGCGGGTACTCAAGTTCCTGCTTAGCAAATGCACTCCTGCAGAAAAAACTGAGTTACAGAAAGTGTTCAAGCGCGCATTGCTTGCTGTCGAGGCAATTGTCGAGCATGGGTACCAGTCGGCAATGACTGAATACAATTAACCCCCGACGAATCGGGGGCTTTACTATCTATGTAGTGAATGAGAGCGTCATGCGATGCTCTTTTGGTTCGAACAGAGTAATTTTAAATGGATAGGTCTTACCGAGCGAGAGCGCCTCGCGCAACTTTTGCTCTGATTCAAACTCAGAGACATGCACCAACCCTGCAACGCCCTCTTCGATGGATGCAAGCGCGCCATACTTATTGTACTTGATGATCGCGGCACTCACCGAATCGTCTTTCTTGTACTTGCGTGCGGCTGCGATCCACGGATCCTCGGTCATCTGCTTTAGCGAGAGCGAGATTTTTCCGTCCTTAACATCAATGACCTTGACGCGGACCGTATCGCCGACTTTTGCAAAAAGTCGCGGATCTTCAACCAACCCCCAGTCAATTTCGGAGATATGCACCAATCCCTCAAGGCCATCGCGCACCTTTACGAAGATACCGAAGTCAACAATACCGGTGACCGAACCCTCGACAACATCGCCAACCGAGTACTCGCCAACCAGTTCTTCCTTCGGAATGTCGCCTGCAGTACCGCGTTCTGAGAAGATGAGTTTACCCTCGCGCGGGTCGGCAGTAATGATGGAAACTGAGAGGCTCTTGCCAATCAGTTTTTTGAGTTCATCCAAAATGAGGTGTTTTTCGCCGCCGGTAACTCGCGGATAGTGTTCCGGCTTCAGCTGCGAAGCAGGGAGGAATCCCTGGATGCCCTGCCAGGCAATAATGAGTCCGCCCTTGTTTGCATCTTTTACCATGAGTTCAAAGACTGTCCCTCCAGCGATTGCGCGTTCTGCATCAGACCAGATCATCGCCTGACGAGCTTCCTTGAGCGAAAGCTCGATGTACCCGTCCTTATTTGAGGTGCGGACCACTTTTGCTGAAACAGTGTCGCCAAGGGCAACCTTTTTCAGCACATCACGGGCTGAAAGATACTCTTTTCCGTAGATGATGCCGGTGCCGAACGGGGGCAGGTCGATGTATACTCTGCCCGATCCTATTGAAACGACTGGGCCCTCGATGGTGTCGCCGACGACCGGCGGAAGTTTGCTCTCCGCAACTAGGGTATCCATGAGCGTTGGCTCAGATACCTCTGCTACTATTTTTTTTGTTTTTGGCATGTGTATCAGTGATCGAACCAGGTTTTCCGCCGTGGCAGAAGGTCAGCCTAGCTCAAAGTGACTACTGTGCGGAAACTCTAACACGGCTGTCCGTAAGGTGCAAGGATGTTCAGTTTTATTGCCATCGCAAGATTTGTATAGTATGGTTTTTTGATGTTCAGCAAACACCACTAGTATGGAAGGAGAAAAGTTCGTATTTTCAAGAGCAATTGCGGAAAGGATTAAATCCTTAAAATCCGATGGGCATTCGTATGGGGAGATAGCTTCCTTAATTGGTCATCGTGGGGGGGCGAACGCTATTGCAGTATTCTTTTGGAGATTAAAAAATGGAAAGATCAAATTTAAGACTGAGGAATGGGAGCTGGGCCGTGAAAAAATCGCTTCATTGTATCTCGGTGGAATGTCAATGCGAGAGATTGCCTTGAAATGCGGAGTAACTAAGGTAAATATTTTTCAGAGACTTAGGCGGGCTGGGGTTGATGAGGAGGTTCGGGATGAACTTCGACGCGAAATCAAAGTCTGACTGTGGCTACGGTCAAGTGTACAATGCTATACTTCCGCCATGGTGATTCAAAAAGTCGGTGGGTACTGCTTTAAGGTTTCTGCTGGACAGACAACGCTCGCACTCAATCCGCCGGGTGTACGGAGTACACTCAGGGTGAACAAGTTTGGCAGCGACATCGTGCTGGTGTCGATGCGGCACCAGGATTGGGACGGCGCCGAAACCGCAACTCACGGAGACAAGCAGCCTTTTGTTATTATGGGGCCTGGTGCGTATGAAGTCGGGGATATAACCGTCTCTGCATTTGCCTCTCCAACCGAATACGGCGGCGAGAGTGCAGAGTACGGCAACACGGTGTACCTGTTTGATATGGATGGTATCCGCGTGCTTGCGCTTGGGGCGCTCTCGTCTACCAAACTTCCGCAGGATCTTCGTGCCGAGATCGACCAGGTTGGGATCGTGTTCGTTCCAATAGGTGGCGGCACGCTCGAACCGAAAGCGGCGCATGAACTTATGGTTGCGCTGGAACCAAAAATTATTATCCCGTATGCGGTCGGATCTGACGCTGATCTCGGAGCGTTTTTGAAAGCTGAGGGCGATGCAGGTTTGAAACCGCTCGACAAGCTCACGGTTCGTGCTAAGGAGGTGGAGGCAAAGGACGGCGAAGTGGTTCTGCTCGAGGGGGCATGATACTTGACTATCTCGATCGGCTCCGCCGTCAGCCGTATGAGGTGCGCGAGCGGTTTGCGCTCGTGTTGACCGCAATCGTTGTTGTTGCGGTTCTGATACTCTACGGCGGATACCTTCTCCTCCGCGTGGTGGTTTTTGATACGGCGCCCGATGGGGCGCCGCCGGCTATCCAGCAGCCGTATTTGTGATAAAATAGCTCAGTTATGGCACGAAAAAAGGATGAGCCTGCATCGGATAATGCAGCGCCCGAGGAGCGAGTGTCAGTCGTTCCGCAGTCGATTACCGATGAAATGCGGCGGTCGTACCTCGACTATGCAATGTCGGTCATTACCTCGCGCGCGCTCCCTGATGTCCGCGACGGACTGAAGCCGGTACATCGTCGCATTTTGTATGCGATGCACGAAATGGGTCTCAGCGCGCAGGCCAAGTTCCGCAAATCCGCGGCGGTGGTCGGCGATGTCCTCGGTAAGTACCACCCGCACGGCGATACGGCAGTGTATGACGCGCTTGCCAAGCTGGCGCAGGATTTTACCACCCGCTACCCGCTCATTATCGGGCAGGGAAACTTTGGCTCGCTCGACGGCGACAGTCCTGCGGCGATGCGTTACACCGAGGCAAAGATGAGTGCCGTCTCGGGTGAGATGCTCCGCGATCTTGAAAAAGAGACCGTCCGGTGGCGCGCCAACTATGATTCGACCCGCAAGGAGCCCGAGGTCTTGCCTGCGGCAGCGCCCAACATCCTCCTCAATGGAACGCTCGGTATTGCCGTCGGTATGGCAACCAATATTCCGCCGCACAATCTCGCCGAGGTGGTCGACGCCACGGTGCACCTTATCGAAAATCCGGATGCGACTACTGACGATCTTCTTCAGCATATCAAGGGTCCAGATTTTCCGACCGGTGCGGTCGCGTTCAATCAAGCTGACATCAGGCGAGCGTACACTGACGGCCGTGGCCCGGTGGTGGTGCGCGGCGAGGCCGAGATCACGGAAGATAAGAAAGGGAACAGTATTATTGTGGTTTCGTCTATCCCGTACCGCGTCAACAAAGCAGATCTGATTACCAAGATTGCCGATTTGGTGCGCGAGAAGAAACTTGAGGGCATCCGTGATCTTCGTGACGAGTCAACCAAAGATGTGCGCATCGTTATTGAGTTGAAGCAAAATGCGCAGCCGCAGGCAGTCCTCAACTACCTCTATAAACATACGCAGCTCGAAGAACCGTTCCACTACAATATGGTGCTCTTGGTCGACGGGGTGCCCGAGACGCTTTCGTTGTCGGGTATTTTGCAAAATTTTGTTGACCACCGCGCCGTTGTTGTTAAACGCCGCACCGAGTTTGACCTTCGGGTTGCAAAGGATCGTGAGCATATCCTGCTCGGCCTTTCAAAGGCGCTCGATCATATCGACGAGATCATCAAGCTCATTAAGAAGTCTACAGATGTTGCTGATGCGCGGCAGGGACTCATGAAGACCTTCAAGTTTTCTGAGCGGCAGGCGAACGCCATTCTCGACATGCGGCTCCAGAAGCTCTCGGGTCTTGAACGAAAGAAGATCGAAGACGAACTTAAAGAGGTGCAGGCGCTCATCCGCGAGCTCGAAGACATTCTGTCGTCGCCAAAAAAAATAATGGCAGTGGTCAAAAAAGAACTTGCGATGCTTAAAGAAAAGTTTGGCGATGCGCGGCGCACCCGCGTGGTAAAGGGTGGCGTGAAGAACATGAGTCAGGAGGATCTGGTACCCGATGAGGCGGCGATGCTCACGCTCACCGCATCTGGTTACATCAAGCGCACCAATCCCGCAGAGTACAAAAAGCAGAACCGCGGGGGTGTTGGCGTAGTCGACCTAAATACGAAGGACGAAGATTTTGTGATCCGGTTCCTCGAGGGTTCGACGCACGACCATATTCTTTTCTTTACTGACAAGGGCAAGGTGTATCAGACGCGGATGTTCGAGGTGCCCGAGGGCCGCAGGGCAACCAAAGGCAAGTCAATCATGAATGTGCTCCCGCTCGCAGCTGAGGAGCGAGTGACCTCGATCGTGTCAATGCCAAAAGATGCCTTGCCTGCGCAGGCAGGGAAGTCAACATCCGAGGCATCATCATTCATGCTTATCACTGAAAAGGGCGTTGCCAAAAAGGTCCGCGCCGAGCAGTTTGCTGAGGTGCGGCGGTCGGGCATTATTGCAATGACCCTTGGTACCGGAGACAAGCTCATTGCTGCCTTGCCGGTCGTGAAATCTGATACGGTACTTCTCACCACTTCGGGCGGACAGGCAATCCGGTTCAAGGAATCCGACATCCGCGAGATGGGCCGTACCGCGGGCGGTGTGCGCGCAATGAAGGTTGGTGCAAAAGGCGTGATTGTCGGCGCTGATGTAGTGCGAGATGAAAAGGAGAGTGATTTTGTAATCGTGACAAATCTGGGATACGGCAAGCGGACGCGCGTCTCTGAGTACAAGGTACAGAAGCGCGGCGGGTCAGGTATTAAGACTGCAAATGTTACCGCAAAGACAGGTGCAGTGATCGCGGCGCGCGTGGTGACTCCGTCTGATACCGAAATCATCGTTGCCTCGCAAAAGGGTCAGGTCATCCGCACCGAATTAAAGCAGGTTCCGTGCCTCTCTCGCGTGACGCAGGGTGTCCGCATCATGAAGCTCTACGAGGGCGACAAGATTGCTGCATTTACTGTTCTGTAGTTATGGAATCTTTTTATTCCGACACTGATGATGGTACGAGGATGGCAGAGCAGCCTCCAACATGCACTTTTTGCAAACGGAATCTCCGCGGGGACGGTCTTCTCTCGGAAGTGACGGATTACACGCGAGATCGGAAGTGGACTTTTTGTTCCGCGCAGTGCGTCGTGGCTTGGTACGAGGTGGCTAGTGCGGTGCCGCAGCAGTAGCACTTGGTATACTGTACGACATGACGCTCGCGGATCCACGAGAGATGGTCCGGTACCTTTCAGTGTTGCCGCATCACCGAGCAGCAGATTTTGGCTGCGGCTCGGGCGCGTACACCGTCGCACTCATCGAACGGGTAGGTGCTGAAGGCCGTGTGTATGCGCTTGATGCCCTGCCGCAGGCGGTCGCGGCAGTGCAGCGCGAGGCGCGACGGGCAGGCCGAGCCTGCATGGCGCTTTGCACAGAATTCGAGCAGCGGTTGCCGCTTGCCGACAACCTCCTTGACCGCGCGGTGCTTGCAAATACGCTCCACGGCGTTGATCCGCTGCTCCGCGCATCGTTCGTGGCGGATATCGCTCGTACGATGAAAACAGGTGCGGCAGTACTGGTGGTTGACTGGGCGGATTCTTTTAAAAATATGGGTCCGCCAGCACCGCTCGTCGTCACTCCGACAGACGCCGTGCGATTGTTTCGTGGTGCAGGGTTTATAACCGGAGATATGCTCCCCGCCGGCACTCATCAGTATGCTTTTGTTGCTACACTAGGAGCATGAGACCCTTCAACGCAATCGTGCTCGTTATCTTTGCAGTGCTTGCGCTTGTCGGGGTGTTTGTGTTTGCAACATTTACCTCCTCGCAACAAGATGTTATCGGCAAGGTGGAGATCTGGGGCAGTATCCCGAATGAAGTTATGGACGACGCACTGACTGCGGTGCGGGACGGACGAAACGACTTTCAGGAGGTGAGTTATCGCGAGTATCCTGAGGCAGATCTGGTTCCGAGTCTGGTTAAGGCAATTGCGTCCGGTACGGGACCGGATGCAGTATTGTTCCCATCAGCTTCGGTGCTTGCCGATGGAGACAAGCTGCAACACATTTCATTCAATACGCTTTCTCGGCGCGAGTTTCAGGATACCTTTGTTGAGGCAGGAGAGCTCTTTTTGGTGGACGACGGCGTTTTGGGGCTTCCGCTTACCATCGACCCGCTGGTAATGTACTGGAACCGTACCATGCTTCAAAACGCGGGGGTTGCACGGCCGCCGCGTAGCTGGGATGAGGTTGCAGAGCTCGCGCCGCGCCTCAGCAAAAAGACCGATGCAGGAACACTGACTGCAAGCGCAGTTGCCCTTGGCGAGTGGGGGAATGTTGCACACGCAAAGGAGATATTGATGACAGTGTTTACTCAGCTGGGCGTGCCGGTGTTGGTGCGGGATGTCGAGGGCGGATGGGGTGTATCTTTAGTCGCACAAGCAGACAGCCGAGTGCAACCCGGCGAGTCAGCGCTCCGCTTTTACACCGAATTTTCTGATCCGGTCAAACCGGTGTATGCATGGAACCGATCCGAGCGCCTCTCGCGCGATGCGTTTACCGCCGGTACCTTGGCACTGTATTTTGCTCCGGCGTCCGAGCTTCGCTCAATTCGCGCTGCAAACCCCAACCTTAATTTTGATGTTGCCCCAATGCCGGTTGCAGTGGGTGGTGGAGAGGGGGCCGCGGCGCGCCTGCTCGCGCTTGCTATCCCGAATGGCGCGCAGAATCCGGACGGTGCCGAAACGGCTATCCAACTGCTCACCTCGAGTGAAGTAAGCTCACTTATTGCAGATGCGCTTTTGCTCCCCTCGCCGCGCCGCGATGTCGGAGGGGTCGGGCAGGATGCATTTCAGACTGTCTTTCGCAGTGCGGCGCTAAAGGCATTTGCGTTCCCTGACCCAGATCCAATCGAGTCGGATGTCATTTTTGCTCGAATGGTTGGCAATGTCTCTTCAGGACGGCTGCGTGTTGGCGAGGCGCTCCGCGATGCGGAGGAAGAACTGCAGCAATTGCTCCGGACCCGATAACTCGGTGCTACTATAGGAAACATATGGATACATTTCTTGCTGCAGCATCGGGGCTCGCAAATCCAATAAAAGCAACCTCGCTCTCGCAGTTTCTTGCACAGCTTCTTGATCTGGTATCAATGATCATGCTGCCGCTCATTGTGTTGTTTTTGGTGTACATCGGGTTTCAGTTTGTTTCGTCGCAGGGCAAGCCAGAAAAACTGAAGGAAGCGCGCGGGTATCTTATCTGGGCGCTGGTTGGTGCGCTCCTTATTCTTGGAGCCCAGGCGTTGTCGATTGCGATTCAGGCGACGGTAAATCAATTATAATTATGTGCCGTGTTACCTCGCTTACCAGCCTCATAACCTGCGTTACCGATTTTATTGCGCTCCTGATACCGCTCGGTGTTGCGGCTGCGCTCCTTGTGTTTATCTGGGGTATTGCAGGGATGGTGCTTGCGTCCGGTGATGCAAAGGCGGCAAGCGACGGCAGAGCAAAGATGCTCTGGGGCATCCTTGCGCTTTTCGTGATTCTTTCTCTCTCAGGTATTATTCAGTTGGTCCGCTCGACCTTCCTCTAGAGGCAGGGTAATCCACACGGCGTCCCCTGCGCGCCTCAGATGGTGCGTTGATTGCGTTACACTGGGAGGGTAGTAACTTAGTTTATAATCTCGTTTTACATCATGAAAAAAGCGTTATCCGTCGGTTCAGTAGGAGCAGTCGCGTTCCTCCCGCTCCTCGCATTTGCAGAAACCCTTGAGGACACTGTCGAGACTATTGGAGGTCTTATTGATCTTGCGACCCCGATTATCGTTGCAGCCGCCCTTGCATACTTCTTTTGGAACCTGGTGATGTATTTGGGGAAGAAGGATGATGACAAAAAGAAGGCAGTTGGAGGAATGATTTACTCTATCATTGCATTGTTTGTCATGGTATCGATCTGGGGCATTATTAACATCCTCCAGGACACCTTTAATGTTCAGAGCGGTGGGAGCATCGAGCCGCCGAAGGTAGATATCCGCTAGTGTGGACGAGCGGCCGAGCACACTTCAATCGGTAGCAGCATCGGATGCGCTGCATCGCCTTGGCACCACTGGTAGGCGCCGACGGGCAATTCTCCTCCTCTTGTTTGTGGTTGGGCTCTTCGTTCTTGCAACATTGATTGGAGCTCTGGCATTTACCACCACGGAGGGGGTGGCTCTCCCACTCCCTTCGATTGATCGAGATCTATGAACAACACCTCAGCGCTCAGTGCATTCATCGACCGACTGGTTGATCTCATCATTCAACCCATCATTGTTCTTGTGGTTACCGCGGGGGTCGCGTTGTTTATCTGGAATGTGGTTGTGCTTATTGCAAACCCTGGCGATGCCAAAAAGAGGGCAGATGCGACCAGGTATCTCCTGTGGGGAGTGGTTGGAATATTTATTATGGTTGCTGCAATCGGCATTTTGCAGCTGGTTGCGGGCTCCTTCAGTATTCCGGTTCCACTTCGTTAAGAATTTATATAGAAACGCAGCGCTGCTGCGCTTTCCGCAAGTGGGCGGAAGAGGACTTTCCCGCGCCTCTCGCGCTCGCCTTCGCTCGCACTCGGGCTGGGCACCGCCTCGCGGTTCGCCGAAACGGCTCACAGCGCTCCGGCGTTCAAGTCCTCACGCGCAGCGCTGCTGCGCTTTCCGCAAGTGGGCGGAAGAGGACTT
>JAYOEC010000005.1:16031-25935 GCA_038106525.1 Minisyncoccota bacterium | reverse complement strand
CAAGTCCTCACGCGCAGCGCTGCTGCGCTTTCCGCAAGTGGGCGGAAGAGGACTTTCCCGCGCCTCTCGCGCTCGCCTTCGCTCGCACTCGGGCTGGGCACCGCCTCGCGGTTCGCCGAAACGGCTCACAGCGCTCCGGCGTTCAAGTCCTCACGCGCAGCGCTGCTGCGCTTTCCGCAAGTGGGCGGAAGAGGACTTGAACCTCCACTCCGATTAAGGAACCAGCTCCTAAGGCTGGCGCGTCTGCCAATTTCGCCATCCGCCCCTGTGCATAACTGTCGCACGGCATCAAGAAAGTGGCAATATGAACGCCATGCTGCCATGCATGGCAGCATTTGACAAATTAAGCATATTTGTTATAATAAACAACATGACAAAGAACGAATCAGTTCCAGAGGGAGTGAGACATGACATGTTTTTTGCATCTCGAAGGCCGCTTTTTTCCAGAGAGGAAAAGATAACGGCACTTGGTCTTGGTGCTACCGCGCTCGCGGTTGGGGCGGTTGCTGCCATTTTTTTGTAAAAAAATAAATTGATACTCTGGCTAGTGGAGTCTCCTCCTTCGCATCTTTGATGCCTCGGAAAGCTCTTCAGGAGTAAAACCTACATTGAACATCAGTTGCCGTGTGTAAAAGAAGTGTTTTGCCCCCAACCTCCAATAGACACTTTGATGGTGCCTCGGACAACCCCATTCGAGAGCCATATCCTCCGGCAGCAATAAGTGCTTGTTTTAGCCTTTCCACCACATCACTCTATAAAAGATTGGACCCAAATGCACATTAATGCCATGTGCGCTCTAAGTTTGTCCGCCCTGTTGGATTCGAACCAACGACCAATCGCTTAAGAGGCGAGTGCTCTACCAGCTGAGCTAAGGGCGGATATTGTGAATCATACCCCAGATGAACGCTCGACCCTTTGCAGTTTTTAACTGTCTCTCTCGGGCGCGAGCCTCACTGGCACTTGAGAATGTTTGTGACCAAACCAACTTCCATTCCCCAGTGTTCTTATATGTATAACTTTTTTTGTGATTTGGCAATTCCCCGTTATGCCTTTTCATCCGAGACTCAAGATCACTGCTGTATCCGATGTAAATTTTATTTCGCCCAGAATTATAGAGTGCGTAGGTGTAGAACATCTCGCGTAAGAGTCCGCCGGTTGGCGGATCTACCAGCTGAGCTAAGGGCGGGTACAGGGGATACTGTAGCAGATTATTTCTGATTTTGAAGTGTGAAGTCAATGAAGTATCTATCTGTGCCCGGAGTGAGACTCGAACTCACACCCCTTGCGGGACTCGATCTTAAGTCGAGCGCGGCTACCATTACGCCACCCGGGCAAGTCCGGCTGTAAAAACCGGGAGGCCACGGCGGGAATCGAACCCGCGTATAAGGGTTTTGCAGACCCTTGACTTACCACTTGTCGACGTGGCCGTTGGCGCTGTCGCCGCTACTCATCATATGTTATTTCGCTCGGGTTCTCAATTTTTATTCCAAACTCTGTGAGGTATTCTCTTCCACGACACCTGCAAGGTGTGGATCCTGGAGAAATAAAAAGCGGGGGAGTGCACGCATACTGATCTGCTCGCGAACAAACGCGCTGAAATCCTCGCGCGAGCGGTTCAAAAAATCGAGTGCCGCTCGTGCCTGCTCCTCGGGATAGATAGAAACAAATATGGTTGCCACGCGGCCTCGTACATCAAGTTCGACCCGCGTAACCGTTATCAGCGAGCGGCGGTTTGACTCACGGTTCACAAATGCAGCAGCAGTGTGCTTGAGTGCCGCAGCGACTTTTGCGTTATCCATGGTGCGGCTCACGGCCGGCCTCAAGCAGATCTCCGCCTACCACATCGGCCTTTGTCTCGACCATGAGCCCGCACTCCATACCCTCAGTAACTGACTGCACATTTGATTTTTGGAGCTGGAGGTTAGTAATTCGCCCTTTGCCGACTTCAATGCCTCGGCGGTTTACGCGAACAAAGTCGTTCAGTTTGAGAACCCCGCTCTCGACGCGGCCACCAACCACATGTTTGTTTCCGGTGGTTGAGAAATGCTTAAGAATCTTTATAGTGCCAGTTACTTCTGCTTCGGCAGTGTCGGGGGTTATCGCCTGGAGCTGCACACCAAGCCACTCGGCAAGCTCATAAATAATATCCTTTGTCTCCAGCATGATGTGCTGGCGCTCGGCAAGATCTTTGGCTGACGGTTCAACTTTTACATTGAAGCCGACGAGTGCGGCGGGAGAGAAGCCGATAAGCAGCTTTACATCATTTTCATTTATTGCGCCGACGCCGCTTGCAACCACCAGAATCTCTGCAGCATCTTGCAGCAGTTTCCCGATTTCGTACTGAAGAGCCTCGACTGAACCAAGCGTATCTGCCTTAATAACTACACGCAGTACAGGCTTCTCTTCTGATGTGGCGCGCGCAGAGGCAGCGGGGCTAGTGCTGCCGCGCCTTGCCTCTGCAACAGCAGCTTCAGCCTCCTTTTTTGTTGCATAGACAGTCACGATACTGCCGACTGCCGGCTCTTCCGAGAACCCGACAATACGGGCCGGTCTCCCGCAGCGGATTTCTGTTGCCCGCGCTCCGGCAACATCCTCAAGTATTCTGAGCGGAGCAAGTGCGGTCCCAGAAACTGCAAATCCTCCTGTTGCTATGGTTCCTTCGCGCACAATTACTGTAGCGGCGACACCAGTCCGCGCATCGCGCGATGATTCAATAACCACGGCCCGTGCGGGCGCGCTGTCATCCGAGTCAATACTATTAATGTCAGAGACGAGCACGATAAGATCAAGAAGTTCGCTCACACCTTCACCCGTTACGCTCGAGAGGGCCACTTGAGGCACATCACCGCCGAGGCCCTCGAGGTACACTCCCTCGCGGAGGACCGACTCTCTGGCCCGGTCGAGGTTTGCGGTATTTTTGTCTATTTTTGTAAACGCGACGATCATCGGAATCTGTGCATCCTGAACTGCCTTGAGCGCTTCGATTGTCTGTGGCTTTACACCATCGTCGGCAGCGACAATTAAGATCGCAATGTCCGCAGCTCGTGCAGAGCGGCGGCGCATGCCGCCGAATGCCTCGTGCCCGGGGGTGTCAATGAAGGTAATCGGCTTTGGTCCGTCGGCAGACTGATGCGTAATCTCGTATGCGGAAACGCGCTGCGTGATACCGCCTGCCTCGCGCGACGCAACCGCCGACTTGCGGATGTAGTCGAGGAGCGATGTCTTGCCGTGGTCGATGTGCCCGACAATTGCAACTACCGGCTGACGGATCAGTGCCATAGCCCTAGAAAACCACGAAATCCCGCTTAGCGCAATTTTGCGCGGGCATCACTGAGCGCTGCTGACTCCTCTGTAGAGAGTTCGCGCTCGGATGTAAACTGTTTTAATTCTTTTGCATACACGCGGACATTGTCGCGTGCATGAATGCCCGAGATAATGATGCCGTCTCCATGTTCGTCAACCAGCGCCGTTGCAAAGCTCTGCTGTCCCTGTGTTGCGCCAAATGGGTCGAATCGCTTGGTGGCCAAGCCTCTCACTGATCGGCCCACTCGTGCGTCAAGGTTGTTGAGCGCGAGCTCGGTCTTTTCAGCATGCTGTTCAAGCGCTCCGATGCGTGTATGGAGCGCCCGAACAGAGCTTTCAAACGAAGTGCCGTCGCCTCCGCGTGTGAGCAAGCGCACTTTCCTAAAAAGCAGCAGGGTGAACAGCAGCAATACGCACACCAGCGCACCAAGCGCGGTGATAAGCGGGTCTGCAAGCAAGACGCGCCCAATATCGGTGAGTATTGCTGCACTATTCATGCACCGAGTATAGCGCACTGCGCGCCCCGGCTGTACAGTAGGAGTATGTTTCGTCGCCGAGTCTATTTTGATTTCGCCGCAGCGTCGCCGCTCATGCCGGCGGCTCGGCGCGCCTATGTTGGTGCACTGCATGTGTTTGGCAATCCAAGTGCGCCGCATGTCGAGGGCCGCGCCGCGCGCGCCATCATCGATGGCGCGCGCTCCTCTAGCGCACACTCGCTTTCGGTCAAGGCTGACGAGTTGCTGTTTACCTCTGGTGGAACTGAGTCAAACGCGCTTGCGATACTTGGTACCGCTTGGACGCATGCGATCACCAGTACCATCGAGCATCGGTCAGTACTTGCGTCGTTCCGCATGGCCGAGCAGCAGGGGAGGGCGGTTACCTATATCCATCCGGATCAAGAAGGGTTGGTCTCTGTCGGCGCGATACAGGAGGCGCTCCGGCCCGATACTGGGTTGGTGTCGCTTCATCACGCGCAGAGCGAGCTTGGGGTAGTGCAATCCATTGCAGAGGTTGGTCGGATGCTTCGTGCGCAGCCACAGCGGCCGCTCTTGCATGTCGACGCAGCTCAAACACCGCTCTGGATCGATGCAGCGCCACATTCGTTGCAGGCAGATCTGGTTTCGTATGATGCGCAAAAGGTACTGGGGCCAAAGGGGGTTGGCATACTGTACCGACCGTTCGACATCCCGCTCTCGCCGCTGGTGGGCGGAGGAAGTCAGGAGCGCGGTATTCGTCCCGGAACAGAGAACACCGCCGCAATCGCTGCCGCTGGCGTTGCCTTCGATGCTGCAGCGCGCGGCCGTAAGATCAGGTGCGATGCTGCGCGCCGTATCCAAAGTGCCTTGGTTGACGGACTTCGGGTGGCGGTGCCGGATGCGGTAATACTCGGCACCATGAAACAGCGGCTTCCGAACAATGTATTTTTTGCAATCTCAGGCATCGACGGCGATTACCTTGCGGTGCTTATGGATGCGGAGGGGGTTGCAGTAACTCCGCGGTCGGCCTGCGTTGGATCGGGTGGTGGGTACTCTGAGCCAGCCCTTGAAATTACAAAAGATGCCTCGCTTGCGCGGGGGACGGTGCGGTTTTCGTTTGGACCAGGAACATCGTTCCGCGAGGCAGAGCGCGCACTTCGCGCACTTCGCCGCGTGCTGCCGATTGCGCGGGGTGCGCTATACTAGCTGCATGGATATCGAAGAGCTGACAAAGACGCAGATTATCCTTCTGGTGCTCTTGGTTACCTTTGTTACTTCGATCGCGACCGGCATTGTAACCGTCTCGCTCCTTGCGCAGGCACCGCCTGCGGTCACTCAGACGGTCAATCACATCATTCAGCGCACGGTTGAGGCCGTGAGTCCGGAGACCGAGCAACCAACCACAGTTAAGGAAACCACCGTGATTGTGAAGGAAGACGAATTGGTCACCAGCTCGATTGCAGCTTCCTTCAGTAAAGTCGGGGTGGTTCGCGAGGGAGTGGCGAGTACATCGCCCGCGGCGGCGCTCGGCTTTGTCATTCCGGGCGGCCTGTTACTTACCGATGCATCGGTGGCGGACGGCGAGCACGCGGTGTCGTTCGAGGCGACCACCACCGTATATATACTCAAGAGCAAACTGCCCGAAGTGGGCATCGCAGTACTTGAGCCGAAATCTGCAAGCGGACCTGCATTTAAGGTTGGAGATGCCGCTGCTATCAAATTAGGACAAACGGTTATAGCGATTCCATCTGCAAGCGGGACCCGGGTTGGAATCGGTGCAGTGTCCGCTCGTTATACACTTGCGCGCATTAGCGACGAGGCAACCGAGACTCCGATCCGTGCCATCGAAACCAATATTTCCTCGAAGATTACTGTTGGTGCGCCGCTGGTTAATGCGTTCGGAGATGTCATTGGCATCAGCACTTCGGTCTCGCAAGGTCCGTCCGGCAGCGCCGGCACCTTTGTTGCCATGTCTGATCTTGTTCCGCTGGTGTCTGGTGTGCGCGGCACCTCGACGCCGGCGCTGCCGTCGGCAGCGCCGGCTCTCTAGTCCGTTTCCTCAGGGCCGCTGATTTGGTATACTAATGGTATGCCGCCGTTACCCCCATTCAATAACTTCACAACCAAGGCCAAAGAGGCTGTGCGCAAGGCGCACGAGCTTGCGATTGAACGCGGGCAGAACCAGGTCTCATCACTTCATATGGCTGTGGCGCTTCTGCTTCAGGAGGAGTCAATGGTAGTTGCTATCCTCGAGCGGCTCGATACCGACATCGTCCTTTTTACCGACTCTATGATCGAACTCCTCGAGGGACCACAGAGTTCGTCGACTGTTGCACCTTCGTACCAGTTGTACCTGACGCCGGATTTGGTGCAGGCGCTCGAGTCGTCGGTCAAGATCGCGAGCGCGATGAACGAGTCATTCGTCTCGGTCGAGCATCTTTTCCTCGGTATTTTGCAGCATCCAGGACCTGCGCTCGAGGTATTTAACCGCTTCCGCATTGATCGCAATGCAGTCATGAATGTTATGCAGGAGATGCGCGCGGGGCGCGAGGCTGCTCCGCAGGCGGAAAAAAAGTTCCGCGTCCTCCCCAAGTACACACGGAACCTCACCAAGCTTGCAAGCGAAAACAAACTTGACCCGGTTATTGGGCGTGACACTGAAATCAGCCGCGTGATCCAGATCCTCTCGCGTCGCACAAAAAACAATCCAATCCTGATTGGCGAGGCCGGCGTTGGCAAGACGGCAATCGCAGAAGGGCTTGCTGCGCGCATGGCAGTGGGCGATGTTCCCGAGTCGTTGAAGGATAAGGAGCTGCTCACCCTCGATCTTGGACTTCTGATTGCCGGCACCAAGTATCGCGGCGAGTTTGAAGAGCGCCTTAAAAATATTATGAAGGAAGTCGAGCGGGCGGAGAACCGGATTATTTTGTTCGTTGACGAAATCCATACTTTGGTCGGTGCTGGCGCCGCTGAAGGTGCGATGGATGCATCTAATATGCTGAAGCCTGCGCTTGCGCGCGGCGACTTCCGCGTCATTGGCGCCACCACTCTGAAGGAGTACCAGATGCATATCGAGCGCGACCCGGCGTTGACGCGACGATTTCAGCCTGTGTATGTCAACGAGCCGTCGATCGAGGATGCTGTTGCCATCCTTCGCGGTCTTCGAGAAAAGTATGAATTGTACCATGGTGTTCGGATTACGGATGACGCTATTGTTGCTGCGGTCGAGCTCTCGTCGCGGTATATCACAGACCGTTTTCTTCCTGACAAAGCGGTTGACCTTATCGATGAGGCGGCGTCGGCGCTCCGCATCGCCCTTGAAAACAAACCACCGCAGCTCGAAGAGTCCGATCGTAAGATCCGCAGGCTCGAGATCGAACTCGCTGCTCTGAAAAAGGACGAGGCCGCGCATGTCGGCAAGAACACTGCCTCGCGCATGAAGGATATCCAGGGTGAGATTGCAGAACTTCGTGATGCAACCAAGGACCTTGAACTGAAGTGGAGGAATGAAAAGGAGTCGCTCACCGCAATCGGCAAGATCAAGAAAGAGCTTGAGTCGTTGCGTGCTGAGGCGGATGCCGCCGAGGCACGGGCAGATCTTGCGCGCGTTGCAGAGATCAGGTATGGCCGGGTTCCTGAGCTTGAGCGCGAACTTGAAAAGGAAAGTGCAAAGCTCACCAAATTCCAGAAGAACCGCCGAGTGCTGAAGGAGGAGGTAACCGAATCTGATATTGCTGCCGTCGTCAGCAGGTGGACCGGTGTCCCAGTCTCTCGCATGCTCGAAGAGGAGGCAAAGAAACTTGCCCGTATGGAGGATGAGCTGAAGACGCAGGTGGTGGGGCAGGATGAGGCGGTACGGCTCATTACCGATGCGGTCAAGCGCTCTCGCGTCGGTATTGCAGACCCGAATCGCCCGATCGGTTCGTTTCTATTTCTTGGTCCGACTGGTGTGGGGAAGACTGAACTATCCCGCACACTTGCCAAATTCATGTTTGACGACGAGTCGGCCATCATCCGCGTCGATATGTCCGAGTTCATGGAAAAGCACAGTGTTTCAAAAATGATCGGTTCACCGCCGGGGTATGTTGGACACGAAGAGGGTGGTGCATTGACCGAAAAAATCCGCCATCGCCCGTATTCAGTGGTTCTGTTTGACGAGATTGAAAAGGCGCATCCGGAAATCTTTAACATCCTGCTTCAGGTGCTTGATAACGGGCATTTGACAGATGCAAAGGGGAGAAAGGTGAACTTTAAGAACTCGATTGTTATCCTCACCTCGAACATCGGCTCCGAGTTCATTGATAAGATGTCAAACTTTGGGTTTGTGCAGAATGCGGGTGATGATGCGGTGCAGTATGGCATCACTAAAGACAAAGTCATGCATGCACTTAAGGATTACTTCCGCCCCGAGTTTTTGAACCGGCTCGACGAGATCATCCTCTTTAATATCCTCTCGCCTGAGGCGATTAAAAATATCGTCAACATGCAGGTTGCGATTGTCCAGGACCGCCTAAAGGCAAAGGAGATCGCGCTCGACATCAAACCAGAAGTGTACGAGTATCTGGCAAAGGAAGGATACAATCCGCAGTATGGTGCCCGTCCGCTGAAGCGGCTCATTCAGTCGAAGATTCTCACCCCCGTTGCCTCATTCATGGTGTCTCAGGGGGTCATGGAGGGCGGCACCATCTCTGTCGGCATAAAGAACGGCGAGTTTGTGTTTGATGTCAAGAAGACCGCTCGAGCAGCCCGCACAACGCGCCCGCGATCAAAAGTCTCTGCGTAGTCATCGTTGAGAAAAGATGGTACACTAGCCGTCACGCGTGCGTGTAGATGCGCGCACACGGAATTGCGTCGGTGGCGGAGTGGTCAATCGCACTTGACTGTAAATCAAGCGCCTTCGGGCTTCGTTGGTTCGAATCCAACCCGGCGCACTATGAATGCTGAGACCCGACCATGCGTCGGGTCGATTGCATTCATGCGCTCTGATTGGATTCGAACACCGGAGCGCAATGAGCCGCTTCGGCGAAGCGCGAGGTGGTGCCCAGAGCAAAGCTGAACGAAGGTGAAGCTTTGACTCGCGGGCGAATCCAACCCGGCGCACCCATGGAGAGATGGTTATGAGTGCATGTTATGCTAAAGGGCATGAAGCGGTATCTTTTGCTCGCTGCTGTTGTTTTGCTCCCGTTTGTTACTTTTGCAGCGGATCCGTTTTTTGGTCCCATTGTGCCGCAGTGCGCTGGCGACGGAATCTGCGATATTTGCGATTTCATGGCGCTCCTCAACAACCTCCTTCGCTTTGCGGTGGCGTTTGCAGTCATGGTGTCAACACTCATGTTCGTCTATGCTGGCATTCTGTATGTGACCGCCTCGACTGCTAAAGCAAACATTGACTCCGCAAAAAGGATTTTTTGGAATGTCTTTCTTGGGCTTGTGCTGATCCTCGCTGCATGGCTCATTGTAGATTTGGTGATGAAAGTCTTTACCGGCCAGTCGCTTGATGTCCGCACCCAGCTCCGGTGTGATGATGTGCAGAAGATCAAATCACCAGAGGGTGGTCTGATTAATACCAATGGAGATGTTTCAAAAACTGAGGAGACATCGACCGATGACGAGCTTGTAACAAATCCAACAGGCAAAGTTAAGTCGTCAGAAAGACTTTCAGATTCGGATGCAAGAAAAATACTTTCAGAAGCCGGAATCGGCATTAAACCTGGAGCAAGTCTCGAAGGTGTCCAAAAGCATACTCTCGACGCAATTATTCAGCAAAAGGAATTATGTCAATGCGAGGTAGTGATTACCGCTGCAACGGATGGCAAGCACAAAGAAGGTGTATATTCTCACGGAAATGGATATAAATTGGATATCAGAACCAGAGATGAGGGCGCAAAATTTTTGGAGTATGTAACTTCTAATCTTACATACAGCGAGTCCGAATCTTGGAGGGACGGAACAAAAGTATATCTTGATTCATGCGGGAATGAGTACGCAGTTGAATCCGACCATATTGATGCGGCGATTTTGTATGGAAAATGTGGAGATTGATTTCTTTAATTTCATCTGGTAAGTTAAACACATGTCCCAAGATAATTTGGTCAAGATGAAGTCCTCGGCAGGAACTTTGGTCT
>JAYOEC010000005.1:0-15931 GCA_038106525.1 Minisyncoccota bacterium | reverse complement strand
CACATGTCCCAAGATAATTTGGTCAAGATGAAGTCCTCGGCAGGAACTTTGGTCTATACTCGCAAGAACAAGAAAAAGCTTGCCAATGTCAAGCTTGAACTAAAGAAGTATGATCCCAAGCTCAGGAAGCGCGTGGTCTTTAAGGAAGTAAAAAAGTAAGGCATAATAGCCCCTACGGGGGCTTTTTAGTAAACTCTCGAGTGTTCGGGCGCTTAGTTTAGTGGCAGAACAGCGGTCTCCAAAACCGCTAGCGGGGGTTCGATTCCCTCAGCGCCCGCAGATGCGCAGCATTGGCAGGGAATCGAACGCCGGAGCGTTGCGAGCTGCTGCAGCGAGCCGCGAGGCGGTGCCTAGCCCGAGCCCGACCGGAGGGGAGGGCGAGAGGCGAAGGAGATTCCCCGAGCGCCCGCCTACAGCAGAGGATTGACGGCGAAGGTTCGTGCGCCCGCTGCATCAGAAACATCAAACCATCGGATCTCCGGATTCCGTTTGAACCAGGTCATTTGTCTCTTTGCGTACTTGTAGATTTCTAGCTCAAGAATCTCAACCATCTCTTCGTATCCCATTTTGCCTTCAAGATGTCGCGCCAGGTACCGATACTCAAGACCAAGCTCATCCATGCGGGCAAAGCTCAACCCAAGATTATGCAGCCCTTGCGCCTCGGCGAGCATTCCTGCATCAAGGCGTTCGATGAGTCGGTCGTGGATCCGCTTTCTCAACACCTCGCGGGGGGCAGTAAGGCCGATCCAAAGCACCGGATGCTGCCATTCAGTCTTATTTTCAACAGACCCTGTGCCGTGTGACGCAATTTCGATGGCGCGGACAAGTCGCCGTGGGTTTTTTGTATCTATCGTGGAGAGCCGCTTTGGGTCAAGCTGCCGCAGCTCTGCAACCAATTGATCCTGGTTTGCGCCGGCAAGGCGCTCGCGGACTGCAGGGTTTTTGGGTACCCCACTCAGCGGCACTCTGCCGAGGAGTGCATCGATATAAAAGCCGCTGCCGCCGACCAGTACCGGCGTTCTCCCTCGTGCGACAATAGCAGCAACTGCGGCTTTACCGTCGCGCACAAAATCTGCCGCAGTGTACTGCTGTCCAGGTTCCGCAACATCAATGAGGTGGTGGGGAATTCCTTGCATTTCTGCCCGGGTAACTTTTCCGGTTCCCAGGTCAAGACCACGGTACACCTGACGACTATCGCCAGAAATAACCTCGCCTTTAATCGCCGCTGCGATAGAGACGCCAAGCGCAGTCTTGCCGCACGCGGTTGGCCCGACTACGGCAATAAGGTGTTGTGGCATGGTACTATAAGTGCGTTATATCGTAGTTTCATTACCTATGGCAAACACTGCAGGAGATACTGTTTCAGGATTTACCACGATGGTCAAGGTTGGACACCCAGTCCCTGATTTTGAGTTCGAGATTTTTCAAGACGACAAGGCAAAAAAAGTTCGTCTCAGCGACTACCGGAACAAGTGGTTGGTTGTTTTTTTCTACCCTGCCGACTTTACTTTTGTTTGTCCGACAGAACTCGAGGAGCTTGCAGCGCTGTATTCTGAGTTTAAGAAGCTTGATACCGAGATTGTTTCGATGAGTACCGATACTGTGTTTACGCACAAGGCGTGGCATGATACGGCTCCATCTATCCAGAAAATCGAGTTTCCGATGGGTGCAGACACCGCAGGAAGGATTGCGCGCGCCTTCGGCGTTATGATTGAAAATCAGGGGCTCGACCATGTCGAGGACGAAGGCCTGTCACTCCGCGGAACCTTCATCATTGATCCAGACGGGGTGGTGCGGACTGCCGAGGTGCACGCAAACGGTATTGGCCGTTCGGGCAAGGAACTTTTGCGCAAGCTTCAGGCGGCGCAGTTTGTACACACGCACGGCGGACAGGTATGTCCTGCCGAGTGGCAGCCGGGCGATGATACTTTGAAAGGCGGCGATATGTCGCTGGTCGGTAAGATATAACTACGCTCCCATGCTAGCGGAGCGGCGCAAAGTGCTGTAGGATTCTACTGTTGCCGGGATGGCGTAATGGTAGCCGCGCACGACTCAAAATCGTGTCCCGCAAGGGGTGAGAGTTCGAGTCTCTCTCCCGGCACTATGTTACAATTTCAAAATGACAGATGCATCGCGGTTTGAAAATGACGCAATATTTTGGATCGAGGTAGATAAAATTCGCCCCAACCCCTTCCAGCCGCGGACAGAGTTTGATGAAGCCGCGCTGAAGACCCTTTCCGAGTCAATTCGCCAGTACGGAGTTCTTCAGCCGCTGACGGTGACTCGTGTTGAGGAACAAAAGGATGACGGCGGAATCACCAGCTACTACGAACTCATTGCTGGTGAGCGCAGGTTGCGTGCGTCAAAGCTGGCAGGCCTCAGTCGTGTACCAGCAACCATCCGCTCAGGGCACGAGCAGGCTCTTATGAAGCTGGAGCTTGCAATTATTGAAAATGTTCAGCGCGAGGATCTGAATGCGATCGACCGTGCCCGTGCGTTTGATCGGTTGCAAAAGGAGTTCAAACTCAACAATACCGAAATAGCAAAAAAGGTAGGGAAGAGCCGCGAGTATGTCTCAAACTCGCTCCGACTCCTTATGCTCCCCACAAAGATTCAGCAGGGTGTGATGCAAGGGGTGATCACCGAAGGTCATGCGCGCGCGCTCCTGATGCTCATTGACCGGCCCGAGGAGCAAGATGCACTATTCCGCGATATCCAGATTCGCAAACTTTCGGTCCGCGAGGTTGAAAAGCTGACACGCGAGATCGCAGTCGAAAAGGCACGCAAGCGCGACATCGCTCCTGAGCTCGAGCAGATGGAAGTCCAATTTGCTGAGTCGCTTGGCACAAAAGTTGAGATTCGCCCGCAGGAGCAGGGTGGCAAGTTGATTATCAGTTACTTTAGCCCCGAGGATTTGCACGCCATCTTAGCGCACATGAGCGCAAGTGCTACGGCTCTCCAGCCACAGCCGCCAGCCGCTCCGGCGCCCGAAGAATCGTTGGTCATGCAGGACGATCTCCCCATGCGCGATGACGATGCGTTTTCTGTAGAGAAGTTTTCAATCTAGACTCAGGTCTTAAGCGCACTCCGGATATGCTTTTTAGCACCGGTGGTTTTAACAAACTCAAGCCATTTTTTATTCGGCCGCGCGCCCTTTTTGGTTACCACCTCGACCTTGTCTCCGTTTTTGAGTTCGCTGTCGATGGCAACCATCTTTCCGTTTACTCTGGCACCTGCCATGGTGTCGCCAAGTACTGAGTGCACTGCATACGCAAGGTCAACCGGAGTAGCACCGACCGGGAGGTCGATCACATCGCCCTTTGGGGTAAACACAAACATTCGCTCTGCAAAAAAGTCTTCCTTCAGTGCTTCCTCCAGCGTTTGATGTTCTGCATGCTCGATTGCTGTACCAAGGTCCTTAAGCCATTTCGGTGTCTGACCAGTTTTTGATTTCATGAGCCGAGGCACCACCTTTCGTAACCAAAGGCCAGACGCCGCACCGCGCGGAGTTTGCTCCTTGTAAGTATAGTGGGACGCCGCGCCAAATTGATTTTCATGGTGCATGTCAGCGGTGAGAATCTGGATTTCGATGGTGACACCGCGGCCGGTAATGACGGCAGTATGTAGCGATTTGTACCCGTTCGGCTTCGGGCTCGCTATGTAGTCGCGGACGCGGCCGGGGACAGGGCGATATGCGTGCTGAACGACGCCAAGGACACGGTAGCAATCCTCGATTGTCGGAACAATGATGCGAAGTGCAAATAAATCGTAGATCTTTTCAATATGACCATCCTTTTCGGCAAGCTTCTTCCAAAAACTGTATACACCCTTAATCCGTCGCTCGGTTGAAAAGTTTCTGATCCCGGCTTTTGCAAGATCCTTTTTGACATCGCGGAGTGCAGCGTCGAGCGCGTCCTCCATCTCGGAGCGTTGTACATTGATAGCTTGCTCGGCATCCTGATAGTCACCTGGTTGCAATATTTGAAAGGCGAGATCCTCAAGCGGCCGCTTGAATGTGGTAACGCCGAGCCGCTCGGCAATCGGTGCGTACACTTCCATGGTTTCCTTTGCAATGCGGATGCGCTTTGATTCCGGCTCTACAAAACTGATGGTCTCCATATTGTGGAGCCGATCTGCAAGCTTAATGATGATGACGCGAATATCTGCAGCTGTGGCAACAAGCAGCCGCCGCAAGGACTCGAAGTGTCGGTCCAACCCACGGTACTTAAGCTTTGAGAGTTTGGTAACTCCCTCAACCAAAAATCGGACGGTCTTCCCAAACTCCTTTTCAATATCGTCTGCGGTTGTTGCGGTATCCTCGATAGTGTCGTGGAGGATGCCGGCAATAATGGTGTCGCGATCCATGCCTACCGCTGCCAGAGTCT
This sequence comes from Minisyncoccota bacterium, assembly GCA_038106525.1. Classification (GTDB taxonomy): domain Bacteria; phylum Patescibacteriota; class Minisyncoccia; order Phycocordibacterales; family Phycocordibacteraceae; genus Phycocordibacter. The sequence goes on along the minus strand of JAYOEC010000005.1, from coordinate 11,546 downwards.
TTGCAATCGCGGCAGGGTGGGTGATGTAGGGTTCGCCGGACTTTCTCTTTTCGTTTCCGTGTGCGGCTTCTGCAAATTGGTATGCCCGCCCGATAGCCTCACGGTCTCCCTGGTGTTGCTCGGGCATGGCCTCGAGGATTGCTCGAATCGGGTCAGTCATGCAGCCAAAATACAGCTTTTTGCATCTTTCGGCTAGTAGCGCATATACTGCGAGTCATGAGCATCCGTTCATACCACGAGCTGGTACGACGATATCCGAAAGAAATAGAGGATCTCCAAGCTCGTGGCTGCATATGCAAACCGTTCTATGCCGGACCAACGATGGGTTGGTGCATCCATGCGGTGCGACACTGTCCGATTAAGTCGCATCACCGCTACTTTCCTGACAACTAACGCTGCTTAAGAAGTTCAACTGCCGCCGTCGCACTCAGATTTTCAGCCTCAGCCTCAGGGACCATGATGCGCTTAAAGCCTTTTTTCAAAAAGTATCCGCTTTTTGACTTATATAAAATGATTTTCTTCTTGGTTCGTGGATGCGTACCTACTTCCCGGACCACCTGCGGTGCGCCGGGCCGCACTTTCTTCGGTTCGCGCAGTATCTCAAGTGAGCGATCAAAAGTAATAGTGTACGGATCGTCATCGCCCTTGAGCGACCGAAACTCACCGTTATGTACAATGTATGGGCCGAATCTCCCAATGCCAGCGGTTATTGGCATACTGGTGTCAGGGTGTACTCCAAGCTCGCGAGGGAGCGAGAGTAGTTTTACTGCAGCTGCGAGCGTGAGTTCATCAGGTTTAATTTCAGGAGGGATACTTGCGCGCCTTGCCTCAACTTTCTTCGGCTTCTTCCGAGGTTTTTTAGTTCCTTTCTTTGTCTCTTTCGCTTCTTCCTCAAGTGTGAGTGGCATCTCGACATACGGACCAAACCTTCCGTCCTTCACAAAAATCGGCATTCCGGTCTCTGGATGGTCGCCGATCGGTTCTCTCTCGAGCATTGCGGTTCCATCCTCGCGGCGAGCTCCATGACACTCGGGGAACCGCGAGCAACTCATGAACACTCCGGTTCGAGAGAGCTTCATTACCATCGATGCTCCGCATTCGGGGCAGGGGAATCCGGCAGGAGCGGAACCAAGGTTAGTCAATTTATCAATATGCTCCTTGCTCTTAACATCTTTTGAAAAAGGCTCATAGAAGTTTCTTAATGTCTCACTATAGCTGCGGTCTCCGCTTGCAATCTGGTCGAGTTCGTCTTCCATCTCGGCGGTAAATGAGTCACTGATGTATGTTGAAAAGTGCTGTTCAAGGAAGCTCGAGACCACCTCTCCGGTCGCAGTCGGCCTGAGCGCGCGGCCCTCCTTAACGACATACTCGCGGTCGATGAGCGTCTTAATGATCGAGGCGTAGGTCGACGGTCTGCCGATGCCGCGCTTCTCAAGTTCCTTTACCAATCCTGCTTCCGTATAGCGCGCCGGGGGTTGTGTGTATTTTTCCTCGCTCGCGATGTGCATGAGCACGAGTGTATCGCCCTGGACGGCTTCGGGGAGGACCCGCTCTTCGCCGCGGGCTGCGGGGTCTGCTGCCAACCAGCCATCAAATGATATGGTCGAACCAGTAGCAGAAAAATCAGGAATCCCATCTGCAACTGCAGTTACCTTTGTGCGCAACAGTGCTGCATCAGCCATCTGTGACGCGATGGTCCGCGCATGGATGAGGCGATAGAGCCGCTGCTCCTCCTCGGTGTTTCCGGCACTTTCAAGTGTAATGGTCGTGGGGCGGATTGCCTCGTGCGCTTCCTGCGCATTTTTACTCTTGGTTGCGTATGAGCGGGCGGCATGATATTCAGCGCCGTATTTTCTGGTTACATAATTTGCGATTGCGCCGACCGCAACCGACGCAAGGTTGGTCGAATCGGTGCGCATGTAGGTGATGAGTCCCTGTTCGTAGAGCTTTTGAGCAATGCGCATGGTCCGCGACGGTGAAAATCCAAGTCGCGAGGATGCAGATTGCTGCAACGATGAGGTGATGAATGGCGGTCGCGGCGCGCGGCGGATCGGGGACTGTTCGATCGAGCCAACCGTCCACTCCGCACCGTTTGCACGCGAGACAATGGCATCTGCTTCAGCAGCAGTTTTTGGTTCGACTGTTGCAAGCATGTTCAGCATCTCGCCCGCTTTTGTCTTAAAATCTGCGCTGATGACAAAATACTGTTCGGGGGCAAAGGCGCGGATTTCTCGCTCGCGCTCGGATAGTATCCTGAGCGCCGGCGACTGCACGCGGCCGGCGGAAAGTCCGTACCGCACCTTCTTCCAGATCAAGCCAGAAAGGTCATAGCCGACCAGTCGGTCAAGCACCCGGCGCGCCTCCTGCGCCTCGCGCAAGTGCTGATCAATATCCCGCGGATGCAGGATAGCCTCGGTAACTGCTTCTTTCGTTATCTCATTAAACACGACTCGTTTCGGTTTCTGTAGCTTTGCGACTTCAGCAATATGCCAGGCAATCGCCTCGCCCTCGCGGTCTGGGTCGGTTGCAAGGAGGACCTCATCAGCCTTTTTTGCAGCATCAGTGATCCGGCTGATGACCTCGCTCTTTCCAGGAGTCACAACATAGCGGGGGATAAACCCAGCTCCAATATCAACCGCGTCCTTATTTGTTTTTGGCAAGTCGCGGACATGCCCAACAGAGGCGAGTACCTTGTACCCGCTGCCGAGATACTTTTCGATAGTCTTGGCCTTCGCCGGAGACTCAACAATAACCAGCTTCACACACCTAGTACTACGGCACAGATTGATTTGTGTCAAATTGTTATCCGCCCTATACTGTACCTATTAATCTAACAGATGAGCACATTGTATGAATAGTACTGAATCAGTGCCGCGAGATAAAACTCTTTCGGGAGAGAGTATGATCGCCCTCTCTCACGCGGTTGCAACACTTTTTGGTGCTGCGGTTGCTCGCAAGGAATCTAAGTCAATCTCATTTGGTATTCGGGCAGGTGTCTTTCTTGAAAACAGTTTGTATCACCCAATTCTTACTGCGCAGGGAATTGCTAGAAGGCTGCATGACCTTTCTTACGAGCATGATTTAAAGGTATTGGCAGGTTACGCATATCAGACAATTTTGGAAGTAGGAAGCGATGCTGACCGCAGTCGCGCACAAGAGGAAATCTCTTCGATTCCTTGGATCCGGGCGGACCGTCATTTTTTGGGTGGAGTGCGTGCCGCTTTTCTAAATAGCGCAAAAATCAAAGCAATTTCCGCACTTGACCAAGACTCTCGCCGACCAACCCACGGAGCTCCATCTGGGCAAGGAGCACAGTAACCTCGGCGGTCGGCATTCCAAGAGCGCGGATAATTTCATCGCGCGGCTGGGGTTCGTCAAGGAGCGCGAGCACCGCCTCCTCCTCTTTCGTAAGGTGCAGGGTCTCTATGCTTTTTTCTTCCACAATCCCCAGTGTTTCGAGGATGTCTGATGCGCTCCGCACCGGCGCTGCGCCGAGCCTCATGAAGATGTGGCCGCCCGTCCCTCCTTCTGAAAAAATCTGATGGGGCACAATCAAGAGATCGCGGCCATAGTCGCTCGCCAGTCGAGCGGTGATCAGTGTCCCTGATTGCACTCCCGCCTCAACAATAAGCACCGCATCCGACATGCCGGCCATGATCCTGTTCCGCTGCGGAAAGAAGTGGATCATAGTCCTCTGCCCAGGATCAAACTCGCTCATAAGCGCGCCGCCTGCGGCAAGAATCTCCTTTGCAAGTGGGCGGTTTGAATGCGGGTAGAGGACATTGTCATTAATGCCAGAGCCAGGAAGCGCAATGGTGCGGAGTCCGTGCCTGAGCGCTGCCCGGTGCGCGACGGTATCCAACCCGATTGCGAGTCCAGAGACGATAGCAATGGGGTAGTCGGCAAGGCCGCTGATAAGATGCTCGCACGCGTCCTTGCCGTACTGGCTCATGCGTCGCGATCCAACGACAGTTAAATATTTAGTCCCTTTCGGTGGGAGGCAACCGCGGAGGAATAGGTGCGAGGGAGGGTCAGGAATATGCTGGAGCAACGGGGGAAAGTCCTCGGGGTAGAGCTTTTCTACCTGCGCCATATAGAGGTATGATACACCTATGCTCGACATTAAGTTCATCCGCGAAAATCTGGACCTTATCAAAGCCGGAGCAAAAAAGAAGCGCATTACCGTTGACCTTGATCGGCTCATTGCCGTCGATGATGCGCGGCGTTCGCTCCTCAACGAGGTTGAGGGGATGCGCGCACGGCAGAACGAGGTATCGAAAGAGGTGGCTACCAACGGTCAAAATCGCGACGCGCTCATTGCCGAGATGAAAGTGCTCAAGGCAACTCTCGAAAAGAAGGAAAAGGAGCTCGAGCCAGTGATGCACGAGTGGCAGCTCCTCATGGTTCAGGTTCCCAATATTCCTGATATTTCGGTCCCAGACGGCGAGTCTGATGTAGACAATGTTGAAATCAGGCAGTGGGGAGAGCTCCCTGAGTTCGATTTCGAGCCAAAGGGACACATCGAGCTTATGGAGCAGCACGACATGGCTGATTTTGAGCGCGGCACCAAGGTGTCTGGATTCCGTGGATACTTCCTGAAGAATGACGGAGCACTGCTTGCGCTTGCGGTGTGGCAGCATGCGCAGAGGTTCTTTCTTGGCAAGTCGTTTACCCCGATGATTGTTCCGTCGCTGGTGCGACGCGTTACCATGCTTGGGACCGGGTATATTCCGCAGGGTGAAGACGATTTATACCGGACTCAGGACGGAGACTATTTTGCCGGCACTGCCGAGGTGGCAACCATGGCGTACCATATGGGAGAGATACTGGATGCCAAGGATTTACCAAAAAAGTTTCTTTCATTCTCTCCATGTTTTAGGCGTGAGGCAGGCTCGCACGCAAAGGATGTAAAAGGACTCATTCGCGTTCATGAATTTTACAAGTGGGAGCAAGTGGTACTTTGCGAGGCGTCGCACGAAGAGTCGGTACAGTGGCATGAGTGGGTAAACCGAAACACCGAAGAGTTTATCGAGTCGCTAGAGATCCCCTACCATACGGTGGCAAATTGTGGTGGTGATCTTGGTCTTGGTCAAGTCAAGAAGTATGACATTGAGCTCTGGGTTCCGAAAGAAAAGAAGTATCGTGAAATTAGTTCTGCTTCGTACTTCCACGACTTCCAAACGCGGCGACTCGGCATCCGGTACCGCGATTCTGAGGGCCAGGTTCGATATGCGCACTCTCTGAATTCAACCGCAATACCTACACCGCGCATCCTCGTATCAATTATTGAAAACTATCAACAGGAGGACGGGCGCATCCGGGTGCCGCAGGTGCTCGTGCCGTATCTCGGTAAGGAGATCATCGGCTAGCATGGCACGGGCGCGCACGCGACTCAGCGAACGGCGGCGGAAACGCGCACTCCTGTCTCTTGGTATGGTATGTGCGGGGATTTTGATTGCGATGCTTGGCATCATCTACGGTGCACATCGGCCCGAGCTTACCATTGCCGCAATACAGGTAGCGGGAGAGACTACGGTCCCTGAGGATGTGCTTGTCAGCGCTGCGGCAGGCGCGCTTCAAGGAAACCGATGGTTACTTATTCCGAAGCGCTTTTCGCCACTTGCGCCGCTTCATGCTGTCGAGCAGGCAATGATTAGTTCATTTCCGCAACTTCTCTCTGCAAATGCATCTCGAACATCGTTGACTACAGTGGTCGTTGCAGTCCGCGAGCGGATGCCGGTTGCGGTGTGGTGCTCATCTGAAGGATGCTACCTCGTTGATACTGACGGGCTCATTTTTGGTCGTGCACCTTTAAATCATGCTTATCGTGTGTATACAGGTCCGACCGATGAGGGGAATCCTGCCAGATTTGCTTCGGGAACATTTGCTGAACTTCATCTGTTTCTCGATGAGATTTCAGGTGCTATGGGCCGCACGATAACGAGTGTCACAGTAGATCCAAACCAGGATGTGTCGGCAACACTAGGAACAGGAGGCACCATCATCTTTTCTGCAGCGGACATCGGAGAGGATCTGATGGACAAGGTCCGGATTCTATTTTTGTCGCCAGAGTTTGTGGCGCGAGGTGCATTTGAGTATGCTGACTTCCGCTTCCCAGGAAAAGCGATTGTCAAATAGCATGCATCGTGACGCACTCGTTTTTTCGGAGATGCCAGACGGCCCCGGAGTCTACTTCTTTAAGCGAGGCACCGAGACAGTGTATGTAGGTAAGGCGACATCGCTCCGCTCACGCATTAGGAGCTACTTTGATCACCGTCTGAGCGAAAAGCGGAGTGCATTGGTTGCGCGTGCAGTGGCCGATGCGACGGCGGTACAGTGGGTTGAGACCGACTCAGTGCTTGAGGCACTGATCATGGAGGCAAACCTGATCCGTGCCTTGAAGCCGGTTGGAAACACCGATCAAAAAGATGATAAAAGTTTTTGGTTTATTGTTGTAACAAAGGAAAAAGTTCCTCGCGTAAGGATGGTGCGGGGGAGAGAGTTGCGGGCAGCGTTTGAACCGCAGCAGGTTCGGCATACTTTTGGCCCGTTTACTCAGGGGGGATCCTTGAAGGAAGCACTCAAGGTTATTCGGAAGATCTTTCCGTTCATTGATGCGCCGTTCTCTCTTGATAGAGAGCTTTCTTCGTCGCAGCGGCGGCTGGTGATGTTCAACCAGTCTATCGGGCAGTATCCTTCAGAGCTTGGAGTAGGGTATCGGCGCGCCGTTGGACACATCGTGCAGCTGTTTAAGGGAAACAAGCAAGGGATCATCCGTTCGTTGCAGCAATCGCTCGGGCGGGCAATCAGGAACGAGCAGTTTGAGCAGGCAGGTGAGCTGCAGCGGCAGCTGTTTGCACTTACGCACATACAGGATATTGCTCTTATCAAAGACGAGTATCGTACTGCGCCGAGTAGCGAGTTCAGGATTGAGGCGTACGATGTTGCGCATCTTGCCGGAGAATCCGCCCGCGGTGTCATGGCTGTGGTGATTGACGGTATTGCGGCACCAAACGAGTACCGTACTTTTACGGTCCGCACGACTGATCGCGGGGATGATTATGCTGCTCTCAAGGAGATCCTTGAGCGGAGACTGCGACATCACGAATGGCCGCGCCCGTCACTCATGGTGATTGACGGCGGGCGCGGCCACCGTGCCGTCGCGCAAAAAGTCATACAACAGGTTGATGCATCAATTCCTCTTGCAGTGGTAACGAAGGATAATCGACACAAGCCGAAGAGCATCACCGGGCCGGATGGCATTGTGTCCAGCCACCGCGCTTCGATACTGCTTGCAAATGCGGAGGCACATCGGTTTTCGGTTGCGAGACACCGTCGTGCACTTCGTGCGCGCAGGAGTGTATAATTTTGAAGTATGGAAAAAGGAACACATGAAGAGCTTGTGGCGCGCCTGCAGGACCCTGCCGAATTGCAGGCATATGCTGCAGATTGCGATGGATATCGACCGTCGTTCATTGCGCGCCTCCTCGGCTCACTCCTCGTCAGTGCAGGGACTATCGTGTATGGCAAGAATCCGAGCTACGAAAAGTTTAAAGCCGTTGAGGTTATTGCTCGCATTCCATACCAATCTTGGGAGGCGGTTGCCTATACATGGTTAACCAGCTTTTACGCTGACGAACAGCGGGCAATCAGGCTTTCAAAAGTGCTTCCATTTGCGCGGCATGCACAGGACAATGAAACCATGCATGTGGTGGTCATCTCGCAGATCGTCTCGGCGCATGGACACAATGGGCTTATCCGACACACCATTATCCCGCTGGTGTTTTCGTTTTTTTACTACTGGGCTGTGTGGGTGTTGTCGTTGTTTCAACGAAAGGCGGCGTTTGAGCTCAATTACCTTTTTGAGCAGCATGCCTTTGATCAGTACTCGCAGTTTCTTGCGACAGAGGGGGAACGGCTCCGCGGTATCCCGGTCAAGAGTCCATTTCTTGAGATGTATGGTCGGAGCGCCGCGAACGAGTACGAGTTGTTTGACTCGATCAGGATTGATGAGATCATCCACCGCAACTGCTCGATTGCTATGGTCCGTGAGCTTGAGCGGGGCAGGTTGGGATAACCCTGAACCTGAGGAGTGGTACGCGCGGTAGAATAGGGATGATGAAAACTGTTGCGGTGCTTCGTGGCGGGGTGGGAGACGAACATGATGTCTCTTTAAAGACTGGCATGACGGTGCTTCGCGCGCTCGATGAACACCCGGCGTATCGGCCGGTCGATGTATACATCGACCGGCATGGGGTGTGGCATGTGCGCGGTATTCCACTGCCACCGCAGCGCGCACTTCTAGGAATGGACGCGGTGTTTAATGCACTCCATGGCGCGTACGGCGAGGACGGGGGAGTCCAGCGCGAGCTTGACCGACTGCAAATTCCGTACACTGGCTCAGGCGCACTTGCGTCTGCGCTTGCCATGAATAAAACAATGACAAAACAGGTTCTTGAACGGCACGGTATCCGGTTGCCGCGCCAAGTGTTGCTTGAGGTAACCCCCGACCTTGAGGCAGTGGTAGTCCAGGTGTTCCGCTCCTTTCCACAGCCGTCGGTGGTCAAACCTGCAAATTCAGGATCATCAGTTGGAGTTACCCTTGCAGAGAGTTTTGATCAGCTGCTTCAGGGTGTAAAAAATGCGTTTCGGTATGCAAAGCAGGTAATTGTTGAAGAGTATGTACGCGGTCGTGAGGCAAGCGTTGGGGTTATCGACAGTCTCCGTGGTAAGTCACAGTACGATTTGCCTGCGGTTGAAATTGTTCTTCCGCTGCAGTGTAAAGTTTTTGACTATCAGGCAAAATACAATGGCTCGGCAGATCTTCGTTGCCCGGCACCGTTTGACCGCTCGGTTGCAGCAGCGCTCAGCGAGCAGGCACGGGCGGTTCATGCAGCACTTGGTCTTAGGCACTACTCGCGTTCGGATTTTATCGTATCGCCGCGCGGTTTGTACTTTCTTGAGGTAAATACCTTACCCGGACTCACGGATCACTCGCTGCTCCCGCTCTCACTGCATTCGGTTGGAGTAACATTACCGCAGTTCGTTGATCATGTGCTTGATTTAACCATGAGCCGTACATGACTCAGCTGAAGAACAAAAAGTGCGTACCGTGTGAAGGCGGGGTGCGGCCGCTCTCTGCAGCTGAGGCGCGCGAGTTCCTAAAGGAGATAGGGGAGTGGGTGCTGACGCCCGACGCCACCTCGATTGAACGGGAGTTTGTGTGTAAGGACTTTGTCGATGCAGTGCTCTTCATTACTGACATTGCGCATGTTGCTGAGGAAGAGGGGCATCACCCCGACATCAATCTTCATGACTACCATTTGGTAACCGTGACGCTGTCGACACACGCGATCAAGGGACTTTCTGAGAATGACTTTATTCTTGCAGCAAAGATTGATCAGGTTGCCGGCGACTCTCATCCATAGTTAGTAACGCCGCTGTAGACCTAATGGGCCTGCTTACGCAGGCAGGACGATGTTGGAATTTATCGCCTAGAAAGTGGAGTGGATTGTTCAATGAGGTAGGTCTTTGCGGTGGTTGCTTTTTCAGCATCTGGCAGTACAGAGAAACCCTCATACTGTCCTTGAGCCGAATACTGCATCTTCAGGACTGTGTGGTCATCAATAATCCAAAAATCACCTAGCTCTTTGAGAATTGAGTTTATTTTTTCTTCTTTCAAAACACATATGTTGTCTCCATAGTCACTGGACTGTTTGTGTATCTCAAGCTCCCATCGTACATAATCAGTCAAAGGTTCTCGAACTAGCCTTACACGCTGAAGAGTTACTCCCTCATCTCGCTTTGATTCAATGAAATCCCACCAACCCTGCATCAATGAATGTACTTCAACTTTGCCTGTCGCTTTATACTCTTGAAAATATGAAAACTCATCCGACGACGAAAATTCTTGCAGAAATTCAAATCTAAATAAACTTTGTTTTGCGCTCGAAAGACATTCCATCAAATCCATGCAAATACTTTACCAAAACCGGTTCCAATTTCCCACCGGCGTGAGGTATGACGGCAAAATATTTGGAACTGACAAAGTAGTCAGTGTTTCCAAGGCTAGGGAGCTAATTCATACTCCGAAGTCTGCTTTGGTGGACCCTATCGGATTCGAACCGATGACCTCCTCATTGCAAATGAGGCGCTCTACCAACTAAGCTAAGGGCCCGCCGAGCAACTATACCATGAGGTATGATATACCGCACATATGCAATCCATATACCTTTATTTTATTTCGATCCCTATTTTTATTACCTTTGACCTGCTCTGGCTTGGGGTGGTGGCGAGGGGGTTTTATGCTTCGCAGCTTGGAGAGCTGCTTGGGCCAATCAATTGGGCAGCAGCAGCGGTCTTCTATCTTATCTTTCTTGTAGGATTGCTCATATTTGCAATTCAACCAGGACTCGATCATGCTTCAGTGTGGCGCGCCGTTATTTTGGGAGCACTGTTTGGATTTGTTGCATACGCAACCTACGATCTCACAAATCTTGCGACGCTTAAGAATTGGCCGCTCACCATCACTATCATCGACATGGTTTGGGGAGCGGTGCTCGGAGGGGTTGTGTCCGGATTGACAGTGCTCGTGGGGAGAATGTTCCTCTAATTTAAATTAATCGTGGTTTGCGGTAGTATAGGCAAACGGGCGGCTAGCTCAGCTGGTTAGAGCGCACGCTTCACACGCGTGAGGTCACAGGTTCGATCCCTGTGCTGCCCACCGGCTCTCAACGCGTTCATGCGCATTGGGGTCGAGTTCAATGTCGGGCCGTAGTATACCGGTAGTACGTGCGCTTCGGGTGCGTAAAGACTGGGTTCGATTCCCAGCGGCCCGACATTGAACTTGACCGATTGCGTTTGGCACAATCGTAGCCGTCTTAGTGGGGTAAAGAGCCTAATACTCTCTCCATGCACTCGGGCCGTAAGCAAAGCTTGCGTCCCTCGTTGCGGGAAGAATACATGCAGGCATGATATTCTCTCCATGCACTCGGGCCGTAGTATACCGGTAGTACGCATGCATGGGGTGCATGTAGACCGGGTTCGATTCCCGGCGGCCCGACACGAGTCTTCGAGTGCGATTGAGAACGCGTATGCGTTCGTCCGGAATCGAACGCCGGAGCGTTATGAGCCGTTGCGGCGAATCGCGAGGTGGTGTCCAGTCCGAGGCTGAGCGCAGGCGAGGCCGAGAGGCGCGGAAGATTCCCGGCGGCCCGACTTCGTGATACATTCTATTTCGTCCGTATTTTGGGTCTATAACCAAAGGCGTGTTGACCCATTGCACGGGCCTATAGTCTAGTGGTACGACGCGGCATTCGCATTGCCGAAGCGCGAGTTCGATTCTCGCTAGGTCCACCGCTCTCGTCGTTCAATGGATAGGATGCCTCCCTCCGAAGGAGGTGATGCAGGTTCGATTCCTGCCGAGAGCACAAAGCCCATACGAAGCACTTACGATTCCTGCCGAGAGCACAAAGCCCATACGAAGCACTTACGATTCCTGCCGAGAGCACAAAGCCCATACGAAGCACTTACGATTCCTGCCGAGA
>JAYOEC010000016.1:0-7820 GCA_038106525.1 Minisyncoccota bacterium | reverse complement strand
ATTTGCCTCAACGCGCATCTGCCCCTTTTCCATATTTGCATCCGCAACGCCAAGCATACGGAGGATGAGTTGCAGTTCGCGCGCAAACGCTCCCGCGGTTGTCGCATCGTGGATCACCGGCTCGGTCACCAGCTCCATGAGCGGAATTCCGGCTCTGTTGAAGTCAACAAGACTGTATTCGCCCTGGTGCTTCGAGTTTGCAGTATCCTCTTCAAGGTGGATGCGTGTCAGCTGCACACCAAGTATTGATCCTCCTGAGACAAGAGGGTATTGATATTGCGAAATCTGGTACCCTTTTGGGAGATCAGGATAAAAATAATTTTTTCGATCAAATTCAGTAAATGTTGCGAGCGTCCCGCCGACCGCCACCCCAACGCGGAGCACATGCCGGACTGCCTCGCGATTCACCACTGGCAATGTCCCCGGATACGCCATGCAAACAGGACATACATTGGTATTTGGCCGCTCCTCATCAGGGTCGTTTTTTGAGGCGCAAAACATCTTGGTTCTGGTTTTCAGTTCCGCATGTATCTCGAGGCCGATAGTGGGCCGATAGGTCGCCATACCACGAATACTACACCGCTTTTGAAAGAAACTGAACCAGCGCCTCTCCTGCAGCTTTGAGCTCGGTATCATCAATGACGGACACCGTGCGCGGTTCAAGTCCCTCGGACTTAAACATTCCAAGAATCCGTGCGCGATCTTCTGGCGACACGGTATCGCTCTTTGTTAAAAAGAGTATCTCGGGTTTCTTTGCGAGTGCCTCTGCATGCTCGGCAAGCTCGCGGCGCACGGTTCGGTATGCCGAAAGCGGGTCAGGGATATCAAACGAAACACAGTGGATGATGAGTTTGGTCCGCTCGATGTGACGCAAAAATTCGTGGCCGAGCCCCTTTCCTTCTGCAGCGCCCTCGATCAAGCCAGGAATATCGGCGACCACAAACCCGTACAACACACCGAGATTTGGCTCGAGAGTGGTGAACGGGTAATCTCCCACGCGAGCCCGTGCAGCGGTGAGTGCATTGAGGAGCGACGACTTGCCCGCATTCGGCAACCCAACCAATCCTGCGTCAGCAATCATCTTGAGCTCAATTCTGAATGCGTCCTCCTCGCCTGCCTCGCCTGCCCTTGATTCAAATGGATTCTGATTTGTCGAGGACTTAAACCTGGTGTTACCGTATCCCCCCGACCCGCCTCGAAGTGCAATAAGTTCATCACCGTCTTCAAGTAGCTCAAACACTTCTCCTGTACCTAGGCGAGTAATGGAGACTCCAACCGGAACCTCAATGGTAATTGAAGCACCATCAGCACCATGCATGTTCTGACTTCCTCCCGACTCTCCTGGTTCGGCTTTAAACTCGCCCCTACCCTTGTATCGCGCAAGAACGCCAAGATCCCGCACTGCCTTAAATATGACATCGCCTCCCCTACCACCGTCCCCACCCGCTGGTCCGCCCTTCTCTTTACCCTTCAGATGAAGCCAGCGCACCACCCCATCGCCACCGCGACCGGCCGCAGCGCGGATCGTCATCGTATCAACAAGCGCCATATACTAAATGAATCGATGCAGTAGCCACTGCACTGCGGAAATGATTAATCCGCCGATAAGTGCAGGAATGAATCCTTGAACCGAAAAGCCCTCAACAAAGGAGGCAAGGAAATACAAAATCCCTGCATTGACTACAAGCGAAGAGAGTCCGAAAGTGATGATCGTAATTGGGAGTGTGAGGATGGAGAGTATCGGCTTTATGGTGATCCCGATAATTCCTAAAAGTACGGCGACAATAAGTGCAGTGTACAGGTTTGCAACTACAAACCCAGGAACCAAGTATGCTGCAAGCATACACGCGCCGGCCGTACCGAGCAGCCTAAGGAGCATATGCATCATGGTGCCACTATACCGTATCTGCAACAATTTTCCATCCTTCTGCAAGGAGTGGCTCGGCCTTCTTGTATTTCAGGGATTGGGTCTCGGATCCGTTCGTAATCGTCACACGGTCATTGCGATCATACTTTTTTGACCCCGTGGTTGGTTGCTGCACCGTTCGAGGCATTGCAGGAGCGCGTTCAATACGCTGCACTGCCTCTCCGATAAATCGAGAAAGGCTCTCCTCCAGCTGCCTAAAAATGCGCAACCCCTCCTTTCGGTACTCAATAAACGGGTCACGACCGCCATAGGATCTCAGATTTACCGAGCTTCGCAAATACTCCATAGTCTCAAGATGCTGGATCCAAAACATATCATAAGTCTGGAGCATAAGCTGCCGGAGAGCGAGTGCGAGCGACTCATCGCCGAGCGCTTCGCGCTTTGCATCCAGAGCCGCCTCAGGAACTGTCGCCGCCCTAAGATGCTCCCTCGCCTGCTTTAGTATGTCTGCTGGCGACCCCATCAGGATCTCTCGCCGCCTTGCATAGATCGCTGTCCGCTGGACATTCAATACATCATCAAACCCTAACACATGCTTGCGTGAATCAAAGTTTGCACCCTCAATCTTTTCTTGCGCACCTTCAAGCGCTCGCGACACCATTCTGCTCTGGATCGGCTCTTCCTCAGGGATTCCGAGCCGACCCATCATGTTCCGGACCATGTCAGATGCGAAAATACGCATCAGTTTGTCCTCGAGCGAGACAAAGAACTGCGTTTCGCCCGGATCACCCTGTCTTCCGGCGCGGCCACGGAGCTGATTGTCGATACGGCGCGCATCGTGCCGCTCAGTCCCAATGACATAGAGACCGCCAAGCGCCCGTACCCGCTCACGCTCCTCAAGAGAGGCTGCTGGCCCTCCAAGTTTGATGTCAACACCGCGACCCGCCATATTGGTTGCAACGGTTACGGCGCCCGGAATGCCCGCCGCAGCGATAATTTCGCCCTCCCGCTCATGATTTTTTGCGTTCAACATCTGGTGCGGGATTCCTGATCCGCGCAGTGCAGCCGAGAGCCGCTCGTTCATCTCTATTGAAGTGGTTCCGATCAGGATTGGCTGTCCTTTTTCATGTCGCTGCTTGACCTCGGCAGCAATGGCCCGAAACTTGCCCACCTCGGTCTGAAAAATTTTGTCCGACTGGTCAATGCGCTGAACCGGCCGGTGCGTCGGTATCGCCACTACCTCGAGGTTGTATACGGATAAAAACTCTTCCTGCGAAGTCAGTGCCGTTCCGGTCATCCCGGCCACCCTGGCGTACATGCGGAAATAGTTTTGAAAAGTAATGGAGGCATAAGTTTGGCTCTCCCGCTGAACCTGGGCTCCCTCCTTCGCTTCAATTGCCTGATGCAGCCCCTCGGACCAGCGACGGCCAGGTTGCAAACGACCGGTAAATTCGTCGACAATCACTACCTCTCCGTCCTTTACTACATACTCCTTATCCTTTGCGTACAGCGCTGCAGCCTTAACCGCGGTCTCGAGGTGGTGTGCCAGTTTTGCGCCACCTTCTGCATACAGTGCGTCAATACCGAGCGCCCGCTCCGCCTTTTCAATTCCAGCATCGGTAAGCAGGACGGCACGCGCCTTCTCGTCGACAGTATAGTCCTCGCCAGCCACAAACGATCGTGCAATGGTTGCAAATTGCTTGTAGAGTTCCTCCGGATCACGAGCAGGACCAGAGATAATGAGCGGAGTCCGCGCCTCATCAATCAAGATTGAGTCTACCTCGTCAACAATTGCAAAGTAATGGTCGCGTTGGCGGACCCCAGAGTCACGATACTCAAGATTATCTCGCAAGTAGTCGAAACCGAACTCATTATTCGTTCCGTAAGTAATATCAGTCCGATAGGCTTCAACTCGTTCGATTGGGCGGAGAAAATCGTATACTATCCTGTAACTCCCTACTGCATCGCGCTCAGCATCCTTTTCAGTATGCGCGGGGTCGTACCGATACGCCTGATCGTGGTTAATAACGCCAACCGACATCCCGAGCGCCTCATACACTTGACCCATCCACGCGGCATCGCGACGCGCAAGGTAGTCGTTAACGGTGACCACATGAACACCGCGGCCAAGAAGCGCATGGAGGTACGCCGGCAATGTTGCCACCAGTGTTTTACCCTCACCTGTGCGCATTTCGGCGATTCCTCCGCGATGGAGCACATACCCTCCGATAATCTGCACATCATAGTGGCGTTCACCGAGCGTCCGTCGCGCCGCCTCGCGCACCGCAGCAAATGCGCGCGGAATGATGGTGTCAATTGCTGCGCCAGCGGAAAGCTCGTCGCGTAGTTGCTGCGTAATCGCACGGAGATCGTCATCGCTGCGCTGTTGCATCCCCTGCTCTTCAGCAGCGACCAGCGGCAACAGCTTCTCTGCAGCTTTAAGATACGGATGTCGGCGAGCAAATAATGAGTCCAGAACGCTCATGGTGAATGTTACGATACCACGAAACGACACAATAAAAAACGCCTCGGACACCGAGGCGTTTTTAAGATTCTCCCCGCGGGGAAAACCTTGACAATTTAGCGGCGCTTCTTGGAAGAGCGCTTTGCCTTCTTTGTCGTCTTCTTCTTTGCTGCCTTCTTCTTTTTCATATGCAAGGGTTAGCTTTGGAGAATTAACGACTTGTAGTGCGCTCGACGCTCGACCGAGGGTGAGTGTGTTGTGCGAACACCCACACTCATGCGTCGCAATACAAGCTGCATTCATTATTGAACATCTGTGCGCGTGCACAATACAAAAAAATTTTTGTGTGTGGATAACTAGAGCAACACAACTTCAGGAAAAATTTTTATATGTGTAGTTTCAAAGACGCGTGATGAAATTTTTTCAGCAAGCTCGCGCACCTCGCGCGCTGTCGCACCGCGCTCAACTGCAATCACCAACGGCTGTGCGTCCCACACAAACGCGCTGCCGACACGCATCCCCTTCGCTCCGATTGCATGATCTAGCAGCCATGCGAGTGGTATTTTTGTTCCACCCTCAGGAAGTTCGAAAGTCGGCATACCTGGATACCGAATGCGCAACGCCTCGACCTCTGCATTAGTTGCCACTGGATTCATAAAAAACGAACCGGCACATCCATGTGTTGCAAGTGACGGAAACTTTGTTGCACGGATTTCCCCAATTGCTGCACGCACCTCCGCGATCGACGGCGCCATACTATGAAAGCGGCGCGCAAGATCCGGATACGAAAGTTGCGGCCCCTGTGCCGCAAGCATCAGCGCTACCTCAACCACCACAAAACGGTTGGGATGCTGCTTCATGATGCTGGTGCGGTATCCAAAACCGCACTCAGACCGACTCAGTGTGCGAAAGGCATTACGGACGCGATCCCAGACTCGAACAGATACCACTGAATCGCTGAGCACCGACCCATACGCACCAATGTTCTGCACTGCTGCGCCGCCAACAGTACCTGGGATGTATGAGAGATTCTCTATCCCCCACGCTTCTCTTGCAACAGCGGTTGCCACTACCGCATCCCACGATGCTCCACCCATTGCACTGATGTGGAGGTGGGTACCCTCCCTGCTCGCCTGAATGCGCTGCATCCCCACTGTTACTACCGCTTGCGATACTCCTAAATCTGGAGCAAGCACATTGGTACCGCCGCCAAGGATCAGTGCATGATTATGTGCATCAAACACCCCTCTGCACTCACTCTCATGCTCGAGCGTAATGACGCATGCGGCGGGGCCACCAATATGAAATGAGGTGATGCTCGAGAGGGGTACCCCGTAGGAAATCTTCATAGCAGTACCCTCACTGTGCGACTGGCGGGTGCGAGCTCCAATGAAAATCTATGTGAGTGCCGCCACCAGCCGCACACTAAGGGCACCCAGCTACTCTAGCATGAAAAACGAAAAATCCCCCGAAGGGGAGCTTTCGCAGATTTTCGCGGAGCTAGCAAACGCTAACACTCACCCTGCAAGTATAGCATGTCTGATGCAAAAATGCAACTACCCGTGGCTACGGATTCCTTCCGGCTTCGATTTCAGCTATAAACTGCTCACCCTGCGGAGCAAATGATGGATCGAGTGCCATTGCACGGCGGATTGCCTGTACCGACTCAAGCCTCCTTCCGGCTTGAAGTAGGATCGCAGCAAGATCAAGCAGCGGCCGGGCCTCAGAGGGCCGGAGTGCAATACGCGACTCTGCGAGGCGAATCGCCTCGGTGTAACGCCCAGTATCAAGATATGCCTGAAGCAGTATTGGGTTGTCAGGTGTGATAGTGCCATACCACTCAAGAAGGTTACTTTCGGCCTCGCTTACCCTCCCGGCGTAGATAAGGCCGAGAGCATAATATCCGCGTGCCTGATCAAAGTTCGGTTCAAGTTCATAAGCAGTCCTAAATGTCTCGAGTGCCTCTGGGTACTTGCCTGCTGCAATCTCGGTCAATCCAAGCTCAAAGTATGCGGTCTGCTTTTGTGGAGTCGCAGCAAGTGCAGAGCGCATCGCAGACTCGGCATTCGCAAAGTCACCAAACTGCCTTAAGAAGGAACCAAGAAAGATAAGAAGTCGGGCATCGTTTGGTGACTTTTGCAACTCTTCAAGAAAATGGTCGCGGGCATAGGTTGCAAGTTCAGACTGAAACTCGGCAGAGCCGATACCGAGCTGACGAACCTGCGCGACAAACTGAAGCAGCTGCTCGTGCACCTCCTGACTACCAAGCCCTCCACGCTCTACCGCGGCCTTCATGTATCGCACATTGGTATCAATCCCTTCCTCGTGTGGTTTTAGCGCCTCGATAATACCCGAGGCATTTTGGAGTCCTGCAAAATTTATGAAGTACAACCCTAGAAGAGCAAGAACGCCCACAACAGGCACTGCAACGCGCAGATGCTCTGACTTAAGCGGCACACCCCACGCATGTGGCGGAACTGCACGGACAGTAATGTACGAAAGCAACGCAGTGAAAAGTACATAACTCATCAGGTTATCGAACACGAACAAATTATGAAACCCATACGCCGCAAGCAGCCCGGTAAGTATCGCTCGTTCGCTTGAAGCAAATGGGTTGCCTCGTCGCCACAGGTACCAGACAAGAATTGCATACAATGAAAGGTAGAGCGTAGCACCCAGCACTCCGCCAGCAACCAGCCAATCAAGGACTACATTGTGTGCACGATCAAACCACGGTTCCTGCTGATAGAGGTCAGGAGTGTAGTACTTGTTGAACACAAAATTAAATCCTTCCTGCCCCCAACCGAACAATGGTCGTTCCTGAAAACCACGGAATGCCATGTTCCAGATCTGAAACCGCGTCTCACCCGCCTCAAGCGAGATCGAAGCGATGCGTGAGAGGATCGGATGTTCGACAACATACTGGGTGTCCTTGATGGCATAAAATCCACCCGCAGCCACCAACACTGCCATAACCGCGGCAATCCCTGCTTTGCGGACCAATGGCTGTGCCCCCCGTGAGAACGCAAGGACTAGCCCTGCAAGAAAGAGGCCGCCTGCAAGTCCAAGGATGGTGCCACGCGTTGCAGAGTAAAAAACGAGCACGGACTCGAGCGCAAAAATTGCAACGAGCGCAACTTGTTGCCAGCGAGCGCGCGCCCAGCGCGCGAGCGCATAGAGCGCAAGGAATGCGTGGATGAGCATGTACACAGCAAAGTAAGTTGCATTGCCAAAGGTGGCATCAATGCGAAGCCCGCCTTGGTTGATCGCAAATGCGCCGGAGAGTTGGAAGAGGCTGTACAGTGCAACAATTACTGAGGCACCGAGCGAGGTCAGAAAAAAGCGCTTCCACAACTCCTCAGTGCGAAGCATCGAGGTGAGCACTGTTACATACGCAGCAAGATGGAGGATGGTGATATACCCTTCCATCCGCTCGAAATTCGACCAAAACGCTTTAAACGGATTTTCCGCAAGCACCGTCGACACTCC